>NZ_JTCM02000019.1 GCF_000817785.2 Hassallia byssoidea VB512170 | reverse complement strand
TACTATTTTTTCTCGTAAGTCGATGGAGTAAGCTTTCATTCTACCTATTAATGCACCCGCATTAGTGTACCTCATTTCTCTGCAATCTGCTGTATATTATGTCCGGCAAATTAACCTTAATTCCACCCTTGACCTCTCCCTGGTTTTGCGTAGCAAAACCTGTCCCTCACGCCACTTGCTACAACGGAGGGAACCTCCCTTCTCCTTCGGAGACGCTCCGCGAACGGGTTCGCCACTTCGAGGGGACGGAAACCGACACCGCCGAGTGGACTCACCGCAACGCAGTGGCTCCCCTACTAGGGGAGGGAAGACTTTGTGACACCAGTCAAAGGCACCTTCTAGAGGTTTGTTTATTACGGGTAATTGAGGGGATATGATATAAGTTAAAAAATAAATATGATTTGCAGTTGCCAATTTTGATTTTGGCGAATAATCTCAATTTTGCGAATGAATTCTCGCAGGTAAAATCGTCGCTCTGCTTCTGATAAGTCTAACCAAAATTGGGGAATTGAAACAGCTTGAGCAACAGAACGCAAGTTCACCGGGGGGAGTGTTGCTAGCTTTGCTTGGAGTGCAGAAATTTCTATACGGAGTTTGTATGCTCTTAGTTTTGCTGTTTCTACATCTAAAATTCCGCTTTCTACTAAGGTGGGTAGTTGTTCGAGTATTTGTTGCTGGCGATCGCTCTTTTCTCCTAAACTATTTTTAACGGCATCTAATTGAGGAAAATTCATCTTAGATACTGCACTCGGTAAGTCACGACAAACCGCTTCAATTGTCTTTTCTAAAATTTGTGCGTAGGGAATAGCGCGACATTTTGGGCTTTTGGTGCAGCTAATTGGACGTAAATAAAGATACTCTTTATCTTGATTGCGCTGAGTTACACGGGTAACTGTCATATGCGATTCACACTCGCCACAGATAACCAAACCCGCTAGAGAACGTGGCGCACTTGCAGTTCTAGATGGCAAACGGCTATTGCGGCGTAAAAGTCGATCAATTTGTGCAGCTTCTTCTTTCGTAATAATTGGCACATGTGTATCAGAAATAATTTCCCCGTTCTGATAAGCCGTATCGCCGCGATATACTGGATTTGTCAGCCAGCGTCGCCCAGTGGTGACAGAGATTTTCTTAGCATATTTTTTCGCCAGATAACGCACTGCTCCCCGCAAAGAACCGTAAAGCAGGAAGTTGTCAAAAAAATCTTTGACTACCGGGGAAGTACTACGGTCAATAATGTATTTTGCATTACCTCTGCGGTAGCCATAAGGTGCTTTACCTGGTGGTGGCGCAGCCTCCAAACGATTGCGGGCGTGTGCTTTGCGGATGCGATCGCTCTTGTGCTGGCGCTGAATTTCGTGTAACAATTTGAATAAGTCAGCGCGAAAATTAGCAGTTTCTGAAGAGTAAGCTTGTTCAGTGGCAATTATTGCTATCCCCATCGCTTCGAGTTGGGTAAGGCGATCGCTCACTTCTTCTACAGTATCTCCCAATTCCGCCAACCGACGAATAAGCAGATAATTTGCTCTTTCGGTTTGACAGTCAGTGAGTAATTCTTGTAATTGCGATCGCTTACCCAAATCCTCATAAACTCGATCCACTTCCCATCCCCAACTATGAGAATCGGGTGAGGGTTCTAGTAAAGGGTCAGTGTAAGTGTAAGCGATAATTTTCATAACTTAGGAGTCAGGAGTCAACAGTCAAGAGTCAGGAGTCAACAGTCAAGAGTCAGGAGTTAGGAGTTAGAAATTAGGAGTTAGTGGTTAATTATCCCCTTATCCTCCTTGTCCCCCTTGTCTCCTTGTCTCCCTTGTCCCCCCATCCCCCACTCCCCCTCACCCCTGACTCAACTCGATAACATTCCCATCTGGATCTTGGGTGAAAAGAGCGGGGCGACCGGATGCGCTGGGTTGAAAAAGGCAATTATGATCTAATAGCTGCTGTTTTGCTGCGTCCAAGTCGGTGACAGAGAAAGCGATATGAGGGTTGCGTCCCCATTTTTCGTATTTGTTGTCTGTGGGGACGGTGGGTGCGACTATTAGGTGAAGTTGATATTCGCCGATTTGATACCACGCACCAGCGTATTTTAGGGAGCGATCAATTTTGGGCAATCCTAATACTTTGCCATAAAAGTGTTCTGATTGTTCGAGATTCGTGACGAGAATGGCTGTGTGCAGACTTTGTATGATTTGCATTGTTAGTGAGATGCGATCGCCTTTATTTAACATTAGTTGAATAAACCTCTCCCTCCCAACCTCCCTCTCCTACGAGGAGAGGGAGGAGAAGCAAGACAAAAATGAAGCTTTTAAGCCTCTCCCCGCTTGCCTAACGGCAGGCTGACGCCAACAGGGAGAGGTTTGGAGAGAAGTTAAATTGTATCTATCGTTGCCTTTATTTAGATTGTGACAAGGAATGAGGATAAATATGGATGCTCAATTAACAAGTAATGAAATCAATCTTGCACGCGAGATTTTACACGATTTCGATCCCGCACAGCACGCATTAAATAACTTAGAAAAGCACAATGGCAATTTAGAGCGGTCTTTTGAGGATTTATGGACAGAAAAAAATGGTCCACCACCGACGATGAGGGGTAATAAATCACTTTGGCAAGTGACGCTGAAAGCACTGCGTAAAGAACTTTGCGGAGATGATGGTTTTCGCGGTCAACAAGCGCGAGTATACTAAAAATCCAGCAAGTGCGCCTTTGCTGTCGGGGTTGATAGTTTCTCTAGTGGGGATAGCAGGAGCGCATGGTTTACCCCTCGATCCGGCGATCGCTTTCCTTCGATACAGATTTCCAAAGCAAAAGGTTGGACGTTTGTGGAGATGGGTGCAGGTTTGACACTTTTTCGCACCATCACACACTCTACCGCAAGCGATCGCGTTAACTCTGGGTCATGCAACGCTTCCCAATGCAAAGCATGAAATTCAGGCGTTTTACCAACAATTTCAATTGATAGTTCCGACAAATCCCGCCGCAGTTGCCGATATTCACTATAAGCTTGATTCTGCCCAAAAACTTGCTGAAATAACCTTACGCCGTAGGTTTGCACACTCACAGCCGCTGCTTCAGCCAGGGTAATGTCAGTGAAGGGAAAAGTTATCCAGTCTTCAAAATACCACTCTAAGAGCTTTTCTTCCTGCGGGGTGAAGGGGTCAGTGATTGTAATTAAGTATTCTCCCCCATCAAAAATCAAGACAGCATCAAATCCAGTTTCTGTTTTCTGTGTCTCCCGAATGGTGATGACTGGCATAGGATGACGCTGTTAACGGCAGTATAATTACATAATAGGCTACACATCCTTGATTCCGGTTCCGGATAAATAGATATAGGATGGCAATTCATCAATTTCGTCTTAAGTTACTTATGTAAGCTGCTAAACCAAGATCAATCAAAGGAGAAGATTTTTAGATCGACTTAAAAAGTATAATTTAATACTTATTTTTGCCTAAGATGTTTATATTTTGAAATGAAATGCTCATATGCAACGCCAATAAAAAGGCAATGCGATCGCATTCCTAGAATACGCTGATTATCTTAAAAATTGCCCTTTCAGGCGCATGACTAATTAAAAGGCAAGCAGCAAGTTCTCCAATTTCTACCTTTATGGGCTTGTGTATTGACCAAATTTTTGAAAAACTAGTTTATAAAATTATCAGTGGTGCTGAATTTTGGGTGCTGAGGAGCCAGCACGCGCTCATTTTCCTTATGCGAACGACGATGTATGTCTCAAACATCCAACTTCCGAAGGAACCTCAGTTAAAGCGAGTGGCATTGTGGAGTGTGAAGCCACGGAGTTAATCATCTCAAGTGTCTGTTGATTTGCTGTGCCCCTCTCATGATGCCTGAATAACTATTCCCACACCACAATGAAATACCAGGTACTAGATCGAATATTTAACAAAGCTTTGTCTTTACGCAAATTTGAACGCTTGGAACTTGATGAGAACTTTTGCATTATAGATACATCCGAGCAAGTTCAACGATTTGCCGATCGCCCTGAAGAGGTAATGCTAGGAAAAGATGTCCGGCTAAGTTTTCCAGAATTTATTGGGATTGAAGATATTCTCATCTCTATCTTACAAGGGGAAGAGGAACTATTTGAATTAGAAAGTATTAGACGCTTTTATGAAGATAAATCAGATATATATATCAATATATATATTCTTGGCGAACCAGGTGAAAACGAATCTGATAATAGATTAGTTATTTTGCTTGAAGATATTACCGAAAAAATGTTTTTTCAACAAAACCACAAGCAGAAAGTTAATGAATCTAATTTATTATTACATACGTTAGTCACTTACAAAAATTACATGGATCAAGTTATCACTTCAATGGCAGATGCCTTTTTAGTGACAACTAACTCCGGAAAAATAAAAAAAGTCAATCGAGCCGCACAAGAATTATTTGGATTTAGTGAACAAGAATTAATCGAGCAGCCAATTTCTTTAATAATTGAGGATAATTTTTTACTCCAAAGAGCGATTAGGCAGCATTCTTTATATCATAAATATTTCCAAAATATAGAATTAGTTTGTCGAACTAAAAAACGAGAAAAGCTGTTAATTGCGTTTTCTTGTTCAGTTATTCAAAAAAAAATAGATGGCTTAGAAGATATTGTTTATATTGGTCGGGATATTACTGCTAGAGAGCGCAGACAACAGCGTCATGCAGTACAGTATGCCATAACCCGCATTTTATCAGAATCTCAAAGCGTCAAGCAGGCAATATCGAAAATTTTGCAGGCAATTTGTGAAAGTTTGGGATGGGATTTAGGGCAACTTTGGACAGCAAATGAATATTTAACCACATCAGCGTCTAGAGAAAAGAAAGATAAAAGTAATCCTATACTCAGATGTGTGGAAATGTGGTCGAGTCGAACAATCACCGTTCGAGAATTTAAAGCGATCGCATGGCAAACTACATATACCCTTGGTGATGGTTTTCCGGGTCGAATTTGGGCAAGACGTTCCCCGCTTTGGACTAGAGACATTGTGCATAGTTCTGATTTTTCGCGAACGCAAAAAGCTGTCGCTACAGCATTGCACGCCGCATTTGGTTTCCCGATTGTAGATGACAGCGAAGTTTTAGGCGTGATGGTTTTCTTCAGTCGAGAAGTGCAACCAAAAGATGTAGACTTACTACAAATGATGGCTTCTATTAGCAGCCAAATTGTTCATTTTCTGAAACACAAACAAGCAAGTGAGCTTCTTTTAGAAAGTGAAGAAAGATATCGAGATTTATTTGAAAACGCTAACGACTTGATTCAGTCTGTTAATGCTTATGGTCGTTTTGAGTATGTTAATCGTGCGTGGCGAGAAACTCTCGGATATAGCGAAGCTGAAATTACTCAAATGAATGTATTTGACATTATACATCCAGATTTTCAATCTTCTTGTCGGCAAATGTTTTATCGTGTCCTCTCAGGAAAAAAAATTGAGCAATTTCCAGCTGCGTTCGTGACTAAATACGGTCAAAAAATCTTTGTAGAAGGAAACATAAATTGTAAATTGGTGAGAGGAAAACCAGTTGGAACTCGCGGCATTTTTCGTAACATCACCCAGCGACTAGAAGTTGAAGAAGCACTGCATCATCAACAGAAACAAACTGAAGGTTTGTTGCTGAATATTTTGCCAGAAGCAATAGCTAACCGTCTCAAACAACCAGGCACAATCACCGAAGACTTTGCTGATGTTACAGTTTTATTTGCAGATATCGTTGGCTTTACGGAAATCGCTTCTTCTGTGAGTGCAATTCAACTGGTAAAGTTACTCAACCAAATTTTTTCAGATTTCGATCGCCTCAGCGAGCAATATAATTTAGAGAAAATCAAAACCATTGACGATGCTTATATGGTAGTTGGTGGTTTACCCAGACATCGCGCAGATCATGCTAGTGCGATCGCGCTAATGGCACTCGATATGCAAAGTGCGATCGCTCAATTTAATGCCAAAAATCAGCAAAACTTCTCCATTCGTATCGGCATCCATAGCAGTTCCGCAGTTTCCGCACTAATCGGTATCAAAAACTTTACTTACGAATGGGGAGACACCGTAAACATCGCCAGCTGCATGGAATCCCAAGGTTTGACCAACAAAATTCAAGTATCAGAAACCACTTATCAACAATTGCGTGATGAATTTTTCTTTGAAAAGCGCGGTGAAATCGAAGTTAAAGGTAAAGGGAAAATGACAACTTATTTGTTGATTGGGAGGAAGGTAATGGGGAATGGGTAATGGGGAATGGGTAATGGGTAATAGGGAATGGGGAATGGGAAATGGGGAAAGAATTATTACCAATGACGCGAGTTGCACGCCAGGTGCTACAACGGTCGTGTTCCTTTGCAGCGCACTGGCTCCTCAACGGAGGGCACCTTTGCACGGCACTGGCTCCCCAATGCCCAATGACGGCAGGTGCTTCAACGCGACGCCAGTCCGCTCAACGGAGGGAACCTCCCAACGGGAGAGCCACTACGAATAGACGGTACAGGCAACCGCGCCCGTGGACTCACCGCACGCGGCTGGCTTGGGAACCCGCGCAACGCACAGCCAAACCTATGCCCAATTACCGCGTTCCCCATTACCCATTACCAATTACCTATTACCAATTTACTTAGGGAGTATTCGGAATCAACCTACCACAGGGATAAGTTGCAGCTTCACCAGAAGCGCTATCAGCCATAGCCTTAGGGATTTTATCTACTGGTTGAGTTTTGGCTGCAAGATAGTCTTGACGCAGTTTCTCGGTTATTTCTTCTCGTCTGTCGTAAAGTCGCTTTAGAGGGCGAGGCTGGCACTGGTTCATCACGTATGCTGTTACCAGTGGTAAAGCGATCGTGCTATCGGTGTAACAAACAATCGTGCTGGGTAATTCTTCTGGGTCAATTTTACCCCAACTGACAGCTTCTGAGGGAGTAGCCCCAGATAAACCGCCGGTATCCGGACGCGCATCGGTAAACTGTATAAAGTAATCGTGTCCCCGTTCTTCTAGTCCCAATACCTCGTGAATTTGCGGTTGGGTTTGTAGCAAAAAGTTCTTGGGACTGCCACCACCGAGAATTACCGCAGCACTTTTGCCTTCAGATTCGCCTTGAGATTCGCGTGCAGTGTAGGCGATCGCTGCTGTCTCATTCACGTCAATTGACGGATCTAAAATCAACTTGGAACCTTCTAAGGCTAAAGCCGCCACGTTCATCCCAATTGAACTATCACCGGGCGAAGACGTATAAATCGGCACGCCACATTCATAAGCTGTCGCTAGCAAACACGAATGCTGCACTCCTAATTGCTTTTCAACTTCCCGGACATATTTACCTAGCAAATGATGAAATTCAGCCGTTCCCATCCGCTTTTGAAACGGTTCTGCTTGCAAAATCTTGCGGATAAAAGCATCAGTTTCTAGCAGCACATCGTAGCCAAAGATAATGTCATAAATCCGGATGGTGCTTTCCTGACGCAGCTTCACATCATCTAAAAATGGATTACCTGCAAACAGTTCAAAACCCAAACCATAATGCATGTCGTGGTAAAGATTTGCACCAGTACTAATCATCCAGTCAATAAAGCCGTTGCGAATCAAAGGTGCTAGCGCAGAAACTCCGAATCCTGCTGGTGTCATCGCACCGGAAAGGCTAACTCCCACCGTCACACCTTCGGTTAAGACTTCTTTACTCAGTAGTTGACAGATTTCCCGCAAACGCGCTGAGTTATAAGCCGTGAAGTAATTATCAATCAAATCAATTACGCTGATATTGGTTGACATCGGTGTGGGTGAGATTTTTTGACCCAGCTGTTTTGACATTTTGCACTCCCGCAGAGTAAACACGCTCCCATGTAATGTTAACTAGCTTTGAGTAATTTCTTGCATCGCCTTTAAGTACGAATCGTAAGCAGTTTGTCCAAAACATACGAAAATTACTTGTTTGAGTAAGCGATCGCTCTCTAAAAACTTGTTAACTTCACTCACAGCAATTTTACTAGCACGTTCAAGCGGAAATCGATAAACACCTGTGCTAATTGCCGGAAAAGCGATCGCTGAAATCTTATATTCTTCTGCTAGAGCTAAACTCTGACGGTAACAACTGGCTAATAACTCATCCTCGCCATAATTTCCACCCTCCCACACTGGACCAACGGTGTGAATTACCCATTTAGCTGGGAGATTATAGCCTTTTGTGATTTTAGCTTCGCCAGTTTCACACCCTCCCAGTTTACGGCATTCTTCTAACAGTTCTCGTCCGGCAGCGCGATGAATTGCCCCATCGACACCACCACCACCTAGTAAAGAACTATTCGCTGCATTGACGATCGCATCAACTTTCAACTGAGTAATATCACCTTGAACCACTTCTATTTGCGTCATTATCCCTGGTTTGCTGTTTTCTCAAATCATAGCCGCACGAATTGCTTGCAAATGACCGCTACAAAAGCGCACTAGCTGCCAATGTGGGTTGTCAATAATTTTTGTCAGGTACAAATGTCAGCATAATTTAACAATTCTGGATGTTGGACACGTTGATCTTCATTCTGCCAAGTTACCCAGTCAAAGAAAATGACAAAATTTTCTTCGTAAAGTGCTTTAATGAATTTCTCAAATTCTTTAGAATAGGAATAAGGGTCTAAAGTCAAGGATTCAGTTTGTATATTATATAGGTTTGCTTTTTTGCTGGAAAGTATCGGTAATAAAGCTAACACTGTATCAATATTGTTTCGGGTAATCTCACTGGACGTATCCAATAATGCCATTTAATTAAAATGGTATAAACAACCAAATTCTGATTCATTTTATAAGTGACTGGCGACTAGAGATTAGGGATTAGGGATTAAGGATTAAAGGTGAGGAATAAAGAATAATTTTCTTCCCCACTCCCCACTCCCCACTCCCCACTCCCCCTAATTGTTGAGAGTAATTTACAGAGATTGATGAAACCCGATAATACAACAGAATTTCACTCAGACCCAGAAATCGATCGCTTAATCGATGAAGTAATAACTTCTTCTTTAACGGATGAGCAGTATCGTAAAAAGATGCAGCGCCGTAAGGAAGTCCAAGATCAACGAATCGCAAATGCTGTCCCGGAAAAAGGGTTAGTTATTATTAATACCGGCAACGGTAAGGGAAAAACGACTGCGGCTTTGGGGATGGTGTTACGATCGCTTGGTCATGGATATAAAGTAGCGATCGTCCAATTTATCAAAGGTGCCTGGGAACCTTCAGAAAAAAAGGTTTTCAGTATGTGGCAAGACCAGTTAGAATTTCATGCTATGGGCGAAGGCTTTACCTGGGAAACTCAAGACCGCGATCGCGACCTCGATAAAGCTTACGACGCTTGGCAAAAATCATTAGAATACATTTGCAATCCAGACTTCAAGCTGGTGCTGTTAGATGAAATTAATATCGCTCTGAAAATGGGTTATTTACAAGTTGAGGAAGTTTTAAGAGGTTTGCAACAAAAACCACTCGATAAACACGTTATCCTCACAGGTAGAGGCGCACCAGCGGCTTTAATTGAACGAGCCGATTTAGTCACAGAAATGACTTTAGTTAAGCATCCTTTTCGCGATCAAGGCGTAAAAGCGCAAGCGGGAATTGAGTTTTAATTTTTTCAGTGATGAACGATCGCACTTTGCCAAAACTCGTTATTCATCGTTCATCAAAAGAGCGATTATTTGACTCACTTTCGGTATCCGCCATCTGAAACTTGATTGCACATCTGCAAAATTTGGCGATCGTTATCACTGACAGTATTTAATTTATGATAGTCTTGTAGTGCCACTGAGTAGGCATAAGTCATTGGCTGATCTGCATCTAGTTTCGGTATTGTATTTGCTGTAGCTACCTCTTCTAGACCTCCTCCAGCAGGCGCAGTTACCGTCATCGCCAACTCTCCTGTTGAGTCAACATTGCCCTGAAAACAACTAAACTCAGAACTGGGCATATACAACGCGCCCATCACCTGATTTTGGCGCTTCTCAAATACAATATATCCTTGCCCAAGTTGGTTTGGTTGTGGAGATTGACCATAGAGATAAACGCCATCTTGTTTGGGAAACTTCGTAGTGACAACCCCAGCGTTTTTTGTTGATTTTTGAGATTTGGTAAGTTGTGCGCTAGTTCCAGGTGAAGAAACTTTATCGTTATCGTCTGTTCCGAGACTAGCGTTAGCCTGGATTTGTCTTTCTTGCAAAGCGTTTCTGGAAACTTGCAAATCCGTAACCAGGGTTGACGTTTGTGCTGTTTCTATTTGGTTACTCAAAACTGGTTTAGCCTGTTCGCCAACAACACCAGCAGTTATGATTAAGCCAGCGAGGGGAATTGTCCATTTGCGAGGGGAAAGAAATTTATTGATATTATGCACCACCCAAATCCTCCTGTGAAAAAATTATTACGTATTCTGCCACCTACCTCTTTAAACCGTAACCAAGTATTTAGGCATCAAGGCTCTGCCAAAGGTTTGATTTATATTGTGCGGAAAAACACATTTTCAATAAATAAAGTTTTTATCTATTTTTTTGGCTTTAATCAGAAAATACCATCGTTTAAGCGATTTTCACTTCACTAAGTAAATTCACTCTCTGGGGTGAGGTTTTCGGAAAATTGCTAATATATTTTTATTTGATATTTTTATTTTGATAAATAATATTTAATTTCGTTTTCTGACAGCAGTCGTGTTGGGAACGACTCAAAAAAAATCGCCCCCTGAATTCAGGAGGCGCGTCGCCTAAAGCGATAAGCTTATAACTAGCTAGCAACGTACTCTTTAACATTTGCGCGACGGCGACGCAGATGAGCAAGGGCTTGATGCTCTAATTGGCGGACGCGCTCGCGGCTAAGACTTAAGCGTTCGCCAACTTTCGCCAGAGACATTTCGTTACCATCTTCTAAACCAAAGCGCAAAGCTAAAACTTCTCGCTGTTGGGGGGTAAGTTCAGATAATAGAGTGTTCAAGTCTTGGCGCAAGAACTCTTGAGTCATGTAATACTCAGGTGATGGACCATCATCTTCGAGCATTTCTTGCAACTCAGTATCTTGATTGTCGCCGACGCGAACATCCAAAGAAACTGGCTGACGTGCCATATTCAGGTATTCGCGAATTTGAGCTGGTTCTAGCTCAAGTTCTTTGGCAATTTCTGCGGGGGAAGGCGATCGCCCATATTTTTGAGCTAGTTCGCGCTGTACTTTTTTGATTTTGTTCAGCTTCTCGGTGATGTGGATCGGTAAGCGAATTGTCCGACCTTGTTGAGCGATCGCCCGCGTAATCGCTTGACGAATCCACCAGTAAGCGTAGGTTGAGAACTTATAACCCCGTGTCGGGTCAAACTTCTCTACACCTCTTTCTAGTCCTAGAGTTCCTTCTTGAATCAAATCCAGAAACTCCATATTCCGCTTTTGGTACTTCTTGGCAATAGCAACGACTAAGCGCAAATTCGCTTCAATCATCTTTTGCTTTGCCCGCTTACCTTGATGCACAAGCTGTGTAACCTCTGCTTCTGGTAGATTAACATGGCTTGCCCACTCTTCTAAGCTGATTTCGCGGTGCAGTTTCTTTTCTAAAGCTTCTTTAGCTTCCACTAACTTCATCATGTGTTGCACCTGCTTCCCAAAGATGATTTCTTGGTCACGGGTTAGCAGTGGTACACGACCAATCTCGCGCAGATAGGTTCGCACCATATCAGCCGTGAATTTGGTGTTATTGTTTTCAGTTTGGGTGGTAACAGTAGGCATTGGTGCGTTGTCCTCTTGTCCGTAAACACAATGAATATTTAATTACTAGGGCGGATGGGGAAAGATTGTGTTTTGATCTCACCACATTATGAACTACCGAAGACAATCATATTAGTACAGGTTTTGTCAAGACGGTGCTCCCTTTAGATAGGTTTCCCTATCCTCCCTAAATCTTTAAGTCGTTAGAAGTACGCGCTCAAAGTTTCCCTTGATTTCTTTTCGTCCTCACTCGCTGGCAGCGACAGTAAAAATACGAAGTCAGTATGAGTTCTACTTATTTAATATTACGATAAATTAGCCATATAGTAAAGTAGGTCAGATAAATCTTTCCATTATAGTGCAAAAATGTTTATTTGCCAAAATAAATGGCGGTAAATTGTTTTGTGCCCTTACTATTTATATAGTGACGCTAAAACCCCCCTCGCGGGTGCCCAAAATTAGCGGGATTACCGAACTGATTAATTGTAATATTACGAAATTAGGCAATTGGTAATGGGTAATTGGTCATAGTGATTCTCCATTACCCATTACCCATTCCCCATTCCCTAACTTAAAACCCAAGATCGGCTTTAGCTAGTTCAGCAGCAGCGAAGACTTCTGCGTCTGGCTTTTCTTCCCAAGCGGTATCACCAATTTCGGCATAGAAAGTTGAATCGTAAGGACGGGTACGCACCACTACAGGCATGGGGACGGCGTGTCCTAAAATTAAAGCTTGTTGCTTTGAGTCTAACTTGGCTAAGACCGATCGCAAACCACCAGCACCAGAGACACCTGTAAAAATCGCGTCGATGTCTTTTTCATCATTGAGCAAAGCAGTGATGCGAGTGCCAATTTGAGACATAACTTCATTATCTATGCCTGAAGGACGTTGATCGACCACCAGAAGTGTAACGAAATATTTCCGCAACTCGCGGGCGATCGTCCCAAAGATGGTACTTTGGACAATAGCGGGGTCAAGAAAGCGGTGCGCTTCCTCGATGGTAATCATTAATGGCGTTGGGCGATCGCATGGATTTTTGCTTTGCAAGAACTTATCAGCTTTTTTTACATACTTCTCGTGAATGCGTTTGGTAATCATGTTCGTCACCAACATGTAAGAAAGCATGTTGGATTGGGAACCAAATTCTATCACAACATTCTTGCTAGCTTCTAAAGATTGCAAAATCTTATCGATGTAGTTTTGCGGGCAAGCCGCTCGTATATACTTTAAACTATCCATCCGCAAAAGTTTGCGTTGCAAAGACATAATCGAACCTTTATGTCCGCGCTTTTCATCGCAGAACATCTCGATTTCTTCATTCGTCATGTTCAGTAATTGGATAATCCAAGACTTCCCGAATTCGGAGAACAAAATATTGGCATTATCTAATGCTGCATCCGACAGTCCTAAATCCCGACTGCATAACTTAATATCTTCGACATCGATTTGGTCGTAACTTAGATATAGTTCTTGTGCATCGCGCACACCCCGACGTTTTGTAGATTCTGGGTCAAGGGTGTAAACTTCAACAAGACTTGGAAATAACTGCTTTAAACCTTTAACAGTATTAACATTTTTACCTTCCGCTACAGCTTCCCAACCATACTCGGAATGCATATCAAAAATTAAATTAACTGCTGCGCTTTTGCGAATCACACCAGCTAAAAGTAAGCGTGTTAAAAACGATTTTCCAGTACCAGATTTACCAAAAACACCGTTACTGCGTTCAACAAAACGATTTAAATCGATGCAAACCGGTACATCCATATCCAGCGGTTTACCGATGGAGAAATTTTTTCTCTGCGGATCATCTTCCCAACCAAATACTCGGCGAAAATCGTCTTCATTCGCTTCGTAAACTTGGCTAAAGTGACTGGGAATAGTTTTAACTGGTAACAATTCCATCGTCGTGCTGGTTTGCGGTTGAAAAGATGCTAAACCGGTTGCCGATGGTACAAAGGGATTAACAGATTTGCCATTTGTGGCTGAATAAGATTCGTTATTTTCCGGAGTGAACATCAACATCGGTGAGAGGTTGATAGTTCCGTAAGTACCACTTCCACCTAAAACTTCTCTTAAAAAAGTGTCATCCCAACTCGGAGGATTAGCAATAATTCTTTGGTTAGCAGTTCCTAGTGCTACATCTGTCAGCATACAGAAAAAACGCGATCGCATCCCTTGCACGACTAAAAATTTACCCACCCGCATATCTTCAACCGAAATATCCGGGTGTAATCTTACTTCTAATCCTGCTGTGAGAGAACCTTCTATTACTGAACCTAACGGTTGTCCCAAATTCATTTTATTAATTACATGATTGTTGGTGTTTCATCTTATATTTAATTTTAGTTGTATATAACATTTACAATCGCTTGTTTCCAAAAAAATTAAAAGGGTAATAAGTAATTGGAAATTGGGAACGTGAAAATTGGTAATTGCGATTACCCATTCCCCATTCTCCATTCCCCATTCCCCATTCCCCATTACCCATTACCCATTCCCCATTCCCCATTCCCCATTACCCATTACCCATTTTTAATCAATTTGAATTGAAGTTGGAGCGCTACCTGTGGTAGTAGTAGGTAGTAATGGTGTGCGATATTGACTGTAAAGGCGATCGCGCCAAGTGAAGAATGGTTCGTAAAGGGGATTATCTGCTAATTCTGGGACACCTTTACCTCTGAGGCTGACTGGTAAATCCAGATAGGGACCATCGGGAAACTTCAGCAAAATCGACAATCCCGCCACGGCAAAGTCTGCTAAAGTAGGTTGGTCGCCAACTAAATAAGGACTGTCTGCCAATATTAGGGTAAGTGCTTCTAAGTCTTGCTTTAAGTCGGTGATGGCGCTACTTACCACATCAGGAGTATAACCTACTCCAACACCCAAAACTTTTAGTAAGTCGTTTGGTACTCCTTGAACCAGAGTTTTGAATACATCTGGTGTCGAAGTCGGTAATAAAGACTTGCGGAAATTTTGGTCTTGACTAATCGCCGAAAATAACGCCTTACGACTTTTGATACCAATCGACTCATCAGCCCATTCTTCCATCATTAAGCATAAACCGCGTTGCTTTGAATCTTTCGGTATCAGTGGGCGATCGGGATATTCTAAATCTAAATACTTAGCTATCCCCGTGGAATCTGAGATATATCTATTACCATCTTTCAGCACTGGTACTTGTCGCTGACCAGTCAACCGGAAGAGATCTACTTGTCCAATCCCAGGTGTAATTTCGATTTTGCGGTACGCTAATCCTTTATAATCAAGGAGCAGGCGTGCTTTCTCTGAGTAATGAGATAGTTCAAATTGGTATAATTCCAGCATCTTCCCTACCTTGTAATCGGTGCGTTTATCAACTTTACAATTGTATCTTTAGTACTATAAATTTTCATTTGCCTTTAATTTATTTTGCACGAAACTAATCGAGACTAACGTTGATTTTTTGATAAATGCACGATTTTGGCAAAAATACTATTATTCATTCAATTAAAAACATCAAATCATGAAAATATTTAATTAGTCGCCATCAACGGCTTACATCATTGTAGAAAATTTTAGATAAAAAGTTGCTTGCATCGCCTTTTTGATTGAGCACTTTTCCTTTGCTTTTCTTGTGGTGCTTGTTAGACAAACATTCGTAAAGTGAGACATTTTTTTGTATATAATGCTACGTTTTATCAGATTTACCATTTTTTGAAGTTCATTTGTGTGGAGATTGCTATTTGGTCAAGTCTTTTATCTTAAATACTTGCTTTTTCTTTAGGTGATGCGATATTAGGCGAGGGGGAAAATTCGCTCTTGGGCGATCGCCTACACAAAAGTCGTGATATTTACTTGATTCATATTATATTTGCTACAGGCGATACCTTCTAACGTTCAGTGTAATAATTTCCGGATAAAGGAAATCCTATCACCACCGCATATTTTAAAGAAAAAATCTTACTTCTTTAGTTAGATTTTATGGGTAGCGAAATGTTATAAGTCTTTATGTAATGTGTGGAAATTAAAGCCAAACAAAATTTATGAACGTTGATTATAACAGAAAATTGCTGACCCAGTTCGCAGGACTAGTGGGAGCAACCGGTGCTAGTTTCCTGATGATTTTTTCGGCTAGAGCCAATGAGGTACTAAATCCTAACCCTGGTATTTTCTCAGAAGCGCCCTACAATCGCGGTCAACGTGTTTTGGTAAACGCTGAATATACACCGACCGAGCCAGAATTAGCTAAACAGGGTAAGAAGCCTGCACCAGCGAAAAACACGGTATCTCAAAGTAACCAAAGAGGCGGTATAAATCCTAGACCTAGTATTTTCAACGAGGCTCCTTATAACCGTGGTGGTGGCACTACACCTAGTCAAACACCTAACGCAACACCTACTACCCCGTCTACTACCCCAGACGCTACACCGATCCCAACACCCACACCTGGAACTACAGAGACACCCACCATACCCGGAAGTACAGGAACACCCTCTACACCGCCAACTCGTACACCCAGAGAAACGACACCGCCGGGAGGAAGTTCTAGCACTCAAGGTAAGACCTTGTTAGCGCTAGCGGAGGCTGACGGCTCTTTTAAAACTTTAACTAAGGCTTTGAAAGCAGCTGGATTGACAGAAACTTTACAAGGTAAAGATAATTACACTATTTTTGCGCCCACGGATGCGGCATTTGCTAAATTACCACAAGATGCGGTGCGCGATTTGTTGAAGCCAGAAAATAAAGAAGTATTGCTGAAGGTTTTGCAATACCATGTGGTAAAAGGTCAATTCTTATCTACTGATTTGAAATCTGGCGAAGTGAAAAGCGTTGAAGGCGGTGCGATTAACGTTAAAGTTGATCCAGCAGCTGGCGTAACCGTTAATGAAGCTAAGGTGACTAAGGCAGATATCAGAGGTAGCAATGGTGTTATCCATGCGATCGATCAAGTAATTCTACCTCCTGATTTGTAATGTCAGTTTTTAGATGTGAATAAGAATAACCCGTTCAAATTTTCGTTTGGACGGGTTTTTTAACGTGCTTGACAAAAGTACTTAAATAAGTCAATCTTGGGACTTTGGTTGAGTTGAGGAGAGTAATATTATTCATCAGCTTTTGCGAAAATTGCTACTTGCGTGTATAGCGATGCTTCACGCCAACGGGGAAATATTCCGGATCGCCAAGTGGTGTTAATATGACTTTTGGCATTTGATATTCTGGGGGGACGTAGTTAGCAAACTCGCTATTGAGGCGCTTTAATTGTGAGAGAATTGAATTGGCGATCGCTTGAGTTTTCTCTTCACTTCCTTCCACCTGAGGTGCTAACTCCACAACCACAGATAAAAAGCGGTTCTTGTCTGCATCTTCCTTCACCTGCAATACAAACTTACCCGTCACCCATTCTTTAATTACTGGTTGCTCTAATCCTATCGTCACATTTTCTGGGTAAATATTCGCCCCAAAGTAAGAAACTGTAAAATTAGAACGTCCAAAAACATAAACAAAAGGTAATTGATTAATTCCCCTTCCACCCTGATTTTCTAACTCCGCAACAGGGTTAAATCCCCACTCAGCCAAAAATTCCAACATGGCATCATAACTAATTATCCCACCAGTATCTAAAATGTTATAACGCACCAAGGGAATACCATTATCTCCCGTAAAAAACAACGTACCATTTTCAACTTCAAAAAAGCGGCTGATCGGGTCATACTGTAGCAAAGTAGGTAAACGAGATTCCCCAAATAAAGCTTTCGCAGCATCAGGATTTTCTGCCAAAAAACGGCGAATACAAATACTTAAAGGTGTTTCATTAGCCAAAACACCCGCATCCGCAGTTCCATAAAGTGATGCTGAATCGTAACAGAAATTTTGCGAACCTATTCTTTCACCAACCAAACTGCGCCATTCTTCACTAAATACTTCCCCTGCCATAACTAGCTTAACTTGATATTGCTGCCATTCCACAGCACGAGCAATACCAGTGTCAATTACATCTTTCAGAAATGGCGGATATCCTAACAATACAACTTGCTCGAAAGCTGAACCAAGTTCCTGCACAACTCGCAAGATTTCTTCTTTGTTGTTACCAGGTGTAATTACTGCGATCGGATAACCTTTACTGGCAAGATAGCGACAGCAATTAGTTGTAAACATTCCACCTACCCAGGTTCCTAAAGTGAAACAAATCACAGCTAAAGTGCTTTTGGAATCTGCCTGAAAGCTGTCATGAAATATCTGCTCAAAGCGGATCGCAATTTGCAGTTCATCTGTGAAGAAACGAGTCCAAAATGTCGGTTTACCTGTGGAACCTGAAGAAGCAGCTATCATGTCACATGCTTGTAATCCATAGCGACACAAATCAGCTAAAGGATGACGCGAGATATAATTTTCTTTGGTAATCAAAGGTAATTTTTGGAAATCCTCAAAAGTTTGGATAGAAGCAGGATTTATATTCTGTTGTGCTAAAAAAGTCTTGTAAGCCGATACGTTAGCAGCGATTTCGTGAAATAATGCCAAAGCTGCTGATTCGCTTTTACTATTTATATGGCGTTGTAGTAGCGTTTCTAAAGGTGTAGTTATAAACTCTTGAAAAGCCCTAATTGCCCGCTGCTGTTGTGATTCGGTGTTCATGGTACTTGATTTTGATGATTATCTTGGAGGGGGGAGAGGAGGAGGGGGAGAGGGGGGGATGGGGGGATGGGGAGACAAGGAGACAAGGGGACAAGGAGGACAAGGAGACAAGGAGACAAGGGGACAAGGGGACAAGGAGGACAAGGGAGACAAGGAAGAATTTATTCTTTGTTTCCCCATTCCCGATTACCAATTACCGATTACCCATTCCCCATTCCCCATTCCCCACTCCCCACTCCCCATTCCCCATTCATAATTTTGCGTAAATGAGGCTGCACCTGTTGTAGCAATAAAGAAAACCCTTCATTCACCCTTGGGCATTATGCAAGTCTATTGCAGTAAACAACACGCAAATAATCAGAGTAACCGATTTTGTATCCACTGCGGTGAACCGTTGCCTCTTGCTACGGGGAAGGTGGTGGAGAACCGCTATCATATTTTACGGCAATTGGGGCAGGGCGGTTTTGGACGCACTTATTTGGCTGTTGATAAAAATCAATCGAATCAAAATTGCGTGCTGAAGGAATTTGCACCCCAAGTTGAAGCACAACAAGATTTACTAAAAGCGAAAGAATTATTTGAACGCGAAGCAAGTGTTTTAAAGAAACTTCAGCATCCGCAAATTCCCCGTTTTCACGCTTCTTTGCAAGCGAAGTTAGGTGATAAAGATTTTTTCTTTTTGGTGCAAGATTATGTGGAGGGTGAAAATTATTATGAGTTGTTAGAACGTCAAAGTTTTAGTGAAGAAGAGGTAATTAAGTTACTGCAAGAAATTTTACCTGTATTAGCGTATATTCACTCACTTGATGTCGTTCACCGCGATATTTCTCCTGATAATTTGATTTTGCGGAGTTCTGATAAGTTGCCGGTGTTGATTGATTTTGGGGGTGTGAAGCAATTACCCGCGAGTAAGGGTTTTTGGTTTACTCAGTTGGGTGGAAATCGCACGTTGTTGGGTAAAAAGGGTTACGCGCCAGAAGAACAGTTACGTCAGGGTAAGGCGTTTCCTAGTAGCGATTTGTACTCTTTGGCGGTGACGGCGTTAGTATTGTTGACAGGTAAGGAACCGCAACATCTTTATGATAGCTATCAAGGTGTTTGGCGTTGGGGAAAGGAAATTCAAGTCAGTTCGCAACTGGAAGCGGTGTTAAAAAGAATGCTTGCTTATAAACCAAGCGATCGCTATCAAACAGCGAATGAAGTTATCAAAGATTTAAACTTTTCTATCGCTGTCAAAGCTGCAAATCCACACATCACCAAGCTGAAAACTATGATAGCCGCTCCTGGGCGACAACGCGCTGGTGCTGTTGTCAGCAATCTCCACAAAAGAACGCAATTAATCGCCGGTGCGTTACCTTTACCTGTTTGGCTTCGTCCTTTTGCTGTTAGTCTTATTGGGACAACTGCGGTTGTTTTAACTTTCGCTGGTACTTGGGCGGTAGTAAATGCCATTGTTCGCGGTGTATCATCAATATCTGTCCCCTCAATTTCTCTACCGATACCGGGGGGATCGAACCCGGAAACTAAACCCGCAAATAATAAAGATATAAGTCAAATTGTTAATCGTCGTGAAGAATTAGAAATTCCTCAAGGATTTTTTACTCGAACTGTAGATAATTTATTTTATACTGAAAAGCCAGAATTACAAGGACGCGCTCTTACCTCTGACTCAGAAGATGCTGCTTTACGCAAAGAATGGTACGGTGTAGCTGATGACTTGCTAGATAAATTAGAACAAGCTAAACTCAGTAGCGCATCGCGTCGTAAGTTAGGAAATTACAGTCCTCAAGATTACGACGTTTGGAGACGCAAAGCGCAAGCAGGACAGTTAGGAGATTATACAATCAGTCAATTGAACAGAGACACAAATCAAAAATTCGATCGCTTGTTTCCCGGTCAGCGACGTGGGAAACTCAATCAAAAGACTCTCGGTCAAATTTGGTATGCGATCGCTGCCGATCAAGTTAGTAAACGACAACAATAGTGGGGAGTGGGGAGTGGGGAGTAGGGAGTAGGGAGTTAGGAGTTAGGAGTTAGGAGTTAGGAGTTCATAAAACAACTAACAACCAACAACTAACAACTAACAACTAACAACCAACCACTAACTAAATTATTATGAATTCTGTTTATTGTTCCAAGGGACACGAAAATCCTGCTGGTAGTCGCTTTTGTCTTCATTGTGGTGAAAAGTTGGATCGGAATCTGATGAGTCAGGGTATCCAACCGGGACAAACTTTAGGCGATCGCTATATTATTGTACGTCTACTCGGTCAAGGCGGGTTCGGACGCACTCATTTAGCTGAAGATATCAACCGCTTTCGGGAACTTTGTGTTTTAAAGGAATTTTCTCCCCAAGTTCAAACTCCTTACGTTTTACAAAAAGCTGAAGAACTGTTTCAGCGAGAAGCAACTGTTCTTTACAAATTGCAACATCCGCAAATTCCCCGCTTCCGGGAATTGTTTCGCAGCAACTTGGGGGGTAAAGAATATTTGTTTTTGGTGCAAGATTATGTAGAAGGGCAACCTTACAACGCTTTATTAAATACTCGCTTACAGCAAGGTTTGCGGTTTAGTGAAGCAGAAGTGCGTCAGTTATTGCTGCAAATTTTGCCAGTTTTGGATTACATCCACTCTTTGGGAGTCATTCACCGCGATATCTCCCCCGATAATTTAATTCTTCGCACCGCTGACCAATTGCCAATCTTAATTGACTTTGGGGGGGTGAAACAAGTAGTCGCAACCGTCGCTTCCGAATATTACCAACACGGTGCAGGTGCGACACCACCCGCAACGCTACTCGGTAAGGTGGGATACGCACCCTCAGAACAGATGCAAACCGGGCTGGTATCTCCTCACAGCGATTTGTATGCTTTAGCGGCGACGGTGTTAGTTTTACTGACAGGTAGACAGCCGCAAGAATTAATTGATACTTATACTTTAACTTGGCAATGGCGACGGTCTGTTAGTTTAAGTCCGAATTTAGAACAGGTGTTAGAGAGAATGCTATCTCCCATACCAGGCGATCGCTTTCAATCAGCGCGACAAGTTTTAAATGCATTAAACTCGTCACCTGTCAACTATCCCCCGACTCAATCCACAGAACCAACATCTGCCACCGTAGCAGTAGCCCCCACTCCCCCCCTTCCCCCCAACCCCACTTCGTGGGGACGCATGTGCCCCCCCTCCCCCACTCCTCCCTCCCCCGATATTCCTCAACCAAAAAATTCGTGGACATCTGGGAAAAGCTTGCTGGTGGGATTAGCGCTAGCTGGGGTTGTTGGTGTTGGTTGGTTGGGAACAAACTTGATATTATCTCGTGGTGGAGATTCTTCACAAGATACGGCGCAACCTACACCCAGCAATAACCAGCCAACCGATCCGCTGGCAAAATACGCACCCGAAGAACGCGCACGTAAAGAAAAATTAGGCGATCGCCGTCAACAGTTGGGTATAGATTTCAACTTTTACGTTGACTTGGTAAATCAAATCTTTTGGGAGAAGAATCCCAGCTTAAAGGGACGCAAACTGAGCGATAATCCTGAAGATGACAGTTTGCGGGCTGAATGGGATAAAACAGCCGCCGAATTGTTAGATAAACTTGCGCCACTAAGTAAAAATGCCCGTCAGCAATTAGGAAATTATACAGCGGCACAACGCGATCGCGCTAAAGCAGAAGTCAATGAAATCAACGTTGGTAGTCGTTCTTTATATGATTTGGCTAATGTTGCCTTTTATCAGCAATTTCCCGAACAGCAGGGTAAAAATTTTATTGATACACCCATCGGACAAGTTTGGCAAGGATTTGTTAGTGATAAAGTTCAGGCGATCGTTTCAGGTAGGGCTTTTGAGAAACTTGTATTTGATAAAGGTGCTAACAGCAAAACTGTTAGCGGTACTCTCAAAACTGCTGATGGTAAAGTCTTTATTGCCGAACTTACCAAAAATCAATTGATGGATGTGAAACTACAAGCAAATTCTCGAATTTTGCTATCAGTTTATTCCCCCTCTGGCAAAATCAAATTTTTAGAAGATTCTACAAAACGTTCTTTGTCAACCGAACTACCAGAAGACGGATATTATGAGTTTGTCGTCGTTTCCACCGCATCAAAATCAGTAGATTATCAACTTAGCATCACCGCCGAAAATCCCGCACCACCACCATCCCCGACACCGACACCCACCGAAACTTCTACACCGATATTAACACCAACACCAACACCAACACTAACGCCAACACCCACACCGACACCAACATCAACACCCACACTAAAGCCAACATCAACACCTACACCCACACCGATAAAAACGCCTTAGTACAGATTAATTCATAGTGAAACTCTGCGTCCCCTTCGGGTTCATCAGTTCGACGGGAACGCCAGTCCGCTCAACGCGGGGAACCCGCGCACGCGGCTGGCTCCGGAAACCGACCCCGCCGACTGATTCACCTCTGCGTCTTCCTCTGCGTTTAAAATTCAACCTTAAATTGTTACGATTTCACACAAAACTGTACTTCTTCAAAACATCAAATCTGCGTATCTACAACTCCTAAACGTAATGCAATACGTTGATACTTTGTTGGATCGTAAAAAGTACCTCTATGCATTACTTGTGAATTGTCCCAAAAGATAATATCTCCTGGATGCCAAACATAAGAATAAACGGGAGTGCAATTTAAAACAGTTTGAAATAAATCATTCCAAAAATGTTTTGCTGATGGTTTATCTTCCATACCGACAGGAATCGCTGTATTTTAACCTAAATATAATCCTTTTTGACCAGTAACTTTGTGAGTAGACACAATTGGATGCATTTTTTGAGGAATATCAACTTGCGTATTAGCACGTTTAGAAAACATTGGTGGCGCATGATACATAAACATCTTTTCTAATTGCTGCTGATGTTGAAGATCCAAATTATTATACGCTTCTACCATGTCGATAAACTCAGTTGTATGGGGTTGCCCATCCATCCCTTCCGGAGGTACTTTCACCCCATAAAGCATCACCACATAAAGTGCATTCATATCCAGTCCCTCTGTGCATGGGATGCCATCTTTATCATGATGCCATTGCCAAGCAAACTTTCCTACCACATCTTGAGCAAGTCCTTTTGGATTACCCAAAATATTCACATATTGACTTCGTAAATCTGGGCTAATATCCGGATCTAATGTCTTAGCATAGCCACCAAACATTAAATCGCCAAACGTATTTCTAGCAAATTCTTCCAACTGCGACGCGGTAAGATTTTGCTGTCTAACTACAACAACACCGTGTTCCCAAAGTGATTGCTTAAATTCACGTATTTGTAAGTTTGTCAGGTTAATCAAACTACAACCCTGTAACACTTCAACTCCGAGTCTCGGATGCTGCTGTACTTGTTTGTATTGAGTAATTGAAGTCATTTGTCTGCAACTAATTATCAAAAGGACATTGAGTATAAAACTACTTGAGAATATCAATCAAAAATAATGCTAGCAAATTGCTTATAAACTATAACTTTGAAGTTATATCTACTCCCCCTAATCGAAATCCGTCGGCAAATTCGGATCGCGGTGATGTTGAAAAAATCGTGTAATTTGCGCTGGTGTCACACGTCCCAAAGATAACTCAGGAATATTATCTTCTTCAAAAAATCCAACTTCCTCCGTTTCAATGCTTGCTGAAGCAGAACCCCCAACTATTTCACACAGAAAAAATAGCTTATAGACGTAATGTAGAAAAGGTGGATGTCCTTGTCTATCTCTATCATAGACAGCCAAAACTTTCACAGCGCGGGTTAAATAACCGGATTCTTCAAAAACTTCTCTCACAGTGACTTCACTTGGGGAATCACCAATATCAGCCCATCCACCAGGTAAAGTCCAACAGCCGTCTACTCGTTCTTTAACTAATAATATCGTATCGCCTTGAAAGACAACTCCGCGCACATCAACTTTCGGAGTAGCGTAGCCGACATCACCAGCGAATAAATCCAGAATATAGCTTTGTTCTGTATTTGAGTAAGAAGATAAAATTTCCGCAGTAATTTCTTGCAATTGTTGAAAGCGCTGAATATCAAAAGGATTTTCTGAATAAGTCAAACCATTTTGAGCGATCGCTTTCAACTTTTGCGCCCATTCCAGCCATTTTGGTTCCACAACAAATAAATTCAAAATTAAAATTTAAGCCAAGACAGAAAGGATAAAGAATGAAACTTTCATCCTTTATCCTTCATCCTTCACACTTGATTACGCTTCATCCAAAGCGACGATTCCGGGTAATTCCTTACCTTCGAGTAACTCCAAGCTGGCGCCACCACCGGTGGAAATGTGGCTCATTTGATCGGCTAAACCGACTTTTTCCACAGCCGCTACAGAGTCGCCACCGCCGATAATGGTGATGGCGCCTTTTTTGCTGATGTCGGCTAAAGTGTGAGCGATCGCTTCTGTACCTGCGGCAAATTTATCAAACTCAAACACACCCATCGGACCATTCCAAATCACCGTCTTGCAGTCTGCAAGCGCTTCTTGGAACACTTTTATTGAGTCCGGACCAATATCTAAACCCATCCAACCATCGGGGATATTGTCAATGCTGACGGTTTGAGAATTGGCATCAGCGGCAAAGTTATCTGCTACAACTACATCTGTGGGAAGCAGCAAATCAACACCGCGTTCTTTCGCTTTCGCTTCTAAAGACTTTGCTAATTCTAGTTTGTCTTCTTCCACCAAAGACTTACCGACATTCAAACCACGGGCTTTGTAGAAAGTGAAAATCATTCCCCCACCAATGATTAGCTTGTCGCATTTTTCCAGTAGGGCTTCAATTACACCGATTTTACTGGAAACTTTGGAACCGCCGATAATTGCTGCTAGAGGACGTTGAGGATCAGCGATCGCACTTTGCAAATACTGCAATTCTTTTTCAATCAAATATCCCCCAACCGAAGGGCTGAGATATTTAGTCACACCTTCGGTAGATGCGTGAGCGCGGTGTGCTGTGCCAAAAGCATCATTTACATACAAATCAGCATTTGCAGCGAGTTTTTTCGCAAATTCTGGATCGTTTTTCTCCTCTTCCTTGTAGAAGCGGACATTTTCTAGCAACAGAACTTGTCCATTTTGCAACGCTCCCACTTTTGCCGCAACGTCATCACCGATGGAGTCATCAGTTTTGACGACTTCTTGCCCTAGCAAGTCAGACAAGCGCTTTGCAACTGGAGTTAGGCGTAATTTGTCATCCACGCCTTTAGGACGCCCAAAATGGCTAACTAGAATCACTTTAGCGCCCTTCTGAGTTAAATCCTGGATAGTTGGCAGAGCAGCGCGAATGCGAGTATCGTCTGTAATGTTGCCACTGTCGTCTAGAGGCACGTTAAAGTCAACCCGCACCAAAGCGCGTTTGCCGGATAAGTCAGAAGCGGATAGATTTGCTAAAGTTTTTTTGGACATAGTACAAACCTCGCGATCGCCTTTTTGTTATTTTTTGTAAGTAGAGCCATTCCAGATTTTACCGGAGTAAGGGCTACGCAGGTGAATCAGATGTTCAAAACAGTTTTATTTCCACTCGATCAAAGCCGGGAAGCGCGGGAAGCCGCTGACGTGGTTGCCAACATCGTGCAAAAGTACGGTAGTCGCTTAGTGCTGCTGTCTGTCGTCGAAGAACCCAACCCAGACGCACCAACAACAGATCCCATGATGTCACCCGAAGCGGTTGCCAAACTGCTGCAAAGTGCCCAAGCTTTATTTTCACAGCAAGGCATTCAAGCCGAAACCATCGAAAGAGAAGGCAACCCTGCCTTTACAATTTGTGACGTTGCCGATGAAATTAATGCCAATTTAATCATCATGGGCTGTCGCGGACTAGGCTTGACCGAAGAAGGTGCGACAGATAGCGTCACCACTCGCGTGACAAATCTTTCACCTTGTCCGGTGTTGATTGTTCCTTAATAAAGTTAGGAGTTAGGTAGAGACGTTCCACTGGAACGTCTGTACAAAAGTGAGGAATTATGAATTAAGAATTAGTTAAATTTGTAGGGTGCGTTAACGCAGTGTAACGCACCCATTTTAATCAGAAGTATTAAAATCATCTAACACCAACACGCGCAATTCTGTAACGCGCTTAAATGTGACATCATTCGTTAAAAAAGCTTCACACCCAGCTGCTAAAGCGACAGTAATTTGAAAAGCATCAGGTAATTGTAGATTATATCTAGCTCTGATTTCAGCAGCATTGATTGCTAGTGTTTCGTCATCAATTGGCACAAACTCAATGTTTTGATTATCAGTCATCAACTCAATAAAATCTTGCTGTAACTCATTTTGTCCCAAACGATAGGGCTGAACTAAACATTCCGCTAAAGTAATAGGTGAAACAACACCCATCGGCAAACCACTGAATATGCGCTCAAAAACTACTCTGACAAGTGGTAAATACTGTGGGTTTCGCTCAACAGCATATATTACTGGCGCACTGTCCAGAAACAAGCGCGTCACACCCTGTAAACTATCTGTAATACTCACTCCTCTTTCCTTATTTGCTTTTCTGCAATTTCTAAATCGGGAAACTCGCCCCGTCGCATTCGAGTAACATATTCCTGAGCATCCATACCTCCTAACATATTAGGCGCTATGCCGATAAACTCCATAATATTGCGGCTTGGTTTGCGCTTGATTTCGCAGCGTTGCAGCCTTTGTGTTAGATAGGCGATAAGACGCAATTGTTCATCCGGTGTGAGTGCGTCTGCTTGCTTCATTAATTCCCGTAATTCTTGAGACATTTTCTATATTTGGGTTGCGTTTCCTTTGTTTAATATTATCAATTTGTCTTTAATTGGCATCTTAATCATACTGTTGCTTCCTCATTTTCTCTGATTGCTTGTTCGATTTCTTGAGAGTGTGCATCCGCATAAGCCCAGACATTCACCAAGTCAGCAGCACTAAGATAAGGATAAAACTTTAGAAGTTCTGCATCAGTTGTACCTTGACGGCGTAAACTTACAAATAGCCAAACTGGAATGCGAGTGTTAGCAACACAAGCATCACCACCACACACACCTGGAGTTTTGGTAATTCCTTGCGAACCATTGCTTAAACTTTTAGTTAATATTTGTATTGCCTCTGCCTTCTCAGTCAGGTTTAATGCTAATAATTGTGCTTCTAACTCTTTAAGTTTCATAATAAATACTTTTTCCTATTAATTACTATTTTGATGGAGTATTCGTAGTGAGCGGTTTACCGCTCGTCGCTGAGGATTTTAACGGCTGAAGCCGTTACTACGTTAAGGAGCGTTTATTTATGTCCATCTACTTAGTAGTCAGTTTCAATATCTAAAAATTTAATTTCATCTTGTTTTATCCTTTCAATTAGACGGTGAAAAACTTGCTCGATTTCTTCTACTAAAATTATCATGCTCATTTGCCCAATATCCCTATGTATATCTGTTACACTTCTATTTCTATGTGGTTCATTCCCCCAACTTCTCAAACAACTTCGCCAAAACCACATTAGAAAACAAAAATCCATCGGGATCGCTTAACTTTAACCTTCCCCCAACAACTTCTACCCAACCTTTCTCAAAGTAGGGTTGCAAACACTTGTAAATCTCCTTTACCTTCTCTTCCCCAAACTGAAAAGTCAACGCATCTAAATCCACACCCTCAGCCAAACGCAACCCCAACATTAAAGTGTCTAACAAAACTTCCTCGTTTGGAGTCACATCACAATCAATTAAACCCCCAGTTTCCACCCAAGAATAATACTCCTTGGTTTTACGCGGACGAGTAAAGCGTTTACCCTCAACATAACTCGCTGCCCCCATCCCAAAGCCATAATAAGGGCGATTTTCCCAATAAACTCGATTATGTCGGCATTGATGTCCTGGCTGGGCATAATTAGAAATTTCATAATGTTCGTAACCCGCGCTCGTTAAAATTTGCTGTGCCAGTCTATACATCTCAACTGTGGTTTCATCTGTCGGTAAAGGTTGATCCCCAGGTTTGTAGAAACGACCAAAAGCAGTCCCAGGCTCAATGGTAAGGTCATATATAGATATGTGCGTTGGTGCTGTAGCCACCGCTTTTTCTAAAGAATATTGCCACCTATCTAAAGTTTGATGCGGCAAACCTGAAATTAAGTCTATGCTGAATTCGGGAACCCCCACCTGGCGAATTAAATCCACAGCTGTGAAGATATCAGTAATAGTGTGCGATCGCCCCGCAACTTGCAATAATTCTGACTCAAATGCTTGCACACCCAAACTTACCCGATTGACTCCCAAGCGACGATAGCCTTGAAGATGTTCTAAATCAAACGTTCCTGGGTCCATTTCCATAGAAATTTCCGCTTCTGGAGAAATACCAAAACGCTCTTCTATCACCTCCAGGATACGCCGTAACTGATCTGTAGATAGAAGCGAAGGAGTCCCCCCACCAAAGAAAATTGTCTTCAAAGGTAGACCAAAAGTCGCTGTAGCAGCAATTTCTTCAATTAATACATCAACGTAGTGAGATATACCGACAGATGTTTCACCCCGCAAGCGATCGCCTACCACAGACACCGGAAAATCACAATAAAAACACCGTCGTCTGCAAAAGGGAATATGTACGTAAGCAGAACTCGGAATTCCAAAAACAATAAGTTTTTCAGCCATTTTTACAGACAATTAAATTATTATTCCTATAATTACAAACTATGAAAATTAATAGACTTTTTACAACTTTTTATATTTATTGCAACAAAACGATCAAAAATATGAATATAAAGCTCTTTGGTTATAATAATTGCAGATATTCCCTGCTTAAATCCCGCTTAGTAAGTCAATATTTCAGATTTTATCCAACCGATGAAATAAAAAATACTGCGCTCTTGCGGTTAACACAGTTGCAGGAAAACCACACAGCTTATGCTTGATGCAATTATCATTTTCTCATTCATTCTTTTAGCGGCGGGTATAGGGTACTACAGCACCGATATCATACCCTACGTGACACTAGACCGCGTTACAAATCTTCAGGCTCTACGCTTCATTGTTGCTGTTTTTGCGGCAATCATTGGCGGTGCAGTCGGCTTGCGATTCCAGACCGGATATCGCCGTCTAGAAGCACAAATCCGGGAATTGCCTCTAGAAGTTATCTTAACTCGTGCCATTGGCTTGGTCATTGGGTTATTGATAGCAAACTTAATGTTGGCACCTTTGTTCTTGTTGCCAATTCCGGCAGATTTTGGCTTTATTAAGCCGCTAGTCGCCGTTGTCGGCAGCATCGTGCTAGCTTATACAGGCATGAATCTGGCAGATACTCACGGACGCGGCTTATTGCGGCTGATTAATCCTAATACTGTGGAAACAATGGTAGTGGAAGGAACACTAAAACCTGCCAGTACCAAAGTTTTAGACACTAGCTGCATTATTGATGGTCGCATTGAAACACTGTTAGAAACAGGATTTCTCGAAGGGCAAATAATCGTCCCGCAATTTGTCTTGCAAGAATTGCAACAAGTAGCTGATGCTAACAAAGATTTAAAGCGGGTGCGGGGAAGACGAGGACTCGAAATTCTCAACCGAATTAAAGAAGCTTACCCGGATCGCATTTTAATCAACCCAGCAGATTACGAAGATATTCCCACCGTAGATGCTAAATTAGTGCGATTTGCTCAAGAAATCAACGGTACACTGCTAACTAATGACTACAACTTGTCTAAAGTAGCTAGCGTTCAGAAAGTGCCTGTTTTGAATGTTAACGATTTAGTTAACGCTGTTCGTCCCTCATATTTACCTGGTGACTACATTGACTTAAAAATTCTCAAAGAAGGTAAAGAACCCAGTCAGGGTATCGGCTACCTCGACGACGGTACAATGGTTGTCGTTGAAGAAGGCAGCAGTTATGTCGGTGGTGAAATTCGGGTAGTAGTCACCAGTGCTTTGCAAACTTCAGCCGGAAGGATGATTTTTGCTAAACCTCAAGCTTCCGCATTAGCGTAAGGTAAATGGCTCGAAAAATTCGGGTTAAATTGTGCGATCGGTGCAGTCAATCTGCACCAATTTTATATCGAGTCAAGTACGAAGAGGATGGCGAATGGGTTTTTGTTTGCCATCAATGTTGGGATCAAGTTAGTCAAGATAACCCCTTTTATGTTTATGGGGGAACTTGGAAAGCTCAAAAAAAGTAAATAGCGCGTTTCATCGATAGTCAAATTTGATAAACGGTGCAGTCAATCTGCACCGTTTTTTGATGAAATTAAAAACTTTTAGCTAAAAATTTATTGCTACTCGTCACTTTCTTCTTGCGTTTGTAATTGTTCCAACTGCTCAACCGTTAACTTTGTCATTCTTGCTACTTGCTCTAATTGCATCCCACTATTAAGTAGATTTTTTGCCACTTCAAGTAAAGCTTCAGTTCTACCCTCAGTTCTACCTTCAGTTAAAATCTCTTGATAAATGACTGACTCGCGCATAATATCCGACCTCAAAACTCGTTTTATGACCTCTTGATTCAATACTAAACCAGCTAAAATTGCTGTGGAAGCAGCAACATTACTTTGAGTTCTTAATTCTGTAATGTTGTTAATTTGTTGTGCTACTTGGTTAAGTACAGCTTCTCGGTCAAGTGTACTACTCAACACCGCCAAAGGTAACAGTCCTGGAGTTCTCAAAAATACCTCAGTCGGTTGTTCCCACAGTCTGATAACTTCAAACTCATGACGAGTACGAGTCAAAAGAAATGTATTTTGCTGCACCAAATCAGAATTTGTTTGTTTGAGGTAAATTACGACTTGATGCATTTCCTTTTGGGGAAAGCGACGATAAACACGAACGCGATAATCTAGCATCCGAAAGGGAATTTCGGCATCGACTTGAGTTTGAAACTCTAAATGCAGTACGTGTTGCTCTGACTGTAGCAAAATTAAGGCATCAGCGCGAATCGGTTCCAGGGATAATTCCTTGGGACTAAGTTGAGTTAAGGTTATAGGTTCTCCTAATAACCAAGTAGCGAAGTCACAAGAGAAATTTTCCGCGAGGAATTTACAGATGTTGTCAAACATGTTGTAATTTTAGCAAGCGATCGCCGACTTTATTTCCATAACATAAGTAAGATTTAGCTTCAGAAAGTTACTGGTAGTCACTATGGAGGATAGGAAAGATTTTGGATTGTAAAATTATTGTCTAAAACAAATTTCATATCTGGCAAATGACACATATTGTAGAGACGTTCCACCGGAACGTCTCTACATCGTAATTTCTGGCGCTATCAAAATAATTGGAGATTTTCTCTGTAGAAAATCACAGATATTTTTCCATTACATAGTTTTGAAACATAACTCCCCGTCGTTCTACTTGCTGTTCCTTAACTATGCTAAATCCCTTACTTTGAAAAAATGGTTTTGCAGTAATACTCGCTTCTGTATATAGCCGTTTAATTCCTTGTAATTTTGCCGTATTTTCTAGATGAATTAATAGTTTTGAACCAATACCCTTTTTTTGATATTTACTATGACAATAAAAACAATCAATATGACCATCCGCTTCTAATTCTCCAAACCCAACTATCTCACCATTATCTTCAGCTATATAGGGAAGCTTGGTTTGTAACCTTTTGTGCCAAAAATCATAATCCATATTTTCCGGTGCCCAAGCATTTACTTGTTCTTGAGTGTAATCTTGAATATTGATTTCATGAACTGTATCGTAAAACAGTTTCATGATTTCCTCAGTGTCAGATAATCTGTATTCTCTTATTATCATCTTTAATTTTATTAAGACAAAATGTATGTTAGATTGAGCCTCTCTATATATTAAAGAAGCAAATGCGCTAAAAGTGGATTTTCATCCCGCTTTATTAACATAAGTTTTGTCCCTCCATATCATAAAATAAGCATATTCCCTAATTTGCTTGATTACTTAAAGTCAACATTGCCATGATTAGACGAAGAAGATTGAAAAAATGCCTCTCAATCTTAATCCTTAGCTTTGCATTTATTGGTCTGGCGTTAGGTCTAGATATGGCTGTAGCGGGTAGTGTTTACCATCCCTTAACTTATCTTTATCGCATATTGAGTTGGGTAGGGTGCAAAAGTTCCAATTGCAACAAAACTACGCTTCAAGCCTCTGTTCCCCCTGTATCAGGCAAAAATGGCATTGTTGTCACCACGCAACACAACGCATCTGAAATCGGGTTACAAATTCTCAAACAAAAAGGCAATGCAGTTGATGCTGCTGTAGCTGTAGGATATGCCTTAGCTGTTAGCGATCCCTGTTGTGGCAATATTGGTGGGGGTGGGTTCATGCTCATCCACTTGGCTAATGGTAAAAATATTTTTATCAACTTCCGCGAGAAAGCTGCTTTAAAAGCTACTAAAAATATGTATCTCGATAAACAGGGTAAGGTAATCTCTGGGTTGAGTACTAAGGGCTATCTTGCGGTTGGAGTTCCTGGAACTGTTAAAGGACTCGATGAAGCACTTTCTCAATATGGAACAATGACTCGTCAGCAGGTGATGACTCCAGCGATTAAGCTTGCTGCTGAAGGATTTGTATTGCAGGAGGGAGACATTAAAATATTAAAAGCTGGGACTGCACAGTTTAAGAATCAATCCAATGTTGCGAGCATATTTTTGAAAAATGGCAAGAATCCTTATCAAGTTGGCGATCGCTTGGTGCAGAAAAATTTAGCTCAAACTCTTAAATTGATTTCAAATCAAGGAACAGATGCTTTTTACAAGAAAGCGATCGCTCAAAAGATTGTCAAAGCTAGCCGCGAAAATGGTGGCATTCTCACCGCTGATGATTTTAGCAAATACGCGATCGCTCAAACCCAGCCAGTACGATGCAGCTATCGGGGCTATGAGGTAATTTCTGCCCCACCTCCTGGAGGCGGTACTACCTTGTGTGAGATGCTGAATATTCTAGAAGGTTATCAGCTCAAACAACTTGGCTGGCACTCCCAAGATAGCCTTCACTTCATGCTGTCAAGCATCTTGTACGCTTATGCTGACCGGAACAAGTACTTAGGCGATCCAGATTTTGTCAAAAATCCAGTTGCGCGACTTTTATCAAAAGACTATGCTGCCTCTATTCGTTCCCAAATTCCCAAACAACAGGCTATTTCGCCAAAGCCTCTCTACTCTGATATCACATCCCATGAGGGAACTAACACAACCCACTACTCTATTGTAGACCGCTATGGTAACGCCGTAGCCGTAACTTACACTATTAACTCTTACTTTGGAGCGAAAGTAATTGCTGGCAATACTGGCTTTTTCCTCAACAATGAAATGGATGACTTTACATCTAAACCTGGCGTGGCAAACAACTTTGGTTTAGTGCAAGGAAATGCTAATATCATCGAACCAGGTAAACGCCCCCTCAGTTCTATGTCACCCACTATCGTGACAAAAAATGGTAAAGTTTTCATCGTCACGGGTAGCCCTGGAGGGTCAACAATTACTACAACTGTTCTCCAAGTAATTACTAACGTCATTGATTATGACATGAATATTTCTGAAGCTATAAACGCTCCTCGAATTCATTATCAGGGATTACCCAATGTAGTACTTACAGAACCTTACAGCCTTAAGTCTAGCGCTGTACAAAAGTTGTGGGAAAGAGGTTACAGAGTGGCTCCGTTCTTAACTTGGGGTGCTGCTGAATCTATTTTGGTAGATCCAAAAACTAAGGTGCTATATGGTGCTAATGATAGTCGCAAATCCGCAGGCAAAGCTGCTGCTTATTAAGCACATTGGAAAGGCAGGTACGTTACTTTATAAGTAAACTACCTAACGTTCATAAATTTCTAATGGCAAAGCATCTGGGTCTTTAAAGAAAGTAAAGCGCTTGTCTGTAATATCATCAATCCTGATATTTTCTACTTCTACACCTTTTGATTTTAATTCCAAAACAGTTTGCTCAATATCATCGACTTCAAAAGCCAGATGTCTTAATCCACAAGCTTCAGGATTATTAATCCTTTCTGGAGGATTAGCAAAAGAAAATAACTCGATTTGCTGCTTTTCTCCCACACGTAAATCTAATTTATAAGAATTTCTCTGAGCGCGAAAAGTCTCTTGAATAATCGAAAAACCTAATACTTCTACATAAAACCTTTTCGAGCGTTCATAATCAGAACAAATAATCGCTATATGATGAATACCGGTAGTTTTCATAGGAGTTAGTGGTTAGTAGATAGTGGATAGTGGTTAGTGGGGAGCGGGGAGCGGGTAGTGGATAGTAGCAACCAACAACCAACAACGCTCCAACTATCAACCAACAACCAACACTTAAAACTAAGGGTCTTGCAAAACTGTTTTAGATACAATCCTGGTTTTCTTACGATCTGCTTCTGATAATTCTTGCCCAGCTTGCAAGCGAGTGGCGGAAGTTTGCAACACTGTCGCGGCACTTTTATCTCCCATTTGCAAAGCGGTTTTTGCCGCAGTTTGCAGCATTGTTGCCGCACCAGCGCGATCGCCTTGTTGTAATTTCGCTTCTGCTAGTTGAGTTTGCCGATATTTCGCTAACGCGAGAACATGTTGCTGCACTTGCGGATCGTTCACAGATTGGTAATTCCGAACTACATTAGCATAAATTGGGATATTTGGCGAAAATAATCCAGTTTGGTTGTCGGTAGGATCGTCGTAGCGGACTTGCACATTAGCGATCGCTTGTTTACCTTCTGGCAATTGTCCCAGATAAATATTCGCTAAAATCACTCGTTCCACATCTTTCATTAAATCACCCAAACGCACCGCCAAGCGTCCATCAGCTTCGTATTGTACGGGTAACTCAATTGTATCTGGGGCAACTTGGGCGATCGGTTTTAGTTCTGCTAACCGCACCTTCGGCATCAGGGAAAATAGTAAATAAGCATTCGTCAATCCTACCGTTTGCATCCGGGTGAAAAGGCGACTAAATTCTTCTACTGCCCGATCTGGTTGTTGAATGTAAGATAAAGTACCCAAACCAGCATCAGCGATTTTTTCTAAAACATCCTGATTCCAATTGTCGCCAAATCCCAAAGTATTTAAAGTCAAATTATAGCTAGCAGATAATTGAGCAAATTTCAAACAGCGATTGTTATCACCGTGTTCATTTTCGCCATCAGTTAACAGAAAAGCTTGAGAAATAGTTTCTTTTTTTCCCTTTGCTAATTCTTCAATACCCAAACGCAAACCTTCATCAATTGCCGTTCCTCCATCCGCCGAAAGTCGGTTAATTTCCCTTTTGATTTGTTCGGGATTTTCGATAAATTGATTGGGGACTAAGACCTTAGCACGATGATCGAATACTACAACACTCAGGCGATCGCCTTTTTTGAGTTTGTCAACCAAACCAATCGCCGCTTTTTTGACAGTTTCTAGCGGTCGCCCATTCATCGAGCCACTATGGTCTAAAATTAGACATAAATTTAGAGGGACATTGCGATCTAGATTTTCAGCGATCGCCGAAATCGAAATTGACAACTGACGTTGACTGTTTTGTTGATTCGCGTCCAAACTATTATCATTCAGAGTCGGCTGCAAGCTAACCTTCATAACCCAAGTTTCCTATCCAGATATACATATTAATAAATAACTTCAAACTGCACGCATAGCGCTACGGAAAATTTATCCCCCAAGCATACGTTAACAATATTCACATTTTTTTGAAGACTGGGGACTAAGGACTAGGGACTAGGGACTAGGGACTAGGGACTAGGAGAATAATTTTTAACTCCTGACTCCCCACTCCCCACTCCCCACTCCCCACTCCCCACCTCCCCACCTCCCCACTCCCCACTCCCCACTCCCCACTCCCTTACATAGCGAGAAATCCACACCTTTAACGCACCTAGCATCGCGTTAGTATGTATTACAGTTAACGGCATAATTTCAGGCAACAGTTGCTATGGACATTTCCCCCATCAAGGCTGTTCAAGCCCCATACGGCGGTGATAACTTCTACCGGACACCGCCGCCAGATTTACCATCATTATTGTTAAAAGAGCGAATTGTCTATCTTGGGATGCCACTGGTGCCTGCTGTCACCGAACTGATAGTAGCTGAATTGCTGTATTTACAGTCTGACGATCCAGAGAAACCAATTAAAATTTACATAAACTCTACTGGCACTTCTGGTTACAGTGGCGATCCCGTCGGCTTTGAAACCGAAGCCTTCGCCATTTATGACACGATGAGATATATCAAGCCAGCTATCCACACCATCTGTATCGGTTCGGCGATGGGTATGGCAGCGATGCTTCTCAGTGCTGGAACAAAAGGTTGCCGCGCCAGCTTGCCCAACGCTTCGATTATCTTACACCAGCCTAAGAGTTACGCTCAAGGTCAAGCAACCGATATTCAAATTCGGGCGAAAGAAGTTCTGGCAAATAAAGCATCGCTGGTTGATATTCTATCTACCACCACCGGACAGCCCCCAGAAAGAATTACCAAGGACATGGATCGGCTGTTATACATGACACCTTACCAAGCGAAGGAATACGGTTTGATTGACCGAGTTTTTGAGAAAGAAGAACTCGCCAATCCGCCATTACCAGCCAGTGTCCTTTAAAAAAGTTATGAGTTATGAGTTATGAGTTATGAGAAAAAAGAAGAAAGAAGATAAAACAATTTTTTTACTCCTAACTCCTCATTCCTCACTCCTCACTCTTAACTCCTAACTCCTGACTGTTAACTCCTAACTCTTGATTCCAACTATTGACAAACGGAGAAAATTATGCCTATAGGCGTTCCTAAAGTTCCCTACCGGATGCCAGGGGAACAATATACACAGTGGGTTGATATTTACAATCGTCTTTACCGGGAACGGATTATTTTCCTGGGACGAGACATTGATGATGAAATTGCTAACCAAATCATCGCCGTGATGCTGTATCTGGATTCGGAAGATCCAGGTAAGGATATTCAACTGTACATCAATTCCCCAGGTGGAATGGTGACATCTGGTTTGGCGATTTATGATACAATGCAGCACATCAAATCAGATGTGGTAACGATTTGTGTCGGTTTAGCAGCCTCGATGGGTTCGTTTCTGCTAGCGGCTGGCACTAAAGGTAAACGGCTGGCATTGCCTCACTCACGAATCATGATTCACCAACCTTCTGGTGGTACTCGCGGACAAGCATCCGATATCGAAATTGAGGCAAGAGAGATTCTCCGGATTCGTCATCAGCTAAATAATATTTACGCTGATAACACCGGTCAGACTTTGGCAAAGATTGAAAAAGACATGGATCGTGACTTTTTCATGTCTGCTGCTGAAGCGAAAGAGTACGGTTTAATCGACCGTGTGATTGAAGATCGACCGTAGAAGAGGAGAGGGGGAGGGGGACAGGGGGACAAGGGGACAAGGGAGACAAGGGGGACAAGGGGGACAAGGGGAGCCAGCGCCGTGCGGAGGTTCCCTCCGTTGAGGCGTCTGGCGTGGACAAGGAGGAGGTAAGAAACAAATTCCTATATCTCCCTTGTCCTCCCCCTCTCCCTTGTCCTCCCTCTCCCCCATCCCCCCCTCCCCCACTCTCCCACTCCCTACTCCCCACTCCCCAAAAATTGTGAAGTATGAACTTTAAATTAAAAATTTAGTCTTTATGATTTATACTTCAGGCTTTAAGCTAATAGCTGATAGCTGATATTCTTGCTTCTGATGGCTGAAGATGGATCTTGGAGATTGCTACCGTGTATTAGGTTTAAGGTCGGGAGCTTCGTTTGTTGACATCAAAACGTCTTACCGACGGTTGGCGCAGCAATATCATCCCGATATCAATCCAGGTGATAAAAAAGCTCAAGACAAATTTATTGCTTTGACAGAGGCTTACAAGTTGCTTTTGACGGTTGTACCGCCAGAGGAAATGGCTCAACGGTCAACTCAGTCGCAAGAAAAGGCGCCTCAGTCAACAAAGACAACGTGCCCAGAACCTGTAGTCACGGTGACACAGGAGAAACCGACGCCAAAACCGCCACCAAAACCGACACCAAAGCCGCCTAATTTGGTGGAAATAGAACAGCGGCTGAAGTGGAAGACTTATGAGCAGTTGCAGCGGTTTTTGAAAGAAAGAAGGTTTCCGCAAGCGATCGCCCTAGCGGAAGCTTTGGCTGAACGTTTACCCGAAGATGCCGAAGTGCGACAATGGCAAGCGATCGCCTATCAAATTTGGGGACGAGCGCTAATTGCTGAAAAACAACTACTCAAAGCGAGAATTTATCTCAAAAAAGCCCTAAAGACTGACCCTAATAATAAGTCTCTTTCCCAAGAGGTGCAGCGCGACTTCCAAAAGTTAGATCAGATTTTTTGATATAAGTCAACCCCTTCTCATGATTGAGACGCACTCGCGTTCGGGGAATTCAAAATTCACTCATTCACTCATTCCAAAAATAATAACTACCAAAATAAATTTAGGGGCTGGTTACGAGTTAGACTTGTTTAGCTCTTAAGAATCCCTTCGTCAAGACAGCCAGCGTCAAAGTCGCCAGTCATATTCTGTGCTAGGAGCAAGCGTAATTAACTCTTCAACATTACGTAGCATTGTGTTGCAAATCGCATTCAAGGGTAGGTCATTTGGATCGTGCCCAAAAGGCTCTTCGATTTCCGAGCCAATTTCTTCAATGCTCAATAAGGTGAAACTGACAAAAGCCATTATTATACCAGTCCACCAAGTTAAATTATTAACTATTTCCAGAGGCAATATCAGACAAAAAATTAACAACAATTGCCTGAGCTTAATAGTATATATCAAGGGCAGTGGCGTTTTCAAAATGCGTTCGCAGCCACCCAAAATATCTACCAAATCATCCACCAAATTATGTAAGGCAGTTAGTTGATAGATATTTACACAATTACGGTCTTGCTGATGCTGCAAATAATTCCTAATCCAGAAGGCAATTTGTAGTGAGGGATGTTGAGTATCTTTGAGCTTGAAATACTGGATTTCGGACATCAATGACGCTAACTGCTCATCTACAGGTTCTGCCCTTAGATGTAACTTCATCGCCACCGCAAAAGCAACTAATAGCCGAAGTGTTGCCTCTTTTTCTACTCTATCCTGCGGTGACTGCTCTTTAACTACTACGTAAATTCCCTGACCCAAGTTACGAACCGTATTGACTAAAGATCCCCATAGTTTACGTCCTTCCCAAAATCGTTCATGGGCTGTATTCGTCCGGAAAACCAACAATAAAGTAAAGCCAATATTGAAACTCAAGACGGCATTGGTAAGGACAGCACTCTTCTCTGGGAATGCTACGGGAAACCCCCAATTGTGGAGTATTGATACTAAAAAACCATATATACCACACAACAGTACCCAGGGAAGAATGACTGGAACAACTGACATTTCAAGTAGTAAAGTTACTTGAAACCAATTCCGTTTTTCGCCTGTGTAGAGGTGATACTTTCCTGTAAACGAATTTGGTTTACTGCTAAAAAACTTTTTGCACCTTTCCAGTGTACTAGTAAATTTTGAGCGGCTCATCTGTTAGAACTCCAAATGATTTAACACAGAGCGTTCAATGATACAAATCTTTACAAGTTCTCAACCTAGCACACATCACATAAAAAGGGTATAAAAATCATGCGGTGATACGCAAAAAAGTTACTTCTTGGGTGCATAAAGCCTCACTTCTTCTCGATGAGATTCTTCACCACTACCCAAAGGTAGAAATTCAACCTGCCCGGTGTTGCTATTTTGCTCAACTTTCATTAAATGAATATTCGACTGTTGGCGATCGCTATTTTTTTGAGAAGTCATCTTTATTCCGCTAATCTAATGCCAAGACCTGTGCATTAGTTTTCATCTGGTGTTAATTCCACCAGGGGGTTGAAAGCGTGTAACGACAAAATCTGTCCTAGGGAGGATGATTTATCTGTATATTAATATAAAAGAGTGATGGAAATGAAAACGTAATTTCCAGCGCTTCAAGCTGATTTGAAGATAACTTTACATAAATACGCTGAAAATCGGTATTTTGACGCAGTTTAATTGACTGGGTTGATTTTGCGTATTAACACTGTTTGCTTTGTATCTTTTGCTAGTTATCTTAGTACCAGGTTCAGAGAAATTTCACTCAAAGCTGACTAACTAGATATTTGCTTATTCAAATCATCCAAGTAGCGCAGCAAAGGTTGGTTTTTTCAACTTTGGATTTAACCAACTTCAAAAGTAATTAGGGGAATGTCATTACCACTTGATTATCTTAGGTTGCGCGTAGAATCTGCTGTGGCATTTTGCACAGCAATTTTCAATTTTGCTCTCAATTTGAAAGTCGCGATCGCAATCTAAGTTGTTTCTCGATTGAGCGCTTTTCAAAAGTAATTTAAATTCGTGAGGACTTTACTATGTTACGTCGTTCTTTATTCGCTTGTGCTTTGATGTTGGCTGGTGTCGTTGGTTTCGCTTCTAGTGCGAAGGCTGGAACGGCATCTCTAAACTTCCCTGTTACTGTTGGTAGTTTTTGCACCTTGGGTACTACTACTGATGGAACGTTGGGTGTCAATACCATTAACGAGGGTTTAGGTACTGATGGAACTACTTACACTATAGGTACAGCAGCACCAGGCAAGATTAACCTTGAGTGCTCTAAGGATGCGAAACTTGGTGTTACTATCGCGGAAGGTAGTACTAATCCTACCACTGGTGCTACTCTGACAGCAGCACTTAAAACAACAGATGGTACTGCCACTGTGGGTAATGACCATACATTAACTAAATACATCAAAGAAGAAGCCTCTGTAGACATGACAGCAACTTTAGCCAGTGGTACTAAATTTATTCCTGGCTCCTACACTTACACAGTTACTGTCACCAGCACCCCCTAATTATTAGTACAGTTGGGTTGAACCCTACCCAAGAGTTAGTATGAAAGTACCCCTTCCCGCTTGCGAGGAGGGAAATTTTTCATAAGCTTGTATATTTGCCGTTTGAAATTTATATTTTTGTAGGATGGGTGTCTTACCCGTCCTTTTCATTTTTAAAGCGCAAAATGCACTTCGCAAGAATCATATCACGTCGAGTAAATTAACCATTATAACCATAAAACCTCATCCCAATAAAGCTGTGCTTTATTTACCCTCTACGAGCGTAAGGAGAGGGGTTAGGGGTGAGGTGTTTATATTGCGGGTAATTTAGCCAATAAGTTCAACGCGGGGTAGGGTTCGGTGGAAATAGCGAGTATTTAACTAGGCTTAATATCATCTCAGGTAAATACTGTAGATTCTACGGTTATCACTGGCTAAAAATACTGCTAAAACAGAATCACTGTTAACGAGTAATTAGTAATTGAGAAGTTATAAATTAAGAGTTAATATTCCTAACTCTTAATTCATCACTATTCGATTATTAATTGCCAATTTTTCATAAGTCAGTATCTACCAAAGTCATACAAATTTACGTCAGATGTAATAAGCCTGCTATTATAGCGGTTCTCACTTGCGTCAAATACCCAACCGATCGTAGGGACAATTCATGAATTGTCCCTACGCAATGGTTGTGTATTGCATCCAAGTGAAAATCGCTATAGTCACAATCAACTTTGAACAACAAGAACCCCGACTTATTAGAGAAGTCGGGGTTCTGAAAGACTAAAAGCAGGCTTTTATAAGCTTTAACTGCTAGGAGAATAAAATTAAAATGTTCTTTTCAACTTTAAATACGAAAGTTATTTCCGCACCTGTTCGTACTGCTTTGCGTTTAAGTTCCTGGGCATTATCTGCAACTTTACTTTGGGCAGGAGCAAGTCAAGCACAGGTGAGTCTCTCACCATTAAAAATTGAAGTTAAAACTAATCGCGGTCAAGCTCAAGGCGTTATTAATATCACAAATACTAGTAACGAAACCTTTCGCGCTCGCGTCTACGCTGAATCTTTTACATACAATCGAGATAAGGGTTTTGAAAGTTTACCATCTAGCCCTTCTGATTTAAGACCATATTTGCAATTTTCGCCGCGTGAACTTGTTGTCCCACCGGGAACAACTAGAAGAGTACGCTTGAATGCTCGTTTGGCTCCCAGTCTACCAAGTGGCGAATATCGCTCAATGATTTTCACTGAACCTTTGAAGCCGAATACTGTCAAGAATGGAAATGGAATTACAACGAATATTATTACTCGTGTTGGTAGCGCTTTCTTTGTCCGCAAAGGTGATGTGCGTCCTAATTTGATGGTGGATAGCGTCAGATGGAATGCAGAAGCTAAGAAGATACAACTATTAGTCCGCAACAGTGGTAAAGCATCTGCTTACACATCTATTAAATGGACTCTCAAGCAAGGTGGAACAATTGTTAAATCTGGAGAATCACCAGATACCGGTATTGTGCCTGATGGCGATCGCAATTTAATTTTAAATCAATCTAAAAAAGATGAATTAGCTCTTTCTCCTGGCACATATCAACTAAGTGGTGAGTTACTTTGGGGTGAAGATAACGACAAAAGTAAACTACCATTCAAGCTGGATTTAACTGTTCCTGGAGGAAATTCTACTACATTGCCAATCAGAAATAGAAGGTAAAAGTCAGCGTGAAAAATCCCCTGTTTTACCTTTCTGCGTTTGCGGTTTGCCTTTTTTGCGCTACTCCAGCTAAGGCTAAGAACCCTACCCCTGACTTCTCAGAAGAAACTGTTGCAGACGAAAATATAGATAATACCTCACCCCCTAACCCCTCTCCTTATAAAGGAGAGGGGAGTGTTGACGCAAGCCAACGGGGGGGTGAGGTGATACCTACGAATGCAATTTCAGATCGGACGAACTACGATTCACTCTCTTTGGCAGAAAGGTTAAAAAGTTTGCCGATTAATGAAGCTAGTCGTGCGGATCTGCGGGAAAGGCTGATTCAATATCGGGAAGCGGTTAAATCTAGAAAACCTCTCTCCAAACCTCTCTCCTACAAGGAGAGAGGCTTTAATCCTCCCCCTTCCCTTGTAGGGAAGGAGGCTGGGGGGTTAGGTCTTCCAGATAAGGAGAGAGGTTTAGATTCTCCCCCTTCCCTCATAGGGAAGAAGGTTAGGGGGTTAGGTCTTCCAGATGAGGAGAGAGGTTTAGACTCTCCCCCTTCCCTCATAGGTTCGGGTGCTGGGGGGTTAGGTCTTCCAGAAACACCGACACCGGAAGTTAAATCTGAATTGGAAAAAAAGACAAAGCAATTCAGTACATTTCCGGTTGGATTGAATGTGGGCAAACGCAATGTCAACCCCAGCGTGATTATCCGGGGACAAGAAGACGGAACGCAAGCAATTAATTTTGAAAATTGGCTGTTACCGTTTGATGATATAATTCAAGCGTTGAAATTAGACTTAAAAAATTTACCAGATGGTCAATTAGAAGTGCGATCGCCTGGTCTTGTCACTCGCATCGATCCAAAAAAGCTTCGCAACGATCCAGAGTTAGGCTTAGTATTTTCGATTCAAGACTTAAATACTCTCTTTGGCATTAAAGCACAATTCAACATCAACGACTACGCAATTGAGCTTGATGTACCTTGGCTAAATCAATCAAGTTCGAGAATTGGGCAAGCAGAATCCCCAATTATATTAGAAGGTATACCACGAATTGCCCCTGGTAATTTCAGTTTTGGCGCAATTGAACAAAAAGTTAACGCCAGCGGTTCCGAAGGCACATCAGCCAGTTACAGAGGTGATTTTCTCGCGGTTGGTAGTCTGTTTGGTGGTAGTTGGTTTGTGCGTACAGATCAGCCAAATTTCCAAGATGCATCAAGTTGGAGATTAGCAGAAGCACAATTTTATCGACCAAATGATCGATCTGATTATATCTTCGGTTCCCAGCCGACTTTTTGGCGCAGTCAGGGTGCAAGCGATTATTGGGGTTTTACATATATTCAACGACAAGGATTTACCCCACCGCAACTGTTTGGTGGTGGTTTTGTCGATCCGCGTTTGCGGTTGCAAGCTTCGCAAATTGGCAGGACAATTACAGGTACGGCTCAACCGGGTACATTAGTTAGGTTAGCAGAAGCATTTGGCGATCGCGTAATTGGCGAAGTTTTGGTAGATTCTTCCGGAATTTACCGCTTTGAAAACGTCAGAAGCGAAAATCAATACTATGGCAGCAGTTACCGCGTCTTACTTTACCCAGAAGGACGACTCACCGCTCAACCAGAAATTCGCGAAGCTACCTACTCAATTGTACCAGGACAATTACCCGCAGGTTCTTCAGCCTTAGTTTTTTCTGGTGGTTTGCGACGCGAATTAAATAATAGTCTATTGGGCAACTTCTCAGATTTTCGCGGTGGAATCGCTCAAAGATGGGGTTTATCAGAAAATCTCACAGTCGGTGTAGGTGGAGTATACGACGATTCCGCCAGAGGTTTAGCAGAAATATTTTATCGTCCGGCAAATTTGCCTTTAGAAGTTGCAATTTCTGCACTTAGCGGTAGTAAATGGGATGTGAACGCAGATATCCGGTTTAATCCGACTCGGAGTTTGAGTGCATCATTTACAAGCGATCGCTTTTCTAATCGTTTTAACATAGATTGGCGCGTGTTTCCTGGCTTAAGTTTATTTGCGACTACCGATAGCCGCGATGCCACAGGCGGTGGTGTACAATTAAACTTTAGCGGTAGAAACGCTTTTACCTTTGCCCGTATTAGCCTAGATACCGAAAACCGCTTGCGTTGGACTTGGCTGCAACGTCTCGGCAGATTAGAATTAAATCAACGCGGTAACGAAATCGGCACTTTATCGGAATTCACCTATAACTTTTCTAGAAACAGCAGCTTTTTGAATTTAGGAAACTCGCTGGTAGTAAGTTATGAAACCCGCAGTCAAAATTTGAGTAATAACTTACTTACTTTAGGTTGGCGATATCGTTCTACACAACGCGCTAGCGATGGTAATTATCGTTGGGAAGCGCAGTTAGGCTATGGGATTGGTTCTCAGGGTAGCGGACTTGTTGGTTCATTATCAACTACAATTTTACCAGGTATTTTGTTGCGGGCGCGTTATCAAGGCGTATCTGTGACTTCCGACCAAGCCAGCTTTAATATAGACTTAGTTTCTAGCGCCGGTTTGCAAAGCGGTATTACACCAGGGGATAGACGTTCTGATTATTTCCGTACCCAAGGCGGTTTATTGATTCAGCCGTTCTTTGATAATAATAATAACGGCAAACGCGATCCGGGTGAGAAATTATATACAGAAAATCCGGATACACTGCTGTTGGTGAACAATAGAGTTATCAAATCATTGCAACCGGATATTCAAAGCGATCGCATTCTGGTACGCTTAAATCCAGGAACTTATCGTTTAGATTTAGATCCCGCAGGTTTCCCGGAAGATTGGCAAGCTACAACTGACGCTTATGCTGTCGATGTTATCGCAGGTTCTTACACACCAGTAATGTTACCATTAACTCGTGCTTACGCCTTTTCTGGAGTAATTACCGATGCTCAAGGTAAACCAATTAATGGTGCGAGGGTAGAAGCAGTTTCTAAAGATTCTAAAGTGCGGTTATTTTCTGTCACCAACACTGCCGGAGTTTATTATTTAGAAAGACTGCAACAAGGCACTTACGATTTATTGATTAACGATAAACCTGTGGGTGGTATGATATTGAAATTAGATAATTCTTCCCTCGGTTTTCAAGAACTCAATGTTCAGCAGTTAGAAAATCAAGATTTTCGCGCTGTAATTCCCAGTGTAAATCAAAGTGTATTGCCAAATAAAGACAAAGATAAATAAGTAGTGAGCGCAAAGAGCGCTCTTTTTCTCGTTTTCTCGTTTCCATGCTCTACATGGGAATGCCTTCTGTGCAGGCTCTGCCTGTAGAATGAAACAAGGCACAGCCTCTCAAAGTATGTTACCACGCAAAGCTTGCTAACAATAAAAAAGCGGCACTACCCCACAGCAAATTCAGTGTAATGACGCATCTTTGGAGGGTCAAACCCCAAAACAATGTCTTGCTTGGGGACATCGAGTTCCACCAATTGGTTCGCAATACCAACTTCAGTACCATCCTGCTGAATCCAAATTTTGCCATCAATGATGTCAAGATGCAGAACAGTACCATACAATCGCTTAGACTCACGCCAGCCAACGTAGACTAGTTGATAGCGATCGCGTTCGGTATCGAAAATAGTTTCAGCCTGGATGCGTTTATCCCAGACTAACTTTGCCTGTTCAGTTAATAGGTGTTGGATATGTCGTCGGTACTCATCGACGGTAGCCATCGTTCAATCACCTCCCGATCAATATTGTATATCACCAAGTAAAGCTGGTTTTGCTCAACTTTTGCTAAATTAGGCGTTTCCAAGATCAACCTGGAAACGCCCAAACAACCTTTAAAACTGACCGAAATTACTGGGCTTATCGAGTTCTAACTTAGTAATACCTTTAACGAATGCTACCTGTTGATTTGTGATTTTATCAAAAATTGAAGTACCGCCAAATACATCTTGAAGACCTAATATTAAAGGATCGTATCTCAAACCACCTGCACAACCAAGCACATCTTCACCAATTTTAAAATCCTCAATGGTGTCTTTGCCCTGACCTCTAACAAGGACAAAACTATCTTTACCAATACCGCCATTAAGGATATCATTGCCGGTACCGCCCCAGATTTCATCATTGCCATCTCCACCCCAGATGCTATCATTTCCGTCTTCACCATAAAGGTAGTCATTACCACCGTTACCGTAGATTAAATCATTGCCCAAACCACCATAAATAGTGTCACTCATGGTGAAATTAACACCATAAGTGGGTATAGTTTCTAAATCGCCGTAAAGGGTATCATTACCATTACCGCCGAAAATGCGATCGCTACCCAATCCACCATAAACGATGTCGTCACTATCTAATGCTGAGATGCGATCGCTCCCATCAGTTCCTGTAGTACTTACACCTGAAGTTACCTTCATCGAGTTAGTAGCTGTGGGATTAACGGTAATTGTGAAAGTTTGCGGGGCTGAGGTATCGACACCACCATTATCAGTACCGCCGTTATCCTGAACTTGGACTTCAATTGTCGCTGTTTTGCTAGCCGTAATTCCACTTTTTGCTGTGTAAGTTAAGTCACCTGCTGAGTTAATTGTTGGTGTAGCTTCAAAGATGTCAGCGTTGACGTTGTTGACAACCTTAACTATGTACCCCGCGACACTTTGTGTTTCGTTGGCAGCACCAGCATAAAAGCCGCTTGCGCTTGCCCAACCTGCGATAGTTTGTGTCACACCTGTTTTGACGCTTTGGTTGCCACCGATAGTGAAAGTGGGGCGATCGTTAACAGAATTGATGTTTAACGTGATGGTTTGGCTGCTATTAACTTTACCATCACTTACGCTATAGCTAAAAGTACCTGCACTGCCGTTAGCATCGGCAACGGGACGGAATACCAATCCTGGTAGTTGAGCAGCGTTGAGTGACTGATTATTGTTAACTTGTGTTACGCCATCTGCTAGGTAAACCTTACCCTTGATAGCATCAGGCAGTCCAGTAATAGTAATGGTAAGAGTGTCGCCATCAACATCCGTGGGTGCGGTAATGTTTAGTGGTGTATTGCTGGCATCCTCATTCAGGGTAATGCTTTTGCTTGCTTGCACTACGGGGGCGTCGTTTACAGGGTTAACGATGATTGAAACTGTTTTTGGGCTGCCTGGAGTTATGCCATCGGTAGCACTAACCGAGAGAGTATCGTTACCGAAGAAGTCTTGATTACCTTTATAGGTTAGTCCGTTACTAGCAGCCAAGGTATTATTAATTTGGCTGAGAGTACCACTAAGAATTACTTCTCCAGTACCATTGTTATTTACAGAGGTAACACCGCCGGAAATACCAGTACTTACCGTTAATTTTCCACTGTTAACTTTCAGGGTAGCGGTGACACTTCCAGAGTCAACATCATTAATGCTGACACCTTGAACGACTAAATCCGTGTCTTCATTTACTGATAAATTAGAACTCGAACCTGTATTAACTGATATCACACCTAATTTAAAATTAGCGCTAGAGGTTGGGGTTCCATCGCCAAAGAATAAGAAATTAGATGTTTGATAAGGATTTGAGGGAAGGTAAGCTGGTGTTGCAAAGCTCGTATAGTCCCGCAAATTGCCAGACAAAATTGCTGTTTGATAATCATCCCGAAAAAGGCTGTAGGTATTACCAAATATTTTCAGTTCATAGTTCTTAAAAGTTTTAGTAGTAAAACCCGATATTGTTGTCCCCTCACCGTGAGTGAAGAGGGTTTGAGTTAAATCTGTAGATGTAGGTTCAGCAGCACCATCATTTTGCGCCCAGATTTCATTAGTCCAGAAACCTAGTTCAATGCCTTTTTTGTCGTTTCCGATAACAGTAACGCTGAAACCTGCTCTATCTGCTTTTCCATCGCCATTTTTATCAGCACCAGTACCAGAATGGTCTTCAGAAACAATTTCAGTACCGAATTTAATGCTATATCCCACGTTTCGGTCAAGGATAGGCATTAATTCGGCTTTTGCCGCATAACCTACATAATCGCTGATAGAAGTAGTTAATTGATTCCCGGTTGGAGTTGAACCTGTCGGTAAATAGGGAAGAGCTTGATATATAAATCCTTGGGTGTCAGGTGTAGTTGTGCTAATACCATTGTAAAGTTGGAATGATGCACCAAAAACACCAATAATAGGAGCATCATTAACTGCTGTCAGACTAATCGTTTTAGTTACTGGAGTGCTAGTTAAACCTGTATCGTCAGTCAGTCGGAAACGTACCGTGCGATCGCCTGCCAGTGGATTATCTGAGATATTGTTATAGAAGATGTTACTTATCAAAGTCTGCACTCTCGCAGGAGTTGCATTGGCATTGAAGGTAACTTCTAACGGTCTACCATTCATTCCTCCTGTGAAAGTGCCTATTTGTGTACCCGCTATGATAATCTGGTTAAGACCAGGAATATCGACACCAGCAATAAAAGTTGGATAATTATTGACAATTAACAGGATGTCATTTGTATTAGCACCACTAGTGAAATCGACAACAAGCTTACCGCCATTAAAGTTAGCTGAGTCAGAATCAGTAACAGTGATTGCATTATCAATCCCAACAAAACCAGCGTTTTCGTTGTAGGACAAAGCTGACGTTGATGAACTGAGTGTAGGTGTAGGCTGTGCTGTCTTATTCCGTGGGTTAGGCACTCCCACAATAAAATCAGTTGAGTTTTTATCTGTGTCTGAGTTTCCTCCTGTTCTTACTATGGAGGTAATGTTACTAGGAGCAGGTGCTGCAACGTTTTCATAAGCATTCGCAGTAGTACCGTAACCAACAAAATCAACAATGTTAGGATCGGTCGGATTCGCATCTGTGAAACTAGAAGTTGTAAGAGCAGTGGTGCTTTTAACGAGCGCAATCTTACCTTTTGTGGTATTTATGTCAGTCGTGCCTACTTTATCTGCTGTGGGCAAAATGGCTCCATTTGCCCCACCTGCTAGTTGAATGAGATAGTAACTTCCCGGAGCAATAGTGCCAAAAAGATTCGTTCGTGTCCAGCTTGTACCAGTATCGGAGGCGTATTGCACTGACCACGTTGATACATCTACAGCAGTCGTCCCACGATTAAACAGTTCAATAAAATCATTTTTGTAAGTTGCTCCAGAGTTGCCACCGCCACCGTAAACTTGGCTAATTACAATGTTGCTACTAGGGAGGATACCGTTGTAACTTTCTAAGACCGATGCTTGAAACGCCAAGGGTGACTCAATCTTCCCCGTCTTCACTTCCAAATCCCAATCACCACCAAGCGCAGCACTCCCCGTCAAGTCATCCGACGCCGCTACATCTGCACCCGTTAGCTGACTCAACTGCTGCACAAAGCCTAAACCCGTCTTTCCCGCAGCCACATCGCAACCATAAAGCAATATGTCAGCGTCATCTGTCAGGAAATTTGCCCACTGTTGCAACTGACTTTTATAAATATCCAAATTACCCGAATTCAGTTGTTTTGACCCCAACTGCAAACTTCCCTCGCTGCCGTGGGAAACTATATGAACAGCCTTGTATTTACCACCTTGCAAATTCTCAGTAATTTGTGATACCCCGTCTTTCATCCGGTCTAGTATCACGACTTTTGTATCTGGATTGATACCAGCTATTAGACTCTCGTAATCTTCTACAGTGGGATCAATAAAGATAATTTCTCTTTCTTTTTGCAAAACAGATTTTACTAAAGAGTTGTTTGATTGCAGTGTCATAATTGTTTAAATCGATTTAGTTAAGAAATTTTCTATCTAACATTAGACTTCTTGCAAAAGTATTTTTTTTAATTTTAAGCCCGCCTGCGCGGGCTTTGTTTGTAGAGCCGGCGGCTTATAGGCTGAGGGCGTTTACCGATTTTTGCAAGAGGTCTTTTGTTGATGTCTACAAATAATGGCTATAATCAAATATTGAAATATATAAAAGTGATTTTTTAATAAGAATCAAAATATAATTAATAGCCATTAGCTAATAATTATCAACCTCAGAGATAAATCACTGCCTCAGTAGTTACACTATGTTTGTTCTAAAGAGTTTGTGGAGCGATTTTGAATTATTTGATGAATTTCAGCAGCTTTTTATTTAATAACGTAAAAATAATTTAACCTTTATTGTGAATTGCAAAATTAAAAAATATAATATTTTTTACGTATTTATACTGAGAAAACAAGGTTTAAATAAAAATTTGAGATTTGTAGTGGGCACTTTAGTGCCCAAAAAAAGCGTTAAAACGCTTACTACGAACGTTTAGGATGTGCTAGTTGCATAAGTTATAAACAAGAGCATAAAATTTAGAAACCCGACTTCTTTAATAAATCGGGTTTCTGGGCATCGTGAATTTTTACAAATTATAGATGATTGACGTAGATAGCCTGTGAATAAAAATCCGTCAATTTACTCAACACAAAGCTTGTAAATTGAAGTTAACCTATAACGGTTGATATGTTGTCCGCGTATACATGGATAGTCAAGCATGATTCGTCACTTGCTAATTAGTTCAGCTTTCATACTCGCAAGTACTGTTACCTTCGCCGCTAGCGCCAGTGCTGAGGAACCTGCTGTTATGGCTAGCGGTACAGTAGCAACTAGCTGTTATTTGAGTAAGCTTAATGATGGATGGTTAGGTGTTAATTCTACTTCAAATCCTACTGTCCTTAGCAGTAGTGTAAGTGGTGGAACACCCGCCAAAGTTAAAATAGACTGTGATGGTGATGCCAAACTTACTATTTCTGAGCCTAAACAAACAAAATTTCTTAGTGGAACAACCGAATTTTTACCTGAAAATTTAACTGCAACAGCCAGCAATACCGCTTTAGGTTTAAGTGTTAATTCCAAATCTAAGCCAACTGGCGATATCTTTGCGAATGCAGATGGAGAGGCAATAGGTACAATTGAAGTAAACATGGAAGCAAAAAATGGCACTCAAAATATTTTACCTGGAGAGTACGAATTTACAGTCATCCTCACTTCTACTCCTTAATAAGGGATAACTAAATTGAGTTTAAATATATTAGTGCATCATCAACATATTTAGTAAGCTTTATGTATGGTGCAAATTATCGGAAATAATTTAAATATTTAAAAGATAAACAGAGTTGTTACTTAACACCAAATGATTAAAAAAATCTTATTATTTTCACTTATAATTCTAACTGCTAATTTAACTCTCATAAAAAACGCAGCTTCCGAACCATCAAATATATGTACTTTCTCTCAAGCTACTCCCGGTCAGTTAGTTACTGAAGGTAGTACTCCGCCAAAGAAATTAGTTACTTTCGCATCTGCTGGTGGTTCTCCGACTAAAATTGATGCTACTTGTAGCCAATCGGCAAATATAAGTGTATCTGCACCAATTCAAGTTGCAGGACCCGAATTCACCCCGGTATCTGCTGTTGCTACTGTGACAATTCCTTCTGGAAGCTCGACTAAAAATGGTGATGCTCCCTTAGCTTTACCTGCGGGAACCACTCCTTTAACGATTGATTTTGCTATAGATAGAGGTCGTTCTCTGCGAGCCGGTAACTATAGCTATACTGTGAAATTTACGGTTGTGCCGTAATTTGGTAGTATAGATTTGTTGCAAAAATCGATATGGAGAATTGGGAGCAAGGCGATCGCCTTAACCAATCCCTGTCACTCGATTAGTATTAAAATTAAAATGGGCTATCAGTGCTGCAAGTCACAACAGCAGCGTTAATTTTTTTCCTATTATTCTATGTCCAATGCAAACACCGTCACCGTCAAGTTATTCGCTGTTTATCAAGAAGCTTATAAAGTTCCAGAACTGATGCTGGAATTACCTGATGGTACAACAGTAGCAGGAGTATGCGATCGCCTAATTGCCGAACACCCCGAACTTGCTCAATTCAGAGAAATCACCCGCTTTGGGGTGAATCTGCAATTCGTCGAACCAGATACCATTCTCCAAGATGGTGATGAAGTCGTCTTAATTCCCCCAGTTAGCGGAGGGTGATAGGATTTTGGAGCCAAGGATTTTGGATTTTGGATTCAATCTAAAATCCAAAATCTAAAATCTAAAATTGACTTTACTTCACCTTGACCCGGAAGCGAATGAAACCGTATGCAGGTTTATTCGGTTCAGGCAAGGTTGTTGAACCAGTTACAACATTAACTAGTACTACTCCTGTTTTATTAGCAGCGGGTTGAAGTTGTGTTGGGGGAGTGACGTTGTTGGCAATGTCAGCTTTGTTACAAGCACCTGGAGCGATTGTATTAGGTGGGATGTATTCAGCGCGATCGCTATCGTTGATATTTGTTAAATTAGTTGATGTGGAGTTAATCTCCAAAGCAATACCAGAACCTGCTGCGAAGGCATTCTCAACAAAGCTGCTATTAGCTGGTATCAAGTCACAAATACTAACGTTTTTGATGGGAACATTGCCACTAGAGAGAAAATAAATCGTATATTCTAACTCATCTCCTGGTTTGACAGTGCTGGCATTAATCAATCCGCGCAAGTAGCCAGCAGTCCATTTTGGATCGCTATCATCAGTTGCATAAGGTTCTGGTACATAGTTAGAAGCATTAGTAGGAACATCACTACGACCATCCACAATATCAGTTACGTCTTGGTTGTTGATGCGGGTAATGCGTTTCACCAGTAATAACTTTGCTTTTGCTGGTTTTAGGTCAACACCCACTGCACCCGGTTCCGCAGGTACGAGGGGTTGATCGTTATCGGTACGGGTTCCCACATAAGCGAAAGAGTTCCAAGCGTCCGTATTTATTGTGGCATCAATTGGAACTCGCATCAGCCAGGTGAGGGATAAACTTTCCTGTGGTTTGAGGATGATGGTACCCAAATCAAACTTCAGCGCTTGCACTTTTGTGATGTCAGTCGGGGGAGTCAGTGACCAGTCATTAACACAACCCACAGGACCCGAAGACACCACCTCCGGACGGCAGGGATTAGTTGCAGTGCTATAATATACTTTAATGCGAGAATCGCTGACTGTAAGTGCATTGACGAGATTCGGACGCCACTGGGAATTACGAGAAATTGAGGGATTAGCGACTTGAGTATCACCGATGAAAGGTAAAATATCCACGACGGTGATATTTTTGATTGGCACGTTTCCAGGATTGGTAATGGTCAGTTTGTAATCAGTTCGTCCCCCTACTACAGAGTTTCCTCTAGTTGGATACCCCACATAATCATTATCTAACTCACCCCTGACTAATTTTTGTGAAGTCAAAGCCGCTTGGGAACTGACAGTTACCGAAGTATTAGCTGTACACAAAGTATCGTTGGTGCTACCATCGTTATCTAAATCCAGTGTATCTAAGCTTGTACCAGGACTTTTGTTATCAGAACACACAAACGGTGAACTGTTGGATGTTATCGCTACCGTGTTGGTGTAATTCGTAGGCGCTGTGCCTGGTTTGACTTTCGCTTTGAAGTAGATGTATGATGATAATTTATTACCATCGCCAGGAAAGCTGAAAGAAGAAGCTCCAGTAAATTTCCAACGCAATAGGGTACGACCAGTATTTTTGTAGTTGGGGATTTCTTCAAATTCTGGTGTCGGTGCGTTAGCATTTTCCTTCTTATCAAATGACCAACTTCCAGGAACATAATCAAACTCAGGTGGTAGCAAATCGGCAATAATTGGGTCAGTTAATGCACCACCGCTGCTAGAAGTATTGCGTACTTCTAGGCGAAAGCGAACATTGCCATTAGGTAGATAAGGTGCAGGTGTGCCTGTTGTAGAATTGGTATCAATCCTTTTTCCTGGGTCAATGATGGCGCGGGGGTCAATAATTGTTACTGTTGTACAAGAAGATTTTGGTGCGGGTGTTGTACCAGCATAAGTTCGGCTGAGGTCTGCACAGTTTTTGAAGGTTTGACCGTCAGTGAGGTTACTATTAATAATTGCGGTGATTTTGGGCGTGGTTGAGGGGCTAAAACCGATAGGAACGCTACCGTAATCATATTGAATTGCCGTGATATATTCATTTGCTGCCAGTGGCAAATCACTGACATTTAAGGTTTGGTTGATAGCAGGATTAAAGGGACTTCCAGACCAATTAGTAAAGTTACTCTTGAGATTAGTTTTATAACGAATAATTAGATTAGAAGGCGGATTATTATAAATTCCGGTGGTGATACTTGATACTGTGACTTGTGAGGGAATGTTATCTGTAATAACGAAGCTATCTAAGGGAACGTTACCTATGTTTTTCGCCGACAAAGTATAATTTACAGTTTGTCCGATCGCATAATTTGCACCACCACCCTTACTTATATTGCTATCGGGTGAGGGTTTTGTAAAGCCATGACTAATATTAGCCGTGTCTATGAATTTAGATGAGTTTTCCCCCACCGACTGACCGTAACCTTCAACAATGTTCTTTATAGTGCTAGCAGTGGTAAAGCTAGAGGAAGGATATTTAACGGTTACAGTGCGATTATATTCTTTGTTGCCATTTTCTACTTTTAAATCGCCCATTGCCCAAGTAACAGTATTGCTTGCAGCATCGTACACACCATTATCGCTAGCAGAAACGAATACCGCTCCTGACGGTAGCTTGTCTACCAATTGGGCATTGTTGAGGTTAAGTCCGCCAATGTCACTGCCAGTAGGATTTTTAAATCTTACCGTGTAAGTTACATTTTGATCTAGCGTTGGTGTGGTACTGAGTGGGGGTTTTTCTACGGTAAACTTGTTTTCTGCGGTTGCAATCACAGATACGGTGCTACTTGTTGCTGATGAGCCATTACTAATATTGATGTTGGCTTTATTTTCAGCAACGGTATTGTTAGGAGTAGTACCAGCGGGGAATTTGACTTTCACAGTGATTTCACTCGTATCACCCGCTGCAATTGGCTGTGTGAATGTGATGGTAAGTCTACGATTATTTGAATTGTATTTAACGTCTGCTGGGTTTATACCTAATATAGTACTGACATACTGCACTTGTGATGGTAGCACGTCGGTAATTACAGCGTTTTGGCAACTAGGACCAGCGCTGATACAACTATATTTAAGTGAGTAATCGAAAGTTTGCCCAGACGGTACAGTGTTGACGTTAGCATTTTTACTAATAGAAACGGTTTGCGCTTTTGCGGGAGTTGTCAGTAATGCTTGCAATAGAGACATCGCGATCGCGGATGTTGCTATCAGTTGCCAGGGTACACTTTTACGGATATTTAATTTAGCAGGTTTATTCATCTTTGTTTTATTAGTTACAACATAATAAAAAGGCGATCGCTTTTAAGTTCCCCATACTTTGTTTAGGTTTCCCGAAATCAAAGAAAATCTTTCTTGTAAAGCGATTAATTCTCAGGACTTACGCACAAGTCACGCATGGGACGAACCGCAGAGAAGCCAGCGCGTTGCGGGGGTGGAGGAGTTTGTAGCGACTGGCGCGACGCAGAGTACACAGAGGAATAAGAGGAGCGAGAGGTCTAACAGCGTAAGTCCTAATTCTTTAGCTTTGAATTACGCAGTTGTTTCACCACAGATTCCTGTTGCTGAGGTGGCACCACTTTTTGCAACCCAAAACCGTCAAATAATTCGTTCAGTTTCAGCGTCAAACCTAAATAAGGTCCCCCGGCAGAACGCGTCCCGGAAAAATCTCGGTCATCGATATTACCAAAAACGTATCCAGCAGAAAGCCGCAAATTAGGTGTGAGATAATAACCTGTCTCTAAAAGAAAACCTGTTTCTGTGTAGTTAGATTGACCTATCCAGCGAGCTTCACCCACTAAATCCATGCTGTATCCCAAGCGATAGGTAGCCCGGAATTGTGCTAGATTTACTGTGCTAGTTCCCACCAAATCGTTAGCTAAATAAGAAGTACTATTACGCAAAGCATACTTCCCATAAAATTCCCATTGCCAATTCGGTGCGTAGATACCTTCCAAAGCAAAGGTATGGTCTTGAGAACCCGTACCACTACCCAAAAGGATAGTGTCAGGAATTACCGCTGGATTTTCGCGATATTCATAACGCAATAAGGCGTTAAATTTATCGTTGTTCGGGTCGCGGTAAGCTAAACCCATCCGCAGATTTACTGTATCTCCCAATCCTCGTACAGACGCGAAATTTCGCGTCTGTACATTAGAAGAATTCGCTTGTTGATAGCGCAGCAAAGCTGTGAGAGCAGGCGAAATTTTACCCGCAGCACCTGCGGAAATTACGGTATTAGAACCACTTGAGGATGTACGATGTTCGTAACGAGCGCTTGCCTGAAACTGCGGATTATCAGTATATTCCAAACCGACGCTGTAACTATCACCTCCGTTAAAGCCAATCGAAGAAGCTGATTGACCTGCGGTGAAAGGTTGAGCAAATTGGGAACCTGCCGCAGTTCGTCCAAAGAAACCGCCAAATACATGTTCGTAAGCTAGATTTAGATGCAATCCAGAAGCTACAGTCCAACGGTTATTTAGTCCGATCGCTCCTTGAGTTGTCAGTTCATTCGCACCACCTAAAATTGAATAACGACCGGTAATCGTCGTATCTCTACCAAGTTTGTGTTCGCCATTAATACTCAAGCTGGTAATCGAGTTACCATCAAACTGTCCGCGAGTGTAGAACTGTTGAGCCAGACTAACATTAATACCGGGAATCGCTGCCCAATTCAACCCTAAAATAGTTCGGTCTGGATAAACGCTATCGGTATCAGAACTGAGAGTAAGCTCATTTTGTGCCTGGAAGGTGAGATTTTTTGCAAGAGGATATGAAAGACGCGATCGCAACTGGTCAGAATTACTATCCAATCCACTTCCACTAATCCGGTCTTGTCTATCGCGATGAATCCAATCTACACCTAAAGTCGCTTTACCTAAACGTTGTTGAATTCCCGCAGAAATCGTCGAGAGGGAATTATCAACTTTACTACCAGGAATCGCTTGAGAACGGGGTGTAAACAGTTCCTCAAAGGTATTCAGCGGTTGAGGTGCAATTCCAAAGTTGTCTTCATGGTCATATTGCACCCGTAAATTTGTAGTAGAGGTAAGTTTACCTGTAAGCTGCGCTCCATAGCGAGTTTGACCGGGAACAAAGCTGATGGTAGCGTTATTCGCAAAACCAGCATCGGCAAAGCGATAATAAGCACGACCTTGCAAAGCGTTTGTAATGTTTGCTTCAGCTTCTAAACGGTAAGCGTCACCGCTAACCATTCCCATCACATCTGACTCATTTTGAGAATGAGCATATTCAGCGATGAACTTAGCTTGAGAACCCAGAGAAATCATCGCATCCGCACCGTAAAGTTGAAAATCACGCAATCCGTGATTTTCTTGTAAGTAAGTTGCTGCTAACCAACTTTGCGAATTGAGGGTGCGAGAAAAATTATATTGCAGACGACCTGCATAAATATTGCTGTTTGAGTCTTTGCTGTCGTATTGATAAGTAGCAACAATTCGTCTTACCAACACTTGTCCTTGGTCATCAACATCAGTCCGCAGGACAGGTTGACGAAATAATAAAGTACCGCGATCGTAGTCGATTTCATAGTCTGGTCCCCGGTTAAGTTGTTTGCGTTGAAGTACAGTACCGGGACGATTCAGTTCTTCTAACTCGATAAAGACATTTTCGCTACCAGGGATGAGAATGCGACGAGAAAGGAAGTAATAGCCGCTTGTACCATCAGGAGCAACAGTATCTCGTTGAAAACCTTCTAAATTGTTTCCGTAGAAACCCGTAAATTGCAGGTTTCCTAAATTGTAGTTTGCTTTAAAGCCGTGGAGTTGACGAGTAATCGCTGTGAATTGCTGCGATCGCTGTGCAAACTCCTCGGTGTTGTAGTCACCCCACATGGCATAATCGGGGCTAGCCTTGCCAGTGGAGCGCTCGAAGCGCAGATATACGCTGTCAATCGAAGGAGCGATCGCATCAACTGTAGAACTATCACCGTAAACTGGATAATTTTGCTCGCTGAATTGGTAAGTTTTAAACAGACGATTATCACAATTGCAGTCTTCATTCAGAGGGCGATCGCTATTGTACGCACCTGTAAACAACCAATCCCCAACTGCACCAGTAGCAAATACCGCTGAGTGAAAATCTAATTGCGTTCTTTTATCGTTATCCGGGGGAAGGAAATCACGCAATTTACCGTAATAATCTGTACCTCTAGCACCTAAACGCACATCCACCACCCCACTAACAAGACTGGGACGCAACGCCGTTGCAAATTGCACTTGGGTAAAAGCTTCCAAATCATTCGCTGTGGCTCGAATTCGCACAGTTTGCGCCTTCAAATCAGAACGCAGATTAGCAGTGAATTCTCCTTTTTTCGCTTGTACCTGAAATCCGGGTTGGTCAGGTTTCAAGTCTGCGCCGACAAACTCCCCAGCCGAAGGTATCAAAGTGATAACAGCATCACGGTTAGAGCGATTGCCATTTTCATCGACTAGTTGACCCTTGACTTTTGCTATGGAACGTGCATCAGCTGGTATACGGGCTTCCACAGTTTCCACTGTCAACCGCTTCGGCGCTCCCCGGACTACCACCCGCGTTATTACTGGTGTACTTCCGGCAACTTGTACAGATATAATATTTTCGCCTTCTTTTAAGGAGACACCGTACCATATCTGCGTTGTTAAGTTAGTTTTGGAATCGGTTTCTGTGCGTCCAATTAAGGATTTATCTACGAGTTGTCCGTTTACCTGTAGTTCTACCTGGCTGAGAGCAGGAAATTGCAAAATTACTGTAGTTGCTGGATCGTCGGCTATGGTGTCAGGGGTAGGGGAGAGGATTTGAACCGCAGAGGGAGGAGTGGGGGAGGGGGAGATGGGGGGAGTGGGGGGAGTGGGGGGAGTTAGCTGTTCTTTATTAATGGGGGGAGTTTCGGTTTGTGCTGTTGCGATGGTTGGATGTAAAATTGTGCTGACGACAGCTACTGTAGCGCCGATGAGGAAATGGAAATAATCGCATTGTAAATTTTGAATTTTGAATTTTGAATTTTGAATTTTATATTGCAGTCTGCGTTTCATTTTTTAGCTTCCTCCCGAAAGGATGGGGTGACTGCGAAGTTCAGACGTACCAAGCCACCTGGTTCTAATCGCACTAACCGAGATTGGCTATTACGTTCGCGGAATTTTAAGTTAGGAGCCAAGCTGTAACCGGGAAGGCTGCTAAGATCCAATACACCTGTATGATTTCCCGGTAACACGTTAGCGACGGAGAATAAACCGTTAGGGTCAGTAGTTATACGGTTGCCATCTTCCATAAAAATCACTGCATTGGGAACTCCCGGTTCACCAGGTTGCTGTTCCCCGTCAAAGTTCTTATCGACAAATACGCGACCGATGATGGTACCGCAATCCGAGACGATTCCCGGTCGAATTTTCAACTGATGAGTTGCCGGACCATCTTTAACAGCGAAATTGTTGTCAGCGCGTTGCATATTGGCGATCGCACTATTTTTTCCTGAACCCCGCACCGCATCTGTGGTAAGTTGGACAGCATAAGCTATATTCAGCACTTTTCCAGTTGGGATAATTGCCTCTGTGCGTAATGTCACAGTTGAGCCATTACGTGAGGTAGTAATAGCTACTGGTTGACCGTCAAGTTCTCCGCGCACAGATTTGTCTAAAAAGTTGAATCCTAAAGGTAAGTTGTCAGTAACTATCGTATTTTTCAAATTAATATCAGATACATTTTTTACCGAAAGCCGATAAATGACTGTATCTCCAGGTTCAGCAGTAGCGCGATCGCCTGTTTTAATAATCTGCACCTGATTCGGTTGACACAAACCAGTCTGAAATTGAAAGGCAAATAAATTCAGTCCTATTGTTTCTGCATTAGGGATGAAAGCAACCGTATCTGTAAAGCTAGTATCCCCTGTAGTACTAATTGGCTGACCATCCAAAGAAGTAGCAGAATATCGGATAATATCATTGGAATTATCAAGAATTGTAATTTTAATTCGCCGCTGACTATAAATAGAATTCGCCGGCGGATTAACTACTAAAATGTAAGTTTTACCAGGTATAGCTTGACCTTTATTTGAATCTAATAAAAAGTTATAAGTACCTCGCGGTTCCTGATTATCTAAAACGTAGGGATTCTTATTATTAATATTTGGTTTTAATCCGCCCGGAATATTATTCTTAGGAATATCAGGTAACTCTGTTGTTGTCAGTGAAAGCAGTCTTCCCAATTCTATTTGCGTTGGATCGTTAGAATTCGGCTCATACAACCCAACAGAAAAACCTGTATAATCCAGGAGAATCTGTCCACCACAGCCTAAAATTCTACCTAATGGGTCAAGTAATCTTGAACTAGCACTCAACTGACTAGTAGTTCCTTGAAATGTATTATTATCTGAATCTGTATAAGTATATGTAGCTTGATTTGTAATAGGTAGAAGCGCAGCTTTATTATCAACTTGTTGCGCTTTTGTTGGTAGATAACTTTGTAAGACGCTTCCCAGCAAAATGGTTGCTGTTAACCTTCGCAACCAGTTATTACTAGATGCCGTCTGCCGTTTTTTTCGCAAACGAATCACTTAATCTTTCTCCTATCAGATACCCTGAAAATTAATAGTGGGAGATATAGAAATTTCCCCCCTGTCCCCCCTGTCCCCCTTGTCCCCCTTGTCCCCCTGCCCCCTGCCCCCTGCCCCCTGTCCCCCTCTCCCCCTTCCCCTATCGCACCTGCACTTCATAAGTCCCCTTAACGATCGCTTTCGCCGGCACAGATGCGTTAAAATTCATCCGAATATGGGTGTAAGCTGTTGCTGGTGCAGGTTTGGTTTCTACTTTGCCGTTGGGAAGTTTGACTTGTATGGTAGGATTTTCCACAAAGGTGCGTGCAGAATCAATGCTGTAGGTAATCTTGGCATTACTGGTAGCGGTAGCAGATTTCAGCACATACTGCATTCCTTTGGGAATTGGCTGATTAAGAGTGAGATTTTTAACTGCGCGATCGCTTTTATTTTCTCCAGCAACGGTATAACGCAGCACATCTCCTGGTTGCACCACAGCTTGACCTTGCAATGCTTGCCAAGTTACTTTTTCTTGCTTGAGAATTTTCTTTTCTGCTTCCAGACGCAATTGTAATTGCCCTTGATTTTTGGTATTTTGAGCGATGGCTTCGCCCATATCCCACATACTTGGGATACCTGGAATTGCACCGATGAATGGTATTGTTAAAAGAGCGATCGCGCCGATACTTGCAATAGAAACACGCTTCATTTTATTAACCTTTTCATTTTTAGTTTTCTCTGGTTCCCAGTCTCAGACTGGAAACCAGAGTAATCAAGACTTATAACTCAGACGGAGAATTTGGCTCTTTTGGTTTGTACACCTTGCGTTGAAATGTGAACGTTCCTTCGTCACCCGGTTTAACTTGGTCTGTTACCTTGTCTACATACTTAGTAACACCTGGAACTTCTGGATCTACAGTTGTTGCAGTTGCTCCAACGTAATATTCAATACTGCCTTTAGTATCGATAGCTTGACCTGAAACATGAGTGGTGTCTAGATTTTTGTCGCCATCGTTATCCTTTGCCCAGTTATTCGTACCCCCTGTACCGTCTTCAGTAATTTCAACATTTTTCGCATTTAAAAGCACATTGCCATTTCCGTCACCTTCATTTTGAGAAATATTCTTGTACCTAATTTGGTACTCAATAATGTTTCCTGGAGCCGGTGTTCTGACGACATCACCAACGCTAGGATTCGGATCTATATTATTGACAGCTGGTGTTGACTCAAAGTCACCCTGATTTGCACCAACAGGTGGACCATCTGCTTGTAAAACTCGCGACAGTTTCACCATTTTCAAGAAACCCGTGTAAACTCGGTCAATAGTGATATTTCTTGGTTCTGTGATGCCTAAACCAGGAGTTGCATCATCAACAAAAGCAGCGATCGCAACTGGGAAACCTGTGCCTGTATCTGTGGATAACGCAGTGTCCTGCGGTAAATCAACTTTAACGGTGTAGGTAACTTCTTTACCCGCTGCCACATCCTTAATAGTGATGTAATCAGATTTGGAAGTAATAACGTTACCACCTATCGTAAAATTAGTGCCATCCCAGGTATAAACCTTATCAACGCCACCGTAAGAAATAGTAACTGTTGTATCTTTGGGCAAACCTGCGGATAAGGTAGGAAGCAGCGAGATGTCGTTTGTGAGAGTACTGGTATTTTTTACCGTGTTCTCAAAAGTGACAAAATCCGGGTCAAATTTACTTCCGGGTGCAGACTTATCTGCTGGTACTTTCGTAGACTTGTTGGTAAAGTCACTGTTTGTATAATCACCCTTGTCATCAGCAGTAGGACCTTTAGCTTCTGGGGCATCTTTGGGTCCATTCTTTACTGTTGCCTCATTAGAAGTTACGAACCGATTCGGTTCACCACCTGGACCTTTACCGCTGTTGTTATTATCTTTATCAGTGTCACTTTCGGGTAAGCTTCCAGGATTGTCAATATAACCGCTTTCTACAGTAGGATTGTTATCAGGAATCTTATCGCCATTGGCATCTGTTGCACCGGGCGGTAAACTGCCATCATCGCCGTAGTTGCTGGGTCTGTCATCACCAGATTCATCGTAAACTAAAGTAGTGCCATCTTTGGTTTGACCAAATATTTGAGCGATGTTCTCTACTGTCACTGATGCTTTGCTGACATCAGATTTAACTTTTATCTTGATCGGAAATTTGATTTCCGGTGCGTTCGGTTCAATAGAAGTAAACGCTGTTGGATCGTTGACGAAACCAATCCTTTTGACTTTACTTAAATCAGTCGCTGCTGTGAATGTTTTCCATTGTTCAGTATTAGCGTTAGTTGTCACCGCATCTTCTGTATAAACTGCTATCCAATTAGTTGGAGGTGTGGGTACAGATGCAAGTTCTGTGTCTTTAGGAATAGCATCAGAAACTAAGATGCGGATGGTATCGGGAGTTCCATTTAAATTAATCTTTGTTCCTACCAATGTCCCCGGAATAATATTATTTTTTGTGGTATCTGTTCCCTCTACTTTCAGAGTCAGGTCATAAGTAAAAGAATCATCATTAATTTTGGCTGTACCAGCATTCTCATAGTTAGTTTTCGTCTTAAAAATTGTCGCTAAAGCATATTTTTTCGCCTTTACCGTTGCAGTCTGAAAAGCACCAGCCTCACGCACACCGTTAGCCGGGTTGCCATCAATGTCACCATTTGTTGTGCCAATGTTATCTACGGTGTAAACGTCACCAGGATTCTCATTAGGTGTATCCCGTTGTTGGTTCTGTAATAGCAGTTCAGTATTATTAGGGTCAACAGCCGTGTTACCAAGAGTAACGGTAACTTTATCATCAGCTTGAGCATCATTCTTGACGGTCACATTAACGCGGACAAAAATAGATTTACCAGCATCAATTGAAGGTGTATCTTGGTCATTAATTGGTATCCAGTCAGTACCATTTAAGCTGTATTCAAGTGAATCAACAGTACCGTTAGTGATACCCACGTTGGTTTTATCAGGAATGTGGAACTTAGTAGGATCGTTTCCAACGTTTTTTATCTCAAATTTGAATTTAAGTTTATCACCCGGTTCTACTTCATCGCCGTTATCATCTTCATAATTCTGCTTTGTAATGGTAATACCAGCAACTTCTGCAATTTTGACAGTAACTGTATTAGAAGTAGCGTTAAGGTCGTTACCACTATCATCTTTGTAAGTTGCTGTAGCGGTGTTGCTAATATCTTGACCAGCCGCTGTACCATCAGCTAATGCAGGTGCGACTAATTGAAAAATTCCGTTGGCTAATAATAACGTTGTTATTAAAGAGCGATATAATTTTGATTGTTTATTCTTCACTTTGCTGGGACATTTCATAGAACATGTTAATTTCTGGCATCAATTAATAATGTTTTTTCCAAGCAGAATTTAACTCAACAATTTATGCAAGAATTGCTAAGTCAAATTAGCCCAAAACTTCAAGCTTTGGGCGTTCAGATTTGACAAGTCAACCTGTTAAACTATTGGTCTGAAAAATTTAAAACAAATATTTTCTCTTCGATTTATCCTGCTTTGGAGGGATTGACTAAAAACTCTAACTTTTTAGACAACGCAAAATCTACTGTGTAAATAAGGAAATATATTTATATTAAAAATATTAATCAGTATATAAAAATACCGTAATTTTAGCCTAGCCGAAAGTTAGATAATTTTCTATCACCTTATTTAAAGGTAAATGAAGAGAAATTTTCACTCACAACACTTACGCATTTCACTGTAATTATTTGATTGCTTTATTTTCGCTTTTCGATCGCCTGACTTACTATCACTCATCGGCAAATCAATCCCGACAAAATTTGTCGGGTATGTTTGACTCGTATTTTGGCTCGTGGTAGCATCAACCAAAGTTGACCCAGACACAGGGAAGTTGTTTTATGACTCAAGCGATCGCACACTCAAACCAAACCAGCACACCCATCTTGGAAGCCCTTAAGTGTAAGGAATGTGGCGCAGAATATGAACTTAAAGCCAGCCATGTTTGTGAGTTGTGCTTTGGTCCTTTGGAAGTCAAATACAATTACAGCAACCTGCGTCTTTCGGTCAGCCGTGAAAAAATTCAAGCAGGACCAAATTCGATTTGGCGTTATCGTCAGTTTCTACCCGTCGCTACAGATAATGTTATAGATGTGGGAACTGGTATGACTCCCTTGGTGCGTTCCCACCGCTTGGCGCGTCGCTTAGGTTTAAATAAACTATATATAAAGAATGATGCCGTCAACATGCCCACCCTTAGCTTCAAAGATCGGGTGGTGTCAGTTGCTCTTTCTCGTGCGCGTGAATTGGGTTTCACAACAGTTTCTTGTGCTAGCACCGGCAACTTAGCAAATTCTACCGCAGCGATCGCCGCTCACGCCGGTTTAGATTGTTGCGTATTCATCCCCGCCGATTTAGAAGCTGGTAAAATCCTCGGTAGTTTGATTTACAGTCCTACCCTCATGGCTGTTAAAGGCAATTACGATCAAGTTAATCGCCTCTGTTGTGAAGTTGCCAATACACAAGGCTGGGGTTTTGTCAATATTAATTTGCGTCCTTACTACTCGGAAGGTTCCAAGACGTTAGCTTATGAAGTTGCTGAACAACTCGGATGGGAATTACCCGACCATATCGTTGCTCCCCTCGCTTCTGGTTCGTTGTTCACAAAAATTTACAAAGGTTTCCAAGAATTTACAGAAGTCGGTTTAGTTGAAGGTAAAAACGTGCGTTTTAGTGGGGCACAAGCCGATGGATGTTCACCAATTGCGGAAGCATTTCGTGAAGGACGCGACTTTATCAAGCCAGTGAAACCGAATACAATAGCAAAATCGATTGCGATCGGCAACCCCGCAGATGGCATTTACGCAGTGGAGATAGCGAAGAAAACAAATGGTAACATTGAGTCAGTCAATGATGCAGAAATCATTGAAGGCATGAAGCTCTTGGCGGAAACCGAAGGCATCTTCACCGAAACCGCAGGAGGTACAACCGTTGCCGTACTGAAAAAATTGGTAGAAGCTGGCAAGATAGATCCAGATGAAACTACCGTGGTTTACATTACTGGCAATGGTTTGAAAACCCAAGAAGCAGTTCAAGGTTACGTTGGTGAACCCTTGACAATTGATGCCAAACTCGATAGTTTTGAACGCGCACTAGAGCGATCGCGTACACTCGACCGCCTAGAATGGCAACAAGTCCTCGTTTAGTTAGGAGTTAGGAGTTAGTAGTTAGTGGTTAGTAGTTAGTGGTTAGTAGTTAGTAGTTAGTAGTTATGAATTTTGCAACTATCAACCATCAACTATCAATCATCAACCATCAACGCTCCAACTATCAACTAACACCTAACAACTATCAACTATCAACTATCAACTATCAACTATCAACTCACTATGTCAGTAAAAGTTTTAGTTCCTACTCCTCTTCAGAAATTCACCAATAACCAAGCTACTCTAGAATGTAGCGGCAGCAACATTGCTCAACTGTTCGACTCATTAGAGCAAAGCTGTCCTGGTATCAAGTCGCGGTTGTGCGATGATGCCGGACAACCACGGCGATTTTTGAATTTGTACGTCAATAGCGAAGACATTCGCTTTTTAGAAGGGACAGATACACCCCTCAAAGATGGCGATGAAGTAAGTATCGTTCCCGCTGTGGCTGGTGGTTGATCTCTCATTTTCTCGTTCCCAGGTTCCACCTGGGAATGTGCTAAGAGAGGGCTGCTGCCTCTTATTAAAGGTGATAGCCTTGCAAAATACGTTTTACCAGTTTCTTTACCCACTGCTTGGTGTCGTTTACTGAACCAGCTTTGAAACTTCAACTTATATTGCAGCATTTCAACTCAATTACAGTTTGGACTAGGTTGGTTGTTCACCAAGTCTGCAAACTGCTCATACCAAGGAGGTAAATTAATGTGGGTTGCACCTGTTGCCTGTTGAGCCGACGAGTAGTACCAGAAACCGCCATTTTGCTGGAAGATTGTTCTACGGTTGAAAGCATCTTGAGCCGATGACGCCGCCTGGTTGGCTGGATCTCCTTGAACTGCCAGCCAACGTGAAGATTTTATGCCAGGATAAGATGGAAGCGTCTGATTATATTGATTTTCCACACTAACTATATCAGCATAATTAAACACCGAAGCGGGCGGGGATGCAATACCAGGATTAAAAATGGCAAGGTTTGTTGCTCCGAATTGTCGCACCTTTTGAGCGCGAGCAGCATTCCAGCTTGCTTTTGTTACATCAGTTTCGTCAAAGAAGACCCCATCATAACCAGCCTCCATTGCTGTAGTAATTTTGGCATCAACATCATTGCTTGCTGCATTGCCGTAGTTCAAAGGAATATATTGGATAGCATTACCATTGTTCTGATTGACATACTCAGGTATATCCGGTCGATTTTGAAGTCCATTGCCAAAAATGACAAAATCTGGCTGTTTGCTCATAATAGTCTGGAGAGTTGGATCTTGTGACGCGGGCGTATTAATATACCCGTAGTAAAGCACAAACAACCCATTGCCATCAGGACAAGTTTCGGTAGATAAAGCATATTTAGGTTGCCATATCATGATAATCGCAATGGCAAAGGCAGTAGCAATAGCAACTAATTGAAGCAGTTTGCGTTTTTTCATTTGTAGAAAAAGAGCTGACTCTAGGTTCAAAAACCTACTAAATTTAGGTAATTGATGTTAATCATGGTTTTTACCACATAAGCAAATTCATGTCAATGCGTAAGTTCTATTTTCTTATAATATTCATTTCGCAATTCAATAATTAAATAATTTGTCTTTTTATTGACGTACCAAAATTGTTTGCCCCTGTCTGTGTAATAAGTCCCCGCTTTAACAACTCCAGGAATCAAGCTTCCCTTAGCACGAAGTTCTTGACAATTACTTTGGGGTTCGGCTGTCGTAAATTGTTGAATATGGGTTAATGGAATTTCTCAAACTTTGGAAAGCGAAGAGCTAGCAATTGCTCTTTCAAACTAAATTCAATCTGTAACTTTTCGTCAATTATACTCAGATTCATAATCAACCTCGTTGTAAGTATTTTTGATTTAGTATTCCCCCATTACTTTGAAATTAAAATGTTTGTACTAGCGACTTCACCCGATTGATTCATCCAATAGATTGATTATTGTTAATATAAAAAAAATTTTATAAATCTGAAATTACCATAAGAATTTTGCCTGACTCGTAGTGTATTCCGCTGACAAATTTTATTTGTTATTTATCAGGCAAGCCCTCCTATGTCAAAATGAAAATACCTGATACCTTAAGGTGAGCTATCCGATCGCTCTATTAGCTAGATAAAGGATTGACCTGAGCAATGGCAGAAGAAACCAATCACAATCAAGCGGGAGAGGTGGCTCCCAGCACTGTTGAACAACAGGCTCCCGATGTTGCTGAAGAACATGCTCCCAGCACCGACTCCCCAGAAGCAACAGATATCCCCACAGCTAATGCACCAGATCCCGAAGCCGCAAATCCAGAAGTAAACCCAAACGCGGCTAAAGCTAAAAAGCCTGCTGCACCCAAGGGAGAAAAGCCGGCAGCAAAGGAAAAAGCAGAAGGCAAACCCGCAGCAGCGAAAGCGGCTAAAGAAGGAGCAGAAGACAAACCCGCAGCAGCTAAAGCGGCTAAAAAAGAGAAACCTCCAGCTCTTGAAGATAAGCCGTTTGTAGAGTTTGTGGAGCAATACTATTTGCCAGCTTTACAAAAAGCGATCGCTCAACAAGGTGTGCAAGATGTACAATTGAGTTTTGCCAAGCAGAAGCTTTCCATTGTTGGCTTTGATACATCTGAAGAATGCTGGCAAGTCATGGGCAAATTGCAAAACGGTCTGCGCCAGTTTAACCTATATTTCTTAGATGAAGATATTCAAGGGAAAAAAGGATTTTCTTGCAACGAAGGCAAAAAACCTAGCACTCTTGAGTCATTCTTAATCGATGAGCGCAAAATGACACTTGACTTGATGGTATATGGTCTCGTGCAGCGCTTGAATGGTCAAAAGTGGTTAGGTAGGAATTAGTTAGTTGTTGGTTGGAGCGTTGATAGTTGTTGGTTGTTAGTCGGTATTCTTTAACCACTATCCACTATCTACGTACAGACGCGAGGAACATCGCGTCTCTACTAACAAAATTCTTAAATTTCGTGAAAGTGATAAGTGACGGCTCCATTAATGGGGTCGTTATCTATTTTTACATAACCTGATTTGAGCATTTCCTTGAGAATAGCTTCAACTTCTGTAAAGCTGGCTCCAGTTGCTTTTACACCTTGCGTTACAGTTAGCGTACCACCGCGACTTTCTGCTGCTTCCAACAGCTTAACCATCAGTTGATTGCCACTGGGTTGGTAAACTTGGGAGGCAACAGCAGTTTGATTTAACGGTACACCCAAGGGAGACAAACCTGCTTTTAATCTGAGTTTCTGATCGTGTTCTTCAACCATATTAGAGATGAGGAACAGATCCACAAACTGTCCAACACCAAATACACCAAAGGTACACAACCACAGCAAACCCGTCCCAATCTTGCCATTATATATACGGTGCAGTCCGCTCAACAAGCCGAAAAAGCCGACTACATTCAACATGTAGGAGATAAAAATACGGTCTTTTTTATTATTGCTTTCCACGTTCATCTTGGTTTTATTCCCTTGGATTCGCTCTAGTTCTATTTACGTTGGGCGCGTGCTACTATACTTCCTCCAATCGATTCACCCGAACAGGTGATTTTGGGGTTTGGTAGATGATCCAAGGAATAATTACCGATTAGCGATCGCCAATTCCGAAAAAATACATATTCTGTTGCAAGTCTTAATCTCCGCCCAAGAAATTATTTAGGGAAACTTACCACACTTTTAACCTATTGTCAATTCTCACGTTCCCAATTACCTATTACCCATGCCCCATCCCCAATTTGTTGCAACTCTTAACGTAGACAGTAGCTTTCACTACCCCTCGCCTTGGTAGACTGATGTTTATCAAATAAATTATTGCCGTCAATTGCGCTTTGTGAAAGCATTACTAAAAGCTTTCTCAGTCGCTCAAAAGAAAAAGACACTTCACACAATCAAGACATGGTAGACTCCCTAAAAAAACCAGGCTTTGAAGAAATGCGTCCAGGGATTAAAACCCCGGCGAAAGAAACCCTGCTGACACCCAGGTTTTATACCACTGACTTTGATGAAATGGCGCAGATGGATATCTCCGTCAACGAAGACGAGTTGAGAGCGATTCTCGACGAGTTTCGCGCTGACTACAACCGCCATCACTTTGTTCGGGATGCGGAGTTTGAACAATCCTGGGATCATATTGACGGGGACACTCGCCGATTGTTCGTTGAATTTCTCGAACGTTCTTGTACGGCGGAGTTTTCGGGGTTTTTACTGTACAAAGAACTTGGACGCCGCTTAAAGGACAAAAGCCCTGTTTTGGCAGAGTGTTTCAATCTGATGTCACGGGATGAAGCGCGTCATGCTGGCTTTTTGAACAAAGCGCTGTCAGACTTTAACATGTCGCTGGATTTGGGCTTTTTAACCAAGAGCCGTAAATACACCTTCTTTAAACCGAAATTTATCTTCTACGCTACTTATCTTTCAGAAAAGATTGGTTATTGGCGATATATCACAATTTTCCGCCACTTAGACGCACATCCAGAAGATAGAGTTTACCCGATTTTCCGCTGGTTTGAAAACTGGTGTCAAGATGAAAACCGCCACGGAGATTTCTTCGATGCGATCATGCGATCGCAGCCGCAAATATTGAATGATTGGAAAGCGCGGCTGTGGTGTCGCTTCTTTCTGTTGTCAGTATTTGGCACAATGTATCTTAACGACATCCAACGCAAAGACTTTTATGCCTCGATTGGTTTGGATGCGCGAGAATACGACATTCAAGTGATTGAGAAGACGAACGAAAACGCAGGTAGAGTCTTCCCGATAATGCTGGATGTCGAGAAACCGGAGTTTTATCAGCGGTTAGATGTTTGTCTGAAGAATAACGAGAAATTGAGTGCGATCGCTAACTCCAGCACTCCCAAATTCCTGCAATTCTTCCAGAAGCTACCATTTTACGTCTCCAATGCTTGGCAATTTGTACGTCTGTACCTGATGAAACCAATTGATACAGCGGCTACTCATGGCGCAGTTCGCTAGGTTATAACAGATTTGCGAAAGCTTTAGTGGTTCTGTACTCAACAGAACCATTTTTTTTATGGTAAATCGTAGTAAGCGCTTCAGCGCTTTCTTAAGCACTAAAGTGCTTACTACATTAAAGAATGAAACAAAAGTTCTCAATTTTCACACTTTTACTAAATATTTGCTTATTTTTGGCAGCTAACCCTGGTTGGTGTCAATCTCAGCCAGATATGACACCGAATTCAACCGCCCAGGATTTAGATTTAAGTCCAGAAATTATACAAAATAGCCCAGTTTTGCAACGTTGGCGGCGTGATGTACCGAATATTTTGCAAGAAATTAAAAACGATCCTAGTTTTCGCACTCGCTTGCGACTGGGTTCTCCAGAATTTCCTTCCACAGGACAAGCATTTGGGGTAATTGTTGGTATAGAAGATATTTTTATTGGACGCACCGGCTTAACAGTGAGTGGCGAATATCAAGCAGCGTTTAATGGTAAGCGTGAGGCTTATGGTGCGGACTTGCATTATTATTTGCGTCCTTTGGGTAGCTACGTCAATATCGCTCCCGTCGTTGGTTATCGACATTTGCAAACAAACCGCTATACAACGGATGGAGTAAATTTGGGTGCGAAGTTGCTGTTGGTTTTGTCTCGCGGTGGTGCGGCAGATATTTCTTTAACTCAAAGTTGGGTTTCTCCCGGTAGCGATGAAGAAGTTGGTTTAACACAGCTTTCGCTAGGATATGCTATTACTTCCAACTTGCGTTTGTCTACAGATATTCAAAAGCAAAATTCCCGACTTCAAAAAGATAGTCGGGTTGGTGTAGTTTTAGAATGGATGCCTTAAGATCAAGTTCGGACAAACACTAAACTTGGTGGCGTAAGTCTAAATACTTAGTATTACGGATTGCAATATCGAATGATTTCGTCTTAATCTGGTAAAATCGCCTTTAGGATTAACGCCTTATCTCTGGCACGCACTGATAAACTTATTTAGCAAAACACTTTGATAGCGGAAAACGATGAAAGCATCTGCAAAATTCGACTTTGAGGACGAGAAGTTTAACGCACCCCCTTCTCAAGTCATCCCGTGGTGTCAGATGATTAATCCTCGCTATGGCACAGATGGGATGCAACCCCACGGGTTAGCAATTAAGTTAGATAATGCCCATGCTGTTGGTTTTCAAGCCGATGAAAATTGGCAGCAGGTAGAACATGAATTTACCTCTGGAGTCGAGTCTGTATTTATCTCCACTACCCCACATATAGTTATAGTCCGTAAGGGTCCATTATCTGTAAAAGATAGAGAAAGTGGTTTAAAACTGGGTACACTCAAAGAAAATTATGACGCTTTTTTAGCAGACAAACTAAAATTTAAAACCTTTACTCGCTACCTAATTTTTTTGGTTGGAGAAAACAAAAAGTTTTTACATGAATCACCACTGCAATTAACTTTAAATGGTGCCGCCGGAGCGAGTTTTAGTAAAAGTTATTGCGAATATCAACAAGGCAAAATCGTCGGTGGTTTCGCCGCCGAACTAGAAAAAGCTTATGCTGCATATCGCAAGCAACCCATAACATCAAAAGGTCCACTATTCCACGCTCACGGTATTTTTTGCCCAATAATTGAGTGTGAAGAAAGAGGCATTGAACCAAATACTGTTATGGTAGCTTCAACAGTAGATTATAAACGTCCAACGGCGGCGACGTTAACACAATATCTGATTGCTTCCGACTCTCCGGAATCGGCGATTATTTCCAAAAACTTTGAAGAATACAAAGAGTTTGGTAAGGAAGCTGTAAAACCAGAAGCACCAAAGATGGAAATGGCAGGGGTTTCTAGTTCTTATGTTTATGCGGATGAAGATGATTTTGGTTATCCGCCTTATTAGGGAATGGGTAATGGGGATTAGGGAATGGGTAATGGGGAATTGTTAGTTGTTAACACTCCCTACTCCCCACTCCCTACTCCCTACTCCCCACTCCCCACTCCCCACTCCCCACTTTCTACTCCCTATTCCTTCAATAGCAAATAATAAAGCGATCCATTACCACCTGTAACTCCAGCGCGATCGCCTGCTAATTTGCCAGTTCCCATGAAGTAATCTACCCGTCCGGGTCCTTTGATGGCGCTTCCTGTATCCTGATCTAGCACAAAGCGGCTGACTGTACGATAATCCAGCCGTCCTGACGCGGTGGGATAGGGAAATGAGGTATTAACTAGCGCTAATGCGCCAGGAGGCATGAGAGACTTGTCTGTAGCAATAGAACGCTCTGGTGTCACCGGTACATTAATACTGCCGGTAGCTGGTTCACCGTTGGTTTCTTTGAAGAAAACAAACCTTTGCCAACGCGGTAGATAATTATTTAACTCTAGCGGATGTTGCCGAAAATACTCAGTCATCCGTGGGAGGGTCAGTTGTTTCAAAGTTACTTTGCCGTCTTTTGCTAATTCTCGCCCGATACTTGTCCAAGGGTAATCTGTACCACCTGCATAGCCGATACTGGTTGCAGTTCCGTTGGTTAACTGAATCTGAGCGGAACCTTGGATTTGCACCATGTATGCATCCCAGCGATCGCGGAACCACAATAGTTCCAAACCGCGCAACCGACTTTTATCTCCAAGCAAACCATCTTTTCCTTCTAACTGTATCCGTTTCGGATGCGGTTTACTCCATTTCTCAAAGTCTGGTGGTAATCGATAAAGCGGATATTTATATACATTTGTGCGAACCCGGCTTGCAATAAAAGCAGGCTCGTAGTATGCAGTAAATTTAACAGTACCCTTGCCGTCATTACCTATTGATTTGTAAAAGACAAACTCCCGACGGACAGCAGCTTGTAGTTCAGCCGGAGAGTTGGAGCTGACAACTAATTGACGGAAGCGGACTAAACTGCGATACACGCGATCGCGGGTAATTTCCTTAATTGGATAACTCTGATACACGGCGATCGCCTTATCCTTTTGCAGATAACTCAGACTGTTGTCAATCGATGCTAAGAGTGCGCTGCGATCGCCTGGTTTATTCCCTCGACTCCAAATTTGCTCATCCCAACCCAAGCAAGCAGACTGGGAAATACAATCGGTTCCTAATTCGATCGGTTTTAGTACAGAATGTGCCGACGGAATTCTTGGTACTGGTATTACTACTGGCGGGGCTTGAGGATTGTTTGGTAACGGCAGCGGTGGTAAACTAGGAATTTGAGCAACAGCTGACCAGAGTGGGATAATAAAAGCAACTCCCAAACTTAAGGAAAGCACATTTAGGGTTTTTCTCATCATTTAGTTGAATCTTTCAACACTAGAACTAAAAACTGGTTCTACCCGGATTGCTAAAATCCGAGAGGGACGTACTACCATATACTCTCCCTGACCGGAAATATTTTTGATCGGTACGCTGATAAAATCATTAGAAGCAGCCTTTGGCATAAGTTCGCCACTGTACCACTTCTGAAAATCTTGAATTGTCGGAAAGCGTATTTCTTCCCGGTGTCCACCATCCATCATCAGGTGTACTGCAAATTCGCTCGGTGTTCTAGGCATAAAGTTGAATCATTTGAAACACATCCAACCCATTTTCAACTACTTAACCCCAAAATGGGAAGAGGAGTGGAGGAGTGGGGGAATGGGGGAGTGGGGAAGTGGGGAAGAAAAACTTATAAATCATAACTCATAACTCCCCGTACAGACGTTCGGGTGGAACGTCTCTACATAACTCCCCGTACAGACGTTCGGGTGGAACGTCTCTACATAACTTTTACTTTCGGCTATGACGCTTGTTGAACCAGAAACAGTTCCCAGCTAGTTGTTCGGCATCTTGGGCGATCGCATAAGTTATTTTATCTAGTTTGGTGCAAGAAATGAAAATAGGTACGCGCTCGATTATGACAACTAAACGATATCTAAAAAATTTCGACTTGCACCTCACCTAAGGTGACTGTTCTACAGTGATGTCGCTGCGTGAAAAGCATTATGAAGGAAAAAACATTCATTTTTACAGGCGGAAATCCGAGCATCATGCAAAGCTTAAATAGTATGGTGCAATCTGAATATTCGCTGCAAAAAAAGCAACAATTTAGTTTTCTTGATTCTCAGCTATTTGAGTATATGGGCACACAAGCTGCATTGAATCAAAATCTCAGCCGTTGAAAGAGAAGAGAAAAATAAAAGGTAAAAGCTAAAAAATTTCTTTTCTTACACTTTTACCTTTTAACTTTTACTTTATTCAGATATCACTTGCTCAGATTAGTCACCTGCTCAATTAGTGCTAAAACATCACTGCGGCTAAGTTTATCTTTGCCATTAGCAAGAGCGTTAAGAGTGCCATGAGCCAATGTCAGTGGAATTTGACAAAAATCTAATGCAGGACCAGCAGGAAGGGCTTTGGTGTAAGCATCTGCTAAAATTAGATTACGTTGAGCATAAGCTTGGATATCATCTGCATTCCAACCATCTGGAAAGAAGTTCACCCCACGGGTCAAATCTTCATTATGATTGCGGAGGATGTTAACCGCTTGTAAGCCGCGACCAAAAGCGATCGCATGGGTACGGTTTGTATCAGTACCATCATACCATGCCCAGATGTCAGAAAGTAATAATCCTACTGCACCTGCAACTCCAAAGGTATAACGATCCAAATCAAACTCTGTATGAATTTTCCAATTTTTTACTGCCCAGTATGCCATGCGATCCGCCATCGCCGCAGTCGCATCCCAAATTCGAGGTGCGATACTCTCAGGTGCTAGTAGTGCCCATTCTCGTATCCGCAGGCTTACTTCTGCTAAAGAATCTTCGTGGCTGCCAAATCCCACAGAGAAAGCATCAACCGCGAAGCCATCAACACCTGCTTGTAATGTCAAACTAATTGTTTGCAATAATCTCGCTTTAGTGGCATTATCTAGTTCTGGATGATCTTCAATTTCATCAATCGCACGCATACACAAGTATGCAGATGAAACTGCTTCTTGCAATCCTGGTGGTAAAATACTAATTGGGATGTAAAAAGTTCGACTAGTCTGTTTGAGGATTTGCAATGCGTAATTACGTAAATCCATTTTTTCACTCCTCTGTTGATTTTCACACCACATAAATTTTGAGGTTTTTTGATTACGTTGGATATAGTTTTTACTCAAGCTGAAAAACCGTAGATACGCTAGTATCTCATCGAAAAACTTATCATTTTTAGTATCTCAATTTACAAAAATCCAAATTTGATTAAAGTCTAGTATATAGGGCTTTGGTTGCAAAAATGTGTGGTTTGTGGTTTGATCTAGATGTTATAAAGGTTCATTGTAAATATAAACAATATTGCTCATATCCAGTTAATTACCTGCAAAATTTTCTCAAACTGAACAGCCAAATCAGAGGGATGAAAGCAAATTATATCTGCGTTATTCTGACGAACAAGCCAGAATTGGTGTATATATAGAGAAAAATCAGAAAAAACCTTTAAATAACAGCTTTGGAATACAAACTTTGAGGACGCTTGCCGCAAGGTAGTTAAGCGGACACATCTTGCCGCTACACCGTACCTGCGGAGCGAGGAAAATAGATTTTTGCCCCCAACCCCATAATCGCGATCGCACATCGATTGCTGATTTCGCAGCGACATTAGTAAAATTAAATACGTTCTCTGAGTTGACGATGATTGAGAAAAAGTAGTTCCCGAAGCAGAAACTAAAGACTGGGAAGCAATTTGGCGATAAAAAAATGGTGAGTCCACGGGCGCGGTTGCCTGTACCATCTATTCGTAGTGGCTCTTTTGTTGGGGGATGGAATATCGCACATCGATTACAGCCAGCCAAATTTATCCCCTCGGTTAGTGTTAGATACTTTACCACAAGCTACTGTAGCTTGGTCTCCCGGCAATTGGAGACTTTGAGGAGCGGAACACGCTGCTTTGTGTGAACGCATTCCCCAACTAACCGAAAAAACCCTCTTTACCATATATTAAGTTTTGTATCAGAAAATATAAATATTTCGCAATAAATATATACAGCCTGAAAATAATATGAAAAATATATTATATAGGGCTGTAAAACACAGAAAATGTCAGAAATTAAAAAAGGTATAATTATCAAAAATAGTTTGTTATTACTGACATTGTTTACTGTGGCTTGTAGTAGCAAAGCATCAACGAAGGAATTGAAAGAAGAGTCAGAAAAAGTATCTTCGTGGGCAGCAACGGAGCAGATGATTGGTAATGCATGGATACGCGATGCCGTGCCGACAACCTACGCCAAGCAAACATTAATAAAAGCTGAGTCAGAATTGCAAAAATCAGCTGATAAAATCGAAAAAATGCAGCCAGAAACAGCAGCGCAAGAACAATACAAATCAAAAATATTAGAACATAGCAAAGTAGAAAAAATTATATCAGAAAAAATGTCAATAGCAGTTGGCGAAAAAAATAAATCTGGGGTTAAAGTACAACTGGCAAAATTAGAAAGCGATCGCGCTGAATTACAAAAACTATCTCAGCCATGAAAAAAATTTTTGAAATCGCTTTGGGCATTGTTACTAGTATCGGTGGCTTTCTTGACGTGGGAGCGATCGCCACCGCTGCCGAAGCTGGATCTACATACGGATTTCAACTAATTTGGGTGATTATTCTCGGCACTATTTGTGTAATCTTCCTAGTAGAAATGTCCGGACGGTTAGCAGCAGTTAGCAAACACACATTAGCCGCAGCAGTGCGGGAACGTTTCGGTTTTAACTTTTATGTTATTCCCTTATTTGCGGAAATTATCGTTGATTTTTTGGTCTTAGCTGCAGAAATTGGAGGCGTTTGTATTGCCCTACAATTATTAACAGGTATCAGCTTTCAGTGGTTTGCTTTACCTGTTGCCTTTGCAATTTGGTCATTAATTTGGTACGGAAACTTTGGCATTATTGAAAATGGCGTTTCCGTGCTGGGATTAATTACATTAGTATTTGTTTTCGCTACTTTCAAGCTGCATCCATCCTTAACCCAAATTGGTACTGGCTTATTGCCTGCATTACCAAAAGAAGATACCGCACATTACTTATTTCTGGTAGTTAGTATCTTGGGTGCATTAATTAGCCCCTATTTATTTTACTTTTACTCATCTGGCGCAGTCGAAGATAAATGGGATGAAAGTCATATTAATATAAATCGCGCCGTTGCCGGTTTAGGAATGAGCTTTGGCAGTATCGTATCATTAGGGTTGTTGATAGTGTCAGCGGTAGTACTTAAACCGAAAGGTATCCAAGTTGATAGCTACGAACAAGCAGCATTGATGTTAACTGAACCTTTTGGTTACTGGGGCTTTATTTTATTTGCCGCATCACTAGGAATTGCTTGTTTCGGTGCAGCACTAGAAGTAACTCTCGACACCGCGTATATTGTCGCTCAAGCTTTTGGTTGGAATTGGGGCGAAAATCTCAAACCAAAAGAGGCTGCACGCTTTACTTTTGTTTACACGGTGTTTGTCTTCCTCGCCTCATTATTAATGGTATTTGGTGTTGATCCCTTACAATTAACTTTGTTTTCAATGGCGATTACAGCAGTAATTTTGCCGCCTGTAATTATACCATTTCTGGTATTAATGAACGATAAATTATATGTTGGCAAATATCGCAACGGCTGGATTAGCAATAGCGTTATTATATTTACAATAGTGCTGGCATTTGTGCTGGCACTCGTAGCTATTCCCTTAGAAATTCTTGGAGGGTGAGCAGTATTTTGGATTTTATATTTATACCTCTATTCTACTCTCTTTCTCTGCGTTCTCAGCGCCTCTGCGGTTCGTTAATAGGAAATACTCAAAAATGGACATAATTAGAGACGTACTCGACAACCAACTAGTTGACCGCAATCAGCGCAATATGGGTAAAGTTGATGGCATTGTTATGGAATTGCGCGATCGCGAACCGCCAAGACTAGCTTATATTGAAGTGGGAGTAACAACCCTCGCCAGACGAATAAATCCGCGTTTGGCAGGTTGGGTAGCAGCGATCGCACGAACATGGGGTGCTAAACAAAGCGAACCGTTTCGGATACCTTGGTCAAAAGTGCGAGATGTTGGTATTGATGTTGAAGTCGATGTTGACGCACAAGAAACACCAGCATTAGCTTACGAAAAATGGTTAAGCGATCGCATTATCACACGAATTCCAGGCGCGAATCATGGCGAATGAAATTCATTTAGAACTGCTGCTGGGTAAAACAGTATTAGACTCAACAGGTAAAGCGATCGGACGCATTGAAGAAGTACGCGCTTCTAAACAAGGTGAAGAATGGATTGTTCAAGAATATCTCATTGGCTATGCTGCGATATTAGAAAGACTATCCGCTTGGACAGTTGGGTTAGGAATTTTACATCTACTTGGAGCGCATAAAATCCACAGCGGTTATACAATACCTTGGGACAAGCTAGATTTAACTGACCCGAACAAGCCGCGTTTGCGTTGTAGTTTAGATGAATTGAAGTCATTATCCCAACAGCCAGAAGACGCAGAATAAATCAATCTTGCTGCCATCCTTTAGTAAAAAGCTGTTTTGTGTGAATTTGCTTCGCTTCCCAAGCAAAAAGCCTTTTTAGCAAAGTTCTCAGCAAAAAAATCATGCTAAAAGTAAATATTTGCTGCCAACTTTTTAGTTCAATTGTTTTCAACAAAGTTCCAGCTAGCTTAAAATTAAGCGCTATCAAAGCACCTTCAGCTATCAAATATTGGGCGTATTCAAGGTGGCGATAACCACCAATTAACACTATTATTGCCGCAATAACATATCTAATCAGTATGAATGAGCCAATTAGCTCAATTAGCAAAATTAAAAAATCAAAATGTAAAATATTACTTACGGACATTGCTTTTATTTTCAGCAGATTTTTCGATTTCTTTTTGCAAAAAGAAGTTTAAAACAGTTCGCAACACAACTATTGCTGCCAGCTTGCCAATTTCATCCCATGTAGGTGCAACCGCTGTCCGGAGAATATCCGCAGCCAATTCAAATTCTAACGCCACTGCCAACCACCTACCAAGACGCAGCCGTAATTCTTCCTTTGCTTCTTCTGGTACATTGCGACGGAAGAAGAAAAGCTTAAATGCTTTTAGTGTTGCTTCAATCGCGGCAAATCCGATTACAAAAGCAGCGCTGGCTTCAACTCCCACAGCCAAAAAAAGCGTGAATTGCTTAATTAAATCTAGTATCAATGTATTTTTTACCGAAATAATTTAAATATCCGCTCCCCAAATCGGGAACGCTCAAAGTCTAAACAAATTGTTTATATAGATAAAAATATTTGCCGATGCCTCACCAAACTTCTAGCGGAAGAATGATTTTCATGTAAACAATCTCTGTAATTATGAATGCGGACAGATTTTAAACTGCCTAATAAATAATATGCCGCAATATTTCGGAAAACTACCCACAACAGATGAACCTTGGACAACTATTGGCGCTGTGCAAGCTGTAAACCAAATCTCACAGACTATCAATTTTGAGTGTGGTGACTCACGCCTTGCAATTAGCATAATAGCCGCAAATTTAATCCGCGTGCGACTTGCCCCAAGTGGCAAATTTATGCCGCGTCGGGAGTGGGCGGTAACGTTGGATGATGCAGAATGGGCAAGAGTACCTTTTGAAGTGCGAGAAACTGACGCAACAGTAGAAATTGAAACAGAACAAGTACGTATATCCATTCAACGGCAAAACTGTCGCATAACCTGTTTTGATAAAGATAATCGCCCTTTTGCCCAAGATGCAGACATGGGTATGGGTTGGCGTATGGGTGCAGTTGCAGCCTGGAAAAAAATCGCCGCCGATGAACATTTCTACGGATTTGGCGAACGCACGGGTTTTCTTGACAAACTCAGCGAAGTAAAAACTAACTGGACAGCCAATGCTTTAGATTACGATGCCCTTACTGATGAAATGTATCAGGCAATTCCGTTTTTTATCGCTTTGCGTCCTGAGGTAAGTTACGGCATCTTTTTTAATACCACTTTTTGGAGTCAATTTGATATCGGCGCGGAACAACCAGGTATCTGGAAGATGGAAACTCGCGGTGGTGAGTTGGATTATTACATTATTTATGGTTCAGAACCAGCGGAAATTATTCGCACCTATACTCAGCTAACTGGGAGAATGCCATTACCGCCAAAATGGGCGCTAGGCTATCATCAATGTCGCTGGAGTTACGAGTCAGAAACTGTGGTGCGCGAACTTGCAAAGGAATTTCGCGATCGCCGCATTCCCTGTGATGTCATCCACCTCGATATTGACTACATGCGCGGTTATCGCGTGTTTACTTGGAGTCCTAAGCGCTTTCCCAACCCCCCAAAACTGATAAACGACTTACAGCAAGCTGGTTTCCAGACAGTGACAATTATCGATCCGGGTGTGAAGTATGAACCAGAAGCTAATTATGAGGTTTTTGACCAAGGTATAGAAAACGACTATTTTGTGCGTAAAGCTGATGGAGAGTTGTTTCACGGCTATGTTTGGCCCGATAAAGCTGTTTTTCCGGACTTTTTGCGGTCTGATGTGCGTACCTGGTGGGGCGATTTACATAAAAGCCTCACGGATATCGGCGTTGCCGGCATTTGGAATGATATGAATGAACCGGCAATTGGCGATCGCCCTTTCGGTGATGGTGGCGAACATATCTGGTTTCCCCTAGATGCACCGCAGGGAGGAGTGGGGGGACAAGGGGACAAAGCAATTCATAACTCCTCACTCCCCACTCCCCACTCCCCACTCCCCACTCCCCACTCCCCACTCCCCACTCCCCACTCCCCACTCCCCACTCCCCACTCCCCACTCCCCACTCACGCGGAAGTTCACAATTTATATGGCTTGACAATGGCGCAAGCTTGTGCTGAAGGGTTGGAGCGACATCGTGCAGAGCGTTCTTTTGTGCTGACTCGTTCTGGTTATGCTGGTGTGCAGCGGTGGTCGTCGGTGTGGATGGGCGATAATCACTCGTTGTGGGAGCATTTGGAAATTTCTCTGCCGATGCTTTGCAATATGGGACTTTCGGGTGTGGCGTTTGTGGGTTGCGATATTGGCGGGTTTGCTGGCAATGCTACGGCGGAATTGTTCGCTCGGTGGATGCAGGTAGGAATGCTCTATCCGTTGATGCGCGGTCATTCGGCGATGTCTACTGCTCGTCATGAGCCTTGGGTATTTGGCGATCGCACAGAAAAAATCTGTCGCGAATACATTAATCTGCGTTACCAGCTACTTCCTTACATTTACACTCTTTTCTGGGAAGCGGCAACAACCGGCGCTCCGATTTTAAGACCATTAGTATATCATTTTCCCGACGATCCGAAAACTCATACTCTCTACGATCAAGTATTGCTCGGTTCTTCTATCATGGCTGCACCAATTTACCGCCCTGGTGTTGACCATCGAGCCGTGTATTTACCCGCCGGTACTTGGTATGACTGGTGGAGTGGTGAGCGTTACTCTGGTGCAACCCACATTCTCGCTGATGCACCATTAGAAAAAATGCCGCTTTTTGTGCGTGCCGGTGCGATCGTTCCCATGCAAAGAGTGATGCAATACGTTAACGAACATCCGCTCGATTCTTTACGGCTACGTGTTTGGCAAGGTAATTCTGAGTACACTTTTTACGAAGACGACGGAAAATCTTTTGAGTACAAAAATGAACAATTTGCCTTGAGAAAAATACGTGTGTTTACACAAGAACAAGAAACTATTGTGGAAATAGACGCAAAAGTTGGAAAATGGACACCACCTCCGCGTGAAGTGATTGTTGAGGTTGTTGGTGTTGGCGAACAGCGCTTTCAAGACGATGGAGAATCACACAGTTTGAGATTTTAACGTGGGGAATGGGGAATGGGGCTTTTTTAATTTGGGTCAAAGGGTAAAGGAAAAAAGGGGAAAGGGGGCGAATCCTTCCCTAGACAAATGTGGACAGCCTTCAATCAAAAATGTCGTGGGGGATCGAGGATCTACAAAACAAGGCTGTCCACATAAGGCGA
>NZ_JTCM02000145.1 GCF_000817785.2 Hassallia byssoidea VB512170 | reverse complement strand
TTGCCTTTTTACCATTCTTACGAATATGAGTTGATTCACACCTTGGACATTGCATAACGATCGCTTGAATTCATACTTCAATTATGCAACGCCAAATAATTTATATGGTCGCCCAATTTCAGTAGACTCAATAGGTACTTTTTTACCCTTAGACCATTCTGTAGCCGCAGGTTCTGGAATAGGCTCCCACTTATTATTTCTACGAATCTCTGCATAAAGATTAATATCTGTACCCATAGCACTGCTTACAAATAACTTGAAGGTCACTTAATCTTGAGAACCAACAAATGATTTTAATATAACTGCTTTCATGTGTCCAACGTCCGCAGTCCCCTAGATTAGAGATAATATTTGTAAAACAATAATCCTCAAAACCTATGACTCAAGCCTTACCCAAGCTCGTAACCTTCGAGGAATTTGTCGATTGGCTACCTGAAAATTCCGGGGTACGCTACGAACTGCATAACGGAGAAATTGTTGAGATGGCACAACCAGTAGGGGAACACGAAGAAGTAAAGGGTTTTTTAGCAAGAAAAGTAACAGTTGAGTTTGACCGATTAAACCTTCCCTACTTTATCTCCAACCAAGCCATTGTTAGACCTCCTGAAAAAGATTCTGGTTACTTTCCAGATGTGTTAGTACTAAACCGTGCAAATCTGGTAAACGAAACATTATGGAAAAAAGAATCTACCCTCAGTTTGGGTGCATCGATACCCTTAATTATTGAGGTTGTATCAACCAACTGGCGTGATGATTATCACTTCAAATATGCTGATTATGAGGAAATGGGTATTCCTGAATACTGGATTGTCGATTATGCTGCGTTGGGTGGACGTAATTTTATCGGCAACCCCAAACAACCGACAATATCCGTCTGTAACTTGGTTGACGGGGAATATCAAATAATTAAGTTTCGAGATAATGACCGGATTGTGTCTCAAACCTTTCCTGATTTGAATCTCACCGCAAACCAGATTTTTCAAGCTGGTGTAGTGTAACGCACCTTATATTATTGATGGTGCGTTGCGCGTACCGCGACAACACAACGCCAGTTGCTACAACGGAGGAAACCTCCGCAACGCACTGGCTCCCCTACAATTAAAACTCACCGCAAACCAGATTTTTCAAGCTGGTGTAGTGTAGCGTTTATCCCACCGCGAAAACTTAAAAATCAAAATTGACTAATCCAAAATCCAAAATCCAAAATCTAAAATCAATTGCTGTTCTTGGTGCGGGTGCATGGGGATCTAGTTTAGCTGCGATCGCCTCTTCAAACAATCATCAAGTAAGCATTTGGTCGCGTAATGGTTCGCAAACTTTGGCGCAAGTTGTGGAAAATGCCGATACGATTGTTTCCGCGATTTCCATGAAAGGAGTACGCGAAGTCGCTACGCAATTACAGAGTTTACCCATTCCACCGAAAGCGGTTTTTGTGACTGCGACAAAAGGTTTAGAGCCAGAATATACTAGCACACCTTCGCAAATTTGGCAAGAAACTTTTCCCAGTCATCCGGTTGTGGTGCTGTCGGGACCAAATTTATCTAAAGAAATTCAACTAGAATTACCAGCAGCAACGGTAGTAGCCAGCACAAGTAAAGATGCTGCGGAGTTTGTGCAGTTAGTATTTTCCTCTAGTCGTTTCCGGGTCTATACAAATTCCGACCCCTTAGGCGTAGAACTGGGGGGTACATTAAAGAATGTGATAGCGATCGCATCTGGTGTGTGTGATGGCTTACAATTGGGAACCAACGCCAAAGCTGCTTTAGTCACTCGTGGTTTAACAGAAATAATTCGCATCGGCAACTTATGGGGTGCGAAAACAGAAACATTTTACGGTTTATCTGGTTTAGGTGATTTGCTCGCAACTTGCAACAGTCCTTTAAGTCGCAATTATCAAGTTGGCTATCAAATGGCTTGTGGTAAGACACTGACAGAAGTTCTCGCTCATTTAGAAGGAACCGCTGAGGGAGTCAACACTTGCCAAGTTTTGATGCAACGAGCCAAGCAGCGGAATATATCCATGCCGATTACCGAGCAAGTATATCGCTTACTTCAAGGTGAAGTCACCCCACGACAAGCGCTTGATGAACTGATGCTGCGAGACATCAAGCCAGAATACAGTTATTAACCTTGTGGAAATAGTTGGTTGTTAGCGGTTAGTTGTTAGTTGCTGGTTGTCTATGGATATTTCTTCACCACTATCCACTATCCACTATCCACTATCCACTATCCACTACCAATTACCCATTACCAATTACGAATATTCTCTGTTGAAAAATTAGTAAATCATCAGGAAATCACTCAGATACCTATGTAGATAGGACTATGCGTATGATAAACGTAATTTTCCCTTGTCTATGTTTATACCACGTTACAAAAGTCACAGTCAAGATAAATTAAGGTGGAAATCTTGACTAAGTAATTTCTAGTTTAACAACCAGCTGACGATTTGAATAGCTATTGGTTCAATCAGATTTCAGCTGCCGAACAAGTAAGAAAATAAGGTATTAAATAAAATCAGTACAGTTTTTTTCAAAAAAATTGCTAACTGAACCCTTAACCGTGTTAGTTCACCTAAAATCACGGGAACAATAGCAACAGTTGATTAGCTGACCGAAATCTATTGTTACCTGGAGCCATTGAGACGAGCCTTATGCCAGCAACATCTTTTTACGCAGATGCAGCCTACGAAACCCAACAGTCCTCTCAGGTTTTTGACCCAGAACTCACAATTGATGAGACTGAGTTGCCAATAGAAGAACTGGAAGAATTGGAAATGGCGGCTGCTGTTGAGCCTGCTAGCTTTTCTAGCACAAACCGTCGCAGCACAGACTTAGTACGTCTGTATCTTCAAGAAATTGGTCGGGTTCGGTTGTTAGGTCGGGACGAAGAGGTTTCAGAAGCTCAAAAAGTTCAACGTTACTTGCGGATGCGGACACTACTTGCTAGTGCTGCCAAGCAAGGAGATGCAATAATTTCACCATATCTCCGGTTAATCGAAGTTCAGGAGCGTTTGACATCTGAACTAGGACATCGCCCGTCCTTAGAAAGATGGGCAGCCACTGCTGGTATAATCATGTCGGATCTCAAGCCGACTTTAGCAGATGGCAAACGGCGGTGGGCAGAAATTGCCAAGATGACAGTGGAAGAACTGGAGCAAATTAAGACCCAAGGACTCCAGGCAAAAGAACACATGATCAAGGCTAATCTTCGTCTAGTGGTGTCTGTAGCCAAAAAATATCAAAATCGCGGCTTGGAATTGTTAGATTTAGTCCAAGAAGGCACACTCGGCTTAGAGCGAGCAGTTGAGAAGTTTGATCCCACTAAAGGTTATCGCTTTAGTACCTACGCTTACTGGTGGATTCGTCAAGGAATTACACGAGCGATCGCTACTTCTAGCCGCACAATCCGTCTACCTGTCCACATCACCGAAAAGCTGAACAAAATCAAAAAAGCTCAACGCAAAATTGCCCAAGAAAAAGGTCGCACTCCGACTTTGGAAGATTTAGCTGTAGAGTTAGAAATGACTCCCGCTCAAGTTCGGGAAGTTTTGTTACGCGTACCTCGCTCCGTTTCTCTAGAAACTAAGGTTGGTAAAGATAAAGACACCGAGTTAGGCGAATTGCTCGAAACCGACGGTGTTACCCCAGAAGAAATGTTAATGCGAGAATCTTTACAAAAAGACTTGCAGCATCTTTTGTCAGATTTAACCAGCCGCGAGCGCGATGTCATTCTCATGCGCTTTGGTTTAGCTGATGGTCATCCTTACTCCTTAGCAGAAATTGGACGCGCTCTCGACTTATCCCGCGAACGAGTACGGCAAATTGAATCCAAAGCTTTGCAAAAGCTGCGCCAACCCAAGCGCCGCAATTTGATCCGCGACTATTTGGAATCTCTAAGCTAGGGGTAATAGGTAATCGCTAATAGGGAATGGGTAATGGGTAATGGGTAATGGGTAAAAACTATTACCAATTATCTATTACCAATTACCAATTACCCATGACCAATCCCGCTTATAGGAAATTATTTGCATTTGAATGAGCCTAAATTGCCCTAGCATTTTTGTTACAAGACTTTGAGGGCGGGGATCGCTGATTACCTTGATTCTCATCAAGATCCCATGACTTGTATTTAAGCATTCCGTAAATATTCGCAATAAGCCATGATTGTTGCAAATTGCTCAAAATATTTGTTATATTCTCAACTAACAATCTTTGTTGAGAAATATTAGTATGACTATCTACTCAGCTACTTCACTCCGGGCAGAACTAAACGAACGCGGGTGGCGTCTAACTCCGCAACGTGAAACAATTCTACACATTTTTCAGGAACTTCCGCAAGGGGAACATCTCAGTGCGGAGGATCTTTACCATAGATTAGAAGTCGATGGCGAAGGAATCAGCTTATCAACTATTTATCGCACGTTGAAGTTGATGGCACGGATGGGAATTTTACGGGAATTAGAATTGGGAGAGGGACATAAACATTATGAACTCAACCAGCCTTACCCGCATCATCACCATCACCTAATTTGTGTAAGATGCAACGCGACTATTGAGTTCAAAAACGATTCTATTTTAAAAATTGGTGCAAAAACTGCTCAAAAAGAAGGCTATCAGTTGCTTGACTGTCAACTAGCAATCCATGCGGTTTGTCCCAAGTGCCAGCGGGCACTAATGCCACTTTAGCACTTGGGGGTTATCAGGGATCGCGCTACACAACCTTCACGAAATTTTTAGGTAATTTCCAATTGCTGTGATGGAGGGTAAGCAACCGATTGGGGACTTATATTGACAACACCGAAGCGGATGCTAGTAGCGTCCGCTTTTAACGTCATTGAGACTGATGCCGTAAAACTGTTGTGCCTGTCTAATCGCTTTTTTGGTGTCATTCCCCATCACACCGTTGAGAGTACCTTTATAAAAACCTTTTTCATGTAGTCGTCGTTGAATTTCCAAGACATTAAACTCATTGTTGGAACCAGAGGTAACTAAACTATATAATTTAGCTCTGGTTGTGGGACCGGCTACACCACTTGATGCTAAATAATTAGCGGTTTGAAACCTGCGAACAGCGTCTGCGGTATAGGGACCGTAATAGCCATTTGGTTCTCCTTCTAAATATCCGGCTTTAATCAACTGTTCTTGAACAACTCGAACTGCCTCACCGCGATCGCCGATTTGCAGTTTATCATCATTACTGCGTTTGGGAGTATCTTCTCCATAACCAATGCCACTTGCGGGCAATCTGCGTTGTGTTGCAGGTCCAACAACACCATCAGCATCTAATTTATAAGCTTGTTGAAAGCGCTTAACAGCTTCTTCAGTAATCGAACCAAATATGCCGGTCGAGTTACCGTAATAATAGCCTGCCACTCGCAACTGTTCTTGCAAAACTCTCACCTCTTCACCTTCGTCACCTTTAGCGAGTAAGTTGGGATTGCTACGCTTGGTGGCAACTGTAGTTTGAGTGGATTTTTTCGCTTGTGTTGTTTGAGTGGGTTTTGTTGCTTGTGTTGTTTGTGGTTTTTTGGCAACTGTAGTTTGAGTGGGTTTTTTCGCTTGTGTTTCTGTGTTAACAACAACAGGTTTGTTAGCTTGTCTACCCACAGATGGAGCACGCCAACTCTCTAATTTTTGTAAAGTAGTTGCGCTGGCAACGCCATCAACTGGTAAACCAGCAGATTTTTGAAAGCGTCTGACAGCATCTTCTGTCGGAAAGTCAAATACTTGACTTACGGGAGCTTGATAAAATCCTGTCCGTTGTAATTGTTGTTGCAAATTCCTGACAGAAGGTCCTTGATCGCCTCTTTCTAGCGCCAAGGCACTGCTGACAACAGAAAGAACAGATAAAGTGACAGCAAGGGGTAACATATATCCCCAAGCCTTGCTAGAAAGCCGTTTCCAGTCGGGTGCTGATGCTTTATTTAACAAACTGCTAAGGGAAACTAATTCACTGGATGGGCTTTCCTCGTAGACAAAAGCTAAGTGTAAATACGCTAGATTCTCCATACTTGTTTCCTAGAACACCTGATTTGCTTTATTTTTCTTCAATTGCAGCTTCAGCTTGATGAACTAAGTTTCGCAAATTTTCCATTGTTTGTATATTTACATCCTGCCATAAACCGCGCTTATGTGCTTCTAACATTCTCTCAGCAATATCACGCAATGCCCACGGATTCTTTTCTTGGATAAATTCACAAACTGTGCGATCGCCTAAATAAGCATCGACAATCCCTTGATACATATGGTCTTCGACGCATTTTGCTGTAGCATCGTAAGCAAATAAATAATCCACCGTCGCTGCCATTTCAAATGCTCCTTTATAACCGTGACGCATCATTCCCGCAATCCATTTAGGATTAACCACACGAGAACGATACACCCGTGCGATTTCTTCTTTCAGGTGACGCACTCGCGGATTCGCGGGAATAGAATTATCGCCAAAATAGGTTTGAGGATTTTTTCCCTGTACAGAACGTACTGCTGCTGTTAAACCGCCTTGAAATTGATAATAATCATCAGAATCGAGCAGATCGTGTTCGCGGTTATCTTGATTTTGCAGCACTATTTGCATGTGCTTTAGGCGTTGCTCAAATGCTTCAGGATTGGAGACTGGGGAGTTAGGTAGAGACGTTCCACTGGAACGTCTGTACGGGAGTGAGGAGTTATTAATTGCTTTGTCTTCTTGTCGTCCTTGTCCTCCTTGTCCTCCTTGTCTTGAAGAATAAGCGTAGCAACTCCAATTGATGTAAGCACGAGCTAAATCCTCGTCATCTGTCCAATTTTGTGATTCTATTAAGCCTTGGAGTCCAGCACCGTAAGCACCTGGTTTAGAACCAAAAATCCGGTAACGCGATCGCACTTGGGCTTCTTCTGTAGTTAAACCTTCTGCAATCCAAAAATCTGTTTCTTCCTGTACTTGCGCTGCTAGGGGGTTTTGTGCTATTGGTTCATCTAACGCCGCCACTGCTTGCACCGCTGTATCAAATAAATCAATTAAATTCGGAAAAGCATCCCGAAAAAAGCCAGAAATTCGCAACGTTACATCTACGCGAGGACGCCCCAAAACCGAAAGGGGCAAAATTTCCAAATCGACCACGCGCCGCGCCATACCATCCCACACAGGCTGCACACCCAGCAAAGCCAACGCCTCAGCGATATCATCACCGCCAGTCCGCATTGTGGCAGTTCCCCAAACAGATAAAGCTAGTGTTTTTGGATACTCACCATTCTCCTGCGTGTAACATTCAATGAGAGTTTCCGCTGCCTTTCTGCCTATATCCCAAGCCGTTTCTGTGGGAATGGCACGAATATCAATTGAGTAAAAGTTTTTACCTGTCGGCAAGACTTCCGGGCGTCCGCGTGTGGGTGCGCCGGCAGGAGCGCTAGGGACATATCCCCCATCGAGTCCGTGTAACAAGTAGACAATTTCTTCGTGGGTTTGTTGGAGAGCAGGAAGAAGACGCGATTGTATCCAGTTTAGGACTGGGGGGAGTGGGGAGTTGGGAGTGGGGAGTTGGGAGTAGTGGGGTGCAATCAATTCTTCTACCAACTCGGCAGCGTATTCTTCTAATACTTCAACAACATCACCTGCGGTGCGACAAGAATTAAGCCTCACGCAAAGTCGAGGCAGCGCGTTGCGGGGGTTCCCCCCGTTGTAGCGACTGCCGTGCGAAGACGCAAAGTTAAATTCATCCTTTGCGTCTTTGCGTCTTTGCGTGAGAAAAAACTCTTTTCCCAAATCTGCCGTCAGGGGGTCGAAATCTAAACCTAAATATAAAGCTATAGCGCGGGTGAATCCGATATGATGACGATTGGGTGTACGAGCGATCGCTACAATTAAATCTCGCAACTGACGACCATCAGGACATCGCCCAAAAATGTGCAATCCATCGCGGATTTGAGCCTCTTTTAACTCACAAAGATAACCATCAAGGTGGTTAATTGGTAATAGGGAATTGGGAATGGGTAATTGGTTTTGGCTATTACCCATTACCGATTCTCCATTACCCATTTTCAAATCTTGATGTAAATTTTCTTGAAGAATTAATTGAGTAATGCGATCGCATATCGTCGGTAAACGCGAAGGATCTAAACTTTCAGCCTCATAATACTCATCAATTAAATTTTCCAACTGTTGCAAAGAACCATAAAGTTCCGCACGAGTCATCGGCGGCGTCAGATGATCTATAATCACCGCTTGAGCGCGACGCTTTGCTTGTGAACCCTCACCAGGGTCATTCACAATAAACGGATACAAATGCGGAAGCGCTCCCAAAGCCACTTCTGGATAACAACTATCCGATAAAGCCACACTTTTACCCGGTAGCCATTCCAGATTGCCATGTTTCCCCACATGAACCACAGCATCAGCAGCAAAACATGTCCTTACCCAATAATAAAAAGCCAAATAAGCATGACTTGGTTCCAAATCTGGCGCGTGATAATTCAAACTAGGGTCAATATCATAACCCCGCGCCGGCTGAACACCCACAAAGATGTTACCGAACTGAATTCCGGGAATGGGGAAAGAGGGGGAGATGGTGAGTCCAGCGCCGTGCGCGGGTTCCCCGCGTTGAGGAGCCAGTGCGTTGCGGGGGTTCCCCCCGTTGTAGCACCTGGCGTGCGACTGGCTCTCCCGTTGGGGGGGATAGGGAGATGGGGGGAAAGAATTATTTTCTCTCTTATTCTCCTCCTCTGCGCTCTCTGTGCCTCTGCGGTTCGTTTCAAAACCCCACCGCTCACCAACACCCTGCCTTACACCCTCCGGTAAACCAGCAAAATACTCCGCATACTCCCCCACACAAACACTTTGCTGTACCGGACGCCACTCTTTACCTTCCGGATCGTTCGTCACCCCACTTGTAAGACGTTGAATCAACTCGTCTCCATCTGCGGGTAGATTTTCTACATGATATCCAGCAGACTGCAAAGCCTTAAGAATTTCCACACAACTAGCCGGCGTATCGAGTCCCACACCATTAGCAATGCGACCATCGCGGGTGGGATAATTAGCCAAAATTAAAGCTACATGACGTTCTTCCGGTGGTGTTAAGCGCAGACGCACCCAATTTGCGGCTAAGTCCGCGACAAACTCAATCCGCGAAGCGATCGCTTCATAAACTACCACATCCGTTTCTAAATTCGGATTGCGCGTTTGCACAGCCTTAAAAGACACAGCGCGGCTAATAATCCGTCCATCCACTTCCGGCAGAGCCACATTCATCGCCATATCGCGGGGTGAAAGTCCTTGAAACTGCGACTCCCACTGCTCAACAGAACCACCAGAAAGAATAACCTGCAATACCGGCACATCTAACTTTTGCCAAAGTTCAAGCTGTGGTGTTTCTGTATCCAACTGTGCCAAAGAAAAACTGGTAGTATTCAGCAGCAGCGCAACTTGTTCTGAGTCCTTTGGCTGAAAAAACTCGATTAACTCAGCTTGGACATCGCGATCGCGCAACGAAGAAACAAACAAAGGCACAGGTTTCAAATTTCGCTTTGCCAAAGCTTCGCACAAAGCATCAATTACCTTGGTATTTCCCGCCAAATAATGAGCGCGGTAGAAGATGATGCCGACTTTGGGAAGTGGGGAGTAGGGAGTAGGGAGTAGGGAGTAGGGAGTTTCAATAATTCTCTTTTTGTCCTCCTTGTCCTCCTTGTCCCCCTTGTCTTCTTGTCCCCACTCCCCACTCCCCACTCCCCACTCTCCTCTATAAAGACCGACACGCGGCACTACTTGCGGTGATGGGGGATTAAAAGAAGTTGAAAGGCAAATATCGGTAATATACTTGAGAGCATTGACAATATTTTCTACGCCACCTTCGCGGAAGTATTGCCATACTTGGTTTACAGCAGTTACAGAAAGGGTTGAGAAAGTGATTAAATCGGCATCAAGAGCATCGTCTCCTGGCATTACAATTAGGGTTGTGCCATTACGCTGGACAATTTCTTGCACTACTTCCAAACCGTAAGACCAGTAGGAACGTCCTCCTAACAGTCGTAAAATTATTACCTGGGCAAATTCCAAAACTTGTTCGGCGTATGTGTCAATGTTTATTTGATTCTGTAACTGCAATAAATTGGCGACTCTTAATGCCGGAAATGTTGATGGTAATTTGGGGAATGCAGCTGCCAAAGTCTGAATATCCGTATCAGCAGCCGTAATAAATACCAAAGGGGCTGGAGTTTGTTCAAAAAAAACTACGCCTTCTGAGTTATTCCATCCTATAGATGTGGCATTTATTCGATGCATAATCTTCTATTACCGTTTTAAACTGTTGGTTAGGAAACAAAAAAACTTTATCGCACAGCATCCAGCCGTTCTCACTCTAATTTTTGAAAATGCTTAGTTCTCCTGATTTGAGCTTTTCTCGAATTTTGCCAATAGATGTATTTAATCAGCTTGGGAAATTGTTGCAGCAGATGCAACTTGAAGCAGTGGGAAGTGCAGCTTTGGTTCTGACAGAGGCTGTGCTGGCACGGATTATGAGCAAGAGTGAGAGGCAAAAGCAAAAGTTTACGTTGGTGGTTTCAGAGCAGTTTAGCGCTCTGTTGGTGGGAAACCAAGAAGAAAACGTAGGAATGTGCGTTGCAGGAAGTTTTCCTGATTTAAATGAAGTGTCTTTACCACAAGGGGAAAATCAGATCGAGAGAGAATTTATCCCCCTGACTCCGGACGCGACATTATACGCTAGTTTGACGTTTAATTCACAAGCGATCGCCTCCTTTATCTCGCAACTGAAAGATTTGTTTGCTCATGATTCTCACACTTACCAACACCTCGAACGCTATCTGCAAATTCCCAGTCTTAATGATGCCACGCTTCAAGGCAAATTCACGCTGTTGTTATTAGAATATCTCCTGCCGCTGCAAAATCAGTTTTTTACAGCCTCAGATACCAACTTTAATCATGTTTCTGTCTGTCAGCCAATAGAAGATGCCCTGAAAAAACAGATTTATCAAGAACGATTATTAAATCAGGTGACTACTCAGATCCGCAAAAGCCAGGATTTGCAGGTAATTATGGCAACAGCGATCGCACAAGTGCGGGAGTTTTTGCAATTAGATAGATTGGTAATCTATAAATTTGATGAATCAAGAGTCAACGGTCAACAGTCAACACTTGCCCCATCAAAGACGCGATCGCTGCATAATTGGCAGCAATATAGAGGTTGTATTGTATATGAAGCGCGTGCTACAGATGCTATTCCGTCGGTATTAAATTATCAGGAAAAAAATTGCTTTGTGCCGCCTTTTGAATGTTGGGAAAAGTATCGCCAAGGCTTTACTTTAGCTGTTGATGATGTAGAAAAAACTTATGTTTTGTCAGAGTGTTTGTTGAACTTTTTAAAGAGAACTCAAGTCCGGGCAAAGTTAGCAGCACCAATTATTTATGAGGAAAAACTTTGGGGACTGTTGATTGCTAATCAGTGCCATGATTCACATCATTGGACTGATAGTGAAATAAGTTTGCTGACTTCTATCGCTGAACAATTAGCGATCGCTATTTATCAATCTGAGTTAATGCGATCGCTGACTGAAGAAAAACAAACTCTGGAACACCGAGTAATTGAGCGGACAATGGCGCTACGCGAAGCTTTAGTTGCCGCTGAAGCCGCTAGCCGTCTCAAAAGTGAATTTCTCGCGACTATCAGCCATGAATTGCTCACTCCTTTAACTTATGTAATCGGTATGTCTTCGACTTTGTTACGCTGGCCCATAGGAGAATTAAGTCAGCGTCAACGAGACTATCTACAAACAATCCACGACAGTGGAGAACATTTATTAGAAATGATAAATGACATCCTCGATTTATCGCAAATAGAGGCAGGAAAAGCAGTTTTAAATATTTCGGAATTTTCTTTAACGAATATAGCTCAAAGAACTGTAGAATCGTTGCAAGAAAAAGCGATAAGCGAGCAGATACAATTTAAACTAGATTTACAAATCGATTGCCAACGCGATCGCTTTACCGCCGATGTATCGCGAGTAGAACAAATTCTTTGGAATTTGTCAAGTAATGCCATCAAATTTACCCCAGAAGGAGGCAGCGTGACTTTACGTCTTTGGGTAGAAGACGACAACGCCATCTTTCAAGTAGAAGATACTGGTATTGGCATTCCCGAAGAGCAATTGCCATTACTGTTTGAAAAATTTCAACAACTAGATACACCACTACGCCGTCGCTATGAAGGCACCGGCGTTGGTTTGGCATTAACCAAACAACTCATAGAACTGCATCGCGGTCGAATTGAAGTAGAATCAACGGTAGCCATTGGCTCAATTTTTACCGTCTGGATACCACAACAACCGATGAAAGTGGGGAGTGGGGAGTAGGGAGTGGGGAGTGGGGAGTTAGGAGTTAGGAGTTAGTTGTTAGTTGTTAATTGTTAGCAGTCAAGAGTCAAAAGTCAGCAATTCCCTTGTCTCCTTGTCTGCTTGTCCCCTTGTCTGCTTGTCTCCTTGTCCCCCTCCCCCTTGGGCGCTCCCCTGGACAAAAATGGCACAAGCGTTCGTTTACTAGATCCTCAACACCCCACGACATTTTACAGATGTTGGCTGTCCATTTTTGTCTATTGTTTGTGAAACCCCATCCCCCCCTCTCCCCCATCTCCCCCTCCCCCCTCTCCCCTTCCATGTCAATAGAAACTCTACGCCACGGATTAATTGTCTCCTGTCAAGCGCCTGTTGATTCGCCACTGCATGAACCAAGAGTAATTGCGGCGATCGCCCAAGCAGCTGTGAATAACGGTGCGATTGGCGTAAGAATCGATACCCCAGCACACATCAGCGCCGTGCGCGAACAAGTGAAAGTGCCAATTATTGGGCTATGGAAGCAGGTGATAGCAGGAACTGAAGTATACATTACGCCACAGTTTCATCATGCGTCTGCGGTGGCGAAAGCGGGAGCGGATATTATAGCGATTGATGCGACTACGAGAAATCGCCCTGAGGGTGAAACTTTAAACGATATTATTGCCGGAATTCATCAGGAATTAGGCAAATTAGTAATGGCAGATGTAGATACAATCGAGGCGGCTGTTTTAGCTACAAAAGCTGGTGCTGACATTGTAGGGACAACGCTTTTTGGCTACACTGCTGCAACTAAGCATCTTGCTCCCCCCGGCTGGGAACTCCTGAAGCAGATGGTAGAATTAGATATTCCCGCGATTTGTGAAGGTGGCATTTCCTCACCTGAAATGGCTCGTCAAGCTTTAGATTTAGGGGCATACGCAGTAGTCGTAGGTACTGCGATTACGGGTATTGATTTGCAAGTCAAAGCGTATATCAGACAACTGACGTATTGCGATGCTTAAAATTTGGAACAAAAGCCTCAAACTTTCTCCCCCTCTTCTTCTGGAGCCTCAACGATAAAATTAAAAGCCTTACAGCTTATTAGCTATCAACTTAGCATAGCTTTCTGGACCAAATACTCCATCTGGCTCGAGTAAATTATCTTTCTGAAATTTCTCAACTGCTAATTTTGTTAATGACCCAAAGTTGCCATCTGTTTTACCAACTTTATATCCTTTATCTTTTAGTTTTTGTTGGAGTTCTTGAACATCAGACCCGATGTTGCCATATTGGAGATAAACTAAATTGGCATAGTTTTTGCTTTTCAGGAAGTTTGCTAAAGCTTGATTATTTGCCTTCAAACCTTCAAAAAAGAATAGTATTTCGCCACGAATTCCAGAACGACGATTGTGGCGAATAGATTCCCACAAGGTATCAGGAGTAATTTGATAGTTGCCAGAGCGAATTAAAATGCCTGGTGATATTTTAGATAGGTTTTTTTGTTGAAAACGATCCACAACATTATCGACAAATCCTTTGTATGCGTCTAAACCCTGTGTATATAGCTGGGGATGGATGAAATCGACAATTTGACGATTTATCCAAGTAGGTACATCTTGTAAATATTCATTAAACCCAAAAGGATAAGAACTAGGAGACATAGAAACAATCAGGTTTGGATTAATCTTTTTGACTTCTCGATATAACTTTGCCAAAAAGTCATTCAAAATATTTGCCCGCCATTGAAGCCAAGGAGGATTTTTGAAGTCTAAGGGTGGATCTTCTCCAAATTGATTGCGATACAATACTTTAGTTTTGTTGTCATAGCCTCCTTCTGAAGGCATGGCTGGTAAGCGATCGTCTCCTTGCACCCCGGCTATTTGATAATTTTTTGCTACCTCTAAAAAGAGATTTAACACAAAATTTTGAACTTCTGGATCGAGGGAATTCATCCAGACTATATCATTTTTGATGAGGCGTTGTTGCTTTTTATCTTTACCTTCCCATTCAGGTTTTTTCTCGATGATATGCCCGCCATTGTTTTTATAGGCAGCAGCAAAACCATATTCAAACCAAGGAATTACCTCTAGTTTTAATGGTGTGGCTGCTTCAATTACTTCAGCGAGAATATCTCTTCCTTTAAAGGCAGGTAAAATTTCTATTCCAAAGTTCTTTTTTAAAGCAGCACTTGGATAAAGAGTGTAACCATTATTCCAAACCACTGGAAAGACTGTATTAAATCCAGTGTCTGCTAAGAGTTTCATTGCCTCAACGATATTTGCTTTGGAACTCAAGACATTACTAGCAGCAGTGGTTAACCAAACACCACGAATTTTTTTCATCATCCTTTTCTAATTTTTGATTTCGCCTTACAGAAACTATTTTCTCCGATTTGGGACTCTTTTTTACGCTGACGTGTACTAAGTACAGCATTTCATTAATTCGTAGCAAATTAAATTTCACAATAAGAGTGCAATGCCAATGCATCCCGATGCAATGCCAATGCATCCCGATGCAATGCCAATGCATCCCGATGCAATGCCAATGCATCCCGATACAATGCC
>NZ_JTCM02000144.1 GCF_000817785.2 Hassallia byssoidea VB512170 | reverse complement strand
CCCTAGGTCCGATGCTGGACAAAAATGGCACAAGCGTTCGTTTACTAGATCCTCAACACCCCACGACATTTTACAGATGTTGGCTGTCAATGAGTGTCTATTGTTTGTGAAACCCCATAGAAGGGATAAAATTTAATCCAAACCACATGTAAACTTGCGCTTATCTAATAGAGGCGATTTATCAAGTCTATATCGGCGGCTAATCGTTGCTGTGGCACCAAACTTATCTAACTTTTTTATGAACTTAACGCCAGACAGTAAAGTGTTAATTCAAGGCTTCAGTGAATTCATCTCAGCAACTCATGTAGCTCAAATGAAAGCTTATGGCACTAATTTGGTAGGTGGTGTCAATCCTGGATATGGTGGACAGCAACTGCACGATTTGCTGGTATTTGACTTAGTAGAGGAAGTGGTAGCGGAATTGGGGCAAATTGATACCACAATTATTTGCGTACACCCTTACCAAGTGCTGGACGCAGCATTGGAAGCGATCGCATCTGATATCCGCCAATTAATTATCATCTCCGCAGGCGTGCCACCTTTGGATATGGTGGAATTACTTCGCAAAGCCGAAGCTAAAGAAACTGTGGTCGTCGGACCAAATAGTCCAGGAATCATCGTCCCCGGCAAAATTCTCTTAGGTACTCAACCTAGTGAATTCTATAATCCAGGATCGGTGGGAATCGTCAGTCGTAGCAGCACCCTCACCTATGAAATCGCTTGGGAATTAACAAGAGCTGATTTGGGGCAATCAATAAGTGTGAGTATTGGTAGTGATGCGATCGTGGGTTCATCTTTTTTGCAATGGCTGCAAATTCTGGATGAAGATGAAAATACAGAAGCGATCGTTATAGTTGGTCAACCTGGTGGAGGTAGCGAAGAAGTTGCAGCGCGGTACATTGCTGAGGCTATTGATAAACCGGTTATTGGTTATATCGCCGGCACACACGCACCACCAGGAAAACATTGGCGTCAAACAGGAACTTTAGCAGCTGTTATCGGACGCGATCCTGACTTTGGCACAGCAAAAAGTAAATTAGCCGCTTTCAAAAAAGCAAATGTACCAGTAGCCGAACGTCCTTCTCAAATTCCAGAATTAGTCAAAAAGGCACTGAAATAAAGCAAATGGGACAAGAAAGAAGAATTTCTTTCTTCTTCAATCTTGACCCTTTTTTATACACAAATAAGATTAGAAAAAACTAAAATCTTACTCCCAATTGTCCATTAAATCCGCGAACAGAATTGTAACCCGCACCAACAAAAAGATTATCGGTAGCGCCTACCTGAACACCTCCAGAAACGGCAACACCTTTATCTGCTGAATATAATCCAACTCCTACATAAGGTGAAATCACTGGCAAAGAAATGAATTTTAGTACATCTACACCAGTAGAACCGTCAGGACCAAATCCCAATTCAGCCCCTAGATTCAAAGCTCTCGCTCCTACAGAATAAGTTATATCACCTTCTTGGCTACCAACAGAAACCCACGGTTGGGGAACGATTTGAGCGGATGCTCGACCTGGGGCAAGTAAAGCTAATAAACTAAACGATGTAATTAGTGTTTTGGCAATAACCGCTGTTTTCACGTTCTTCTCCTCCAATTACCTGCATTTAGATCAACTTTTTGTCAAAATTATCACTAAATGCACGTTGGTCAATAAACCTGTACTGTGACGAATTTCACATCACTTGAGTGCCCAAAAAATTAATCTCTGTCACTATGCTCAGAGGCTGGGGTTTCAACTTCCAACTTGTCCCCCTGCTTCTTCACTGAAAAGTCCGGCTCATTTTTGCTACTTTGAGCAAGTCCAGCCGCACCAGCGATCGCCGTTCCAGCAAGACCAAAACCAGCAGACGTTTTTGCATCACTAATGCCTGGTGAGAATAAAACAGCAACACCAATGATGGCTCCCACACTTGCAATAAACATGGGGGTTATAGCTCGAATTATTTCTGGGGTAAGATATTTCATGGAGATAAGTTATATAGTTGGTTTTACTCTTGAGGTAAATACCCACCAGAAAATTCCGATTCCAGAATCCGTAACCAATTTTTTTATCAACTGAGTAATAAAAACATCGCTACCGTCGTAAAGACGTTCCGCGCAGAGGCGTCTCTACAGTATGTGTGATTTGCGCTCCCATGATATTATTTTGATGTGTTAAAGCTGACAAGATAATCGTTCTTCATTTAATCGCAAAAAGTCATGTTTTTCGTAAAAACGACGTGCCGCATTATTGTGTAAATGAACACTCGTATCAATTCGGCGAATATTTAACAGGCGTAGTTCTTCTTTGAGAGAAGTAATTAGTGTGGAACCAACTTTTTGGTTTTGCATATTTTTTGTAACAAATACATCATCAAGTTTTGCTACAATTGCCCCTATAGACGTAGAGATGGCAAAGCAAACTACGCAAACGCCAACAGGTTTTGTGTCATCATAAGCCAGCCAGACAAAGCCGATTTCTGGGTGTTGCAAAAACAGTTCCAGAGCGCTTTGTAAAGCATCATTACCACCATCACCGTAAGCACTGCTACTGTCAAGATAGTATTCGTCTTCCTTCAGGAATTCACTGAGTAAACCAAAAGCATCACTCAGTAATTCCTTTGTCATTTTGTGGCAAGAAATCATACTTATTTTAAAACTGCCGCGCCCATTCATCGCGCCAGCGTTCAACTACTACTTTCGTTTGAGTAAAAAATTCTACTGCGTGATTGCTTTGCCCGTGTAAGTCACCAAAAAAGCTTTCTTTCCAACCGCTAAAGGGAAAAAATGCCATAGGTGCGGCAACACCAATGTTGATGCCGATATTACCAGCTTCTGCCTCATAGCGGAATTTACGAGCTGCTGCGCCACTGGTAGTAAATAAACAAGCCATGTTGCCGTATTGACCGCTATTAACTAAAGCGATCGCTTCATCAATACTATTCAAGTGAATTAAACTCAGTACCGGACCAAAAATTTCTGTGCGGGCAATTTCACCAACTGGATCTACATTTTGCAGAATCGTTGGGCGAATAAAATTACCATTTTTATAGCCCGTAATCTGAGGACTGCGACCATCTACTAATAACTTTGCCCCTTGATTTGCTCCTTTTTCAATTAAACTTTCAATCCGCGTTTTGCTGCGGACATCAATTACTGGTCCCATTTCTACACCTTGGTCTAAACCATTACCGACAATCCGGTTTTTTGCAGTTTCGGCGATCGCGGAAGTAAATGTATGACGCGCTTCTCCCACTGTCACCGCAATTGAAGCAGCTAAACAACGTTGTCCGGCACAACCAAAAGCACTATCAGCCGCAATCCGGGTAGTCATTGCCATATCTGCATCCGGCAAGACTATAATCGGATTTTTCGCGCCCCCTTGACATTGGAGGCGTTTTCCATTGGCTGCCCCACGACTATAAATATATTTAGCGACTGGTGTAGAACCAACAAAACTAATTGCGCGAATTTTCGGATGATCTAAAATTGCATCTACAGCTTCTTTCGCACCGTTGATTAAATTAATTACACCCTTGGGCAAACCTGTTTGTTCAAGAAGCTGAAAGATTTTTTGCATAGTTAGCGGCACTTTTTCCGAAGGCTTGACAATGTAGGTATTCCCGCAGGCGATCGCATACGGCAAAAACCAAAATGGAATCATCCCCGGAAAATTGAAAGGACAAATCACCGCAGCAACTCCCAACGGTTGCCGAATCATCATTTCATCAATACCCTTTGCCACATCTTCTAAATTAGTTCCCTGCATCATCATCGGAATACCGCAAGCAACCTCTACATTTTCTATCGCACGTCGCATTTCACCTTTAGACTCAGCCAACGTTTTACCGCATTCTAAAGTAATCGTCCGTGCCAAATCCTCAAAATGTTCTTCTAACAGATTCTTCAATTTAAATAAATATTGTACCCGTTCCGACGGTGGAGTGCGTCGCCATGTAACAAAAGCGGACGCTGCCGCATCAGCAGCTTGATTGACTTCAGATGCTGGCGATAAAGGGACTTTAGCCAATATCTCTATCGTTGCTGGATTGATAACTTCTAAGTATTCTGTAGCAGTAGATGCATACCATTGACCATTAATGTAATTGTGTAAAGTGGGAATAGTATTCATGGAAAGAAAAATGTAGATGCAATATAACTATTTTGCCTTTAACTTCACAGAATCAGCGTAAAAACTCTCCCAAACTCTCCTAAACTCTGTGTTCTCTGCGTTCTCTGCGGTTCGTTCTCCCATAATTCTGCCTAAATCCTGAGTTTAATCAAAGAGCGAATATTTCTCTTAAGTTATTCTATAAACATTACTTTTATTTAAATAATGAAAATTTCAACACCTGTATTACCGCCATTTCTGATATTAGATCAATTGTTACAAAGCTGGTTAATCGAAGATATTGGGAGAGGCGATCGCACAACCCAAAGTCTTTTATCCCAGAATACAATAGAAGGACAAGCCAAATGGGTGGCGAAAGCATCAGGAGTGATAGCCGGCTTACCAATAGCTGCGAGAGTCTTTCAACTTTTAAACCAAAAAGTCAGCTTTGTGGCTGTTGCGGCTGAAGGGCAACAGTGCGAACCTGGGGAAGTAATCGCAGAAATGCAAGGTTCACTAGATGCATTATTAATCGGGGAAAGGGTTGCTCTCAACTTAGCTATGCGTCTGAGTGGTATCGCTACTCTAACTCGTAAATATACAGCAGAAATAGCTGATTTACCCGCTCAGTTAGTTGATACGCGCAAAACTACACCAGGGTTAAGGATTTTAGAAAAGTATGCAACTGCTGTAGGAGGAGCGATAAATCACCGCATGGGTTTGGATGATGCAGTGATGATTAAAGATAATCATATCGCGGCTGCGGGAGGAATTGGCGAAGCAATTAACCGCATCCGTTCTCAAATTCCATATCCTCTAACAATAGAAGTTGAGACGGAAAATTTAGACCAGGTGAAAGAAGCTTTACAGCATAAAGCTGATATTATTATGTTGGATAATATGCCTCTTGATTTGATGCGTGAAGCGGTGGAGATAATTCGCGACTTAGATAACCGCGTCAAAATTGAAGCTTCAGGTAATGTGACTTTAGAAACTCTTCGCCTCATAGCTCAGACCGGTGTAGATTATATTTCCAGTAGTGCGCCGATTACGCAGTCAAAGTGGTTAGATTTGAGTATGAAAATTCAATAATTAAAGTTAGTATCGGACGGGCGATCGCTTTCGGGGAATTGCATTAAAGATTGATATAATATCATGTCTGACGTTGGCATATATATTGTAGAGACGTGACAATGGAACGTCTCTACGACGGTTCCTAATAAATTATTGCGGGTCATTGCAGACATAATCAGCGCGAACCCAACCTATATCTCCATCATGGGAGATTCTCCACCACCAAAAACCATCTTGACTGTATTTACCACCCATTTTGGTTAGCCCACAATCCTTTTTATTGACACACCGCACTGCCACTGCCAATTTTTCCAATTATGTAATACGGTCATATTTCTGTAGTATACTAACTCCAGTTCACGCCCTAGCCAGACGCCCTACGCCCAATCGCACTAGTTTTTTCTGGTACGCTTGTGCCAAGATTCGCTTTATCAGCAAGTGCTAGAAAAACCATTATTAAGGGAAAACTTAAAACAAGACCCTATGCTGAAGAATTTGATTGTTATTTATCCGACAGGTTATCACGGTTTTATTATCAGTCAGCAGCCCAATGCATTATGAAAATACTACCCTACGATACCTGGATAATTTCGACCTCTGATTCACTGCCGATAGTTTTGCAACGGCTGAATGCAAAAGTTGAACCACCGAAAGTATTTAGATTCTCTACAAGACACGCCCCTTATCAAGGAACCATTTCTGAAGAAGGTTTCCGAATCAATCGCATAATTCACTATCGCAACTCATTTTTACCAGTGATTCGAGGACGCTTTGAAGTACAATCTCACCAAACTTTGATTCATGTACAAATGAGCATACATCCTTTTGTAATGGCATCTTTAGGATTCTGGTATTTAGTCTGGTTTAGTACACTCGTTTCTATAACCTTAACGGGTAGCATACCTCTTCATGAGACTACATTACATGTGGGTTTACCTATGCTACTATTAATTATTTTTTTGGTGGCTTTTTGGTCAGAAGCAAATCGCAGTCGTAGTGAGTTGTCCCAAATTATTCAGGGAGAAGTATAACAGTACTAAAAAGATAAGCTACCTAATAATTTGCACCTTAAAAGCCGAAATTAAAGTACTAAATCAATAAAAAAGTCAATCAATTGAAAGCTTATTCATGAATGTCTTAGATGAAAAGGTCAAAGAAAAGTTGATCGCAATTAAACACCCACAATTAGGGAAATAAGAGTTTTTTAACTACAACCAATTAATACTTTTATCGTAATTTTACTGATGTTGCAAAAGAGAAATATGAATGAGAGCGATCGCGCTTCTACTGACAAGTCAGTTCGTAATTCTCTTACACATCTTCAAAACTAAAAAAATAATCGGCGCGAATCATCAAAAATTGGTCTAACTCGCTGCAAAGTTTGTATATTGTCGTACTTTAGGATGGCGAAAACCAAGTACAATATCATCTTTAGGAACGCCTGCTGCTAATAAATCGTTAGCAATACCTTCCTCTGTGTCATCAAATTGAATCCAAATTTTGTCATCAATTAAATCTAGATGAATCGGTGTTGCGTGTAGATATTTATCATCGTTCCAACCAATGTCTAAAACTAAATAGCGTCCTCGCTCATCATCAAATAAAACTTGCGAATCATAGCTATCAGGTATACACGCACGATATTGAGCATGTTCCTTTAGAAGATTTTTTATTATTTCTTGATATCTTAATCGGGTATCCATTTGACTATCACCTCTATTACATCATCAAATACAACTAATTTCATAATTTTATTATTTAACAAAATCTGTCCTAACTCTATGCTAAACACACTCTTAAAAATTGGTCGAGAAACAGCTAGGTATAAATCTCTCTCTTCACCTATCTCATTAAGAATTTGACGATATAAAACATACTGTCCTAACGCTTGTTCTAAATCTTTGACATCCGACTCACCCACAAAGCTTTTGACTTCAACAACAATTTTTTCTGTTTCTTTCTCAGCACCAATTATACGTTCTGCACCCAAGTCAGCAGATAAACGTTTGTTACCTATTTGCAGAGGAAATGGATCGTGGGTAATTGTCCAGCCTGCTTTTTCCCCGGCACGTTTAACAGTATCGTGGTAGATATCACGTCTGGGCATATAATATAATAAAAATTTTGGGTAGAACGCAAGTCCTATACATTGTCAAGGCTCAAGATTTATATTAAGGAGTTGCGATCGCACTCCCACATCCCAGCAATCAAATAATGTAATATTATACTACATAGGTATCTGGAAGTAGGGGTAAGGCTTACAATGCATCTGTAAGCCGAAACTTAAAACAAAAGCCAGATATTTGGCAGAACCGTAAATTAAACATGAACGCTACACAAGAACAACTTAAAGTAAAATTTCAACAAGCGATGGGAGCGGCTTTTGGCGCGGAATACGCCGAAACAGACCCAATTTTGGTATCTACAAATAATCCTAAGTTTGGTGATTATCAAGCGAATGTATCCTTATCCTTAGGCAAAAAGTTAGGACAACAACCAAGAGCGATCGCACTCGCTATCCTTGAGAAATTGGATGTAAGTGATATCTGCGAACCTCCAGAAATTGCCGGTCCTGGCTTTATTAACCTAAAACTGAAAACAACCTACTTAGAAGCGCAACTAAACGCGATTCAGAGCGATCCCCGGTTGGGGATAGCACCCACCAAAAACCCAAAGCGGGTAATTGTCGATTATCCCAGTCCGAACATAGCCAAAGAAATGCATGTAGGACATTTGCGTCCAGCAGTAATTGGAGATTGCATTTCCCGAATTTTAGAATTTGTCGGTGATGACGTACTGCGGATTAGTCATGTAGGAGACTGGGGAACTCCCTTTGGGATGCTTATCGCTTATTTGCAAACCGAATATCCAGAAGCACTGACAACCGATGAGACACTAGATTTAGGAGATTTGTCTTCATTTTACCGTCAGGCGAAAAAACGGTTTGATACCGATGAGGAGTTTAAGGAAGTTGCTCGACAAGCGGTGGTACAGTTACAAGCTGGTGATGAAAGAACTCTACTAGCATGGAAAATTGTCTGTCAACTATCTAGTAGAGCATACCAAGTAATTTACAATTTAATGGGGATTGCTCCCTTTATTGAGCGGGGTGAATCCTTCTACAATGCGTTGTTGCCTGAAGTAGTAGAAGAATTGGACAAACTGAGGCTGTTAGTAGAAAATCAGGGAGCCAAATGCGTTTTTCTCGAAGGTTTTACAAATAGGGATGGTGAACCTCTACCTTTAATTGTGCAAAAGTCGGATGGGGGTTATAATTACGCAGCTACGGATTTAGCCGCAATTCGTTATCGGGTTAAGGTAGATAAAGCTCAACGAGTGATTTATCCAGTTGGTGCAGAACAGACTAATCATTTTGCCCAGATTTTTCAAGTGGGACGGCGAGCTGGTTGGATTACAGATAATATAGAGTTTGTTCACGCACCCTTTGGTTTGGTGTTGGGTGAAGATGGTCAGAAGTTGAAAACTCGGTCTGGTGATGCGGTACGGTTGCAGGATTTGTTAGATGGTGCGATCGCCAAAGTCCGTGCTGACCTAGAAAAAAGATTACAAGAAGATAAGCGTGAAGAAACTGAAGACTTTATTAACAAAGTTGCTGAAGTAGTTGGTGTCAGTGCGGTTAAATATGCTGACCTCAGTCAAAACCGCACCAGCAGCTACATCTTTAGTTATGATAAAATGCTGGCTCTCCAAGGTAATACAGCACCTTATATGTTGTATGCTTATGCGCGGATTCAGGGAATTAGCCGCAAGGGTGACATTAACTTTGAGCAGTTAGGAAATGCGAAAGTTTTATTGCAGCATGAAACAGAGATAACGTTGGCGAAGCATATATTACAGTTGGATGAAGTTATAAGTGCGATCGAGCAAGATTTACTTCCCAATCGTCTGTGTGAGTATTTGTTTCAACTAAGCCAGAAGTTCAATGTATTTTACGATCGCGATCGTGGAGTTAGAGTGTTGGATGCAGAAGAACCGTTGCGGACATCTAGGTTAGTGCTATGCGATTTAACTGCTAAAACCCTGAAACTGGGACTTTCCTTGTTGGGAATTGAGGTATTGGAAAGGATGTAGATGTTCCAATGGCTTTAAAATTTACTCACGTTAACCCAAGCTAAAGTTGTAAATAGTCACTCTACCAAGTGGTAAGAATGAGATGAAACAATCATTCTTGCCTCTTACCTCTAGTTAGTCTGATTTTTCGGAGTTAAACGCCCTTAGAAACCTAATTTACATAGTTTCGTCTCAGTAAGAATTTTGTGAGGAATACTTGTGCTACGACTACTTTGGCTGAAATCCTTAGTTGCAATATAATCAGGCACAGAAAGCCTCTTCACATTTGCGGTCAATAGTCAACAACCAAACGTTAAAACCCAATATTTAAGAATTATTAAATTTTAAGAAAGTTTAATTTTTAGTAAAAAATTGTAAGTTGTGTTAAAAAGTTGTTCGTTCGGACTTTAAGGCTGTGGTTGATCAAACTGTGCATTTGCAATCAAAAAACGGAAGTTATTCATTCTATACACTCGAAGATAGTAAAAACAATATAGAAGACCAGCGGGATCGATGTATGAAAGTAGAAGTCCAGCAAGAAGATTTACAGCTTTTGGCAACAATTTTGCAGGAACACTTACGTGCAGAAGTCTTATCTGGTGAACTTTTCCGCGTTAAGTGTGCTGTCAAAAATGACCAGCTAATGATTCTAACTGAACATCCTCTAAGTGTGACAACCCCTACCCAGCAAGTTTTCGCAGTACTAGAGGAAGCACTTGAATCGCTTCCAGGTTGCAGAAACCAACAAGTAGAAATTTTTATCAGAATCGTCGGCGAGAAACTTCCTTACAGAAAGCATTCTTTGATAGTGAGAGTGGGGGGACAAGGGGAAGAAGGGGGACTAGGGGGACATGGGGGACTAGGGGGACATGGGGGACATGGGGGAGAAGGGGGAGAAGGGGGAGAAATTTCTCCGTTATCTTCTTTAATTTATTCTCCATCAACTGTGGAGGAGGAAGCGTTTGACCCGATGGCGGATGCTGAGGATTTGTCTTTTGTGACAACTTTAAAGCGATCGCCTTCAATCAAACCGATTATAGTGGGTGCTGCTTTGTCAGGAATTGCATTGTTAGGCACCGGTGCTTACTTGTTGACTCGTCCTTGTGTAATGTCTGAATGTTTTGAGATACAAACAGCGGCTTCTTTACAAAAATCATCCCAGCAATTAACGCGCAATGCTAGGTCTGTTGAAGAATTAGCAAAACTGCACGCGCAATTTGAAACAGCCAGCACCAACTTAAAAAACATTCCTGCTTGGTCGCCACGACACCAAGAAGCAGAGCAACTTTCTACAAGTTTATCAGGGCAGTCAGAAAAAATTAAGTTGGTTCTCAAAGCTTTGCAATCAGCATCAATAGCCGAGTTAAAAACTCAAACTCCGGTAAATAATATACGAGAACTACATAATAAACAACAACTTTGGCGACAGGCGATCGCACCATTGGAAGGTATCAATCCTGAAAACGAACTTTATGGACTGGTGCAGCGCAAATTATCCTTGTATCGCCTGAGATTGCAAACTGTAAATCAGCAGTTACTTAATGAAGAAAAATGGTCTAAAAAATTGGCAGCAGCAAAATCTGTAGCCAAAGTAGCTGCACAGTGGGAAACTAAAGTTAAATCTCTTAAAGACTTGCAAAAAGTGCAGTCTACTTGGCAGGTAGTAGTTAATGCCTTGGTTATTATTCCCAAGACTAGCCCAGAATACGAAGAAGCGCAAAATCTCCTAGCTGATTATAGAGCGAAACTAGCAACCGCACGCGATCGCGCCACTATTGAACAATTAGCTGCCAAATCTTATCAACAAGCTATTAACACAGCCAACCAAGCCAAAGCATATCAGCAACAAAACCAATGGCAAGCAGCGCGGGCAAACTGGTCTCTAGCTTTGAACACCGTCAAACAGATTCGGGCTGACAGCTTTTATTACTCACAAGCGCAACTTTTGATTGAACCTTATACAAATGCTTTCAAACAAGCAGAACAACAAGCCCAAATTGCGCTTAATTTGGAACAAACCCGCACAGACTTGGCGAAAACTTGTTCGAGTAGAATTCGGATTTGCACCTTCGCCATAAACAACAAAGGAATTACCGTCAAAATCACCGCTGAGTATGAACAAGCACTGCAAAATAGTTTAGCTAACGCCAATCCTCAAGACCCAAGTTCTTTTGCTGGTATCACCAATCATTTGCAAGTATTGCAAGAAGCATTAAGTGCCATTAGTGAAAACGCTAACCTACCTTTAATCGTCTATGATGCCCAAGGTCAAGTAGTGCATACGCGATCGCTCGAAGGTTAGGGGAGGGGGAGAGGGGGGAGACAAGGGAGACAAGGGAGAGGGGGAGGACAAGGGAGAAATATTCTCTAAGGAGTCCCCCTTGTCCCCCTTGTCCCCCTTGTCCCCCTTGTCCCCCCTCCTCCCCTCCCCCACTTTGCCTCACCTCACCAGCTGCGCGGTGGAGTTAAAAAACTGGCGACACAAACCGCGAGTAATTAAGAGAGTTGTCAGCAAGTTGGTGAAGGCGATCGCGAATATAATCAAAATTTCGTATGATACAGCATCAAGGGGAGTTACTCCACCTAGCAACTGTCCGGTGGTGATTGGTGGTAGTGCGACCATACCAATAAGCGTCATCTGATTTAAAGTGGGAATTAATCCGGCTTTGATGGCGTCTTTGCGGTATTGAGTAATTGCCTGCATAGGTGTTGCCCCTAAGCTTAAGTGGGTTTCAATTTCTAGCTGGCTGGAGTTAATTGTACTAACAAGACGTTCCCCGGCGATCGCCGCTGCATTCATGGCATTACCTAAGATTATCCCCCCTAAAGGAACCAAATACTGCGGTTCATACCATCTTTCTGGTTGAATAATTAAGAAGTTGGTGTAAAACAGTGCGATAAAAGTGCTGATGAAAATTGCTCCCCAGACTAACGGCAAAACCTGGGGTATTTTCTGACTGATGCGATTTCGTGCGACAATCGCTGCTATCGTCAGCATTATTGCCAAAATCCCCAAAACTGCCCAAGGGTTATTAAAAGCAAAGATGAAGTCTAAAACGTATCCCAACACAAGTAGTTGTAGGATGGTTCTCCCAGTAGCGAGGGCTAAGTTTAATTCTAGTCCTAGTCTCGAAAGCGCAGATAAACCAATGGCGATCGCCATTAATCCTACAGCCATAACCAAATCAACCAAATCCAACTTGATCAAATCCTGCATGGATTTTCTACCTTTTGAAATTTTTTTCGCTCATTCGCCTACACACTTGGAACTTTAATTCAAGGTGTTGGATCTTGGTTGATATATATCACCCTTTATGCCAACGATTGGTAGCTTTACCAATTATAAACCTAAGTAAAAACCCTTACTTAGGCGGTTTCTGTTCGACAGTCTTTAAATAGCTTTTCGATCAACAATTCAAAAGCGCAAAAATTGACCGTCAAAGTGTTTCGTGCAGCGATTGGGAATTAGGGATTGGAGCAGAATTATGTCATCATTCATTTTTTATAGTCCAAGCGTCCCTAATCCCCAGTCACCAATATTCAAATAAAATGAAAACTCATGATCCAAAGCATAAATTCTATCCCTGCCTTTGATAATAAGCAGCAATACAGCACCATTGAAGCAGAAGTGAGTGCGGCTGTTTTAGAACTTTTGGCTTCTGGACGTTATATCGGCGGTTCTGTAGTTGCCAGCTTTGAGCAACAGTTTGCCGCTTATCATGGTGTGAGTCAATGTGTAACTTGTAACTCTGGGACTGATGCGCTATACTTAGCCTTACGAGCCTTGGGAATTGGTTCTGGCGATGAAGTGATTACTACACCTTTTACTTTTATTGCGACATCAGAAGTTGTCAGCGCTGTGGGTGCAAAGCCAGTTTTCGTTGATATTGACGCTACTACCTATAATTTGGATTTGCAGCAAATAGCAGCGGCAATTACACCCAAAACGAAAGCAATTATCCCAGTTCATTTGTTTGGACAACCTGTGGATATGACTGCTTTGATGGATTTAGCCAAAGTTCACAATCTAATAGTAATTGAAGATTGCGCCCAGTCTACAGGCGCAAGTTGGGCAGGGCAAAGAGTAGGAAGCATTGGACACATCGGTTGCTTTAGTTTCTACCCAACTAAAAATCTTGGTGGTTGCGGTGATGGGGGAGCGATAACAACTAATGACCCAGAAATTGCTGCCAAGCTGCGAGTATTAAAAGAGCATGGTAGTAAAAATCGCTATATTCACGAGGAAATAGGCGTAAATAGTCGCTTGGATGCTTTACAAGCGGCTATTCTTCAAATTAAACTGCGTTATCTTGATAGTTGGAATAATCAGCGACGAGCGATCGCCCAACGTTACCATCAGTTACTCAGCCAAATTCCTGGTATCATCCCCCCTCAAGAATTAACTGGTGGTTCAGGCGTTTGGAATCAATACACAATTCTTGTACTATCTGAAGGGCGAAATGGTTCCAGCGCTAAACATCGCGACTGGGTTCGCGATCGGTTGCAAGAACAAGGTGTAAGTACGATGATTTATTATCCCCACCCTTTACATTTACAGCCAGTTTATCAAAGTCTGGGCTACAGGGCAGGACAATTGCCTGTTGCAGAACAAACCTGCAATGAGGTTTTATCTTTGCCCATGTTCCCAGAACTTTCACAACAACAGCAAGACCAAGTAATTTATGCGTTGAAGGATTGTTTAGCGTAAAAAATAGGGGAGTGGGGAGTGGTGAGTGGTGAGTGGGGGATATTGAAAAGTTGAATTCTTCCTACTCCCTACTCCCTACTCCCTACTCCCTACTCCCTACTCCCTACTTTGATCGCAGTCGCTAAAGCTTCCACCAAACCACGCACAGCAGCAATCATTGCGACTTCGCTGTTAAGTTGATTAATGGCGGAACCGACGCCAACACCAGCTGCACCGCTAGCGATCGCTAATGGTGCTGTGACGTTAGAAATGCCGGAAGCACACAATACTGGCACTGATACTACACGAGAAATTTCATAAGCTGCTGCCAAAGTGGGAGCAGCTTTTTCAATTAATCCTAGAGTTCCGGGGTGTGTGGGTTGGCTGCTAGTACCACCTTCGGTTTGGATAATGTCAGCACCTGCTTTCACCAATTCCTCGGCTAGCTGTACCTGTTTATCCAGTGTCAGGATGTGGGGAACGGTGACAGATAAGGTGATTTCTGGCAGTAAGGCGCGAGTTTCGCTCGTCAGCGCTAAAACTTCCTCAGCCTCAAAGCGGCGTCCTTTAGCATAGAAAGAATCAAAATTGCCGATTTCAATTAAATCAGCACCAGCAGCAACAGCTTGAACAAATTTTTCTGGTTCAACTGCCGAGACACAAATTGGTAACTTTGTCAAACTTTTAGCTAATTGAACCAAAGCTGGATCTGCGGCAATATCAACAAAAGTAGCACCACCAAGATCGGCTGCTTTAACAATAGCGGCTGTGCGATCGGCATCAAAGTTATTTAAGCCGCTGATAACTTTGAGAGCGTCGCGGTTAGCAAATGCACGTTGGATCGGATGCATTATCATAGTTCGTTTTTTGAAGCTTTGAAAATAGAACTATTTTACCGCCTCTGTGTTTACAAGGGTTGAGGGGCGAATCCTTCCCTAGACAAATGTGGACAGCCTTCAATCAAAAATGTCGTGGGGGATCGAGGATCTACAAAACAAGGCTGTCCACATTTGTCGT
>NZ_JTCM02000143.1 GCF_000817785.2 Hassallia byssoidea VB512170 | reverse complement strand
CCGACGGAAAAACCGACTCGTTCATTGCTGTAGTTACCAAGGGAAATAAGGAAGTGGGCATGAAGGGTTTTTATTTTCATAGTTTTGTTGCCATAATGGTGTTCTCACAAGATAGTTAACGCTCTTGGGCTTCGCGGTGAAGCCCTTATTTTTTGTCCTCCTTTTGGCGTTGTTGATAAAGCTTCAAAGACTGTTCTGACAAGACTTCCCAAAGGGCGTCGGCATTTTCTTCTGTAAGTACGACATAGTAGCTGTCTCGGAAGTAGACCGTTACTCCGATGTGACTTCTTGCCGCGTGCGTTACTGACTCCAAGTCGATAATTATTAGATCTCTGTCTTTGTCTAGGATTTCAACGAATTTACTCAATGGCGGGTTCTCCTTGGTTGTTGGTTATGGGCATTGGGCATCTCTGCACCGACTAACCGCTAGCAGGTCTTTGGGTTACGCCACTTTGGGCTGACAGGCTGCTGTCTCTGTCTGGTTGCGGTTGGGGGTGTGAGAGTGTTGCAATTTCTATTGTAGACGTGTACAACTAATATAGTTTAATAGCACACGTGCTAAATGTAAATATAGTACACGTGTAAAATGGGAGGTAGTAGATGGGTACAAAAAATGAGGAAGCCGTTACATGGTCAGAGAAAGCAGAAGCTAACTCTGACAATTTCCCCGGAGGGGGTAGAATTGCTGGAAGCACAAGCAAAAATGCTGGGAATCAGCAAGAGCGAAATACTAGAGCGTGTGGCTCGCAATCAGGTATCTTCGCCCTCGGAACAGCAGATGATGGGGGAATACTTGACCATCTAATCGGCGAATGTGTTGATCAGATGGCGACTAAACGAGAAGAAGCAAAGCGTTTAGACGCTGAAATTAAGCGTCTTGAATCCAGGGTTGAAGAATACAGAACGCTTCGAGAACAACTAAAGAAACAATCTGAAGAAATCGACGAATAAAGCCGTTCTACCTCAAAGGTAGGACGGCTTTGTCATGGTTGCTACCTGCTATCAGGTAGCAAAGTTAGTTAAGGCACAAAATTAGTAATCATCTCTTCCAATTGGCGAAACTCGTCCAGAGGAGATTCCGACTGAGGTTGCGCCAACTCGTTTGGAACAAACTCGAATCGAAGCCGGATTTTACCTTTTCTCCATTTTCCACCGTTAACTAGTAAAACTTCACAGTCCACACCGCTTGATAACCACCGTTGGTTACAAGGCTGAAGGTAATAACCTATTAATGATGTTCTAATTTCACTAACTTTTGCTGTTGAAGTTTTTGTAACGCTTTTATCTAGCGACATAGACACTACGTCGTCATCCCTCAAGTCGATTTTATTACTCACAATCAATCCTCAGTTAACGCCATTCCCAGGTATCGCCTGGTACTAATAGTGTTCCCTCTCACCCACCAAAAACGATCTACCAACAACCAATAAAAAAAATGGAAGATTTAATTGCCGACCTGATTTTTGAAATTAAAAAAGCAGCGGTATCTTTACGAGAAGCCGCAGAAGATTTAGAGTCGGATGTCAACTCCAGCCCTTTCGACTTCAGCGATGCCCGGATGTGCCTTGAAGAAGTCAGCGAACATTTTGAAAAACTTAAATTTCTCCTGACTGAAGAACAAGAGCAAGAGTAACCCCAAATAAACACGCGATCGCGCTTCTAATAACTATGAAACCACCAATACAACAAGCCAAAAAACACCTTTTACAACACCTCAGAACCGCATCCCCAGAAGTAAAAGAAATTGTTTACCCTTGCCTGCCTCAAGATATAGGCGATTACCGACGGGCGCTGGAACTTGTCGAAGTTCAAGCCGAATTTAACCGACGTGGGGTAAAAGCCATACTCAAAACTGCTTCTCGCAGCGGCAAAATATCGCCCGATATTATAATTGCGACTGCTAAAGACGTGGCGAGTGGCAAGCTCGACGAACGTTTTCGCGACGATTCCTGAGAAATTAAAAAGCGATCGCGCTTCTGGGATGGGAGAAGGCGATCGCGGGATTGTTAAAAGATTCACGAGGGTGCATTACCAATTAAAGTTTAAGCAAAGAAAATGCAAACACCTCAGGTTGTCACAGAACTTAAGCGCCTGGTTTTACTCGCGAGAATTTGGTTTTGGGCGGCAGTCCGTTCTCCTTATTTTCGAGAGTGTCAGTTGTCCTTCGACCATCCACCTATAGAAGTAGATGTTCGCTGGTCAAAGTACAGTTGCGAGTTTCTACTGATCCAAATAAGTTTCCATCGTCCGAAACTGGCATTAGATATCCCTTGGACTATTTGCCTGGACTTCATTGAAGCCAGAAGAAAAGAAGGCGAAATTATCGAAGAAAAACTTATCGACAATATCCCTTTTTAACTATGAACAACCAACAAATATCAAGTTACTCAACATCTACCCTGAAAAAAAAAGTAGCAAGGGCTACTCAAAATCAAAAAAGGATAAATAATGAATAATCTTAATACCTGCCTTAATTCTAGCACAAAAGCGCCTAAGCACATTGATACTCATCATTTTAAAGAATGGGAATCTAGCGCTGTTAAATACTTCATAATCTCTAAAAACGTCAAATCAATTCATGACTCCCTAGAAGTTGACAAGCTTCTAAACAGAAACAATAAACGTCGCCATAAGCACTCTGAGAACTTAGTCCCTTGCTGGGCTGTAAGCGGGATAGACCCCTTAACTGACGAACCGACGCTGTTAGGTGTTCAAGTTAAGCCGGACACTCCTTATCTCAACAAAGAAGGTAAACAGCAGAAATATCTTAGTGCTAGTGGGTACGGCGCTGCTCCGCTATTTCTTAATATTGGAATTGAGGAATATTGGAAGGGTGTTATAGAAGACAAGACAGAGCCAGTTTTCTTAACGGAAGGAGCTAAAAAAGCCGGCGCGGGTTTATCTATTGGACACGCCACAATCTCAATCCCTGGCGTTTCAACTTGTAGAAAAAAAGGACGATTGCACCCTTCATTAGAGTTGTTCACAGGACTTGGCAGAGTTTTTTACTTTGCCTTTGACAATGATGTAATGACAAAACGCCAAGTGCAAACAGCTTTGCTTGCAATGGCACGCGAGTTAGCTGCTACTGGTTCTAAAGTTATGGTTGTTCAACTTCCCCCTGGTGAGTTAAAGGGGATGGACGATTTTATCGCTGCTAAGGGAGAAGAAGCCTTTAACGCCCTAGTCGATTCAGCCCTAACAATCGAAGAGTGGCACGACCAGATAAAGGAGAAGGAGCGCGAACAGCTAGAAGAAATTAAGAACACCAAACGCTCTAAAGTTGCTCGTTACATGGAGATAGTTAAACTCGGCTGGGGTCACGAACTAAGATACAACGAGTTAAAAACTCAGATTGAGTTATTAGACAAGCCTCTTGACCTTGATCAAGTTCGCCTGAGAATCGCTTTAGAATTCGACCTTGATGTCCCTATGCAAGATGCCCAAGCAATAGTTGAAAATCTAGCAAAGGAAAACACTTACCATCCAATTGCCGATTATCTAGACACGTTAGCTCAACAATATCCTCAACCGGATTTGAGCATTTTAGACGATTTAGCCTCTCGCTATTTTGGGACAGACGAGCCACTACACAATCTTTATTTAAGAAAGACGCTAATAGCAGCAGTTGCCAGGGTGAAGTCACCAGGGTGTAAACACGACGAAGCAACTATTTTAGTAGGTGGTCAGGGCATCGGGAAAAGTACCTTTTGGGAAAAGTTATTTGGCAGTAACTGGTTTACGGATGAATTAGGCGACGCCAACGAAAAAGACGAGTTGATGAAACTACACCGTTTTTGGGGGCTTGAGTGGGCAGAGTTCGAGACAGTTTACAAACGCAAAGACGTTTCGTCTCTGAAAAAATTTATGACCACAAAAATAGACCCGATTAGAACCCCATATTCTCGTTCGCTGAAAGAATATCCGCGTCAGTCGGTTTTAGTAGGTACAACGAACGAGCAAGAAATTCTTTCAGACCCCACAGGAAGCCGACGTTTTTGGATTATTCCAGCTACCAAGCGAATTCCCATAGACCAACTAGAGGAAGAAAGAGACCGGATTTGGGCAGCTGCCTACGCTCTCTACAGATCCGGTGAAAAGTGGTATTTGGACTGGGAAGACTTAACACGTCAAGAGGAAATGAACAAGGATTACCAGACGGAAGACCCCTGGCACGAAAAGATCCAGAGTTTTGTCCGAAACAAACTTGAAGTAACGCTTGATGAAATCTTCAGGCATCTCAATATTGAGACGGAAAGGCAAGATATGGGATTTACAAAGCGAATCGCTGCAATCCTCCGCTGTCTTAACTGGCAAAAAATCCGAAAATATGTCAACGGAGAATGGGTTCGCCTCTGGCAACAACTAAAAATAAAAGTTGATATTTTAGGGGGATCTAGGGGGATCGTCCAAGGCGATGTAACTTCTGATGTAAGTACTCAAAAAGACGATTATCAAAAAATAAATGTTGATGTTTTAGGGGGATCTAGGGGGATCGTCGAAACGAATGTAAACAATCATACAGTTAATCTAAATGTGAAAAACGAGGGGGATCGAGTTGCAAACGAGCCAGCGCAATACTTTCAAGAAAATATTCTCAACTCGATCCCCCTAGATCCCCCTCAAAAACCAACTTTTATTTTTGAGGGTGAAAACAAGGGTGAAGAGTCTAACCCCTCACCCAAATCAACAGAAAATACCTGCCCACGCACCAGCTTGCCACTCCCCCAACCTTTTGAAGTGAAAATTGACAGTCCTTTGGGAACTTCCACCTGCCTGGTTACACCCCAGAAGATCCGCAAAAAGGATGGTCGGATTGAAAGTCGATTTGAATTCCATCTCGCTAACGGCATCACCAGCCGTAAATTCGGATCGATTAGCAAGAAAGCTGAAGCTGAAGAATTTGCGACTAAAGAAATAACAAATCGCATTCATGAAGCCATAAAGCATCCATCGCGGCGCTATAGCGTTGAGCAGATAATTGGGACGATGCTAGAGCCAGAAGTTATTTGGGTTCAGGGCTGCAAATGCGTGGAAGTTCCGGAACACCCAGTTAATAGCTGGTACGTTTTTGAAACTCCGACGGGCGATCGCATCCGAGTAGCTGGAGACAACGAATTCAAGTTAGAAACATGATTTGCCAAGTCTGCCCCTCAACCGCCATCAGCTACGACCCACTGCAAGAGCTTTACACTTGTCAAACCTACGGTCATAGCTGGTTTCCTGACGACGACTATGACGATTTCATTGAAGAAGACGACGGGGACGTTGAATTCGATTGTGGCTTTCAACCCGGTTACGGCTGCCACGACACTGGGAGTGAAGACTGCGATTGGGAGTGCCCCTATCACCGCAAGCTTCACTCACATCCGGATTATCCAAATGTTTCGTTAAGCGATGAATCTCTAACGTGATTGTTTATTGAAGAATTTTAGTCTTAGCTAATAAAAGTCGATTTAACTTACCGCGTATATTATTTAGAGGTGTCTCCCGAACAAGTAAAAAAAGCGATCGCTTCAATTTGGCTATAACATACTTATTTGCATAAAACTTGAGAATTCTTAATCCTGCGTAATTTTTGGATAATATTTGAAGCGTACCCGCGACTGGCTCCCGTAATAGCCACGGCTGTTGAGGAAGGCAGTATTCCACTTCTTTCAATGAAAAGCTGAGTGATTTGTTTTTCTATAGTTGAAGTTCTTTTGTATGCTCTGGGAATAAATTTATCTTTACTATTAAGAAATAGAATTATTAGCTTGTTACGAGAGACACAACCTGTTTCCCTCAAAATACTGGAAACATGAGATTCAATAGTGCGAATTGAAACTACTTGTATTTCGGCAATTTCTTTATTGCTTTTACCTTGACCTACAAGAGTAAGTGTTTCAAATTCTTTAGGCGTAAGTTCGTAATACATATAAGCTTGCTCTTTCTTAGCCTCTTCCCAAATTTTTTAACATTTTAACTCGGTTTTGTAATGTAACGAAGCTTAACAATTGTCTTTACATCAAAAAGCTTTTCAGTTAAAACAAGCTTGTTACTTTTATTCGACTAAGTGGTAATTTCAACTTTCAATAAAGCTAAAACTATTGTCAAAAGCCTTGATTCTGCTACAGGACAAAGCATAATCCCAGTTTTTTCAAATACTTTAGTCGGCAATTATCCCGGTCAGATCGTCAGTGTCAACGCTTTCGTTAAAAATCTTAAGGCTCATGCCAAAATTAGCAGTCTCGCACCTGTCAAATTGCCTAATTTTCAGCTTGAGGATAGTGAAACTGATAAACTATATAAAACTTTAGATATTGAGTGGGGAAGCGCAAGGAAGCAGTTAAATTTGTATATCTCGGATAATCAAACAGATTGGTATCAGGTAGGAGCAATTAGTTTGCTCAATCCCTCTGGCTACCCCTACCGGATTTACAATTTAATGGACTTAATAACTGATAATTTAGCAATTGAGCTAGGAGAGAACGGGCGTATTGGTGTACAGATCCAAGACGTTGGTTACGGTGCGCTACAAACTGGAGATTTAGTTACGATCCACGGTTCCTACGTGCAAGAGATAGCCACTGATAGCAACGCGACAATTCAAAGCACTATTGACTTTGAGAAATTAGTTGAAGTAGAAAGTACTGTTATTCTTGGGGCGAACCCCTTAAGGAAATATTTAGCGATTACCAATAATGGCAATAACTCAATTTATTTAAATTTAGGAGACTCAGCAACTTTAGGGAAAGGATTATATTTGACTCCTGCTGGTAGCTTTGATTTAGACAAGCCTTATTTTGGGTCTATATCTGCAATCTCTACTAGTGACATTTCGTCTGTCTCTGGAGTAGAGTGTAGCTAGTTTTTTAGAAATAGAAAAATGCCAATCTTTAATCCTTCAGAATCTGTTATCAGTACTTTCGTAGTAATTAAGGCAGAAAATGTTAATATTGGGCAAGCTTCTGTTAACTCGACAGTTGAGGAAGTAATACAAGAGAATCATGATAGACGTGGGTTGACGATTACAAATACTCACAGCAGCAATGTTTATTTTGATGTTTACGAGGGGATACTTGATGCTACAAATTACATGTTTATGCTAAAGCCCAATGGAATTTACGAAATGCCTACAGCGGGTGCAATTTACACTGGAGCTTTTTACGCACGTGCTGTTTCAGGAAATGGAGAAATAATTTACCGAGAATTCACGTCTTAAATATTTATAAATCACTTAAAATCATTACTTTAAGTGATTTAAACACAATAACTTATGCCAATATATAATACTAACCAAGAAATCGAAGAACTACAAGCAGCGCTGGATGCCAAGTCCCCCACCAGCCACACTCATGCGATCGCACTAATCGAAGGCTTGCAAGCAGCGCTGGATGCCAAGTCCCCCACCAGCCACACTCATGCGATCGCACTAATTGAAGGTTTGCAAGCAGCGCTGGATGCCAAGTCCCCTTTTAACCACATTCATGCGATCGCATTAATCGAAGGACTACAAGCGGCGCTGGATGCCAAGTCTCCGCTAACCCATACTCATGCGATCGCACTAATTGAAGGCTTGCAAGCAGCGCTGGATACCAAATCACCCACAAACCATCAGCACTTACCGACTGAATGGCAAAACTTATCCCTAAGCGCTGGTTGGTCTAACTACGGCATCGGTTACACGGTTCCCCAGTGTCGCAAATTTATAGGGGGTTTAATTGAAGTAAAGGGAGTAACTAAGAAATCTACTGCTTTGGTTGCCAATGAAATAATAACTACTTTGCCTGTTGGTTATAGACCAAGTGAAATAATGCTACTTGCTACCTGGGCGGGCGGGGGAACCTCTCGGATACAAGTAGAACCGAGTGGAGTAATAAGACTTGCAAGTGGTAACAACTCAGGTGTGGGCTTAAACTTCCTATTTGGGTTGGATTAAAAATGTTGAAAAATCCTTTTGAACTCATATTTGAAGTTGTTAATGACCCGGAAGATTTTAAAATCCCTTACAAAATCTATGGCAACGTTGATTTGGAGATAATGACAGATAAATACAATCACTTGACCAATAAACCAAAATATAATTTGTCCGTAAGATTTAGTAATGGTAAGAGAACGTTTTAAGCCTTTAAGAAATGACCCGAATTTGCCAGAAGTAAATATTCCTTTCAAGAATCCTTTTAACCACCAGCCATTGTTTGCCCCCAATCCGCGTCCGAAAACTCGCGGTTGGCAAGATGACGCTGATGTTGATTGGTATTTTGACGGCTGTAACAATGGAATAAGAATTAATAGCTTAGGGATTGATTTTATTAGAAGAAATCCCAATTGTCCAGTTCCATTTACAGAAATAAAAAACTATTTTCCACCTCCGCTACCGCCAGTAATAGAACCAGTAAAGAAACCACCACCTTTTGTCCCCACAAATTACGGTCATTGCGGACAGTTAACCTTACATGTTGCCTTTGGCTACCTTTTGCTCGGATATGGCGTAGATCCGCTAACAGAAAGAACTATTGCGCTAGAAATTCCTGTAGGTGTAGATGCTTGTGCGAACAAGTACATGGAATGCGTCCCTTCTTTTAAGTCAAAACAACAAGTCCTTGAATCGGCAAATTCTACAGGGTTTGGCAATAATTTTCAGATTAACGGAGTACAAATTCGACAGGAGTTTTTGTTTCGGCTAGAAGTTAATCACGATTGCGCCAGTCTTCAACCTCCTTTCGGTCAGTACAGCTATCCGGTTTACATGATTAGCCAGCAATACATTACCGTTTTCGATCCGGTTAATTTAGTTATGGCCGAATTATTTTCTCGGATAACAACTTCTAGCAGAAAACCGGAAGTGACTATATTAAACAGCGCCTCTGACGATAGAAGCTGCCATTATCCTCCCCTGCCCCCAGATCCACCTCCCCCCCCACCGCCGTATATGCAATGCTGTCCGAACGTCGAACAAAACGACCAACTTTTAAGGCTAATTCTTAAGCGAATTGGAGAACCAAAAACAGTAACAATTTTCGATGAAGACTTAGACCGTAAAGGCGCTCAAAAAGCCAATAAAACTCCCGAAAGCTTAAATGATTATTTAAAATTAGCGGTCGAGCGAATTGAAATCGCTAATCGAATTGTTGGAATTGAAAATTTCCCAATTACTGTTCCTGATACGATGATCGAGCCTTATAAAGAAGGCGCTTTCTCTAAAATATTCGGCTTTATCAACGGTGATAAAAAAAGAAAAATTAAAACTATCGCGGAATTTATTGCTTGGATGTCCGAGCAAGATTCAGCGGTGTTAGGCGAGTTTCATCAAGTAATTGAATATGAATCTGGTGAAAAAGGTAAAGATGGTAAACCTAAAAAGAAGACTTTAGTACTTCCTAACGTTGCGGAAACATTAAAAGAAATCACCCTTTTAGTGGCACAAATGGCAAAGCAGAATAATACACAAACCGAAGTGTTATTTAAGGCTTTGTTTGAAATTGTTGCTACTAGAGCAGAAGCGACTAAAGGTACTGCAATTGTTCAAGATATCCAAGATTTTTTAGACTATCCTACAGAAACCAAATCAGTACAGTATGGCTCTAGCGTCAGCATTCCCAATTATCAAGTAAACAAGGAAGGTAAGCCCCTTGCGACTGAGACGACAGAAGACCATAAAAATCTATTAAAACCTGGGAAAGTTAGATACGTTTACGAGGATTGGACTGGCGACAGTTCTTTTCATGACCAAATGATAGATTTATTACAAATGGCATCAATGCTTAGAGCGGTTTTATATCAAAGAACGGATAAATAATGGCTAACAGTGAAGAGAAATCTTTAAACAAGCTAAAAAAGCAGGTTAACCACACGTTAGAAATGTCTGAAGTTTTAGCTGGTAAAAAACCAATTGGAGGAAGAGTAGGAGATAAATTAAAACAACAAAAAGAGGAGGAATTTGACTTAAAGCGGGGACAAAAAATTAGAGATAAGAAATTTAAGCAGTTTGATGCTTATTGTGAACGTTTGGAAAATGTAGTCAATAATTTTGAGGAGGAGACTAAAGATAAAAAACGTAGAATAAAAATTAAACGCACTTCAATTGTTAATCCTAAACAACCAAATAAAGTAATTTGAACTATGCCATTACCAATAATTCTTGAAAAATTAAAATCAATTGGCAAGCAAGTAGGACTTGCGATGTTAAGACAATTTTCTCCTGTGGCTGGAGTTTTGGCGACGGTTGCCGATAATGCCAACGAATCGTACAATCGCTTAAGCGCTACGCAAAAACAACAAGGATTTGGAAACGTAATTTTAGGTATTAGAAATTATGCACTCGGCTCTCTTGCCGCTTTTACTGGAGGCGCAATTCTTGCAGTTGGTGGTTATGCTCTAGCAGGTCTAGCTTCTTTAGGAACGGTAGGGGCGTTAACTGCAACTATGATAGGCGGTGGGTTTCTAGCAATCTCAGTAACTCAAATAGTCTCTTTAATATTTGGAACTACGAACTTTATTATTAATTTTAATATTAATAAGTCAGATACAGAGTTAGATGCTGAATTGGTAGCTAAAATTGAAAGTTTTTACGGATTGCTGGGGGAAGCTGTTGGTAGCGCTATGGGGTATCTAGTTTGCGGTGCTCTCCCTGGTGCAGTTGCCTTTGCTTTTAATCCCGCTGTTGGAGCAGCAATCATGCGTGATTTAGACGATGATATTAGAAGTGAAATATTAGGAAGCGTTAATCAAATTTCTAGAAGCGCTTTTCAGACTTTAATTAATGCTGCTTTGGTTGAAAAGTTTAAATCTACCAGGCGGACTTTAAAAAAGAATCCTGATAGTGGTTTCTCAAAAATTGTTCGCTCAATTATGGGCGAAGAGAATTGGAAAAATTGGGGGAAGTCGAATCAAGAAAGCTTTACAATTTACAATAACGTAATCGAGAAACGCATTGAAGCTATCCCTGATAAAGGTAAAAGAGAGTTTCTAGAAAACGCTTTAGAAGGCTTTGGGGATAGTTGTATGGAGGCAGGATATATTGTTGCAAATACACTTGATAGTCAACTTGCAGCACAAGCGTTAATGAGGCAAGCAATTTTGGGCAATCCCACAGACGTGAGAATCAGCTTTGCTTAACCATCGTCTTTAGCGCTACCACGCACTTGCAGCGCTTCACGAATAATTTCTTTGGTTAATTCTGGTTCTTTATCCACCCATAAAAATATTTTTTGGGTGCGTTTACGTTTGAAGTCTGCTTTTGTTGTTGATTTTAAATTTGATATTTTTTGGGTGCGTTGTCGTTCACTTTCTACCAATATTTTTTCAGAGTTAATAACTACAAAATAAGCAGGGTAAACTTTGGTAGTTTCCTTAAACAATGTTTGATATTGTTCGCGTCTACCCTCTTTTTTTTCTTCAGTGATTGATAAAGTAAGTATTTTTGCAGTGCTTAACTCTGCAAGATTTTTTAGCATTTTGCTTGCTTCTTCTTCAGTTGAGGCGTGTATTTTCATTTGTCGCCCGTTGTCTAAGTTAGCGGTAGCGCGAAACCGTCCCCAGCTATATCCGTTCGTCCCCCCCGCTGCTTGTTTAATTATCCCCCAATCTAATTTTTTTTTGTCCACGTCGGGAATATTGCAATAGGGACGTACTAATTTTTCGCTATGCCCAGCGCTAAACGGGGGAGTTTTATTCGGATACCAAAATATTGTCAATTTTATCGTGTGAGGCTGCGCTCGTACAAACTCTTCTAGAGGCATCCCCACAATATCACCAATATCTCGATTCTCTAAAAGCTGATGTACTCCTATCAATAAAGAAATGATTGGCTTTAACGTTTCTTCACTGCCAGACAAGATAATTTCGTCAGCCATAATTTTTAACGCAAATATATTTACATATCCTTAGGATGTACAAAATTATGCTCGCAAGTTTAACACTAAAGTCCTTGCTGCGTAAAGGTATTGGCACCTTTAAAAATAATCTTTTTTTTGTAAAAACCCCTTGACACTTAGCAATAAATACAACATGGTGGATAAATTGAATAACCAATAACGAATATGGACTTAACAATTGCAGAGATTATTGCTCAAATCCCAGTCGATGACCCGGTTCGAGACTGGTGGGACGATGCAAGTGCAATGCCTGCGGATACCACTGTGAGCGAATTTTTCTTAAAAACCTTGAAAGCCGCTAGCGATGCCCAGCGCGTTAAAAATGCCAACTTATCAGCCGGCAGCCGCATTGACGGGTATCCCGCACCGACATTTGGCGCTATAACTATTGACGCTTCAACTAATCTACAAACTTATCTGATGACTTGCTCGGTGAGGGCTCGCGTCGCAACAAATTTAGATGTTGCAGTTTCTCCATTAGTTTAAATTCAAATGGTGTTGCTTTCAAGTAACACCTAATAATTACCTATTGCAAAGGATTTTATAGTGCCAACAGCAAGCTTAGGACGAACTCATTTCCCAATATCACGTAAAACTTCTGGTGATGCACAAAGAAGTATCAAAGACCCTTTTGGATATTTTTCTTGCCGTGAAAGTACCACAAGATTTTTAGATTTGCAAGATAAAGCTAAAACTGCTGGTTATGCAACTGCAAAAGGGCGAAAAGCTTATACTAAAAGTACTACTTTAGTTGATGGAACTAAACTTACCGCAGCAAATGGCGGAGACACTATTTCAGTTGCTGAAAGTGAAATTACTCAATCAATTGGTTCTCGTGGTAGCCGAACAGTAATTATTAAGACTGGGAAAAAACTTCCCGATAAAAATGTTGATGGCAAGACGAAATCTGGCGGATATCATACTATCTCTTTTCGCTTTCCTAGCTGGGCTACTGTTTGGGTAATCGCCGATGCGCTTGGCGAACTAATTCCAGCGGGAAAAATATCTGTAACTCCAAGTAGCACAGAGATTTACCCTTATTTTACTGTTAAAGGGGGTAGAAAATACATGATAATGGCGGAAGCGGCGGCAGAAGAGAATTCTGATGCAAGCATTCCGGAAACTCCCCAAGAAATGGAAACATTAGCTACTTCAGCAAAATTAAAGGCTAAAAAGGGCGCCGGCGGTGACGCTTAATCCCGATTCTTGGCAGTTCAAATGGTATCAGCGGTTTCAGGCAGAGCGCCCAACGCCTGATACCTATAAGCCGATTTCTTCTATTGAAGTCCCGGTAGTTTTTGATAGTTCTTTGATTGCTGTTTTAGCTACAAGCAATACGGCTCCGACTACCTGGATAACAGCTGGATGGCTAAATCAAAGAATTCCCTCAGGGATTATTAATCAGATTTATCCCGACGCAGATTTTGTTCAGAATAGAAGAATTATTTTAGGAAGAGTGACTTTACTAGAGTTGCCAAAAATAACTTCTAATTTTTCTATTAATTATGTTGTTCCCCGTTGGTTCGTTGATATTAATCTCACTTTTTGGCAGTATACTGAAGAAACTGCTTCTGTTTCTTCTCTTGATTCTTTAGAAGAAATAAAAGATATTTTGTCAAATATTCAAAAAGTTTTAGATAGAATCCGTAGAGAATAACTTTTATGACTACTATCATCTTAGGAACAGGATGTAACCCCTTCAAAACGACAACAGCGGAAGCTCACTTATTAGAAATAATCACTTACTTGCAAGATAAAGAGTTAGATATTACTAGCAATCCGAGTAATAAAGACTTTGTTCAAGTTACTTATAATTTAAACAGCATGATAGCTATTGGTAACTTTGCAATTCCTGCGAATCAATCGATTAGCGGTAGTGGAAACATTATTACAACCGCTATTAATTATTTAGAAGGGATTGATTTTAATCCTGGAGATGGAGGTACTTTTAAATCTCTTACTTGGTCGGAGTATTTTTTAGAAGTTATAACTTATTTGCAAATTAAGGAAGCAGATCCAACTAAAAATCCTAATTCAGATAATAACGTTCTTTCCAACTATGATGCGGATGACAAAAGATACACGGGAAGTATTACTCTTCCTATAGTGGTAACTTTTAACGATTTAGGACTTCCAGTAATTAGGGCTAAAGAATATTTGTTGTAAGATGCAAACTTTCAATATTCAAACTTCAATCGCCGCTGGTGCATTTATTTTAGCTTTATTCACCAATATAGTTGGTGTAATCGTTTGGGCACTGCTTGCCTACGCTAGTGCCGAAAAGAAGAAGTACGCAGCAGAACGCGATTTCAACCATCTCAAAAATAATCAAAAAAACATTTCAGACGGAATTGCACATATCGCGAGCGACTTTGATAAAAGCTTTGAAGATTTGGATAAACGACTCAATTCTATCGACCACGATTTACTTGAAATAAGAACTTACTTAAATATGCACCCTAAACACGAATAAATATGTCCAATTTCCCCTCTTTTGGTAACGCCAATCGTGCCGCACCTCTTTTTCAGAAAGAAATATTTCCGAATATTCAGTTTGCTACTAATATAAATAGTTCTCCCAATTCTCCAAAAACTGTTATTGTCGCTATATCAATGACTAATTTAAGAACAGAGTCCGTTAATAGCACTCTTGAAAGACTTTTTAATTATGCTGTAGAAAGTGCAAATAATGAGATGAATTCATCTACAACTATTTTAGCTTCTGACAATGTGCTTCCAACTATCCATTTCGAAATTGACATCAGTAAAGCTACTTCGCAGGGAGGTAATCTTGTCGTTGATTCAGCGGGTGGTCACGTATCTGGTGCCGTGACTTATACAACTGTGAAAACAGCAAATATTGATATTTTGATTGAAAACTTGCAAATTACTTTACTCGCTTCTACCTTGCAACGAATTAAAACTTATATGGCGACTGCTGTTTCAGCCGACTTGAATCCCTAATGCTAGCAACTAAAATTATTGATTATATGCGCTCTAAAAACTACACAGTTTTTAGCGGAACAAGAAATTTCAATATTGTCTACGTTGAGGGCATGAACGAGGACGGCACCCTTAATAACGACGTTCCGAACCAATTTAACGATCGCCGCATTGTTATCGAAGTCATCGACGGTGTGCCCAAAATCGTCAACCACTGGCAAGCTACCACCGAACCTGGTAGCTACTACACCTACAACCCAATGAATCCAAAAGGCGCCGCGCGAATTCAGTTTGGGCAATATCAAGCTTGGGCAGTGGGACAGCATGGTAACGCTGAACCACACGAGGCTTTGATTCAAGTAGAACCTGTCACCGTCTGCCGTGATTTGAACAAAGATTTTAAGCGGACTGGGGACAAGCTGGACACTGGGTTTTTCGGAATTAATCAACACTGGGGATACGACGTGCCGCTCGACGATATTAAGAAGAGTAGCGCCGGCTGTTTGGTCGGACGCCGGCGGGAGGGACACCGGGAATTTATGCGGCTGGTGAAGAGCGATCGCCGCTATCAGACGAACAAAAACTACATTTTTTATACAACGGTAATAGCCGGGGACGACCTAATTAAGAGCGCTCGGTAGTCAAGGTTTAGTCAAAAAATGACACTTTTTAACAATGCAGTAATTACTAGCAAGGAATACGAGCGTTTTTTCTTGGGACTGAAAATCCTCGTGTCACCAGTTCAAGTCTGGTTCCTGGCATAAATCTCAACGTGATATCTCAGTATCTGGCTGCGCGATCGCATCTTTTTCT
>NZ_JTCM02000142.1 GCF_000817785.2 Hassallia byssoidea VB512170 | reverse complement strand
TCGCCTTATGTGGACAGCCTTGTTTTGTAGATCCTCGATCCCCCACGACATTTTTGATTGAAGGCTGTCCACATTTGTCTAGGGAAGGATTCGCCCCTGCACGGTTCGGTCAAATAATCTAATCTACTAATGGTTGCAGCCGATAGTGCAAAAACACTTCTTGTTCAAAAGTCTGAACTTCTAGTAGTTGCAACTTGGGAGCCAACTGTGGTAAGAATCCTATACCATCCACTGGTGTGGGCGCACTAGCACCGCCCAAAATCAGCGGACAGACAGTAAGCCATAATTCATCAATTAAATTCAATTCCAGCATGGAGGCAGTCAAACTACCACCACCGAGTACGGCGATGCGTGTTATACCTAGATTCGTCAGATGTTGTAAGGCAGTAGAAATGTCAATTTCTTCTGTTGGTGTTTCCAAAATTAAAATTTGCTCAAATTCTGTCCTGCCTTGCCAAAACAGCGCTCCTGCTGTTGTAGTGAGCAACCAGCGTTGAACTGGCTGCTTAAAGAAGTGAATTTCCGGATTTAGCTTGCCTGAGTGTGTAACTACTATATGAACTGGTTGGGCAGATTTACCCAAATGTGTTCTTTGTTGCAGCAGTTGTGGATGCGATACGGTGAGTGTTGTACCGTAGGCTCGAAGAGTACCAGCACCAAACAAAATGGCATCAGAGGCAGCTACTTGCTTCTCCAGGTGTGCTTTATCAGCTAAAGAGCCAAATCGAGCAGGCGATCGCCTGACATCGGCTATTTTGCCATCTGCACTCATTGCCATAACTACAGTGGTATGAGGACGATGTTGCATCATTAAGTTGATTTTGATATTTTCCTTGTTGGTGTGTGAATTATCAAAAAATCCGGATATTAGCAAAAACTGTTCTGCTTTATTTCACAAGTGTATCTATCTGTAACAAATTCTGTTACAGTTACTCTCAAAGACTTTTTGTATAGCAAGTTTCTTTTTGGAATTTACCGATTTGTTACTTTTAATAGCTAGAAATAAAATTGTTATAAATTGACAAAATGTCGCATCTAGCTGTTTTAAGAGCATATCGTTACTGTTTTGGTTTGCAGATGCGAAGTGAGACTGTCGATGACTAAACCCAGTCAATCATCTTTCCGTCGAATTTTAGTGTCAAGAATTTTACTGCTGTTCGTTCCAGTTTTATTAGCAGGAGAAATTCTCGCATTAAACAAGGCACGTTCTAGCCTATTAGAAACTGCCAGGAAAAACTTAACAGAAAGCTCCCAGATTAAAGGGGAAAAGATTGTTGATGCGATCGCAGCCCTAAAATCTAACTTGTTAAGTGCCAGTCAAACAACAGTTATTAAGTCTGGTTCTTCTTGGGAAGCGCAACAATTTATCAACGCGATCGCACAGCAATTGCCAACCCACATAGAATGTATTCAATTAGCAAATCTGCGAAACAGTAACATAATTGCTAGTACTTGTGGTGAGCAACCAATTGCTGAATTAAAATTACCTTTACCTAATGACGAAATTGAAGTTCAGGCAATTTCACCATCACTTTTAGGGAAAACTGGTAAAAAAGATTCAAGAAATCAACTGCAATTACTCTTATCTGCCCCAGTTTACGATAGATTTGGTAACTTACATTACGCCTTAAGAATTAAGACAGCATTACACCAACAGATAAAAAATAAGCGTGGTTCATTAACAGGCTCTACAGTAGTAATTGCTGAAGATGGGACAATTTTAGCACACCCGCTGCCAGCAAGAGTGGGGACTAATATCAAACAGCATCCAGATGCTTCTCGGCTAGAAATGATATTGAAACGTGCGATCAAAGGAAAACGAGATTCTGTAACTTTATATTTTAAAGAAGGAGAACAAAAAGAAGGCATAGAATTAGTAGCTGGATACACAGCTATTCCCAATCCAATTACAAATCAACAGCAGCAAAAATGGGTTGTGTTAGCCGTTACAAGTTTAGATAATGCTTTATTTGGGCTTGGGGAAATCAAACTAATTCTACTCGCTTTAACATTTGGCTTAATTGGCGTCAGTGTTTTGGCATCGTTGTATTTAGGTCGTTACTTAGCACGTCCCGTAGAAGAATTGCGAGACTATGCCTTAAATCTTAACAGCCACCATTCCGCCGAATCAATTCCGCACAACTTTAAAATTCGAGAGTTTAATCAACTAGCGCAAGCACTAAACCAAATGGTAGAAAGGCTTAAAGCTTGGGCAGAAGAGTTAGAAATAGCTTGGAAAGAAGCGAAAACCGCCAATCATCTCAAAAGCAAGTTTTTAGCGACAACTTCCCATGAGTTGAGAAATCCACTTCATACGATTATCAACTGTGTTCAGCTAGTTAAAGATGGCATGTGCGATAGCCGTGAAGAAGAAATGGAGTATCTTTTACATGCCGATCAAGCCGCAATTCACTTGTTAGGAATCATTAATGATTTACTTGACCTTTCCAAAATTGAAGAAGGCAAGCTTTCAGTTGTCGCAGAACCGATTGACCTGCGAAAGTTATTGCAAGAGGTGATTAATTTACAATCAGTTAATGTGCAAAAAAAAGGCTTGCAATTAAAAATTGATTTAGGAGAGGAAGTAATTGCAATTAAGGCAGACGCAGCTAAACTGAAGCAAGTTTTAATTAATGTGATTGGCAACGCAACGAAGTTTACCGAAACTGGAAGCATTGCGATCGCTACAGAAATTGAAAATAGTTTTAGTCAATCTCAGGTGATTATCACCGTTACAGATACAGGTGTGGGCATCGATCCTGCCCAACAGCATAAACTATTTCGCCCCTTTGTGATGGCAGATAATGCAAACACACGCAAATTTGAAGGTACAGGATTGGGACTGGCGATTTCACGAAACTTAATCGAACTCATGGGAGGTACGATTACTCTTGAGAGTGCGGGTATTAACCAAGGCACCACGATTGCGATCGCTTTACCTTTAATTGATATCTCGCTGTTATCTACTTCAGCACATCAAGAGGTTTCAGAACACAGAAGCGCAAATCAAATCAAAGAAATAGAGGAAATTAGTTCTCAGGAAAACATTTTTCCTTCTCCCAAAGGAATAATAGATGTAGAAAAATCCGAGCATAGACTTCCTTCAATGGTAACTTCCCAAGAGATAGGAATATGGCGAGAAGTCCGAGATACTTCCGGTACAGACACTTTGCGGACGACTCGTCGTCAGACATCCGAATTCTTACCGCACAGCGCTAACTCCCCATCTCTCAAAAGTTAGTTAACGACTAACAAATTTGTCAATCAAAACAGATTTACCATTTTCTTTGAGAGATTCTGTTAAAGCCGTGAGAATTTGCACCAATTCTGTGCCTACCCAGCCAGATGAAATCATTGAAGGAGTATTCTCAAGGATGCAGTTAACAAAGTTTGAGCAAACCCGCTGCAATGATTCGCTTGTTTCTACTTCCAACACCTCGCGGCTTTGATTCACGGGTATAAATTGATTTTGCTTGACCGCAAACTCACCATGTAATAGCGTCAAAGGTGCTTCCGTTGACATTTCATCAAAAATCAAGCTGCCCAGGCTTCCCACAACCACAATCCGCCGCTGTTTATCCGGATTGAGCCAGCACAAGTGTATGTAAGCTTGAAAACCATCCGGGTATGTAAGTGTTACCCAGACTAAATCTGCTAGTCCTTGATTTGGGAATGAGGGGGATGAGGGGGATGAGGGGGATGAGGGGGGGACAGGGGGACAGGGGGACAGGGGGGACAAGGGCGACGGGCGTGGGGACAATTCTTTCTCCCCATCTCCTTGTCTCCCCATCTCCTTGTCTCCCCATCTCCTTGTCTCCCCATCTCCTTGTCTCCCCATCTCCCCCATTCCTCTCTGTAGCCAAACTGTACCCGTTGCCTGTACTTTCACGGGTGTTTGACCTAGCCAATTATTAAAAATGGCTATATCGTGAATCGCTAAGTCCCACAAAGCATCGACATCTTGGCGGACTGGTCCGAGATGCGTGCGGCTGGCGTAGCCGTAACGTAAATCACCTAATTTACCAGCCTGAACTACAGTTTGCCCTCGCTCAACTACTGGATGAAATAAATAAGTGTGGTCAACCATCAAAATTAAGTTCAGTTGTTCTGCTAACTGACATAATTCCTGGCATTCTGTTGGATCTAGAGTTAGGGGTTTTTCTGCTAAAACGTGGTATCCCCAGCGTAAAGCATCGGCAATTAAAGAGTAATGAGTGATAGCGGGAGTAGCAATTACTACAGCTTGCAACCCAGGCAGATGCTTAAGTTCATGCCACTGGGTTGTTAATATTACAGTATTATCTAAGTTAAACTGCTGTTTTACTGCTGCTAATCGTTCTGGATTGGGGTCTACTACCGCAGCAACACTTACATCGGGATGTTGTAAAAAATTCCGCAGCAAATGCACACCCCAACGTCCAACTCCGATAACAGCGATTTTAATCATTGGTTAATAGTCAAGAGTCAACAGTTAATAGTTAATAGTCAACGGTAAATCGTCAATCGTCAATAGTTATAAAAATTACTTTTAACTATGAAGTATCAACTATTGACTAATTAGGGTTTATCCGTAGAGCTAATAGCAAAAAAAGCTACTTTTGCCGCAGCTTGCTCGGCGCCTTTAATGGAGCGTCCCTTGCCTTGACCGAGCTTTTTGCCGTGCAGCCAGACTTCAGCCATGAAACGTTCTTGATTGTGGTGCGGTAGATTAATTTCTACAACTCGATATTCAGGTAAAACTTTAAATTGAGCCTGAGTCCATTCTTGTAAAGCAGCTTTATAGTTCAATCTGGCGGGATCGAGGCGAATTTCTGCCGCTAATTGTTTGAAGTGGGGATCTAGCCAAGGGTGAATAAGTTCGAGATTTTGAGTACTGAGGTAAAGCGCTCCGAGGACGGCTTCAAAAGCATCTGCCAGTCGTGACTCTTGACCAACTTTATCAGCGGTAGCACTGCCAGCGACAAGTAAGTATAACTCCAAACCGTATTCTTTTGCCAATTGAGCGAGAATGCGATCGCTTACCAACACCGAACGAATTGCCGCAAAATCTCCCACTGGGCAATCAGGATAATTTTCCCACAACACAACAGCCGCCACCAAGCGCACCACCGCATCGCCGACAAACTCCAGTTGTTCATAATTTGCCGACTCAGAGACAGTCGGATGAGTCAGCGCTAAGTCAAGAAGCTGCCACTTTATAGGTGCTTGTGTTGACAGACCTAATTTTTGTACTAAGTTTTCAAGCTGTCGTTGACGGCGTGGATAAGCGAGAGTCATCACATGGGAGAGGGGACAAGGGGACAAGGGGAGCTTTTCTCCGTGCGGAGGTTCCCTCCGTTGAGGCGCCTGGCGTGGACAAGGGGACAAGGGGAGCTTTTCTCCGTGCGGAGGTTCCCTCCGTTGAGGCGCCTGGCGTGGACAAGGAGGACAAAGGTGACTTTTGATTTTTAACTTTGCGCCGACTACTTTGTTTTCCTAACTTTTAATTTCTAACTTCTAACTCGTAACTCCTAACTTCTAACTCCTAACTTTTAACTCCTAACTCCTAACTTCGCTCCTCAGCACTCAAATAGGGGGAGAGAGTCGGATCGTAAGCCGGGTTCTGTTCTCTTGCGAGGGCAGTTATCTATCTGGGACGCTTGTTACCAAACGCCTCTAGCGGCTCTTTTATAACGGAACTGGTAAAAGACCAACCGTAGTTCCTCTCGCCTTGCTCCCAACCGGGGTTTACCGAGCCAGCGCTTCTCAACGCTGCTGGTGCGCTCTTACCGCACCTTTGCACCCTTACCAAATTAGTTATGAGTTATGAGTTATGAGTTATGAGTTATGAGTTATGAATTCAAAACTCCTACTCCGTTCTCCTAACTTTATTTGGCGGTATCTTTCTGTGGCACTATCCTCACGATCGCTCGCACTGGACGTTATCCAGCAAGTTTGGTCTTTCGGGAGTCCGGACTTTCCTCAAATTAGTTTCAACGAAACTGATCTGCAACCGCCTGCGCCTACTCTCTCCCATAATCCAGTGTAATCTTGGATGGGGTCGTGTGTCCGGTTTGAGATTAACTCATTTTCTTTTAGAATTCCAAGGTAGGGCGTATGTCCAAGGTAGTTTTCTAACTACGAAGGGACAATTTATAATGCACATGGCAGGAATATTCACACCTGGAGCTAGACCGACACGCACTTCAGATATCCTCAGCACTAGTTGTAGCGAAAAGTTCAAGTTTTTTCTTTGCTTCATAAAGTCGCTGTACAAAATATTTTGCGCCCTTACCGGGCTTTTTTGCAGCGCAATTATATTAACTATGGGTTTTTTGGGTGTGTAGGTTCCAGCTACTTGATCGCGCTCGAAAACATCTTCAGCTGTCACCGCTTCTGTAAGTGTTTTCTTGGGAGCAACTAAGCTCGGACTTTGCGGTACAGCTAAGTCGCGGGTTAAGTCTGGTGATTTACGAATTACTCTGCGCGATTGCTTGTTATGTTCGACTACTATCGAGCTGTTGTCCCAGTCAACGTATACGGCAAGATTATCAGATTTATTCTCAATGCTAATTGACAACTCTTTCACGTCTTCAAGTGAGTTTGAGGGTTTAAATTTAAAAGAAATACCCACATGGTCTTGGATATTTTGTTCTTTAAGTTGTTCCTCGACGTCTTTTTTTTGATATTCAAACTTAATTTGGTCGTCGATTGATTCAATCATGCGATTGAAAGTGTAAGTGACGCCAATTATATAAAACGTCAAAACAAATAAATTCTGATCGCCTGTTCCTCTCATAATTCAGAATATAGACTCCCTGCTAATGTGAATAGATATTCGATTCATTGCCCGTGTGAAATCTTTAATCGTGCTTAATTGTAGAAGCATTTTCTAGCCAGCCTTTTCGCCAGAAAAAGAATATTAACCCAAATGCGATCGCCCCCATCGCTACTAAACAAAGCGGATAACCCCAATGCCATTTCAGTTCTGGCATATACTCAAAATTCATTCCATACAAACCTGCAATAAAAGTTAGCGGAATAAAAATTGCCGACACCACCGTTAGCAGCTTCATGACTTCATTCATTCTGTTACTGACTGCTGAAAGATACACGTCCATTAACCCAGATGCAAGTTCTCGGTAAGTTTCCACCATGTCCATTACTTGTACTGCGTGGTCATAACAGTCTCGTAAGTATATTCGCACCTCGTCACCGATTAGATCGTTGCCTTCCCGAATTAAAGAATTAATTGCATCCCGCTGGGGCCAGATAGCGCGACGCAGTTGCAGTAATTCTCGCCTAAGTTGATATATTTTTTGTAAAGTTTTGGGGCTAGGATTGATTATGACTTCTTCCTCTAACTCTTCAATGCGATCGCCGTAAAGTTCCAGCACAGGGAAAAACCCATCAATTATCGCATCTAACAGAGTGTAAGCTAAATAATCGGCTCCTGATGAGCGGATAATGCCTTTACCTTTTTGAATTCGCGATCGCACTCCTTCTAGGCAATCATGTTCTGGTTCCTCCTGCACTGTCAGCAGGTAATATTTCCCCAATACCAAACTCACTTGTTCGCTATAAAAGCCACATACTCTCTCTTTTGGCACCACCATGCGCGAAATTATCACTAATTGATCGTCATAATCCTCTATTTTGGGACGCTCTGGTACATTTACCACATCTTCTAAAACCAAAGGATGCAAATCAAACACCTTTCCCAAACGTTGCAAAATATCCATACTGCCTAAACCTTGCACATCCACCCAAGAAACAGATTCTTTATCCAAATAAGGGGCACACTCCTCTGGTGTATTCAGTTGCTTGCGAACTACGTTAGTCTTGTTATAATCAATCAGGAATATTATCGGTGGTGGAGCGTCTGCATCAATAATGATAGTTCCCGGCATATCACCCGGTCGGTGAAAAAAGTCTTCCTCATCATCTTTTGGCTTAACTAATTTTAGAGGAAGGTGACGAAGTTTTCTCATCATGTAGTTTTACCTGATTTAGTCATTAGCCATTAACTTAGAACTCTTGAATTTTCACCATTTTGTTTACTGAATTTCCAGTAATTTTATTAGTTTAAATTAGTCCTTTTCTACTAATTATGCTTGGAATTCAAGAATTAGATTATTATTCCTGTCTACCTTATTGCTTAGAAGACAATGGGTAAAAAGTTCCAAAAAGTGAATAATTATAAAAGCTTACGCGCTAACCTCGTTCATCAGCAATAATATAAAAAACAGTTAGTCTTGACAAGACAAACTGCTTTTATAATATTTGTATATTAGCTATAAATACATCCTGCCAGCCCCCCGACTGGCACTGATTGTATACAAGCTTAGAATCGCTCTCCAATGCCAAACTGGATGCGGCTTTCTCCTTCGTCATTCAAGCCGTAGTCAAGGCGAATCGGTCCGAGTGGAGATTGGACGCGGACTCCAAGACCATAACCAAAGCCGTTACCAGGTTTACCCCGCACACCACCGGGATTCCCAGGAACACTACTGCTAGTACCCAAATCGCTAGCAGCATCAAAAAATAAGGCACCACTAACAACCGAAAAAACCGGAAAGCGATACTCAGCCGTCGCTTGAAGAAAGCTGCGAGCTGAACCTAAGTTACCTTCTTCATATCCTCGCACAGAGTTAGCACCACCAAGAGAAAAGGCTTCGTAGGGAGGTAAATCGCCGATTACGGTTCCCGCTTGAAAATTAAAAGCGATCGCTTGGGGACATTCCTGTGCGGTGGAATTTGCTTTACGGCAGCCTTGAGTTAAACGGGTCAAGCGCGTGGGAAGATAAAAGCTATAGCTACCCCGCAGCTTGTTGGATAAAATGCTTGCTTCACCGATGGGAATTGACTGCTCGCTAGTTAATCGCAAAACAGATCCTTGTGTCGGTCTGAGTGAGTCGTTACGGCGATCGCGTATCAACCCCAAGGGCAAAGTTAACAAATCATCGTTTCCATTACCGCTAAAACTAAGGTTGTTTCCCAGTTCATCCTTGGGACTCAATTTACCATCAGCATCACGGATCGAAATCCGTTGATACTGCAACCCAGCACTAGCTACCCACTCTGACTTTTCCAGCGGGTTTTTACTGAGAGGACGGGTAAAAGTAATACCGCCGCCAGTGCGATTTATTCTGGGGCGATCGCCATTTGGCAATTCTACGTCTTGATCGCCACCCTCGAATATGCGCGAAATTGTTTGTCGTCTAAAACCATTCACCGTGTAAGAAGTGCGGAAGCGATCGCCTGCAATCCAAGGATCGGTAAAGTTGGCATCAAATAGCAAACCTCGCTGACTCCACTGCACTTCAGTCCCTAGTTTTTGGTTTCTTCCTGCCCAATTTTTTGCTTGAAAGCTACCAGCAGCAAAAAATCCGTTAGACGAACTAAATCCACCACTAGGCGCTAGAGAAAAGCTTTTGCCTTCAGTAGCATTTACAACTACAATTACCTTACGTGGGTCTTGCCCTGGATTGAGCGAAACCTTCAAATCCTGAAAAATCCCCAGCCCGAAGACTCGCTGTAAGTCTTTTTGCACAGAGTTCCGGTTAAACACAACTCCCGGCTTTAACTGCATTTCACGAGTAATAATATATTTTTGCGTTTGTCCGCGAATCGGTTTACCAGCAGCGTCTTTATCTTCTCCATCCAGATTCACAAACCGCACTTGGATATCTTCAACAACTCCTTCTGTCACCTCCAAGGTTACAGTTCCATCAGCAGCGACGCGGGGACTTTCAACTACCTGCGCCAAAACATAGCCATTATCTTGATACCACTTATTTAATTTGTTAATGCCTTCTTGAAGTTGGCGGAGGTTGAGAATACTGCCATACTGGTGGTTAAAGCTGTCATTTACTACTTTGGCTGGCAAAACTTGATTACCCTGCACTTGTACAGAACGCAGCACTGGGTTAGGTTTTACCGCAAAGGTGACTCGTACGCCCAGCGGTGTATCCTCCGGGATAGCGCGGACATCAGCAAAGTAACCTGTAGCAAAAATTGCGTTAATATCTTCTTGTAATTGCGATCGCGTTACTGTCTTTCCTGGCTGCGTTCGCAATACTTTGTATACTTCTTCTTGCAATTTGCCTTCCACACCGCTGACAACTACTTCCCCTACCAAGACGCTCTTTTCTGCTTCGGTGGTAGGATTGTCAGGAATAGTTTCTTGAGCGATCGCGCAAGGAACCGAGTGTAAAAAAGTCAAAATGATAGACGCTGCAATGCTGCCACTCAGGCTGTATAAGTTTTTCATACAAATACAATCCCTAAAGTAAATACCCAAGCAATACTTGACTTTTCATAAAATCTTTTAGAGAAACGGCTACAAGTAAACTAGCAAAGATAATATCTAGACAATCTTGGCTAAAGTCATACATATTTATGACTAAAGTCATGTATTAAATTCGCCATCCAGAGTGGATGATAAATCTTGATTTACCCCTGACACTGCAAGGGAAAAACCGTGATGAATTTAGTCACAACCACTTCTATACGCCGTACCTTGCGATATGTTGAATGGACGGTTTTGATTGTATATCTCTTGCTACTTTTAGTAAATTACCGCCAAGGTAGTTATACGGCGCAATTTCTCCCTACTTATCTGGCTTCTATAGCTACTTCTGGTACTTTGAGTTTTATTTTTCCGATAAATCGTCCTCTTTGGCAAAGACGAGTTTATATATTTCTAGAAATACTATCAATTATGTTTCCTAGAGCGGTGGGAATTAGTTTTGAGATATTAATCTATATCGTACTTGTTAAAAGCTGTTTTTTACTTAACCGCAAAGAAGTTGTCATGACTGCAATCTTCTCAGGAATTGTTTGGAACTTACTATTAGCTTGGAGTTTACCTGGAATATTGGAATTTCAACGTGTCCATATAGCTCAAGGTATTGCTCATTTATATGACAATAATTTCCTGATTATTATCAGTCAAATGATTAATGATATTGGCTTGTATTTAGCGGGAAGTACCTTTGTAATTTTATTTAGCTTTGTTGTCATTGCCGAACAAAAAACTCGTCAAAGAGCAGAAGTTTTGGCGAAAGAAGTAGAAAGTTTAGCTGCAACTTTAGAACGTACTCGCATAGCCCGTGAAATTCATGATTCATTGGGTCATTATCTGACAACTTTAGATGTGCAATTGGAACTTGCTCAAAAATTGTATCAGCGCGATTATATCCAAGCTGCTAAGTCTTTAGATATTGCCAAAGAATTAACTAGTCAGTGTTTGAGTGAGGTGAGACGGTCTGTGCAAACGCTGCGAAATGGCAATTTTAATCTTAATTTAGCACTAAATACTTTAGTGGAACAGGTGGGGCAAAACCAATCTTTTGTAATTCACTTAAATGTAAAACTGCCCCAACTACCAATTCAAGCTAGCCACCAACTTTATTGTATTGTGCAAGAAGGACTTACCAACATTCAAAAACACGCTTGTGCAAGTGTTGTTAGTCTTAATGGTTATCAAACCTCGGAGGGGATTATTCTAGAACTAATTGATGATGGTGAAGGATTTGATTTGAGCGCACCTGCTTCTGGTTTTGGACTGCGGGGAATGCAAGAACGAGTTCAGATTTTGGGAGGAGAATTGAAGATTAAGAGTTCTCCTGGCAAAGGAACTCAGATTCAAGTAATAATTTCATTATAAAAGCGGCACTGCTTGAATTACATTCCTAGATTAAATCTGGGAACGAGTAAATGAGGAAATGGTGTGAGATGATTCGAGTTTTATTAGTAGATGATCAAGCGTTGTTTCGCCAAGGATTAGCTTCTTTATTATCACTAGAAGAAGATTTAGAAATTGTGGGACAAGCGAGTCATGGATTTGAAGCGATCGCTCTAACCCAAACCTTACAACCCGATGTTATTCTCATGGATGTACGGATGCCGATTTGTGATGGGGTAGTAGCAACAGGCGAAATTCATCAACGCTTTCCCTGGATTAGAATTCTCGTGCTGACTACCTTTGATGAGGATGAATATATTTGGAAATCTTTACAAGCCGGCGCACTCGGCTATTTACTTAAAAGTACCCCTTCAGCACAGTTAGCCACAGCAATTCGCACTTTACACCAAGGTCATTGTCAGCTAGGTCCAACTATTGCACCAAAAGTTTTTGCCCAACTTCACCCTCCTGCAATCAAGCAAAATTTACATTACCATTTGACTGAACGAGAATCAGAAGTTTTAAAGCTGATTTCTCAAGGTAAAAATAATCGAGAAATTGCCCAGATATTATATCTGACTGAGGGTACTGTGAAAAACTATGTTACTCAAATTTTAGGGCGGTTGGGGTTACGCGATCGCACTCAAGCTGCTTTATGGGCAAAGGAGAATCTCCCTATTTAGCCACTCTTCTTTTTCTCTGCGCTCTCTGCGGCTTAATTATTAATTTTTTTATTATTTCATTAAATTATATAAGGAAGGGCGGGGAAACCCCGCCCCTACAGGATTTTACACGGTCGCGGGGGACTACATCATGCCCATGCCGCCCATGCCGCCCATGCCGCCCATGCCGCCCATACCGCCCATGCCGCCCATGTCAGGGGCACCGCCGGCTGGTTTCTTCTCAGGCTTTTCGACAACGATCGCTTCGGTGGTTAAAACCATACCTGCGATAGATGCGGCGTTTTGAATAGCTGAACGCACAACTTTGGCAGGGTCAATAATCCCAGCAGCAATCAAGTCTTCAAATTCGCCTGTAGCAGCGTTGTAGCCGGTGTTGAAATCGCTTTCGCGCACTCTGGCAACAATCACAGAACCTTCAGCACCGGCATTATCTGCAATTTGACGGAGGGGAGCTTCGAGCGATCGCGCTAAAATATCAGCGCCGATCTTTTCTTCTGTGTCGAGGGTATTTTTAATTTCCTCAATCTTCTTCGCCAAGTGAATCAAGGTTGTTCCCCCACCCGGAACGATTCCTTCTTCCACAGCGGCTTTAGTAGCGTTGAGGGCATCCTCAATCCGCAATTTGCGGTCTTTGAGTTCGGTTTCCGTTGCGGCACCGACTTTAATCACTGCGACACCACCAGCTAGCTTGGCAATGCGTTCTTGCAGTTTTTCTTTATCGTAGTCAGAATCGGTTTCTTCCAATTGTTTGCGAATTTGACCAATTCGCTTTTGTACGTCCGAACTGGCTTCGCCGGCAGCTACAATGGTGGTGTTTTCTTTATCGATAACGATTTTCCGGGCAGTTCCCAGCATTTCCAAAGTAGCGGTATCCAAACTTAAACCGATTTCTTCAGAAATCATTTGTCCGCCAGTGAGAATCGCAATATCTTGTAACATTGCTTTGCGGCGATCGCCAAAACCAGGGGCTTTAATCGCAGCGACACTCAGCACACCTCTTGCTTTGTTCACTACCAAAGTTGCCAAAGCATCGCCGTCTACATCTTCGGCGATAACGAGCAAAGCTTGACCCAAACGGGCGACTTTTTCCAAGACTGGCACTAAATCCTGAATGCTGCTGATTTTTTTGTCAGTAATCAGGATGCGGGCATTTTCAAATTCCACCGTCATGCGATCGTTGTTGGTGATGAAATAGGGGGAAATATAACCCCGATCTATCTGCATCCCCTCAACAACTTCTAACTCAGTGGTTAGCGATTTGGATTCTTCAACAGTGATTACACCGTCTTTGGTGACTTTTTCCATCGCTTCGGCAAGCATACTGCCGACTTCTTCATCGTTACCAGCTGACACGGTGGCAACTTGGGCGATCGCACTACCTTCAACTGGTTTGGCGATGGCGGCAATTTCTTGCACCAACGCTTCGATGGTTTTGTCGATCCCCCGCTTTAAAGCTACTGGATTCGTGCCTGCGGCGACGTTTTTCAAACCTTCTTTGACTAACGCTTGTGCCAAAACTGTAGCGGTGGTGGTGCCATCTCCTGCCACATCTTTGGTTCTTGATGCCACTTCTTGGATCAGTCTCGCGCCAGTATTTTCTAGCGGATCTTCTAGTTCAATTTCTTTGGCAACGGTGATACCATCATTGACGATCTGAGGGGCACCAAATTTCTTTTCTAAAAGGACGTTGCGACCTTTTGGACCTAAAGTGATTTTCACTGCATCGGCAAGGGCGTTAATGCCTCTTTCTAGTGCCCGACGCGATTCTTCATCAAATGCAACAATTTTTGCCATGTTTGACTTCTCTAGCGCTTCCAATAGACAATTTAGCACTCAATAGCTTTGAGTGCTAACTGAGGAACCAGTTCATTTTACAAATAAATGGAAAAAAATTGATTAATATACAGTTGATGCTCATGTCGGCTATTGGCAGTAATGCTTAAATCGGGAGATGAATCTATACGACTCCCTTCAGTCTATTGGTATAGCTAAACCTAGCGGTTCCGGCTGGTTAGCGGTAGTATTTACGTTTCTTTTGGCTTGGCTAGTTACGTGGCGTATGATTCCGACTTTACGCAAGTTTGCCTTGCGCGTCGGTTGGGCTGACCAACCAAACGCACGACGACTAAATCGAGAACCTTTGCCCAATGCGGGGGGTTTGGCTATTTACACCGGAGTAATTGCCGCACTGGTACTAGCTAGCCTCTTGCGCCCAATCGAAGTGCAAAACGTATTGGTGCAGGTGCTGAGTATTTTACTCGGAGGTTCAATATTAGTTCTTGTCGGCTTTATAGACGATCAGTTCGGCTTACCCCCGTCTGTGCGGATGTTTACTCAAATTCTCACCGCACTATTGCTGGTTGCTAATGGCATCAGTATTGATATAAATTTTGGCACTCCCTTTGACTCAATTTTGTCAACGTTGTTGACGGTGTTTTGGGTAGTAGGAATTACCAACGCCATCAACTTGATGGATGGTATGGATGGTTTGGCGGGAGGAGTCAGCTTTATTACCGCCATGAGTTTGTTGGCAGTTTCTGCCCAGTTTCCCAATCGGGCAGCCGCAACTTTAGTTTTAGCAGCATTGGGGGGCGCGGCGCTGGGCTTTTTGCGTCACAACTTCCACCCCTCGCGAATCATTATGGGTGATGCCGGAGCCTACTTTTTTGGCTATGTGCTAGCGGCAACCAGTATTCTCGGTAAACTCCAAGTAACTACTGTGTTTTCACTAGTGCCGACAGTGTTATTTTTACTGTTGCCAGTGTTAGATACCACTCAAGTGGTAGTCAAGCGGCTGATGGCAGGGAAAAATCCCATGAGTACCCCCGGTAAAGACCATTTGCACCACCGCTTGTTAGCTTGGGGTTTATCCCAGCGCAACGCTGGGTTTACTTTGTGGTCAATCACCTTGATTTTCAACTTGCTGGCGATGAGAACACAGCACATGAGTTTAGCAGTGATGGTTGCTACCCTCAGCGGCATCATTATCCTTTTAGGCTTTACTCTCTGGCAAAGGATACGGGCGACGGTGTGAGGAGTGGGGAGTGGGGAGTGGGGAGTGGGGAAGTGGGGAGTGGGGAGTGGGGAGTGGGGGGATGAGGGAGAAATTCCTGTTTGTCCTTCTGCTCCCTGCCCCCTGCCACGCCAGATGCTCCACTTGGGGAAACCCCAAGACCGCACTGGCTCCCCTACCCCCTGCCACGCCAGATGCTCCACTTGGGGAAACCCCAAGACCGCACTGGCTCCCCTGCCACGCCAGATGCTCCACTTGGGGAAACCCCAAGACCGC
>NZ_JTCM02000141.1 GCF_000817785.2 Hassallia byssoidea VB512170 | reverse complement strand
CAAAAATGGACAGCCTTGTTCTTAGTTGTTCGTGCAGCATCATAGACAGTCTGTGTAGAAGGCTGTCCATTTTTGTCCACGTTCATTCCAAGGGGTTTACAGCTCATTTTTATTCACCGACAAAAGTAAATTCGCCTATAAGTGAGTAATCTTTACTTCACAAAACGACATAATTAGGTAAAATTAGGTAAAGTAATTTCAGCGTTTGTGAAACAAAGGCATTTTTCTATTCCATGCAAATGAACGAGCGTGCATCCAAACTTCCCTTTGCCCCGCTACTGTTAATCGCGCCCTTTTTCTTGTGGGGTACGGCAATGGTAGCAATGAAACAAGTAATTCCCCACACCACGCCGCTATTTATGGCAGGAGTGCGTCTAGTGCCCGCTGGGGTGCTAATCTTAATCGCAACTGCATTCATGGGTAGACCTCAGCCTAAAAGTTGGGCAGCATGGTTGTGGATTGCCTTATTTGCGTTGGTGGATGGAACGTTATTTCAAGGCTTTTTGGCAGAGGGATTAGTCAGAACTGGTGCGGGGTTGGGGTCTGTAATGATTGACTCTCAACCGTTGGCTGTTGCTTTAATGTCGTTGTGGCTATTTCAAGAACATATTGGTTTGTGGGGATGGCTGGGACTAGCATTAGGAGTCACAGGTATTAGTTTAATTGGCTTACCCGACGAATTAATTTTGAGTCTTTTCTCCAGTTCTACCCCCTACTCCCCACTTTCTACTCCCTACTCCCTCTTAGAAAGCGGCGAGTGGTTGATGTTGTTAGCTGCGCTGTCAATGGCAGTGGGAACGGTGTTGATTAGGTATGTATGTCGATATGCCGATCCGGTAAGCGCTACAGGATGGCACATGATTATAGGTGGATTGCCTTTATGGGGAATTTCATTTTTTAGCGAATCGCAGCAGTGGCAAAATCTTGTAGTATCTGATTGGATGGCGCTGTTATATGCCACAGTCTTTGGGAGTGCGATCGCCTACGGATTATTTTTCTATTTTGCTTCTAGCGGCAGTCTCACCAGTCTCAGTTCTCTCACCTTCCTCACACCCGTATTTGCCCTGCTATTTGGCAATTTGTTGCTCAACGAAGTCCTCAGCCCTGTACAGTGGGTGGGAGTCTGCTTAACTTTAGTCAGCATCTATCTGATCAACCAACGTGACACCTTAGCGCGAACAAATCAGAAGGTTGCAGTCGCAGAACAAAACAATACACATTCGGAGCGATCGCTTCCGGAAGCATCTGGGAAAAAGCTCAACCCAGTAAGTTTATCAATCAGAAAATCTGAACCAGAAATTATGCCTTAACTACTGAGATAGCAACAATTATACTGTTATCTGAATGCTGACCACTAACCGGGGAGAATAGGCGAATTCCTGACTATTCATAATTTTCATCACCTTTAAAGCTTCTTCAAGATATTTTTGTCAAGATAAAAGTTAACATTAAGCCAAGCCCAAGTTATTGTTATATCCATAACTTCCAATGTATCTTCTGGCTGCGAATGTTCGATATGAGGCTACGCCATTCCTCCATCCTGGTAATTACCTGTTTGACTTGCTTGGCATTTGACACCAATCCCGCAAGCACAGTTCCACCTAACCTAGCACCGGAATTCAAACTGTCTCAAACCAATTCTACACAGACAGCCAATTCTTCTATTCTCGCACTTGGTAGTACAGGCGCAGAAGTCGAGGTACTGCAAAAACAACTCAAAGAGTTAGGATATTACGATGGTGTGGTAAATGGAGATTATGGCAAAAGCACCGAACTTGCCGTCTCTAAATTTCAGAAAGCAAAAAACTTGATAACAGATGGTCTTGCTGGTGCGACAACTAAAAAAAGTCTGCTGACAGCAGTTAAGCAAAAGCAATCATTATCCCTTGCTGCTACCACTTCTACCCCGAAAAATGAGAAAGCAAGTACCAAGGCATCTCCGCAAAAAGATTTATTATGGTGGTCGCTGGTTGGTGTGGGAATTTTAGGCAGTCTTGGTGCATTGCTTTATTTGCTCAAGAAATCGAGAAAAGTAAAACTTGTTCAATCGTCCAACTTTGATTTTGAAGTTTTGACACCATCTCAGACAAAGCCGGTTCCTGGTTTGTTACCGTTGGACAGCGCAGCAGATATAACAAATGCAGAAGAAGCAACTGCACCACCTGCTACAGAAGTGTTACCACTAGAAAAAACTTCCCGTTTGGCGAAAGTCAACATCGTTGACGAGTTGATGAAAGACTTACGCAGTCCCGACTTGACGAAACGGCGCAAAGCTATCTGGGATTTGGGACAGCAGGGAGATTCCCGCGCAATTCAGCCACTGATGGAGGTGATGATTGACGCTGATTCTCAACAACGCAGTTTAATTTTAGCAGCTTTGGCGGAAATTGGTACGCGCACACTTAAACCGATGAATCGTGCTTTGGCGATTTCACTGCAAGATGAAAGTCCAGAAGTGCGGCAAAATGCTATCCGTGACTTGACTCGCGTTTATGATATGATGGCTCAAATTAGTCAGATGTTGTGTCTGGCAACGGAAGACTCGAATGCTGAGGTGCAAGCAACAGCGCGTTATGCTCTTTCACAAATGAATCGTATCCGCACTTTGTCGCCTGGTGAAGACAGTGAAGAGGAAGATTCGCAAGAGTAACGCTCAAAATTTATTCTACTGCGGATTGTGACATACGGCTTCGATGCGATAACCATCAGGATCGATCGCAAATGCTGCATAATAATTGGGGTGGTATTGCTCCCGCAATCCAGGCTTGCCATCGTCTTTAGCTGCAACTTGCATTGCTGCTGTATAAAAAGCATCTACTTCAAAGCGATCGCTTGCCACAAATGCCAAATGAAAACCTTTTGATGGTTCAATCTCGGTTACACCTCGATTACCAATCCAAAACATCGGGCGATCAATACCATAAGCTGCAACATAAGGCAAGTTAAATAAGCATTTAATGCCTAATGGTGCAAGTACAACGTTATAAAAATTGATGCTGCGCTGTAAATTACTGACTCCGAGGGATAGATGATCAAACATAAATCTTCACTAAAAAAGTAGCTATGCTGAAGGATTTTCATTGCTGCGTTGTCTAATGAAATTATATATAGCAATCCTCGCTTTTATTTATGAAAAATATTTTCGAGAAATAAACCGCATCGGGTACAAACCCTCTTTAATTATCAATTATGAATTAATAATTATTAATTAGGTTAAATGCTTCTACCAAACCTATGAAATTACTTTTCGTTTCTACTTCCGTTGGACCCCTTGGCACTGGACTGGGCGGTGGTGTGGAATTAACCGTGTATAATATAGCTCAACAAATGATCCAGCGGGGTCATCAAGTGCAAATCGTCGCTCCCGCAGGTTCGACATGGGATAATCTACCTTTAGTGCAAATTCCTGGTAATTTACAGATTATTGCCCAAAGCCAAGAACGCACAGACCCGATTATCATGCCAGAAAATCCTGTTTTGGCAAATATGTGGGATTATGCTCGTCAGGTTCAAACTGATTATGACTTGATTGTAAATTTTGCTTACGATTGGTTGCCATTTTACCTGACACCTTTTTTCAATCGTCCTATTGCTCACTTTGTCAGCATGGGTTCACTCTCCGATGCCCTTGACCAAATGATTGTACAAGTGGCAAAGCAGTTTCCTGGCACTATTGGCTTTTATACTGCGTCTCAAGCTATCACTTTTTCTCAGTTAACCCCACCCTTACATTACTTGAGTAGTGGTATTGATTTAGGGCTTTATCAGTTTTGCTTACACCCGAAACAACAATTAGCCTGGTTAGGTCGCATTTCCCCAGAAAAAGGTTTAGAAGATGCAGTCGCAGTCGCGCAAATTACCCAAATTCCCTTAAAAATTATGGGTAAAATTCAAGATGAATTATACTGGCAGCAGATTTGTGAAAATTACCCAAATGATATCTTTGAATATCTGGGATTTTTATCAACAAATGAAATGCAGCAGGTATTAGGTGAGTGTCGGGCATTATTAATGACACCCCATTGGGTAGAAGCTTTCGGCAATGTCGTAATTGAAAGTTTAGCTTGTGGAGTGCCTGTAATATCCTATCGTCGCGGTGGACCTGCGGAAATTATCCAAGATGGCAAAACTGGCTTTCTGGTAGAACCGGATAGCATTTCTGAGTTAGTAAATGCTACCCAGCGTATCGGTGAAATTGACCGTCATACTTGTCGCGCTGACGCAGAAGCTCAATTTTCTTTTGAAGCGTTAGGTTCGCGCTTTGAAAAATGGTTTAAAGAGATTTTAGGTAATAGGTAATTGGTAATTGGTAATTGGTAATTGGTAATTGCTTTTTGTTGTTGACAACTACATAATTATTAATGCAATCTCAAATCGAAAATTCCAAATCGAAAATTGTCCCGCCTTTTCTCAAACCTGGTGATTTACTGCGAGTAATTGCGCCTAGCGGTGCTTTGCGAGAATTTGCGACCTTTGAACGCGGGGTGGAAATTTGGCGATCGCGTGGCTACAAAGTAGAAATATCTCCCCAGATAGATGATAAATGGGGATATTTAGCAGGTAAAGATGAAACCCGCCGCCAGCAATTAGCAGCAGCATGGCAAGATCCAGAATGTCGCGGTATCCTCTGCGCTAGAGGTGGTTTCGGTAGCACCCGCATTTTGGAAAATTGGAATTGGGGACAGGGGGGACAGGGAGGACAAGGAGGCAGGGGGCAGGGGGCAGGGGGCAGGGGGCAGGGGGAGTTTGTCTCCCCATCTCCCCCATCTCCCTTGTCTCCCCCATCTCCCCCATCTCCCTCATCCCCACTCCCCACTTCCCACTCCCCACTCCCCAAGTGGTTGATTGGCTTTTCTGACATCACCGCGCTATTGTGGAGCTTGGAAAAAGCAGGAATTGCCGGCGTTCATGCACCTGTACTGACAACTTTATCATCAGAGCCGGATTGGTCAGTTCAGCGTTTGTTCGATTGGGTGGAAGGTCGTTCTATTGATTCTTTAAAAGGCTTTGGTTGGGGTGGAGGTATAGCTAAGGGAATTTTGTTACCAGCTAATTTGACGGTAGCAACTCATCTATTAAATACGCCATTTCAACCGAATTTGAATAATGTGATTTTGGCGTTTGAAGATGTGACAGAAGCACCTTACCGCATTGATAGAATGTTGACACAATGGCGGATGAGTGGTGCTTTATCAAAAGTTAGTGGAATTGCATTGGGTAGCTTTACGAAATGTGAAGCACCGGCTGATGTTCCTAGCTTGAGTGTAGAAGAAGTGTTGCGCGATCGCTTGAGCGATTTGGGTATTCCGGTTGTCTCCAATTTACCATTTGGTCACGAAGCACCTAATGCGGCTTTACCAGTTGGGGTTATGGCAACTTTGGATGCAGATGAAGGTATTTTGAGTGTTGCATAATTAAGGAGTTACGGCTTATTTTTTCATTCAAATATAGTAAAAAGTGTAGCAATGACAAAAAAAACAACAGACATTATTCACTCTGAATTGTTTGAAATATTGTCCCAATTGCCTCTGTCTTGGCAAGAGAAAGTTTTAGACTTTGCTATTTCTTTACATCAGAAAAAACTCACTCAGCAATGGGATGCTATTTCTGATGAAGAAGCTGCTACGCTAAAAGCTGAGTTCGCGCAGGAAGATTTAGCCTTTGCAGAAGCAGCTTTAGCTGATTATCTCTCGCTCCTTCACCAAGAGGATAGTAGTGCTTTATTATCAAATTGTTGTTATCGATAGGCAACGATTAATGAGAAAATTAGGAACTCTTTCTCCTAATTACTTCTTGATGCTAAAGGAAGCATTAAAATACACACTAGAGCTTGATGATTTCGATGCTGAAAGCGCAGAATAGTTATTGCGATCGCATTTCATTATTTCGGTAACTAAAACTTGATAAACGATACAACATGTCAACATTGTGTTTAAGTGTGCCTTCAAATTAAATACGCAGAGGACATTATTCCTCTGCGTCAAAAAATAATCAAATTTCTCCCAAACCTAAGCGATCCAAAATAAAGGCGTAGTCAAAAGCTAATTCTTTTAAGCTTTCATAACGCCCAGATGCACCGCCATGTCCGGCGCTCATGTTAGTTTTGAGTAAGAGAATATTGTTATCTGTCTTCAATTCTCTTAACTTTGCTGTCCATTTGGCTGGTTCCCAGTATTTCACGCGAGAATCATTTAAGCCCGCAGTGATGAGTATATCTGGGTAATCTTTCGCCTCAACGTTATCATAAGGCGAATAAGATTTCATGTAGTCGTAATAAACTTTGTCGTTGGGATTACCCCATTCTTCCCATTCCATCGCCGAAAGGGGCAATGAAGTATCTAAAATAGTAGTCACGACATCTACAAATGGGACATCAGCAACTACTACTTTAAAAAGATCGGGACGCATATTTATGACTGCACCCATCAATAAACCACCTGCGCTACCCCCGGAAATAACTAGGCGATCGCTTTGTGTCCATTTTTCGCCAATCAAATATTCTGCACAGGCGATAAAATCTGTAAAGGTATTTTTTTTCTGCAAAAATTTCCCGTCTTCATACCATTTTCGCCCCATTTCTTCGCCACCGCGAATATGAGCGATCGCATACACCATTCCCCGATCTAACAGCGTTAGTCGAGTTGATGAAAACATCACCGGGTAAGAATATCCGTAAGAACCATATCCTGTCATAAACAAGGGATTTTTACCATCTTTTTCGATTCCTTGTTTGTAAACAATAGATATAGGAATTTGCGTTCCATCTTTCGCTGTAGCCATCAGCCACTCACTTTTATAGTGGCTTTTATCATAGCCTCCAAGAACTTCCGTTTCTTTTTTCAACTCTCGCTTATCTGTTTCCATGTCGTAATCAAACACAGATAACGGTGTGATTAAAGATGTGTAATTGAAGCGGAGAATACTTGTGTTAAATTCTGGGTTGTTTCCTTCATAAAAGGTATATGTAGGTTCTGGAAAAGTAATATTACTTTCCTTACTTGTAGATAAGTTTTGCACTCTTGCAGTTTGCAATCCCGCTTTTCTTTCATAAATTACCAAATGATTGGCAAACAAACTCACCCCTGATAGCATCACATCTTCGCGATGGGGAATTACAGTTTGCCAATTTTCCTTATTCGGCGTTGCTACCGGGGTTTTCACCAATTTAAAGTTGGTTGCTTCATCGTTAGTAACGATGTAAAAATAATCGCTGTGATGTTCAACATCGTATTCCATCCCTGTAGTGCGTGGATGAATTATCTGAAAATCACCAGTAGGATTATTCGCATCTAAATAATGAATTTCCGTGGTAATGCTGCTATGCAAAATCATCAAGATGTATGCTTCACTACGGGTTTTTCCCAAATCTAAATTGTAAGTATCATCAGGCTCGTGGTAAATTAAAACATCTTCAGTTGTCGGTGTTTGTAAAGTATGGCGAAATAGTTGATAAGGACGATTCGCCGCGTTTATTTTGGTGTAAAATACTGTCTGGTTATCGTTCCCCCAAGTTAAAGAAAAATAAGTTTCCGGTATAGTTTCGGAATACAACTCAAATGTGTTCAAGTCAAGAAAGAAAAGGGTGTATTGTTCCGAGCCGCTAGTATCAGTTGAATAAGCTAAGATTTGATGATTGGGACTGATTTGAAATACACCTAAGCTGAAAAATTCATGCCCTTGCGCTAGTTCATTTTGGTCTAGAAGCACTTCTTCTGTTGCGTCGAGACTACCTTTTTTGCGACAGTGAATAGGGTAAGCTTTTCCTTCTTCGGTGCGAGAATAATAGTAATAATCATCTTTGCGGAATGGCACTGATAAGTCAGTTTCTTGAATCCGCGCCAACATCTCATCATAAAGCTTTGTTTGCAAAGCTTCAGTATGTTGCATCATGCTTTGTGTGTAAGCGTTTTCGGCTTCTAGATAAGCGATCGCCTTATCGTTGTCGATATCGCGCAGCCAAAAGTAATCGTCAATTCGCCGATCGCCGTGTAACTCCAAAACTTGCGGTTGTTTCTCAGCAACTGGTGGGTTCACAATATGTTGTAAACGGTTATCTTTATTCATATTTTTTTACCTCGATCTCAATGTGCAGCAATTACACTCCTAGTTATGATGAACTAGAAATACCATTAGTGTGGCGCGATTTTTTCAGCCGACACAACCCAATGGCAGGTACAACTCCCAGAATCACCGCAGTTAACCCTTGTCCACTCAAATACAATATCTGAGTCCGGTTTGCTTCGGGAATAAAATCTTGCACTTTCGTTAGCAACCAAATCGAGATACTGATGAAGAAAAATGAAACTGAAGGTAAAAAAGTCCACCACCAAGCATCTTTTGTGTAACGTCGCAATACCATAAATTGGCAAAACCCCAGCCAAATGCCAGAAAGAATATATAAAAAAGTTGACAAAATGCCCAAAATAACAGTTTCATTAGGAGATATCAAATTTGACGATGCAGCGATCGCACTAATGTAGCTTATCCATGCTGTAGAAACGCTATTGGCAATCAGCCAACCGAAACTAGTAGCCAGCAGCCACAACCAACCGGATACATATCGACGCACGACGATCGCTTGATCTGCGCCAAAAATTAAGGCAAAAATTAAATTACTGCTGAAGCTTTTACCCAAAGAATACCACGTCAGATGTTGCTGGAAAATGCTTGGTGGTATAGTTTCCACAATAGTTTTTTCTAAAGCGATGCTGGCAATTCCACCTACCACCCATCCTAAAAGCGTCAAAATTGAAAATTGGATAAAGAAGCTTTGACGCTGCGATCGCGGTATCAAAAGCATTTGCCGCTGAGAATCGTTTGAAGTCAAGGTAAAATCAGAATTATGGGTTTGCATTGCTCTGGGGAATTGGGAATGGGTAATGGGTAATGGGTAATGGAAAATGGGTAATGGGGAAGGCTGGGGGAACCCCACCCCTACATGTGGAAAAATTTATTCTACTCCCCATTCCCCACTCCCCATCTCCCCATCTCCCCATCCCCCCCTCCTCTTTTCCGGCAAGCTCCTGAAAAAGCGTAATCCGAGAATGATAAGCTAAACAGTGGCATAAAAAAACGACTTAGGATGAAGTGTTAAATGGGTGTTTCCTTAAGCGCTCCTCATCTCCTACGAGCTGCTCGTGGTGAAGTGTTAGATCGTCCTCCAGTATGGATGATGCGTCAAGCTGGACGATATATGAAAGCGTATCGAGATTTACGCGAAAAGTATCCATCGTTTCGCGATCGCTCGGAAATTCCCGAAGTAGCGATTGAAATTTCTTTACAACCTTGGCGAGCTTTCCAGCCGGATGGAGTAATTCTATTTTCCGATATTGTCACGCCTCTACCCGGTTTGGGCATTGAAATGGATATTGCTGAAGGCAAAGGTCCAATTATTCAATCACCTATTCGCTCTCAAGCCCAAATCGATCAACTGCGTCCTTTAGAACCAGAAGCATCCCTGCCATTTATCAAAACAATTTTGCAGGCTTTGCGTACTGAGGTGGACAATCAATCAACGGTGCTGGGCTTTGTCGGGGCGCCGTGGACTTTAGCAGCTTATGCTGTGGAAGGAAAAGGTTCTAAAACCTATTCCGTGATTAAAAATATGGCGTTCTCCGATCCGACGGTTTTGCATCAATTGCTGGCAAAATTTGCGGATGCGATCGCTATTTATGCTCGCTACCAAATTGACTGCGGCGCTCAAGTAGTACAAATGTTCGATTCTTGGGCGGGTCAACTCAGCCCTCAAGATTATGACGTTTTTGCTTTGCCCTATCAACAAAGAGTGTTTGAGCAAGTCAAGCAAACTCATCCAGATACACCGTTAATTCTGCTAGTTAGCGGTAGTGCAGGTGTGCTGGAAAGAATGGGAAAATCCGGTGCGGATATTGTCACTGTAGACTGGTCAGTAGACATGGCAGATGCACGGGCAAGATTGGGCAAAGAAGTGAAAGTGCAAGGAAATCTCGATCCGGGTGTACTGTTTGGTTCCCAAGAATTTATTCGCGATCGCATTTATGATACCGTTCGCAAAGCAGGTAATTGGGGTCATATTCTCAACCTTGGTCATGGTGTGCTACCCACAACCCCAGAAGAAAATGTTGCCTTCTTCTTTGAAACAGCAAAACAACTGAGTTTAACAGCGGTTACTTAACGTTCTTTGTTGCTAATGGCTAATCGTTAATAGCTAATGGTGATGCGATTAGTTATTAGCGATTATCAAAGAGCGATTATCTTCACTAATTACTATTGCTAGAATCTTTTGTCAATTAATCTAATTAATGGCGCTTCTGTAAACATTTCACTACCGAAGAATAATCTAAAGCATTGATTCAAGACCTATAAAGCTTTTTTGCAGAATAAAGTTACCAATAAAAATTCTGGCGTTGCTGATTTGAAGTATGAATTGTAAATTTTGACGGATTATTATAACATTAAAACCCGCCTTTGTAGAGACGTTCCGCCGGAACGTCTGTACCAAGAATTAAGAATTTCACATAAAAGCGAAATAAAAATTATTATGGCTGAACAAACTGCACGCACAATTCTTGTTATTGGAGCTACAGGTGCGATGGGACGCCCGATTGTTCGCCGTCTGCTAACGGATGAAAACAACTGGCGTATCCGTGCCTTGACTCGAAACCCCGAAAGCTCTCATGCTCAAGAACTTTTAGAAATGGGAGCGAACGGAAACCGAGTTGAACTCGTCAAAGGAGATACCAACGATCGCGCCAGTGTTGCAACCGCAATGTCAGGAATCTATGGAGTATTTTGCAACACGAATTTTTGGCAAGATTGCATGGTAACGACTGAACGCGAACAAGGATTACAAATGCTAGAAGCAGCCCGCCAAGCGGGAGTGCAGCACTTTGTCTATTCCTCACTCGATTCGTGTGTCACACTCTCACACGGTCGTATCCCGGTTCCCCACTTTGATGCAAAAGCAGCGGTGGAGCATGAAATTAACTGGCGACGATCCGACGAATTTATGCGTCAAGAAGCCGATGGTTGGTATTCGCGACATGTGACTGTGCTTGTGACGCTTCCTTACATCGAGAATGTCAAGCAATTTGCGGTGCCCGAACGGGGAACATTAAGCGATGGTCGTGAAGGCGTTATTTTCAGGCTACCCTTAGCGGATGCACAATGGTCAATGGTGGCACTTGATGATATTGCCTTCTTTACTGCTTATGTGTTTGCCCATCCAGACGAGTGGGGTGGTAGAACGCTGCCGATCGGCAGTGATAGTTTGACATTCCAAGAAATTGCCGCCACCCTTGAGCGCGTATCTGGCGTTCCTGCCGAGTACCGTCCGATGACTTTAGAAGAATATGCGGCGCTTGGATTGACAAATGTGCATGATGTGATCAACATGCTGCGTTTTTGCATTGAGTACGGAATGCCACGCGATCGCGAATCGCTGCGAAAAATTCACCCTGATTTAATGACTTTTGAGCAGTGGGTGAAGAAAACAGGCTGGCGAGGTGAACCTGGGGAAGTGCAGAAAGATGCCATGACCGGAAGCAAGTAAGGCGATCGCTTAATCACTTTATATACACTTGGTAATTGATAATGGGTAATCGGTAATTGGGCATTCATGAGCGAATTGGGCATTGGGCAATGGGCATTGGGAATAAGAGATTCTTTCCATGACGCCAGATGCGTGACTGTCGGCTGCCCCGACGGCAGATGCTCCACGCAGGTGATCCCCAAGACCGCACTGCCTCCCCAACGCACTGGCTCCCCCATGCCCGATGCCCCATGACGGCAGATGCTTCAAGTCGGCAGAGCCGCCCAACGCACTGCCTCCCCCATGCCCGATGCCCCATGCCCCATTACCTATGCCCCTTGCTTTTTTTCCCGATTTATTGTAAAAATCGATTATGTCCCGACCCGGTGAGTAAGTTGTTGTAGTTGTTAGTTGCTAGATATGCATTCAAAATAGTAATCGCTGTTTAACAACTACAATCTAAAAAATATTTATGACCCAGAAACGAATTTTAATAACTGGTGCAAGTGGCTGTGTCGGTCATTACCTGAGCGAAGCTTTAATTAAAGAGACGAATCACGAGTTGTATTTGCTGGTAAGAAACCCAAGTAAACTGCAAGTTGATACTCAAGCACGTCCGGGTATCACAGTTTTGCAAGGTGATATGCAAGAAATTAGCTTGTTTGCAGACTTGCTGAAAACAATTGATACTGCGGTTTTAACAGCGACGGCTTGGGGTGGAGACAACACATTTAAGATTAATGTAGAGAAAACCCTAGAATTAATGAGTTTGTTAGATCCAGACAGATGCGAACAGGTAATTTATTTTTCTACCGCTAGCGTTTTGGGTCGCAACGAACAACCATTAAAAGAAGCTGGGGAAATAGGGATAGATTATGTTAAGTCTAAATACGAATGTTTGCATAAAGTACCAAAATTAGCGATCGCACCCAAAGTAACCACAGTCTTTCCGACTTTAGTTTTAGGTGGTGAAACTGACAAACCTTATTCTCATATTTCTCCAGGTATTTCAGAAGTTACAAAATATATTGATTTAATTCGTTTTTTGCAAGTAGACGGTAGTTTTCACTTCATTCACGGGCGAGATATTGCCACAGTCGTGCGATATTTAATAGATAATCCACCCAAAGAAAATCAATCGCGAAAATTGGTTTTAGGTCAAGCGCAGTTAACAGTAAACCAAGCAATTGAAGATGTTTGCGCTTATCTTGGTAAAAAAATCATCTTTCGCATTCCCTTATCGTTATCCTTAGCTAATGTGATAATCGCTGTATTTCGCATTCAAATGGATGCTTGGAGTCGATTTTGCATGAACTACCGCCATTTTATTTACAAAAATGCCATCAATCCTGCCACTTTCGGCTTACCAAATTATTGCGCCACCATGAGCGATGTTTTGAAAATTAGCGGTGTTAAACCTGCTAACACCAATTCTCTGTAAAAATAATCTCAATTAGCCCACGCAGGTAAGCTCTGTAAAACTTTGTATAAGTATTCGCTTTGAAAATCTGAATGAAGACTCTGCGTACCCTTCGGGTTCATCAGTTCGACGGGACGGAAACCGACTCCGCCGACTGATTCACCTTTGCGCTTTCCTCTGCGTAACTTTGCGTTTAAAAAAGCTATAAAATAACGCAAAACAGTACTTAGTTTGGATAGCCCCACCCTTCCAAGGTGAGAGATAATTGAGCGGAACTAGATAGTTTTGGCAACAAATTACACAAGTATATAGAAATAAGGAACCAGGCGATCGCGAATACGTCTCATAAATCATTGTTAAAACAAAATAAAACTAGCAACAAGTCAATTACTCTGAGTTTTAGTTACATTAATTACAGTTAAAAAAATAACCATAACGTGAGGATTTCTACTACATGCGAATTTTACTGGTGTATCCTATATTTCCCAAAACCTTTTGGTCATACGAAAAAATCTTGGAATTAGTTAATCGCAAGGTTTTATTACCACCTTTAGGTTTAGTAACAGTAGCAGCGATTTTGCCGCAAGAATGGGAATTCAAACTTGTAGATCGCAACATTCGCACCGCAACTGAAGAAGAATGGGCATGGGCGGATATAGTAATATTCTCCGCTATGATTGTCCAAAAAGCAGATTTACTCGACCAAATTAAAGAAGCAAAAAGACGTGGTAAATTAGTTGCGGTAGGTGGTCCTTACCCAACTTCTGTACCCCACGAAGTTGAGGGAGTAGGCGCAGATTTTCTCATTCTTGATGAAGGGGAAATTACTCTGCCAATGTTTATTGATGCAATTAAGCGAGGAGAAACATCAGGGGTTTTCCGCGCTACCGAAAAACCCGATGTAACATCTACACCGATACCCCGCTTTGATTTACTAGAACTTGATGCTTATGACATGATGTCAGTTCAGTTTTCGCGGGGTTGCCCTTTTCAGTGCGAATTTTGTGACATCATTGTTCTTTATGGTCGCAAACCGCGCACCAAAACACCAGAACAACTTTTAGCAGAATTAGATTGTCTTTATAATTTGGGTTGGCGTCGTGGTGTGTTCATGGTGGATGACAACTTTATCGGCAACAAACGTAACGTTAAATTGTTGCTGAAAGAGTTAAAAGTTTGGATGGCAGAACATCAGTATCCCTTTGCGTTTGACACTGAAGCATCAATTGATTTAGCGCAAGATCCAGAAATGATGGAGTTGATGGTTGAGTGCGGTTTCGCTGCCGTCTTCTTGGGAATTGAAACACCAGATGAAGACAGTTTACAACTAACGAAGAAGTTTCAAAATACCCGCAGTTCGCTAACAGAAGCGGTGGAAAGCATTATTAAAGCTGGATTGCGTCCGATGGCTGGGTTTATTATCGGTTTTGATGGCGAAAAAGTCGGTGCAGGCGATCGCATTGTCCGTTTTGCCGAATTAGCAGCAATTCCCTCTACCACCTTCGCCATGTTGCAAGCGCTACCAAATACAGCTTTGTGGCATCGCCTGAAAAAAGAAGGACGACTGCGCGAAAACCAAGATGGCAACATCAATCAAACTACTTTGATGAACTTTATCGCCACCCGTCCTTTAGAAGATATTGCCAGAGAATATATTGATGCATTTTGTGCTTTATACGACCCTGTTAAATATTTAGACCGCACCTATCGCTGCTTTCTGATGATGGGTGGTCCGAGTTGGACACGACCAGCCAAGATGCCAGAGTTGGTGCTTGTGAGAGCATTCCTAATTATTATCTGGCGACAAGGAATCAAACGCGAAACTCGCTGGAAATTCTGGCATCACTTGTTTAGCATCATCAAGCGTAACCCAAAAGCTGTGGAGCATTACCTCTCAGCCTGCGCTCATATCGAACATTTCTGCGAGTATCGTCAAATTGTCCGCGATCAAATTGAATCTCAGTTAGCTGAGTATTTAGCACAAGGTGCAGAAAAGCCCTATCAGGTGATTTCGGCAAAAGCCGAGGCAGTAGCATCCAAATAAAAGCACCGACACCCTTCTAGGGTGTCGCTATTTAAAGCAAGTTTTACCACAGAATAAAAATAGTTTGCAATCAGATTTACTAAATTTATCTGCACGGGATTTAAAGCAATCTGTTTTGCAATTACCAATTAATCAGCGTTTGGTTTTAGTGGATGCGATTACTGAATTAATTAGGCAAGAATTATCGCTCATTCAAAGGTAAATTTTGTGATGAGGAATAAATCATGGATACTGAGTATGATTTTAGTCAAGGTCAACGTGGAGCTATTGAGCCTACAGCCGAAGGTAAAACAAGGATTACAATTGGCTTAGATGATATTTTGACGTGGTTCCGCGAACAAGTTCATCTTGCGGGTGGTGGAAACTATCAGACTTTGATAAATAATGCGTTGCGTGAATATGTGCAACAGCGTCGCGAACATGAGCGAGGAAATTTTACGGCGAGTTGTGCGCGAAGAATTGAGTCAGATAAATATGCGGGAATGGAAAATATGACCAAAACGCGATCGCTTCATTCAGCTTGACGATACACCAAAATCAATGCCTTAATTACTCAACTGAGAAACAGGCACAGGCAAATTGAGTAAGTAATCAGCTTAATTACTTGCCCAAAACACCTTTAGGAGAAAGCATTTAAGCATTTTGCTTGCTGAATCTACTGAAATGAGAAAGCAAACTCAAGTTTGAGAAAGCATTTAGGCATTTTGCTTGCTGAATCTACTGAAATGAGAAAGCAAACTCAAGTTTGAGAAAGCATTTAAGCATTTTGCTTGCTGAATCTACTGAAATGAGAAAG
>NZ_JTCM02000140.1 GCF_000817785.2 Hassallia byssoidea VB512170 | reverse complement strand
AAAATGGCACTCATAGTTCGTTTACTAGATCCTCAACACCCCACGACATTTTACAGATGTTGGCTGTCAATGAGTGAAAGAGTGTTTGTGAAACCCCCTTTTTGTCCAATATAATCGAAGCACCCTCACACTAAAAAACACTGTTATGAGCCAAGCTGCAAGCGGTGTTCGCTGGACAATTCAAGATGTTGCAGCGTTACCCGATAACGAATGGATTTGTTATGAAATTATTGACGGAGAATTGTTTGTGACGCGATCGCCTCATCATAAACATCAGCAGGTTACGGGTCGCATCTTTGCCGTCTTAGATAATTGGTCTGTGTCGAGTGGTTTAGGAGAAGCCTCGATTATGCCAGGGCTAATCTTTTCAGACTCCGATAATGTGGCTCCCGATGTGGTGTGGGTGAGTTATGAGCGGTTGGCGCAAATTCAGGATGAAGCGGGGCATTTTCGAGGAGCACCAGAATTGGTAGTAGAAGTGCTTTCTAAAGGAAAAGCGAATGAAGATCGAGACCGATTAGCCAAGTTGAAACTGTATTCAGTTCAGGGAGTGCAGGAGTATTGGATTGTCGATCGCATTGCTCAACGAATCGAAGTCTATCGACGAGACAATGCTCAGTTAAAACAGGTAACGACGTTGCTGGTTGATGATGTGATTACGTCGCCGTTGCTACCCAATTTTGTCTGTGAAGTAGCGCGTCTTTTCGTGTCACGGAACTAAGGGCGATCGCGATCGCTTAAAGCTGAATTTGCAAGGAATCGCCCTTTGGAATGACTTGTGTGTATGAAGAACAAGCGCGATTATTCCACCCTCACCCATCCACCCTCGTGATATCTCAGCCGTAAGTCTACAAGTTCTCATTAAAACTCAAACGAAATCGTGCCCTGCACTGTGAACGGCGCACCCGGATAAACGTTCACCTGACTAGGGGCACTTTCAAAATAATCGACATCGAACAGATTTCTAACATTGAGGGCGGCTGCGATGTTCTCATTGAAAGCCACACCTCGATGTTAAAGTTTTCGCTTTCATCAATTATTAAAGTGGCGAGGGCACTGTTGACAATCTAGAATTGCTGTGATATCCAAGTGGGAGCATCATTTAAAAAGGCGTTAGTCCATCCCCGCCAAGAGACTTACTAACGCCCTTGACTCAAACACATAAGGATAACATATATCATGCCACAAAACAGAGATTACAGCGATTCCGTCTCTCCAACTGGAGCGATCGCTTACAAAAAGCGTCTTAGTTCTTGGGCTGTTGCTCGTTTGCTTCCCGATACGCAACATGAGATTATCGCTCGATTCCGCAATCAGTCTGATGCAGAAGGTCATTTGCGGCTTTTACGTCAACTCACACCTGATGTCAGCTTGATGGTAGTTTTTGATTGTCAGAGAAACGAAGCTGTAGTTTGAAGTTTTGTGTAAGAACCTACATCTCCTGATTTGTAATAAAACGTAACAATAAGTGGTTTGAAATATCTATCCTTGGATGTTTGATAAAAAGCCACTGTACCGGAAAAAGAACGGCAAAGAATGCACTTTGGTTTCCCATACACTTTGCTGTTGTCATGGCGGAGAACTACGTTAGACTTTTGTTGAAACTTGCGTGCTAAAAGTAGTCTGAGGGTCAGTTGACCCTCAGAACTTTGGGAAATTAAGCTTGTTAGCGTTGCTGAATTAAATTATGAAATTGCTAATTCATCGTAGAGACGTTCCGACGGAACGTCTCTACAATACGTTAAATTTTAAATTCATACCGCAAATCAGCAACGCTACCTTGTTTACGAACAAAACAAAGTATCGCGGGTATTCCGTCCGGTTGTGGGATTTGTACCTTTGGCGATTTTGCAAAGCTTGTTTTGCTCATCCCGACGCAGCAGCACATCAGTAAAATCTGCCCCGTCAATAATCGCACCATCAAACCTAGCGCTAGCGGCAAACGCACCTTCTAATACTGCATTTGTCAAATTCGCTTTTATCAAACGAGCTGAGTCTAGAGTCGCATTTGAGAGATCGGCATCCTCAAAATTTACCGACTCTAGATTTGCCGCAAAAAAGCTGACACCCTGCAAATTAGAATGGCTGAAGTTGCTAGAGCGAAGATTAGCTTTAGTAAAGCTAGAATCTGTTAAATCACGTCCTGAGAAATCAGCTTTGAGCAGAATTTCTTTGTTATATTCCAGCGCAAAAGCGTTTGGCACAGAATAGAAAGATGCTGCGATCGAAACTGATAGCCAAAACAATAAACTGAGTATGCTTGCCCAAATGCGATTTACTGTTTTACCTTGCAACCCTAGCTGAGTTGGAGATTTGGTAAAAGCAATTGTTAGGCGATCGCATAAGATAGAATTCATGCTATTTTTAGCCAATGGCGAATCGGACTTCATCTCATTATCCCGATATCGGTACTTTAGGAGAAGACCTAGTAGCGCAATGGTTACAATCCAATTGTTGGATCGTTCTCCACCGTCGCTTTTCTTGTCGCTGGGGAGAAATTGACATCATTGCCCAATTTGAAGACGGGAAACCAGATAACTTGATGCTGGCATTTATTGAAGTCAAAACTCGCAGTTCTGGTAATTGGGATGCAGGGGGAAGAAGCGCTATCACCCGACAAAAGCAAGCAAAACTCTTTAGTACAGCGCAGATGTTTTTATCAGAGTATCCTGAGAAAGCGGATTATCCTTGCCGATTTGATGTTGCTATAGTACAATGTGAGCGAATCTCAAAAAAACTGCGTGCGGTTATGGCTAGCTCCGAAGTTTTAGCTAGTTCCGAATATGGGGTATATCACTTAACGCTGCAAGAATACATTCCAGGAGCTTTCGATGTCAATGACGCTGACTAAAATAGCTAATGGCTAATAGCTTTTCCAACGTTCAGCTATTAGCCACAATCATTCGCTTGGGTTAATTTAGTAATATGGAATTACGCTAACGTTTCAGGACAGTAGCCCAGTCCCCGGACAAACTGTTGTCTAAACGCTTCAATTTCATCTTTCTCTGGGTTTCCATGAGAAACTATTGCTACTTGGTAGCGACGCATTACATCAACAGGACACTGCCCTGCTTCCAAACTCCAAAGTGCCATTTGCACTCGCATTGGTGGGTCGTAACTAATTCCTAATTCATTTAAGAAAGCCCGAAAATCGCCATCTTCTTGGGGTGTAAGATTACCTTTTAGTTTGACCCTAACCACCCAGCCATCAATCTGATGAATGACAGTGACGAATGAAACAGGTGTCTGGGGTCTGCCGTGCAGGTGCTGAACCACCCTTAGAGTTAAACTGGCATTTGCCAGGTAATACAAATATTCCATCTTGGTGCTTGGGATCAAAGCCAATCATACATTTCTATATTTATAGATAGACCCCACTGTTGACTAGGGTAAAAGCCCCCGTTTTTCGATGGGGAGGTTTACCCAATTTTTATATTCTTGTTTACGTGTTACCTAATAGTATCCATCATAAAATCTAGGGGTAAAATTAAGCGATCGCTTTTAATAAAAGAAAATTAAAACCAGCTTTTTTATTTAAACTCTCTTCAGATAGATGCACTCCATACCCGCACGAACCAATATGAATGCAACTCCTAGCCAGGAACCACAAAACATTGAATTAGATCGTTCATTAGCTGGGTATGACTATGAATTACCTCAAGAACTGATTGCTCAAAATCCAGCACTTCCTAGAGATACCTCCCGGCTTTTATTAGTAAATTCTCCTAGCACAGGCAAATATTCAGCACCCTTAGACCACATATTCCGTGATTTACCGGAGCTATTACGGTCAGGGGATTTGCTGGTGATGAATAATACGCGGGTTCTGCCAGCGCGGTTGTATGGTCGTAAATCCTCTGGCGCAGAAATAGAAGTATTGTTGTTAGAAGAACGAAAAAACAACTGTTGGTTAGCTTTAGTCAAGCCAGGAAAACGCTTCAAAGTCGGTGCTTCGATTGTTTTTGCAGCAAGGGGAGTGGAGGGAGTGGGGGAGTGGGGGCAGGGGGCACGGGGCAGGGGGCACGGGGCAGGGGGCACGGGGCAGGGGGAGTTTGCCTCCTCGTCTTCCTTGTCTTCCCCCTCCCCCTTGTCTCCCCCATCCCCCCCTCCCCCCCTCTCCCCCTCTCCCTCTCCCCCCCCCTCCTCCTCCCTCACTGCTACGGTTCTGGAGACGGATGAAGCAACTGGGGGACGTTTGTTGCAATTTGATTTGCCGGAGGGAGTTTCTTTAGTGGAATTGTTGGATGTGTATGGTGAAGTACCTTTGCCACCTTACATTACACAATCCAAAGCCGAAAGCGAACAATATCAAACAGTTTATGCTCAACATCCAGGAGCGATCGCAGCTCCGACAGCTGGGCTACATTTTACACCGGAATTATTGCAGCAGTTGGGCGATCGCGGTATTAATCAAGCTTTTGTGACTTTGCATGTAGGCGTGGGTACGTTTCGCCCGGTGGAAGTGGAGAATGTTAGTACTCACAAAATGCATGAAGAATGGATTTCAGTCCCCCCGGAAACAGTAGAGCAAATTCGCGCTACCAAAGCATCCGGCGGACGGATTATTGCTGTGGGAACAACAGTAACCCGTGCTTTAGAAGGAGCAGCTAAATCTGGCAATTTGCAGCCATTTTCCGGCAAAACAGACTTATTTATTTATCCAGGCTATGAATGGCAAGTAGTTGATGGTTTGATTACCAATTTTCATTTGCCGCGTTCTAGTTTACTGATGCTGGTGAGTGCTTTAATTGGTCGTCCAAGATTGTTAAATATATATCAGCAAGCGATCGCTTCTCGATATCGCTTTTATTCCTTCGGTGATGCAATGCTCATTTTGCCGGAAGCAAGATAGGGAGTGGGGAGTGGGGAGTGGGGAGTGGGGGATGGGGAGAGTGGGGGATGGGGGGATGGGGAGAAAGAATTGTCCCCCTTGTCTGCCTTGTCTGCCTTGTCTGCCTTGTCCCCACTCCCCACTCCCCACTCCCCACTCCCCATTACCCATTACCCATTCTTCCAAATAAAATCCGTAGCAGCTTAATTTTCTCTTTTCTGGTGGGTACTCTGACTTATAAGCGTTTAACAATAAGTGCAGGTATACCATTCATGTTTAAAAAATATCAACTTTGTCAGTGGTTTCTTTGCACCTCCAAGATGGTGCTGTTTTCTTCCTCTGCGTTTTTGCTGCTTATGACATCAACGTTTATACCAGCAAGCAAGCTGCTTGCCCAGGAAAATGTTGTCACTCAGGATTTAGAAGCAGCTAGTTATTATCAGCAGGGAGTGATGCGCTATAACCGCAATGATTTACTGAGTGCTGAATATGCCTTTCGGCAAGCGTTGCAGCGAGATCCAAATTTGGGGCTGGCACGCAATTACTTGGGTAATATTTTTTTACAGCAAAATCGCTTGGAAGCAGCGGTGCAAGAGTATGCAGAAGCGATTAGGATGAATCCTAATTTGGGTGAGGCGTATTATAACTTAGCTTTAGCCTTGCAAAAACAAGGACAAAAAGAAGCGGCAATTACTGCTTATCGCCAAGCGTTGGTGATAGAGCCAACAATGGTTGCAGCACATTATAACTTGGGATTGGCACTGTACCAACAAGGTCAGCTACCGGAAGCGATCGCCGAATATCAGCAAGCAATTAATTTTGATAGTAGTAATGCCAATGCATATTTTAATTTAGCGATCGCCTTACAACAGCAAGGTGAAATACCGCAAGCGATCGCCGCTTATCGTCAAGCGGTGCAGCTAAATCCTAAAAATGCGATCGCTTACTCTAATTTGGGCAGTCTGCTAGCCAATCAAGGTCAAGCTTCGGAGGCTGTTACCGCTTACAAGCAAGCACTTAATCAAAATCCTAAGAATGCTTTAGCTTATTACAACTTGGGAGTAACTTTCTACAATCAAGGCGATATTAACAAAGCTAATGCAGCATTTAAACGCGCTCGCAATGAATACCGCGAATTAGGCAACCTTTTAGAAGCTAATAAAGTTGAGCAACTAATGCTGCAAATTGCCCAAAAGAAAACGCAACCTGAAGTTACTCAAACCTCAACTCCCTCGGAAACACCAACTTCTATTAACAATCAAGAAACACCAAATCAACCAGAAACTTCTTCAACCGAAACACAAAGCAATCCTGGGGATGTACCAATTTCAGTAGAACAACAGCCCACCTTGCCTCCAGAAATGCCAAATCTACCACAAACCCCTCTAGAAACTCCTGCGAACCAGGGTGGGAAGGGGTAAGGGGGAATGGGTAATGGGGAATGGGTAATGGGTAATGGGGAGTGGGGAATAGGGAATGGGGAATGGGTAATGGGGAGACAAGGAGACAAGGGGACAAGGAGACAGGGGGAAAGGGGAGAAGCCCAATGCCCAATGCCCAATGCCCATTGCCCATTGCCCATTTTTTAAATTGGCAAACGATTAATATCTTTGTTGCAGCCAATAACTACTATTGCTGAACCGCGCTCTAGATACTTACTTGGGTCAGGATTAATGATAAATTTACCATTGTGACTCATTGCCAGCAAATTCAACCCATAGCGGTTACGAAGTTGAAGTTCGGCGATAGTTTTACCATGAAATTCATCAGGTACAATAATTTCTACAATGCTGTTATCTGGGTCAAGGTCAAATCTATCTAGGATTGAAGGCTTGGTGAGCGATCGCGCTAATGCAGAACCTGCCTCAAACTCCGGAAATACAACGTGATCTGCCCCCACACGTCGCAACAGCTTGCAGTGAACTTCACTAGAGGCTTTGGCTACTACGTGAGGTACACCACCCTCCTTGACGTTCAGCGTGGTGATAATACTTTCTTGAACGTAGTTTCCAATTGCCACAATTACTGTATCAAATTCAAAAATTCCAGCTTCTTTCAATGCTGCTGGTTCCGTTGAGTCTAATTGCAAAGCATGACCAACTAGCTGCTCTGTCAATGCGTCGGATACCCGCTTTTCATTAATATCTGTTGCCAGTACTTGATAGCCTAGTTTATGTAGCGTAGAACATACCGAGCGACCAAAGCGACCTAAGCCAATTACGGCAAATTGGCGGTTATCGTGACGTAGACTGCGAAAAAAACCTAACGATGACAGATTCACAGTTGTTTTCCTTATTTTCCCTGTCTGTATCTAAGACAATAAATAGTTTGACCGAAAAACCTGAAAAAATTTTCTTTTTTGCCTGATAAGTTACATTTTATCAGTTCGTATACATATATTTAATTAGTCATTAGTTATTATTTATTCTCCTGATTGTTCTAACTAGCCCACGAGTAAATTTTCTTCTGGATAGCGAATTCTGCTAGGACGGGGGTCTCCTAGTACAGCTGACATCAGTAGTAAAACGCCCACTCGTCCAACATACATTGTGACAATTAAGATGAGCTTCGCTGCTATAGTTACATTTGCGGTGATTCCTGTAGACAGACCGACCGTAGCAAAGGCTGATACTACTTCAAACAGAATTTGAATGAAATCCAATTTTGGATCGGTGATACTAATTAAAATTGTCGAAATAATCACGGTTGTTATTGAACCTAGCAATACACCAACAGCTTTTAAAATTAAAGATGTTGCTATTTTGCGTTCATATAATAAAACTTCTTCTTTTCCTTGAAGAATCGTTTTTGTACAACTGGTAAGAACTCGCAAAGTAGTTGTTTTTATTCCGCCTCCCGTACCACCGGGACTTGCACCAATAAACATCAGTGCAATCGTAATAAACAAACCAGCATTTGTCATCTTGCCAATATCAATGGTGTTAAAGCCAGCAGTTCTGGGAGTCACTGATTGAAACCAAGCAACTAATAATTGGTCGCGAAAACTGAGATTACCAAAGGTTTGAGGGTTTCTTATTTCTATAGCCCAAAATACAATTGTTCCTAAGATTAAAAGTATGATTGTGGTGATTGTAGCGACTTTAAAATCTAAAGAAAATACTAGGTTGACTGTTTTTGTGGTTAGGCGATCGCGTAACCAAAGATACATTTCCATAATTACTTGATAACCAATCCCGCCAAAGATAATCAAGCCTGTGATAGTAAAGACGACTAAAAAAGATGATTGATACCCAATCAAGTTATCTTTAAACAAACTAAAACCCGCATTATTCCAAGCATTCACACTATGAAAAATAGCTAACCAAAGTCCTTGACTCCATCCATATTTGGGAACAAAAGCTGGTAAAAGTAAAAATGCCCCAGTAATTTCAAAAATCAAAGTTGTCGCAATGATTGAGCGAATAACTTGCCTACTACCACTCATTCCCGGTCGGTCTAAAGCTTGTTGAATCGCCATTTTGTGACGCAAATCAAACTTGCGCCCAATTAGCAAAATCAGAAAAGTTGTAGTTGTCATGTAGCCCAACCCGCCAATTTGAGCTAGTAAAGCAATAAACAACTGTCCCCAAAAGGAAAAATAAGTACCAGGATCAACTACTGATAAACCTGTAACGCAAACTGCGGATGTGGAAGTAAATAATGCCACAATTAAGTCATTCCACGTACCATTGCTGGTAGAAAAAGGCATCATCAGTAAGATGGTTCCCACAGTAATCACAGCCAGAAATCCCAAGCAAATTGTGCGAGCAACAGTCATATCAAGGTAAAATTTATAAATTTGAATTTTTACGATCGCTGCTGAAGTAGGGCTGACCCTCCCTGAAAATAAAAATACCCTTATTTAATTAAAAACACACATGGTAGCCTACCAATATGTTTGATTAGGGAGTGGGGAGTAGGGAGTAGGGAGTAGGGAGTGGGGGACTCTCTTGACAAGGGAGACAAGGGAGACAAGGAGGACAGAGGTAAATTTTGACTTTTAACTCCTAACTCCTAACTCCTAACTCCTAACTCTTAACTCCCCACTCCCCATTCCCCCCTTCTCTCTTTCGCCAGTCGCTCATGGGGGAGACCCCCAAGACCGCGCTGGCTCACCATTCCCCATTCCCCATTCCCCAATAAATTCATGAGTGCAACACTTTACCAACAAATTCAGCAGTTTTACGATGCTTCCTCCGGTCTGTGGGAAGAAATTTGGGGCGAACATATGCACCACGGTTACTACGGTGCAGATGGAAAGCTGAAAAAAGACCGCCGTCAAGCACAAATAGACTTAATCGAAGAATTACTCAAGTGGTCGGGGGTGCAGCAAGCAGAGAATATCCTCGATGTGGGTTGTGGAATTGGTGGTAGTTCTTTATACTTGGCAGGAAAGTTTAATGCCTCTGCAACAGGGATTACTCTGAGTCCCGTGCAAGCCGCTAGAGCCACGGAACGCGCTCAAGAGGCTGGTTTGAGTGGTAGATGTCATTTCCAGGTGGCAAATGCTCAAGAAATGCCCTTTGCTGACGATTCTTTTGACTTGGTTTGGTCGCTGGAAAGTGGCGAACATATGCCGGATAAAGCCAAGTTTATGCAAGAGTGTTATCGGGTGCTAAAACCTGGTGGAACTTTGATTATGGTGACTTGGTGTCATCGTCCGATTGATGAGTCACCGCTGAGTCAAGATGAACAAAAGCATTTGCAGGATATTTACCGAGTGTATTGTTTGCCTTATGTGATTTCTTTGCCTGAGTATGAAGCGATCGCTAGCGAACTCCCATTACAAAATATCCGCACTGCTGATTGGTCTATTGCTGTTGCCCCATTTTGGAATATAGTAATTGATTCGGCGTTCACTCCCCAAGCAATTTTCGGATTACTGCGATCGGGTTGGAGTACTATTGTTGGAGCGCTATCGCTGGGGTTAATGCGTCGTGGTTATGAACGTGGTTTAATTCGATTTGGGTTGTTGTGTGGAAATAAATGAGAAATTGGGGAATGGGGAATGGGGAATGGGGAATGGGGAATGGGGAATGGGGAATGGGTAATGGGGTAATGACCAATTACCAATTATCGATTACCCATTACCAATTACCACTTACCCATTCTTTTTAATTGAAAATCACAAATTATTATGCGTCAAATTTCTAAAAAAGGGTCTTTCAATTTTCTGGGTGGCTGGTTGTATGCTTTTTGGAAGTTTTCCCGTCCACATACGATTATTGGCACTACTTTAAGTGTGTTGGGTTTGTATTTGATTGCTAGCGCTACGTCATCTTCTTTTCCTAGTTTAGGTCAACTTTTTTCAGCATGGATTGCTTGTCTGTGTGGCAATGTTTATATTGTCGGGTTGAATCAATTAGAAGATGTAGAAATTGACAAAATTAATAAGCCTCATTTGCCAATAGCAGCGGGAGAATTTACGCGCCGCACTGGACAATTAATTGTAGGTATTGCTGGGATTCTCGCACTAGCTATAGCGTGGCTGGGGGGACCATTTTTATTAGGGTTGGTAACTATTAGTTTGGCGATTGGGACGGCTTATTCTTTACCACCAATTCGCTTAAAGCAGTTTCCTTTTTGGGCAGCTTTGTGTATTTTTAGTGTGCGCGGGGCTGTTGTTAATTTGGGGCTGTTTTTGCACTTTAATTGGCTGTTGCAAACAAATAAAGGAATTCCGTCTACAGTGTGGGTTTTGACGGTGTTTATTGTGGTGTTTACGTTTGCGATCGCTATCTTTAAAGATATCCCCGATATGGAAGGCGATCGCCTCTACAATATCAGTACTTTCACTCTGCAACTCGGTCAAAAAGCTGTGTTTAATCTGGCTCTTTGGGTGTTAACTGTTTGCTATGTTGGTATGATTTTAGTGGGTGTGCTACGTCTTGCAGAAGTTAATCCAGTTTTCGTGGTAATTACTCATCTTGTGACGCTGGGTTTAATGTGGTTTAAAAGTAAGTCGGTTGATTTGCAAGATAAAAGCGCGATCGCCAAATTTTATCAATTCATCTGGAAGCTGTTTTTCGTCGAATATCTGATTTTCCCTATTGCTTGTCTTTTAGCTTAATATCATGTTAGAAATTCCCTCAAGTTCAATTTTTGCTATAGCTGTAGTCATCCTCGCTATCGCCATTTTGATGTATTTTTCGGCGAAAACTTTGATTACTTCAAATTTGTTTCAACAAGGAGTTACTCTTTATCAACAAGAAGATTATCCAGGTGCAGAAGCTATTTTTCGCAAAGTAATTTCGATTAACTCTACTAATGATGTGGTTCGCTTGCTGTTGGGAGATGTTTTGGTGCAACAAGGTAATTTAGAATCAGCAGCGGAAATATTTGGTGAAGTGATTAATCGCAGTCCGAAATATGCTGATGCTTACTTGCGTCTGTCTAATGTTCTCATGCAGCAAGAGAAGCGAGAAGAAGCGATAAAAAACTTGCAACTAGCTAAAGATTTATTGCAAAAACAACGACAAACCGAAAAAGTTGATAAAATAACTCAATTATTAGATAAAATGAAAGCTAGATCGAGTAAGTTATCTGAGATGTAATTCAAACCAAAGTAAGCATTTAAACCAAATGTAAATATTTTAGTAAAATGCTGAAAACAAATTTGCTGACAGCAACTATTATCGGCTTATGCTTGACAAATATTAATACTGCTTTTGGTGTGATTGTCAGCGTAGGTGAACAAAACAAACCAGACGCTTCAGAGACGATAGCACCTTTTAACAAAAACGCAGTTGCGAGCTTTGAGGAAGGTGTAAATCTTTATGAACAAGGAGATTTAAAGGGGTCGGAAGCAGCTTTTAGGAAAGCAATCGAGTTGCAACCAAACTTTGCTAAAGCTTATATTGGTTTGGGAAATACTCTTGACGATCAAGGTAAGTCAAGTGAAGCGATCGCAAGTTACAAAAAAGCGATTAGTCTAGAACCAGAAGAATCTGGAGCATACTTTAATTTAGGTTTGACTTTAGCACGGCTGGATAAGTTAGAAGAAGCGATCGCACAATATCAAAAAGCCATCAGTCTCGATCCAAAATATGTAAGAGCTCGCTATAACTTAGGCAATGCTCTCTACAATCAAGGTAAAATAACAGAAGCGATCGCACAATATACAGAAACGATTCGCCTAGAACCCAATTATGCACCAGCTTACGCACATTTGGGAAATGCTTTGTACGATCGAGGCAAAAAAGAAGAAGCGATCGCTCAATATAAAAAAGCTATTAGTCTAGAACCAAAATATGCAGCCGCTCACTATTATTTAGCAACTGCATTGCACGAACAAGGTAAAATAACAGAAGCAATCGCCGAGTATACAGAAGCCATTCGCCTAGAACCGACAAATCCAGCAGGGTACAGCGGTTTAGGACAAGCTTTAGAAATTCAAGGCAAAAAAGAAGAAGCGATCGCTCAATATAAAAAAGCAATTAGCCTCAATCCCAAATATGTATCGGCTCATTACAACTTAGCGTCAGCATTATACGCTCAAGAGAAGCTAACAGAAGCAGTCGCTGAATATACAGAAACAATTCGGCTCGATCCCAAGTATGTACAAGCTTACAACGGTTTAGGAAATGCGCTAGACGATCAAGGTAAACCAAGTGAAGCGATCGCTCAATACAAAAAAGCCATCAGCCTCGATCCAAAAAATGGCTACGCCTATTATAATTTAGCAGTAACTTTAGGAAGGCAACAACAACTAGATGATGCGATCGTTGCTTTGAAAAAAGCCAGAGAATTATTTCAAATACAAAGAAACTCCAAGATGCTTGAACGAGTTGAGCAGCTATTCCAAAAAATCAACACTAGACAAATAAATTAAACTCTTAATCTTTATTCGTAGTGAGCGGTTTACCGCTCAAATCTTAAGCACTGAAGTGCTTACTACATTAGATCGCGTTTATTTGCGGTTCAAAATTCTCCAGAAGTCATGACTAAACAAAAAGGTAAAGTCTACCTCGTAGGTGCAGGATTAGGAGATGTAGCATACCTCACCGTCAAAGCTTATCATCTCTTAGCTCAGGCAGAAGTTTTAGTTTACGATGCCTTAGTAGATGCCCAATTATTAGAATTAGTACCATCTGATTGTCTTAAATTAGATGTAGGCAAACGCGGTGGTAAACCAAGTACACCGCAAGTTGAAATTAACAACTTACTCGTCAAGCATTGTCAGCAAAATCAACAAGTTGTACGCTTAAAATCAGGCGATCCATTTATTTTTGGACGCTGTACTTCGGAAATTGAAGCTTTAAAAAAAGCAGGTTGTCAATTTGAAGTGATACCAGGAATTTCCTCAGCTTTAGCAGCACCGTTACTTGCAGGAATTCCCCTGACAGATCCAGTTTTAAGTCGATGTTTTGCAGTATTCACAGCGCATGAACCAGAAGCTTTAGATTGGGAAGCGCTATCACGTTTAGAAACGCTGGTAATTTTGATGGGAGGGCGAAATTTACCTGAAATTGTACGTCAATTGCTGCGGTACGGGCGATCGCGTTTAACACCCATTGCCATTATCCGTTGGGCGGGCACTCCCCAAGAAAAAATTATCATAGCTCAACTTGGCAATATTCTACAAGAAACCGCTGGAGAATCTTTATCACCAGTGGTAATAGTCATTGGTGAAGTTGTCGGCTTACGCAGATACCTGCAATCTGAGAATATAGACTAAGACAATTCTTACTAGCCACCCCCACCTATGTCAAACAACCTCCCCCCCTCTCCCCATCCCCCCCTCTCCCCCTCCTCCCTCCCCCTCGTCGGTAAAACAATCTTAGTTACACGTTCAGTTGGACAATCGAGCCAATTTAGCGATCGCCTGACTGAAGTTGGTGCTACTGTGATTGAAATGCCAACATTAGAAATCGTTTCCCCTTCGAGTTGGTCAGGTTTAGATAATGCGATCGCGCATTTATCCGATTTTCATTGGTTAATTCTCACTTCCACCAATGCCATAGATTACTTTTTTGAACGGTTGAACACACAAAATATAGATAACCGTGCTTTAGCTAATATCAAAATTGCCGTTGTCGGTGAAAAAACCGCTCAAAGTCTTAAACAAAGAAGTTTGCAACCAGACTTTATTCCCCCCAACTTTATTGCAGATTCGTTAATCGCAAACTTTCCCGAAGAACTGACAGGAAAAAAAATATTATTTCCCAGAGTTGAAAGCGGTGGAAGAGAAGTTTTAGTAAAAGAATTCACCGCTAAAGGTGCAGAGGTAACAGAAGTTGCTGCATATCAATCTTGCTGTCCAAATAGCATCCCCCCAGCGGCAGAATTAGCTTTGCAAAATAAAAGCGTGGATATTATTACTTTTGCTAGTTCTAAAACTGTACAATGTTTCAATAAACTGACAACAAAACTATTTTCAGTCAACTCACTGGCAAATTCTTTAGAAGGAATTTGTATTGCTTCTATCGGTCCGCAAACCTCTAAAGATTGCCGTTCTTTACTAGGACGTGTGGATGTCGAAGCTGAAGAACATACTTTAGAAGGATTAACGCAAGCCTTGATAAAATGGGCTGTTAGTAGTTAGTAGTTAGTTGATAGTTGATAGCTGTTAGTGGTTAGTTGTTAGTTGATAGTTGTTAGTGGTTAGTGGTTATTTGTCCAATGCCCCATGCCCATTGCCCAATGCCCAATTACCAATTACCCATTACCAATCCCCATTGCCCAATGAAACGTATAATTGGTTTAACTGGAGGTATCGCTACAGGCAAAAGTACTGTTGCAAATTATTTAGCTACAGCTTACAACTTGCCGATTTTTGATGCAGATATATATGCTAGAGACGCAGTATCTATAAATTCGCCAATTCTACAAGCGATCGCTCAACGTTACGGACAACAAATTTTACTTGCAGATAATAGCCTCAACCGTCCCAAGTTAGGCGAAATTATCTTTAACAATCAAGCAGAACGCAGTTGGGTAGAGAATTTGATTCATCCTTACGTGCGCGATCGCCTTATTGTAGAGACGCGATCAGTCGCGTCTCTACTGGTGTTTGTTGTGCCTTTACTATTTGAAGCGCAAATGACAGATTTAGTTACAGAAATTTGGGTAGTAAGCTGTTCGGAACAACAACAATTAGCAAGATTAATGCTGCGGAATAATTTAACTTTAGAACAAGCACAAGCCAGGATTCACAGTCAAATGCCGATTACCGAAAAAGCAGCGCTTGCTGATATTGTGTTAGATAACAACTCTACTAAAGATGGATTGTTAAAACAAGTGGATTTGGCTTTACCTATTAATAATAAATAAAATGATAGAAATCAAAACGATAAAATTACACCAAATTGAAGAAGTTAAACGAATTATATTTGCAGTATGCTCAGAAATATTTCAGGTTCCTGAAGAAGTAATTAGAAATAATGACTTTTTGTCAGATATAGATGACATGCGATCGCACTACTTGGATAATAAAGGTACATTCTTGGTACTTGTCGATGATGATAAAGTTGTTGGTAGCGGAGGAATTAGGCGTTTAAATGACGACATCTGCGAACTGAAGCGGATGTGGTTGCTCAAAGATTACCGAGGACAAGGATTTGGCAAAAAAATAGCACAGATACTTTTAGATTTTGCCAAGAAAGCAGGTTACAAGAAAATCAGACTTGACTGTGCAGATGAACAAAAACAAGCACAAGCAGTAAACTTCTATAAGCAACTCGGCTTTTATGTAATTGAGCGTTACAATGACAGCCTTTGTACCGTCTTTATGGAAAAGATACTCTAAATTTGGTCTGGATCAATTCCAGCTGCTTTTAAACGTTCTGCCAAGCGATCGGATGGCATCAAGCTGAATTTAGCATAACTCCCGTGTATGGTGCGTTATGCGCTTCGCTAACGCACCCTACTGGCATGGCTTGGCTAAATGTGTGCATTATCGGTGCTTGACCGAATTCAATAAACGACTGCCCAAATTCAATAAACGACTGCCCAAATTCAATAAACGACTG
>NZ_JTCM02000139.1 GCF_000817785.2 Hassallia byssoidea VB512170 | reverse complement strand
AAAGCACAAGCGATCGCTTTTATCGCCAGATGGGGGGATGGGGGGATGGGGGAGCAGGGGGAGCAGGGGGAGCAGGGGGAGTAGGGGGAGCAGGGGGAGCAGGGGGAGCAGGGGAGGCAAATTCTTTCTTCCTTGTCTCCAAGGAGTCTCCCTCGTCCCCTTGTCTCCAAGGAGTCTCCTTGTCCCCTTGTCTCCAAGGAGTCTCCCCCTCCCCCCCTCCCCCCATCTCCCTAACCCTTGCCACCTGTAAAAGTTACGCTTTGAATAAAGTAGCGGTTGAAAAAGGCATAAATACTTAAAGCTGGCAGGGTGAACACCATAGAAGCTGCCATAATGTAGTTCCAATAGCTGATATATTGCCCTTTAAAGGTGTTCAGTCCTAAGGGTAGGGTAAACATTTCTGGGTCAAACAAAATCACTACAGGCAACAAGAAATTATTCCAACTACCCATGAAGACAAAAACTGCTTGTGCTGCGAGTGCAGGTTTTGCTAAAGGTAGAACTATGTAACGGAAAATTCCAAAGGGTGTTAAACCATCTAGTTGCGCTGCTTCTTCTAATTCTTTAGGAAAATTAATGAAAAACTGCCGCATCATGAAGATGAAGGTAGCATTGACTATGCTGGGGACAATCATGCCTTGGTAAGAATTCAGCCAGCCGATCGCCTTTAAAATCAAAAATGTCGGAATCAGCGTGACTTGTGCCGGCACTGCTAGCACTGCCAAAATCAAAATAAACCAGAAGCGCTTTCCCTGAAAGCGTAACCGCGCTAAAGCATAACCTGCCATCGAGTTAAACAGCAAGTTTAAAATCGTCACGCACGCGGCAATAAACACACTATTAAATAGCCAGCGGAAAAATAACGGTTCTTGAAGAAAGATTTGTTTGTAGTTGTCAAGAGTAAAATTGTGTGGTAGGAAATTAGATTCACCGCTGACGATTTCTGATAGGGGCTTGAATGAAGCAGAAAGCGCCCACACAAAAGGAATCAGGGTGATGACAGCATATAGCGTCAGCACGAGGTATAGCAGTCCTTTTAACCAAGGAGTGCGAGAAATACTAGTCAAATTTTTTCACCTCCAAAGAAGCGGCGTTGTATTAAAGTAGTGGTGATGATGACAGCTGCTAACAAAAAGGCGATCGCTGCTGCATATCCCATCTGTAAGTTGCGAAAAACAGCTTGGTATATTAATAAAACTATCGTCAGAGTGGCGTTATTTGGTCCACCATTGCCATTAGAGAAGATATAAGATTGGTCAAACAGTTGAAATGTGCCAATCACTCCTACAGCCATCACAAAGAAGGTTACAGGCTTAAGTATGGGAACGGTAATCCGGATAAACTTCTGCCATTGATTTGCTCCATCTAACTCTGCGGCTTCGTAAAGAGTTTGCGGTATATCCTGCAACGCTGCTAGGTAGATTACCATGTAAAACGGCGCAGTTGACCAAATATTCATCAGCATAATACCTTTGAGCGCTACTGCTGGATCGCCCAACCAGTTATAAGTTGGCAGTCCCGCAAAAGCGAGAAAATCATTCAGCAGCCCATCGGTGTTATAAATCCACATAAAAATCAGCGTCAAAACCGCTGAAGATGTGACTGTCGGCAAAAAGTAAAGAATTCGCCACCAGTTTTTGCCGCGAATGCCAGAATTAAGTGTTACTGCCAGAATTAAAGCGAGGATTGTTTGAGTTGGCACTACAATAACTACATATTGCACTGTGTTCCCAAGAGCAATCCACACCCTTTCATCTTCAACGAGTCGCGTGAAGTTGCGAAAACCGATGAATTGATACTTTATCCCCCCTAACAGTTGGACTTTTTGTAGAGAAAGAAACACAGCGTAGAGGATGGGTAAGACAACAAAAGTCCCCATCACCAGAATGGTTGGCGTGATAAACAGGTATCCAGCCAAGTTTTCTGTGATGTTTAACCTGGGTTGCCTTTGTCGTCTTTCGATTTCCAACACAAATCTAACCTCCGCCTAATTCAGCACCAAAGAAGATTATTTATCGTACTCCTGCGCGGACGTAGTACGCACTTTAGTGCGTTAATATAAGCGCTGAAGCGCTTACTACTTGGCGTAAACGAAATTTTTTTATGCTTTTGAGCTTCAGAAGGTGAAACTTCGTGTTCGGAACTCGAAACTTGAGCTTCAGAAGGTGAAACTTGATGTTCCGAACTCGAAACTTGAGCTTCAGAAGGTGAAACTTGATGTTCCGAACTCGAAACTTGAGCTTCAGAAGGTGAAACTTCGTGTTCCGAACTCGAAACGTGATGTTCAGAACTCCAAACTTGATGCTTTTGGGTAGAAACGTCAAGTTTAAAAAACAAATCTTCTTACTGCAAATTAAATTTATCGTGTTGGCATTGTTTTAAATCAAATCCAAACTGCTTATATATCAACTTAGTTTTTCAAGTAAAAGGCAGACTTGACAAAAATAACAGTCAAATAAATATCAACTTAATCGAAAGATTATTCATTGCGATCGCCTATGAAAACCTTATAGGCTTTTGGCGAAAGCGTAGAGAAACTCTACTCTATTTTTCTAACACTCACACCCAGGTGCTATAGTGCGTTTAACTTTATTTTCTTTCTTCGCAATACCCTTTACATTTCTAACTGTTGGTTTTGCTATTGTTTCGGAAATTAAACCAGTAAAAGCTGCATCATTTAGTGTGGTTGCCAACGGTCTTGATAATGTACGCGGTCTTAGTTTCGGTCCTGATGGTAGTCTCTACGTCACAGAAGCGGGTGTAGGGGGAGATCAACTATGTAGTGCATCATTTACTTTCCCAGACCAGCAAGCTTGTGTTGGTGCAAGTGGTGCTGTAACGAGAATTAAGGACGGTAAGCAAGAACGTGTTATTACAAATTTGCCGTCTTGGGCAATATCACCCACTGGCGGTCAGGGAATTGGCGCTAATGACATTGAATTTGATGCAGCTGGAAATCCTTACCTTCTAATTGGTCTTTCTGGCGATCCAAATTCCAACAATACACCCTTGAATTCTCCGAATTTTGGAGAGCTATATAAAGTTGACTTTAACACAAGTGCTTTGACAAGTATTGCCGATATTTCCAGCTATGAATTCGCCAAAGATCCCACCGTGCTTTTACCTAATGGCTATGTGGGTAGCAATCCCTACTCTTTTACAATTGAGGGTGATACAGCTTATATTGCAAATGCAAATAGGAACGAGGTTTTAAGTGTAAAACTTGATGGCAGTAATTTAAAGACGCTTGTTGAGTTTCCCGATCAAACTATAACTACTCCCACGCAGGAGATTAAATATCAAGCAGTACCCACAGGTGTGGCAATTGGTCCGGATAAAGCTTTATATATCAGCCAATTAACAGGTGTTCCCATCCCAGAAGGTAAAGCAAATATCTTTCGTGTGGGAGAAGATGGTAAAGCAACAGTCTACGCTGATGGCTTTACGCAACTTACTGATTTGACTTTCGATAGTAAAGGCAATTTGTATGCCTTACAATTTGCTAATCAAGCATTTTATAAGGGAAATCTCGATGGTTCGCTGATTCAAATAGCCCCTGATGGGACTCGGACAACGCTGCTTAGTGGTAATGGATTAGAATCAGCTACTGCTTTAACTATAGGTCCCGATGGTGCGATTTATGTTTCAAGTAAAGGCGATCGCCCTGGTGTTGGTCAAGTTTTGCGAGTTGACAATAGCGCAAAAGTCCCCGAACCAAGTTCTGCGTTAGCGGTAATCGCGCTTGGTGTAGGAGTTGGTTCATTCTGCAAGCGCAAACGCTGCAAATGATATGCATATTCTACAGAAATAGATAAATTCAGTTTCTCATAAGCTTGAGACATTGACAAAAGTCAAAGAAATATCAAGTTAATCAAAGGAATATTCATTGCGATCGCAATAGCAAATTTCGTAAGCTTTTGGCAAACTAGAGCTGCTCAACATGCCTTTATCTTTTCAAACTAAATCAACTCTTAGCCTGACAGCTATAAGTTTATTTCTTGCCGTTGTTTCTCAAACCAAACCAGTAGAAGCTGCTTCTTTTAAAGTAGTTGCTGATGGTCTTGACAATGTACGCGGTCTGAGCTTTAGTCCTGATGGTAGTTTATATATTACAGAAGCAGGTGTGGGAGGGGATGGACGCTGCATCCCCGGACCTTCTTTGGAAGGTCTTGATTCATGTGTTGGTACAAGTGGTGCTGTCACCAGAGTTAAAGACGGCAAGCAAGAGCGTATACTTACAGGGTTGCCTTCAATAGCATTAAGACCCAGCGGTGCTACGGGTGAAGGTCCTCAAGATATACAATTTGATGCAGCTGGAAATGCTTATCTTCTCATCGGATATGGTGGGAATCCAACTATCAACGATTTTCAAGGCAATTCTCCCAGTTGGGGACAGCTTTATAAAGTAGATTTCAATACAGGTTCTTTAACAAGTATTGCTGATTTAGCGAAATATGAACTCGCTAATAATGCTGATGGAGAAGCTGTGCTTGATGTTAGCGGTGAAATAGCTAGCAATCCCTATGCTTTTACAATTAAGGGCAATACTGCTTATATTGTCGATGCGGCTGCAAACAATATTTTAACTGTCGGACTTGATGGCAGTAATTTGAAGTCATTTACTGTGCTTCCCAAGCAAGTTATAACTAATCCGATTTTCCCAACTCCGGAACCGGGACAAGTGTCACCCCCTGATGCACCACCACCGGGACAAACACCAAATGAGGTGGAAATTCAATCAGTACCTACAGGTGTTGTTTTTGGTGCTGATGACGCTTTATATGTTAGCGAGTTCACGGGTTTTCCTTTCCCACAAGGTAAAGCGCGGATTTTTAGAGTTGCAGCGAATGGTGAAACAACAGTTTACGCTGACGGTTTTACGCAACTCGGTGATTTGGCTTTTGATGCTAAGGGTAATTTGTACGCTTTACAATATGGCAATGAACCGCAGTGGAAAGGTATTTCTGATGCTTCTGTAATTAAAATAGCCCCTGATGGGACTCGGACAACGCTGCTTAGTGGTAATGGATTAGAATCGGCTACAGCTTTAACTGTTGGTTTGGATGGTGCGATTTATGTTTCAAGTAAAGGCGATCGCCCTGGTGTTGGTCAAGTTTTGCGAATTGACAATAACGCAAAAGTCCCCGAACCAAGTTCTGCACTTCCGCTACTCGCGTTTGCTGCTTTGGGAGTTGGTTCGTTGCTAAAGCGCAAGCGGTAAATATCTGTTTTCCACTAACAAGAGAAGAAACAAATAAAGTCCGCTTTGGCGGACTTTAATCACATTCTTTTAACTAAACATCAAGTTTCAGCTTGTTGATTGAAGACGCGATCGACGCCGCAGAAAAGCGACTCCAATCAAGCCCATGCCAATTACCGCCGTAGTAGTTGTTGGTTCCGGAACTTTTTGAGAAACTTTAATAGAACCACTTACCTTTGCCAGACCATTTAAGGTAATAGTTGATCCGAGATTAACTATATCATCTTCCGAGAATAATAATGTGGCTGTAGCGTTTTTGAATATGCCCTCACCACCAGTGATATATACAAGACCAGAACCTTTAGCTGTCAGGTTGTCAAAGTTAACAGCAGCGCTGGCATCACTGGTTCCAAATAACTTATTCGTGCCGTCGCCGAATTGGATGTAGCCTAATGGGTAGCCTTGTACACCGAATGCCTCTGGATTGTTGTTAAAGGTGAGATTTCCTTTGCTGTCAAGCACGGAGTATGTTAGACCCTTGTATAGTTCCAAACCATAAGGGGCATCATCACTCACACCTACCTCAAATACCTGGGAAATGTCACCAGCAATGGGTGTAATGTTAACAGTTGTGCGATAATCGCTACTTAATGGATAAATGGTTTGTGCTGTTGCTCTGGCTGCATTTGAGCAAACACCAACTAGGGTGAGGGCTAGTGGAAAAAGCCACACCTTAAGTGAATTGAATATCATTTCAAACCTTCAACCCTAAAGAATATTGAGTTTTACAAAAAGCCTAATTTTCACATCTAGGCAATTCCAGAAATGTCTTAATCTGAGTGAATTGTATCGATTGTCGCTATTGAAGATTTTCAAGCTAAAAAATACGCTATGATATCATGTCCGTTTGATTACTTACGATCGCCCGGAGAACCCCACCCCGCCAAAGCTACGCTTTGTCTCCCCTCCCCGCAAGCGGGGAGGGGATTAAGGGGAGGGGTGCTTCTTAACTATGGGAATCATAACTAATTACCCGGACATGGTATGACTATAAAATTTACAAGGTGTAAGGTATTGTCGCAATAAACAATCCTTTGATTGACTTGTCAATTTTTTATGTTTGACTCGATCGCTTAAGAATGCTTTCATCGGTGGACGGTTGCGATCTTCGGAGCTTACCGTTCGCGGAGCGTCTCCGAGCTTGAGAAGGTATCGCACCATTGCCTGCTTTAAGAGCCACGCTCATCTATAATTAAAAAATTCAACGCCATCGAGACAACGGTTATGTCACTTGATCTCAAAAATGCGTTACCAAGTACTGACGAGTTGCCTTGTTCAGACGATATACCTGTGGATAACGAAGACCAAAATTTTCTACCGAATGTCTTACTGTTTTTACTTCAGTCAATTTGGGCTTCGCGGATGGATTGGTTCTTCGGTGTCGATATGGCAGTATATCACACTACGGGGATTAATCCAAGAGTACCTGTAGTGCCAGATGGCTTTTTAAGTTTGGGAGTTGAACGCAAAAAAAACGGTAAATCGCGCAAAAGTTACGCAGTTTGGGAAGAAAATCAGGTAGTTCCCATCCTCACGTTAGAGATGGTGTCTCATTCCCCAGGTGGTGAATATGACGAGAAGATGGCTATCTACACTCGATTGGGTGTATTGTACTATGTGATTTACAACCCGGAATTTTGGCGACGCGACCAACATCAACCGTTTGAAGTGTATAAGTTGGTTGATGGTAACTATCAATTGCAGATAGGTGAACCTTGCTGGATGCCTGAAGTCGGTTTGGGAATTGGACGATATCAAGGTGTTGTAGCTGGTATTCCCCAGGAGCTATTGTCTTGGTATAATCAGCGGGGCGATCGCTATTTAACCGCAGTTGAACTTGCTCAACAAGAGCGATCGCGTGCAGAACAAGAGCGATCGCGTGCAGAACAATTAGCAGATTATTTGCGATCGCTTGGCATCGATCCTGATAATCTACCTAGCAAGCAATCTTAATTAATTTTATGCGGTGGTAACAAAGCGAGTCGCTGTGGTAACGACAACTTATGCATTTATAACGAAAGTTTATCCTGTGGTTACGACAGCTTGCTTTTTCATAACGATTGTTTATGCTGTGGTCACGACAATAAAACTTTTTCGTAGTTAGGACTTTAGTCCTGATTTCAGAATTGAAGAGGACTAAAGTCCTCACTACTGCTTTCTCACTCCATCGCTTGAATTTGCTTGTTGGCTTCTGCTTGCGATCGCACCATTGCCTGTTTTAATGGTTGTTGTCCCAGCATTGCGCTGACAAATTGGTTGTCAAAGTTGTTCATAATCACTGCTGGATATTTACCCGCTTGCCAGGGTATGGCATAATCAACGCCTGTAACGAATGGCGATAGCGAAGCGCTGCGGCGAAGCGCCGATCGCATTAAGTCTTTTTCATAACCTAATTTCTCTGCCACTGATTTGCGCGTCGGTAGTGCAAACCCGGTTGCTGTCCACTTCTGCATACCTTGTTTGCCTGTCAGATAAGACATCAACTTCCAAGCTTCTGCTTTGTGCTTCGCTTGTTTGTTCATCACATAAGCCACAGTAAATACCATAGTGCCTTTTTTTTCATTCATTGTCGGCACTTCTGCGGTAGCAAATTCCAGCTTGGGAAAGGTTTCTGTAAGATAGGGAATTGCCCAATTACCCTCAATCACCATCGCTGCCTTACCTTGACCGAACATTTCACTACCTGAGTTTGTCCCCACATCAGATTTTTGTGCGGAGGTACGGTCTTTTTGATACTGGTCTACAGCTAACTGCAATCCTTGTAAACCTGCAACACTGGCAAAAGCAGCATAACCATTTTCTGTCACAAGTTGCCCGCCAAAGGCTTTGATTTTATAAGCTTGACGCGCTAATTCGGGAATTTCCCCAAAGCCATATTGATCGATTCTGCCGTCTCGATTGCGATCGACTGTCAACAGCTTCGAGTCGCTGCGGAGTTCATCCCAAGTTGTCGGAGGACTGCTCAAATTAGCTGCGGCGAAAGCTTGTTTATTATAAAACAGTGCCAGTGTAGAATAATCTTTAGGCAAACCATAAATATGATTTTGGTATTTGAAGCTGTCGAGTAGCGTCTCTTGAAAGTCAGCTAAGTCAAATTCTGGTTTGATGTAAGCGTCAAGAGGTTCTAAGACATCCTGACTCATCAAAAAAGGAGCCTCGAATACATCCAGATAAAACACATCGGGTGCAGCTTCGCCGACAAAGCGAGTTTTAATCACATCCATATATTGGTCATTGATGACTTCATGCTTGACTTTTATGCCTGGATGTTGTAATTCAAAGTCGTTTAAGACTTGTCTTAACAATTTTTGTTCAGCCGGATTAGCTGCCCAGCTGCTGAGTTTAACGATAACTGGTGCTGGTGCATTATGTGCGAAGAGTGGTAGTTTTTGGCAAGCGAGAATGGTGAAGGCAATGGCGATCGCTACTACTACTCGCAAAAATTTCCACACGTTGCTTATCATTACTTGCGTGCGTATGTTTCTTTTCACTTCTCTTATAGCTTCTCTGACTGGGGATTGATATATTTGTTGAGAAATGCAAGTTAAAATAACGAATAATTATCAGCACGGCTAAATAAAATAGATAAGTTCGCAGTCAGCGCTTAAGCGCTGTTAAATTTGAGTACTAAAATACTCACCAGCTCTGGCAATTAATGCAGTTATACATTAGAAAGTTATAATAACCACCGAGATAGTAAATGGATTCTGTTGAGTTTGATATCGATGCTCCTTTAGTTCCAGGAATTACTAAGGTAGCAGGACAAGAAACAGCAATTTCTCCTACCGCCAAACCCGGAAGACCACTTACTAAAGATGCTATTCGCACTTCGTTGCGAGCTTCAACTATAGATGGTGCTTTCGCTGCGTTTTACACAATTACCACCACCGGCGTTTTACTTAGTAATTTTCTGGTCGAGTTACATGCTAGTCCTGTGGCTATTGGGATGCTTACCTCAATCCCAATGTTGGTAAATCTGATTCAGCCAGTAGGTGCATATCTTTCAGAACGCATCACAAGCCGCTTCCGCTATTCCCTTTGGACTAATGGTCCGGCTCGCCTAGTGTGGCTAATTCTAGTACTTGGTATTGTAGCCTTCAGCTGGGGACTAGTTAATTCTCAGCAGCTGGTTATCTTAACGTTGGGGATTCTTGTAGTCAGTAGTCTGTCTAACGGACTCGGAGGTGCATCTTGGCTAAGTTGGATGGCTCAGATAGTTCCTCGCAGATTGCGCGGGCGCTATTTTGGGTTACGCAACAGTGTAGCTAGCCTGACTAATTTAATTTGTGTACCTTTGGCAGGTCTAGCTATATCAAAGTGGTATAGTGGCGCAATCCAAGGTTATGGCGTGGTTGTGTTTGTCGGCATTCTGGCGGCAATTATCAGTTTGGGGTGTCAGTACTTTCAGGTTGATATTAATCCGCAGCAGCAAAATACTTTACCCGATGGAATAAGTGAAAACAAGGCTCTTTCAATTGAAGCGGTTGATAGCGATTTGCCGAATACCGAGACTACAGAAATAAAGAGTGATTTAGCTTTGTCTGAAGATTCGAGTAGTGGCAAAAGCATCTTCAAGGATTTTAACTTTTTCATGTTTCTGTTGTATTTCGGCTTATGGGCGTTTGCCGTTAATCTCGGCGCTCCATTTTTTAACTATTACTTGTTAGACACGCTGGATATAGATGTCAGTTGGGTGGCGATTTACGGTAGCTTGCGGGCAGGGGCAACTTTAGTGATGCTTATTCTCTGGGGCAAGTTAGCAGACAAAATTGGCAATCGTCCAATCTTGCTTATCGTCGGGCTTGTGTTAGCACTTACACCGCTGCTGTGGCTGTTAGTTGGTAACAGTCCGCTTGATATTTGGGTCTGGTTGCCGTTGTTACACATCCTTCTCGGCATAACTTGGGCGGGTATTGACTTGTGTAATAACAACATCCAGCTAGGAATAGCACCAGCTAGACATCAAGCAATTTATTTTGCGATCGCTGCTGCGGTGGCTGGAGTTAGTGGTGCTTTAGGTACAACCATAGGCGGCTTCGTCGCCCAATTCTCTATTTATGGCGGCTTACTCGGATTATTCGCTATCTCTGTAATATTCCGGCTAGCAGCTTTCATTCCGCTCGTCTTTGTGCGAGAACCGAAACACTAATTAGGGGAATGGGGAATGGGGAATGGGGAATGGGGCATGGGGAATTGGGAATGGGGAATTGGGAATTGGGAATGGGGCATGGGGCATTGGGAATTGGGAATTGGGAATTGAAAGAAATGTCTCCCTTGTCTCCCTTGTCTCCCTTGTCTCCCTTGTCTCCTTGTCCCCCACTCCCTACTCCCCACTCCCCACTCCCCACTCCCTACTCCCGATTCCCCCGTCTTACTCAACAGCGGTAGAACTTAACGATCTAGTTTCCCACAACACCATATGAGGGGTGGTTGGTGCTGGCTGGTGTAAGGAAATCAGCTGCGCTAAAGTGTTTTTTAACTGGGTACGAGGTACGATGTCATCGACAAAGCCGTGTTTTAACAAATCTTCAGCAGTCTGAAAATCATCGGGCAGTTTTTCGCGCAAAGTTTGCTCAATCACTCGCCGACCTGCAAAACCGATCATTGCTTTTGGTTCTGCCAAAATTATATCGCCTAACATGGCAAAACTAGCAGTAACGCCGCCTGTGGTGGGATTGGTTAAAACAGGAATATACAATAGTCGTGCATCTTGATGGCGTTGTAGGGCTGCGGAGATTTTCGCCATCTGCATCAAAGAAAGCATTCCTTCTTGCATTCTTGCGCCACCAGAGGTGCAGATGATAACTACAGGATATCGCCGCTGAGTCGCTTGCTCAATCAGACGGGTGAGTTTTTCACCGACGACAGAACCCATGCTACCACCCATAAATCGGAAGTCCATGACTCCAAGAGCGATGGGTAAATTATTGATTTCACCTAAACCAGTTTTTACAGCATCGATTAAGCCAAGTTTTTCTTGAGTTTCTCGCAGGCGATCGCTATATGGTTTGCGATCGCGAAATTGCAGAGGATCGGCAGGACGCAAATTCTCATCTATAGGTTTCCACGTATTCGCATCTATCAATTGGCGGATGCGCTCATCGCTATCCACTCGATTATGATGTCCGCATTCAGTGCAAACCATTTGATTCGCCCTCAGGTCTTTGGCATATGTCAATACACCACACTTAGGACATTTATTCCACAACCCATCAGCAATTTCCCGCTCTTGGCGTTCAACACTGATAGAGCCTGATTTACGTCGATTTGCAAACCAATCTAACAAAGACTTTAAACCGCGTGATTCTTCGTTGTTTGCCATTTTTATCTTATGCAAGGTGTACTAAGTTCAAAACAGATCAATCCGCTTTGCGTGGTCTTTTATATTTTGTCCTTTGTGAATAAATATACAACGAATCACGATTGACAAATAACTCATGACCACTTATTCCAATTTATCTTCTAAGCGTTAATCGACTTAGAGCATGTGCCTTTGGTGCCAGCTTAACGAAAATACATAAACCAATTCAAGTCTATTATTCCTTTTTTAGGGAATTTATCAGCAGTTTTGCATTTCTTTGATAGACGCGAACGCAATGGCAAGGAGTTATAGTACAAGCCTCCAAATTAATAATTTTTGTTACTTTGTTATTGAGAGTCAGCATCTACCTCACCCTTTGCAGGCTCGCCAATCGATAAAACGCTGTTAACATTATCCTAATCACCACTTGATATTACCAAAAGCTAAAAGACAGATGGCGTAATGGTGGTTACAGTCGGGGAGATGGGGGGAGGGGGAGATGGGGGGAGGGGGAGACAAGGGAGACAAGGGGGACAGAGGTAAATTTTGACTTTTAACTCCTAACTCTTAACTCCTAACTCTTAACTCCTAACTCCCCACTCCCCACTCCCCATTCCCAATTCCCCATTCCCCATCAAGTAACGGGGAAAAATAACCTGATATAGCTAGATAAAATTGCTTCACCACCAAAAAGAGCGATCGCAGCTCCTAAAGCGAGAAACGGACCAAAAGGCATCTTTTGTCCCCACTTCTTTTTTGATAATATAATTGCACTGCTACCTGCTAAGGCTCCGAGGGTACAGGCGAGAAAACCAGCTAAAAGCAAAAGCTTCCAACCTAACCAAGCTCCCATCATCGCTGCTAGTTTGGCATCACCTCCACCCATCGCTGTTTTCCCAAAAGCGATAGAGCCAAATATAGCGATCGCATCAAATAACCATAACCCTAATACAGCTCCGACTATCCCCCCCATCAAATAATGAATTAATCCACTCCAGCTAGCTTCTGGTAAAAAACCAACAATCATTTGAAACACAATCCCCAACACTAACCCAGACTGTGTTAATTGATTGGGGAGAATCATAGTATCAAAGTCGATCAGCGATAGCGCTAATAACCAACTACAAAAAGCCCAATAGCCGATTGTCAAAATTGAAACTTTAAATCCAAATAAAACTAGTAAAAATACTATGCCCGTTATCGCTTCTACCACTGGATAACGGACAGAAATCTTACTTTTACAATAACGACAACGCCCTTTTAACCACAGCCAACCCAGCACAGGAACGTTATCGTGTGCTTTTAGCTGCCTCAAGCAATGGGGACAGCGAGAAGGAGGAAAAAGAATCGACAACTTAGCAGGTAGCCGATAAACTACAACATTGATAAAGCTACCGATAGATGCACCCAAAGCGAAAACAATTACACTCGCCGGTACGAGTATCAAAAAGTCCATATAGTCATTAGTCATTTGTCCTTTGTCATTTGTGCTTTATTTTTTGTCGTTTGTCGAGAGACAGTCAATATTTACTCTTGACTAATGACCAATGACTAATGACCAATGACTAATGACTAATACATGTACGATTCAATCTGATTTAAAGGTACAAAACATTCTTGCGGTAAGAGGACTGGTTGACTAGTAAAAATTACCTTACCGCGAAGAGTAACTCGATTAATTGCTACTCCTGAAGCATGTCCAACTATTTCCGGGTGTACCTCGCAGTAAGTGTAGTAAATTTGTCCAGCCGATCTGATCACCGAGGGATCGATTAAGGGTGGCTGGTTTTGTGAATTGCTAAAATTCGCTTGCCCTTGTCGTAAAGCGTACACTAGTTGTTTTATTTGCTTTCTAAGTTTGTATCTAGTCTATATGAAAGTTTGAAAAAACAGTTGCCAAATTGTCCAACTTTGAGGGGAGTGGGGAGTGGGGAGTGGGGAGTGGGGGAGTGGGGGGCAGGGGGAGCAGGGGGAGCAGGGGGAGCAGGGGGAGTTAAAATTACCAATGCCCAATGCCCGATGCCCAATGCCCGATGCCCAATGCCCCATGCCCCATGCCCATTGCCCATTACCTATTACCCATTCCCTGATTCCAATGCTTGAATGAGCGTCTCACCCATAGAGCGACAACCCAAAAGATTCATTCCGGGAGACATTATATCTCCAGTGCGATCGCCTTTTTCTAAAACTTGCGATACTGCTTTTTCGATTTTGTCAGCCGCTGCACTTTGATTTAAGCCGTAGCGTAACATCATCGCTGCACTCAAAACCTGCGCTAGGGGATTTGCTTTATCTTGTCCTGCAATATCTGGGGCTGAACCGTGTACAGGTTCAAACACTCCCGGACCTGAAGCGCCTAAACTCGCAGATGGTAACATACCGATACTACCAGTTAACATCGCCGCTGCATCTGAGAGAATATCGCCGAATAAGTTGCCTGTAACGATAGTATCAAACTGTTTGGGAGCGCGAACTAATTGCATCGCCGCTGCATCTACATACATGTGAGATAGTTCGATGTCGGGATATTCTTGAGAAAGTGAAGTAATGCGATCGCGCCATAACTGCGATACTTCTAATACATTCGACTTATCCACCGAACATAGTTTACCCCCACGTTTTCGCGCTGCTTCAAAAGCGACTCTGCCGATGCGTTCAATTTCCGATTCGCTGTAAACCATCGTATTTACACCGCGCTTTTCACCAGTTTCTGTTTCAAAAATTCCCTTCGGTTTACCAAAGTAAATTCCGCCTGTGAGTTCGCGCACCACCATAATATCCACGCCTTCCACAACTTCTTTTTTCAACGTAGAGGCGTCAATTAACTGCGGTATAATCTTCGCAGGGCGCAAATTGGCAAAAAGCCCCAAACCTGCACGCAGTCCGAGTAAACCCGCTTCTGGGCGCAAATGAGAAGGCAAAGAATCCCACTTGTAACCACCAACAGCGGCGAGTAAGACAGCATCACTATTGCGACACATTTCTAAGGTATCAGCTGGCAGAGGTTCGCCTGTAGCGTCAATTGCTGCACCACCCATGAGGGCTTGTTGAAATTCAAACTGTAAATCAAATTGCTTCCCGACGACTTTTAGCACGTCTACCGCAACGTTCATGATTTCGGGTCCAATGCCATCGCCGGGAAGTAAAGTAATGCGGTAGTTTTGAGTCATAGTTGGTTTTTACTGGGTAGATGTGCGATCGTAAGCGCAGATTAAATATCATACCTAGCAAAATGTCCCAATGGAGTTTTTAATTTATTTAGATGTATGTTGTTTGAATCGTCCTTTCGATGACCAGACACAGGAACGTATTCGTTTAGAAGCTGAGGCTGTGCTTCGCATTTTAGTCAAATTTCAAATAGGCGATCGGCAGTTGCTAGGAAGCGAAGTCTTTGATGATCAGCTTGAAAACACTCCTGAAAAAACAAGAAAACGGCAGATGAAGCTTTGGGCAGCTTTAGCAATAAGCAAAGTGAACATTACCGAACAAATTGAGTGTCGTGGTTTGGAACTTGCCGAACTAGGATTTAAAGATTACGATGCACTGCATATCGCTTGTGCAGAAGTTGGAAATGCCGATGTTTTCTTAACCACTGATGACAGAATGTTACGTTTGGCGGCAAGACACAGCGCCATGTTATACCGTTTCACTTTAAGATTGATACAAATAGACCGCAGGGGGCAGGGAGCAGGGAGCAGGGGAAAAGAGAATGATTTGTATCATAGTTTTAGTGAAATGGTGTTACAAGTGAGAGTAGAGAACCCGTTGCGGTGGCTACTGGAGGTAATTAATGATTGACGTTAGTAAGCTGACTCAAGCCCAAATCGAGCAACTGGGAATAGAAGCACTAGCTAAAGCCCTTGGACCTGCTGGAATGGGGCTATTTATGCATCAATTTGAGAAGGGTAGCGGTGATTACACGCGAGATAGAGATGAAATATTGGGAAATTCCACCCTTGAAGAAATCTTTGCCCGAATCAAACAAAGACGGATTTCACAAGTTGAAAGTTCAGATGTTCTGCCCAAAGTTACAAGTATAAAAACGATAGATGTCAGCCAGTTGGCTCCAGCGCAGATTAGACTATTGGGAATAGAAGCGCTGACTAAAGCGCTTGGTTATGCGGGGATGGCGCGATTTATGCAGCAATTTGAGATGGGCAGTGGGGACTATACACGAGATAAAAATCAAATCTTGGGAGATCCCACTGTTGAGGAAATCTTTGCCGAGATTGAACAGATGCGGCAGGAACAGCAGAAAAAGGCTTGAAAAGAATCAGGTAGAGAAATATTGATACTTGTCATTGGTTTTACTTGTTTGGTTTCTCTACAATAATTATGGCAAGCTTTGCCATTTACTGTCATGAGTGTTAAATAGTGCGTAGACACAAATTGAGTGTTAGTGACTAATGTT
>NZ_JTCM02000138.1 GCF_000817785.2 Hassallia byssoidea VB512170 | reverse complement strand
CGTAAATCAAGGAACCTGCAACAGGTTCACGGATACCATCGATGTCTACTGGGGGTGCTGCGATAAACGCAATGATGAAGCAGGTGGTAGCGGCTAGGAGGGTTGGGATCATCAATACCCCGAACCAACCGATGTATAGGCGGTTTTCGGTGGAGGTGATCCAGTTGCAAAACCGTTCCCATACGCTGGCGCTCTCGCGTCTTTGTAAAGTTGTGGTCATGAGTTTATGATTGCTTTGTTTTTTGATATTGAGTAGGTGAGATTGCCTACCTGTTTATTAGATTAAAGGAATAGTTGAGATTTGTAAACATTTTTTACTTAAGTATCTATTATATGAATTATCTGTTTTTCTTATATAAGCTAGAGACGCAGTGAATTGCGCCTCTGTAGCTGCATTAACCAGGGGGCCAAGTCATGTGCCGCCCTCCTAAAATGTGTAAATGTAAATGATAGACACTTTGACCGCCATCAGAATCTGTGTTGATGACAACGCGATAACCGTTGGTGAGTCCAGCTTCAGAGGCAACGCGCTTTGCCGTTAATAAAAGATGCCCCAAAAGGTCGCGATCGCCTTCTTCGGCATCAGCCAGTTTGACAATAGGTTTTTTGGGAATGACGAGGATGTGAACGGGTGCTTGAGGCTGAACATCTTTAAATGCCAACGCTAAATCATCCTCATAAACAATGTCTGCGGGAATTTCGCGACGGATAATTTTACCGAAAATCGTGTCTGTAGTTTCAGTCATGCCGATTTACCTGCTCATCTGCTACAGATTCTGTCATGTTTTGTATTATGGATTCAATGCTTGCTAAGTACAGCTTTGCGTAAAATTATGGGGAATTGAGGGTTAAGATTTAAACGCAAAGGCACGCGGAGGTAAGCGCAGAGGTACGCGGAGAATTCGGGGTCATGTTAATGAAATGCGATCGCTCTCAAGCACTTTTATGTTTGAAGTACCAGTAGAGGTTGGCAACAGTGAAATCTGGTATTTCTTGCCAGTTTGAGGGGGCTAAAGCTTTATATCCAGAGGCTGTTGCTTGCTGACTAATGTAGGATTCATGCCCTTGACGTAAATCAGGCTTTAACATAAATTTTAGCTGATCTCGCAGGGATGCTGAATGAGATTTTTGCTTCAAATTCTCATAAAGTAATAGTTCTAGGGGTATTGAATCAGCAGTTGCGTGAGCGATCGCATAACTGCCAACAGTAACTTCTGAAGTATCAAAATCAGCACTTTGGAGCAGTTTTATTTCTGATGGAGGCAGCGATCGCTTCCAATTTACATCATTTTGCCACGAGTTTAGTACGGCTAAATCATGCTCGTAAATCCGCACAATTTCAGGGAAGAGAAAATCAAGCTCATCATCTGTTTTACACAGATCAATTAAAGTAAGGGTATCTTGATGGACTTTATTTTGGAGATGAGAGAGGCGATCGCTCACTACTTCAAATGCACCCCGCAGTTGATATGTCAAGGTAATTGTCTGGTCAATTGCCCAAGCGCACTCAAGTCTACGCAGTCTTCCAGCAACACAAGTGTCTTTGTATATTTGCGGATTGTTATAATCTGCCAGAGCTTTACGTAACATTCCTTCTACACCGACAAAAGCCGCATTTCTGTCAGTTGCATCTGGTAACTTTAATGTATTTTGGAGCCAGTTAACTGCCTCGATAAAATGTCCATAAGCCTGAGTTAGAATCGTGCAATGATGCTTAAACTCAATATCCTGGGCAACCTGGTCAATGTGTTTTAGGATTTCTGCTCCTTGGTCTTTTAAGGCTTGTTTCATATCAATAAAGCCGTCCTTGACTTCCAACCGCAGTTGCTTGACATCTTCCCTCAGTTTCAAGGTTTGGTGCAGGTTTACGGCTGATAAGGCTAAACCTGCTACAGTTCCAACACCAATCACCGCTGTAGTTGCTTGTAAAACTCCCACGCTGTTCTGGAGCGCTCCAAGGATTGCGTAGGTTTTTTGGAACCCCATGTGAGTTTGAAACATCTCCAAGCCACCCATAGCTAACTGTGCAGGGGCAAATAAAGGGTTAACAGGAAAACCAGTTGCTTTGGTTGCAAGACCAACTGCATGAGCTACAAATTGACCTGTTGCTTTGTCTCTAACTATGCCTAGTAATTGTCCTGTAACTGTATTACGAACAATCTCATATTTACCAGAGTCAATCAGCGCTTGGATTGCAGGAGCAAACTGAAACAGCATATTTTTAAAGCGTTTGAAGATAATTTTTTACAGCCTAGCTTGTCCTATTGGCAAAGATAACGGTGTTTTTACGTAGTTAGTTTCAGTGAAATCTGGGCATATTAAATTACGAGCAACTATATCAGATCACCATTCTCGGAAAACATTATTGTGAATAACTATTTCAACACATTTGAGAATATTACCCAATCCGTTGAACAACTGTTGAAGGATGAGCATAATTCCTTAGAAATTAAGCAATCTGCCACAAGTTTGAAAAACTCAGTTAAACCGTGTATTGAAGAAGTAAAACAATCCGCTACTAAACTCAAGCAGTTAATTTTTGTCTGTTCCGATGATCTATACCGTGCTGAGAATATTTGGTTGAGCAAGCCAATGATTGCCTCAGCAGCAAAACATGAAATATGGGAACAGCTTGGCGAGATTAGTGGACGTTCCATTAAAATTAGCCAACTAGGAAGTCAATGCAAGAATGAAGCAGTCACACAAGCAAAACAATATTGGGATAAACAAATAGATAACTTGAGAAATAATTGGTTTATTGATGCAAAAGGTCAGCAGAAGATAGGAGTCGTTTGGGATGATAAAAAGGGTTTTAGTACTGCAATTAAGTTTCAAGTAGACAACCTCCTAGATGAAAGAATAGCCATAATAATCAAAGGTAAATTAATTTTGGTTTATCAAGAAGTTCTAAATATGAATTTAAAATTATGCCAGTACTATGTCAATATGCTAGACCAGCAGAAAAAAACTGAGTTAAATAAACAGATAAACTTAATAACTATTAAAGTTGAAAATAAATTTAATAATCCCATAGAACTTTTACCAAAATATCATTTAGGATTAAAAACGAGTATTAGCCCAAATTTAAAAGCTTTGGTAGAGCAGGGTTGGGGCGGTATCTGCTGGGATGACGTTGTTAAGTTTAAAGATAACGTTTCTGCAACAATTGAGAACTTTATCACAGCCATTTTTGATGACAGAATTAAATTAGCGACTGAAGCTATGGAAAAAGCGATCGCATTTTACAATGACTTCCTAGAACAACAAGAGCGATATCAGCAAGAAACACCAGAATACCGCGAAGCTGAGAAAGCTTGGATTTACCAACAGCGTCAGGAATTGATGCGGGTGCAGGATGGGATTGAAGTCATCCTCAACGCTGGTTGATACATAACTGAATAATCGTTCAAGGGAATATATGCTTGCTAGAGTTTGGAGTGCATCAATTGTTGGCATCGATGCCGTTAAAGTAGGTGTAGAAGTCGATGTATCCGGGGGTTTGCCGGGAATTGTCGTATTAGGATTGCCCGACGCTGCTGTGCAGGAATCGAAAGAAAGAGTAAAAGCAACTTTGAAAAATGCTGGTTTTGCCTTTCCGATGCGAAAGATTGTCATAAATCTGACACCTGCTGATTTACGCAAGGAAGGTCCTTGTTTTGATTTGCCTATCAGTGTGGGCATTTTGGCAGCTTCGGAACAAGTCAACGCTGAATTGTTGGGAGATTACCTTTTTTTAGGAGAAGTTTCGCTGGATGGAAATTTACGCGCTGTTGCAGGTGTTTTACCCATCGCTGCGACTGCTGAAAAGATGGGAATTGCGGGTTTGGTTGTCCCGGCTGATAATGCACAGGAAGCTGCTGTGGTTGAAGGATTGAAGGTTTATGGATTTAATAATATATCTGATGTGGCAAATTTTTTAAATAATCCAGGTTCTCATAAACCTGTGCAGTTTGATAGTACATTACAGACATCGCCTGCAAAGCTTTTAGATTCATTTAGCAGTGATGATTTAAAGGATGTTAAAGGACAAGCACATGCGCGTCGTGCTTTAGAAATTGCCGCAGTCGGGGGACACAATTTAATTTTTGTTGGACCGCCTGGTAGTGGTAAAACGATGTTAGCTAGACGCTTACCGACGATTTTACCACCTTTGGTATTCGCTGAGGCTTTGGAGGTGACGCGGATTCATTCGGTGGCTGGGTTGTTGAAAAATCGCGGTTCTTTGGTACGCGATCGCCCTTTTCGCAGTCCCCACCACTCAGCTTCTGGTCCCTCGCTTGTAGGTGGTGGTAGTTTTCCCCGTCCTGGAGAAATATCTTTATCACACTTTGGCATCCTTTTTTTGGACGAATTAACGGAATTTAAACGTGATGTTTTAGAATTTCTGCGTCAACCTTTGGAAGATGGTTATGTAACGATTTCCCGCACGAAACAATCGGTAATGTTTCCCGCGCAGTTTACATTGGTAGCAAGTACCAATCCTTGTCCTTGCGGTTATTATGGCGATACTGTCCAACAGTGTACGTGTTCGCCACGACAAAGAGAACAATATTGGGCAAAGCTTTCGGGTCCGTTGATGGATAGAATTGATTTGCAAGTTGCGGTTAATCGCTTGAAACCAGAGGAAATTACTCAACAACCAACAGGAGAATCATCGGCAATTGTACGCCAACGAGTGCAACAAGCGCGGTCAAGAACTGCAAGCCGATTCAAAGATGAACTCAATCTGCGTTGCAATGCACATATGCAGAGCGGTCATCTTCAAAAATGGTGTAAATTAGATGATGTTAGTCGCAATTTGTTAGAAGGCGCAATTAAGAAATTAGGCTTATCGGCAAGAGCAAGCGATCGCATTCTCAAAGTAGCACGCACAATTGCAGATTTAGCAGGAGATGATGACCTGAAGGCAAATCATGTGGCAGAAGCAATTCAGTATCGCACCATAGATAGAATGCAGTGATTTCGTTACTGGCATTGCATAACCGTGCGATGAATCGTAGAGACGTTTTGGCGAAACGTCTCTACAATATGTTAAATTTTTGGCGTATATTAGACATCTGGGAAAATGAATTATGACACAGACGTAACTTTTGCTAGAGACAATTCATGAATTGTCTCTACATAATTTCTGGAGATGTCTATTGTATTTATCATCCCATAAAGCAATGCAATGCCTCGTTACTTTTAAGCCTTTAACAAAGATTCTGCCCCATCAATCCAAATTGGTGTACCGGTGATATGACTAGAAGCATCTGATGCTAAAAATAACACTAATTGTGCTACTTGCTCAGATGTTCCTGGTTTGCCATCAGTCAAAGGAATCTTACCCTCAGGAAACTCAACTGGTTCTTGAATATGCTCTAAATCTCGTCTTTCAGTGTTTTCATCAATACTAGTTTCAATTGCCCCAGGACAAACTACATTAACACGAATGCGGTGTTTAGCAAGTTCTAAAGCAATCATTTTTGTGAAAGCAACTTGTGCGGCTTTGGAACATGAATAAGCGGTTGCACCGGTATTACTAAAAATGCGTGTCCCATTAACAGAAGAAGTGATAATAATCGATCCACCTTGCTTTTTCAGGTGAGGTACAGCATACTTAACTGTTAAAAAAGTTCCTTTCAGATTGATGTTGATTGTTTTGTCCCATTCTTCGGGTGTCAATTCATCTATAGGTGCCCAAACGCCATTAATTCCGGCGTTGGCAAATACAATATCTAAACGTCCCCACTTATCTGCAATCTGCTGAATTGCTTGTTGCATTTCTTCTGGTTGGGAAATATCGGCAATCAGTGGTATTGCTTCGCCATTGTCGCTTTCAATTTGAGCAACTGTTTCTTCAAGTTCTTCCTTTGTACGTCCTAATGCAGCAACTTTAGCACCTTCTTTAGCAAACAACTTTGCCGCTGCCTTGGCAATACCGGAACCGGCTCCTGTCACCAATGCTACTTTATTTGTAAGTTGCATAAATATTTTATTTACGAATTGGGCATTACTAATCGTTAGTTGGATAAAATCTCACTAACCACATCTTTTACTTTAGTTATTTAACAAAAAACGAAAGTATTAGTCATACTGCTATTGGTAGAAAGCGTTTCTCTACCTAATGGCAGAAATTTTGCAGGACTGCTGAATTGAGGTATGAATCAAGATGTAGAGACATAACAGTTTGGTATTACATAAAATTTTGCGTCATATAACAGAAACCCGGTTTCTCCAAGAAACCGGGTTTCTAAAGGTTGCTATATACGTTTAAACTATGCTGAGGTAGTCTTTTTCAGTTTTGCTTTAGTAGCAACGGCAACTAAGGCAGATAAAAAAAGTAAAGCCGGACTAGTCGATGGTTCAGGTACTGAAACTTTCACCTGACTTCTTCTAACTTGGATGAAAGTTAAATTTGTTGGAGTGGCAAAAGAGCGTTTTAAAGAACCTTCAAACAAAGCTGTCGCAAATTCTGCGTTACCACCAAAATTAAACTGAGTATCTTGATTAGATAAAGTGAAATTTTCACTTTTTTGACTTGTAATAAAATCCTTGTCATTGAAAGAATTTACATTTGCCGTCAAAGATAAGAAGTCTAAAGGAGTTTTTTTAATGTTCGGCGTAGTGTCAGATAACAACTGAGTAAAAAAGTCATCTAAAAGATTTTGTTCGGCGATGTCAGTTGTGTCAAATAATAAAAAAGAAATATCTGCACTTGCCTTGGCATTTTCTGCGGGTTCATCTCTTGATGTTTCCAAGTCTAAAAATGCTGTAAAGTCTACAGAAAAAGATTCACCAGCATCGACAAAAAAGTTACCTAAAACTTTACCATCAGCGTTTGCCAATCCTAAATAATTTTTATTTTCACCAAAGGCTTGACTTAAAGATTTATTAATGACTTTTGGTGGTTCTAGGATAAAATCTATGTTTGCATTATTAGTAGCTGATACCTCGCCATCGTTGGCAATAGTTGAGGTGTTAGCATTATTTACAGTTGCGGTTACTTCTGGGTCAAGACTGAAGTTTTTTAAATAAAATTCTCCTTGAGATAAAGCTAGTGTAGCAGCCTGACTGGGTGAGGTTACTAAGCTAGAAGTAGCTATCAAAGGAGTAACCAATAGAAAAAAGCGCTGAGTAAATCCCAAAGTACGCATGATAAGTTTATGATTGTATACTGATATCTACTGATTTAGTCAAGTAGTCAGCCACCCTGTAAATCTTTGTCATCAGTAGTATTGCGGTTATTACAATCTACATCTAGTTTTGCGCTGTTTACGGAAAATTTGAAAAATTATACAGATAAACGAGAATTCAGGAGTCTAATTGTATTCAACAAGAGTTCTGCCTCAAGGACGCGAGAAAAACGCCTTCTGGCAGATGTGGCGGCTTGAGAGATTGGGTATCAATTAAGTCTAAGGCAAGCTAGATACTGGCAAAAGGAGATTTGTTGATGAATGTGAAGGCAATTTTGAGGCTATTCCAGGAGACATTTCAAGAATGGAATGATGATAAAGCCTCGCGGTTATCGGCAGCGTTAGCTTATTACACGATATTTTCGATCGCACCGTTGCTGATTATTGTAATTGCGATCGCTGGTGCAGTATTTGGAGAAGATGCCGCAAGTGGTGAAATTTTCGCACAAATTCAAGGTTTAGTTGGCAAGGCTGGGGCAACAGTCATCCAAGAAGCAATTAAAAATGCCAGTCAACCAAAACAGGGTACGATCGCTTCTATCATTAGTATCGTCGTTCTAATATTTGGTGCCACTGGTCTATTTACTGAACTACAAGATGCTTTAAATACAATTTGGGAAGTGCAGCCGAAACCAGGACGCGCTGTCAAAAACATGGTTCGCAATCGCTTTTTGTCGTTTGCAATGGTGCTGGGTATCGGCTTTTTACTTCTGGTGTCCCTGGTAATTAGTGGAATATTAGCAGCAATAGTAGCTTACTTTAACAACTTGATACCGGGTATTGATTTTATCTGGCAGATAGTTAACTTCTTAGTTGGTTTTGCAATCAGTACTGTGCTGTTTGGGCTAATATTTAAAGTTCTACCAGATGTAAAAATTACCTGGAGTGATGTCTGGATTGGAGCTGCTATCACTTCACTATTATTTTCCTTCGGTAGGTTTGTTTTAGGGCAATATTTAGGAAACGGCAGTTTCGGTTCAACTTACGGTGCGGCAGGTTCTGTGGTAGTTGTCATCGCTTGGGTTTATTATGCTGCCCAAATTCTCTTTTTTGGTGCTGAGTTTACCCAAGTTTACGCCAGAAGATACGGCTCGCAAATTGTCCCAGATAAAAATGCTATCCCCATGACTGATAAAGCTCGCGCTAATCTAGGGCTGAAATCCAAGCATACTGAACAACCATCTACGAGGAAATCTAATTTTATTAATCGCTTATTTGGGAAACTTACACAAGGCAAGCGCTTAAAAAGGAAAAACAGAAATTAGTGATTTTCATAATTGAAGGCTAAAGATTTATGTTTGCCCACCTGATAGTGATAATGCACAGATGGTTCTCAATCGATTGGCAAGCAATTTTTGTTCCCAGCATGAGCGTCGTGGAACTGATTGTTAGAGGTTCGCTGGTATACCTTGCACTGTTCTCAGTGTTACGCTTTCTCCCCAGCAGACAAATGGGAACGCTCGGAATTCCCGATTTGCTAGTGGTTGTATTATTTGCTGAAGCTGCCCAAAATGCGATGGCAAGCACTTATACATCAATTACCGAAGGAGCAATTTTAGTAGGAACTGTTATTTTTTGGAGCTATTTGCTCAACTGGTTAGGCTACAAAATTCCCAAGTTTCAAGAGTTTCTTAATCCCCCACCTTTACTACTTGTTAAAAATGGACGTCTGATATTGCGCCATCTCGAACGCGAACTAATTACAGAAGAAGAGTTGATGAGCCAATTACGTCAGCAGGGTGTAGAGTTTTTAGCTGATGTGAAAAAGGCGTATTTAGAAGCTGATGGTAGCATTAGCATTATTGCATCTGATACCAAAAGCAGTTCTTTACCTCAACAGAAAGCAGATAAGACTGTAGTATAAGTGAATATATTTATATATAATGTATAACTTCAATTAGTACTAGTCCATTCTTGGCGCTTAAGTGATGTTTTTTTCTACAACACTTTTACTGTAAAACTGTAAAATATGACGGTTGAACTCTGTGGCAGTCTGTGATTGAGCGTTATACCTTGCCGGAAATGGGCAATTTGTGGACGGAAGCTTATAAATTAAAAACGTGGTTGCAAGTAGAAATTGCTGTTTGTGAGGCTCAAGCTGAATTAGGTTACATTCCTACCGAGGCAGTTGAGGAAATTAAGGCAAAGGCGAATTTTGACCCAAAGAGGGTGCTAGAAATTGAAGCAGAAGTCCGCCATGATGTGATTGCTTTTTTAACAAACGTAAATGAATATGTTGGCGATGCAGGACGTTATATTCACTTAGGTTTGACTAGTTCGGATGTGCTGGATACGGCTTTAGCTTTGCAATTAATAGCAAGTCTTGATTTGTTGTTGCAATATGTGGAAGATTTAATTACAAGCATTCGCGAAAAGGCAAGAGAACATCGTTATACGGTGATGGCTGGACGATCGCACGGTATTCATGCTGAACCAATTACTTTTGGTTTTAAGCTGGCTGGATGGTTGGCAGAAATGTTGCGTCACCAAGAACGCTTGAAAATTCTCAAAAAAACGATCGCTGTGGGGAAAATCTCCGGTGCGGTCGGAACTTATGCTAACATCGATCCGCGTGTGGAAGCGATCGCTTGTGCTAAATTGGGACTACAACCGGATACCGCATCAACTCAAGTTATTTCACGCGATCGCCATGCCGATTACGTGCAACAATTAGCTTTACTCGCCGCTTCTATTGAACGCTTTGCTGTAGAAATTCGCAACTTACAAAGAACAGACGTTCTCGAAGTTGAAGAATTTTTCTCCAAAGGGCAAAAAGGCTCCTCAGCTATGCCACACAAGCGTAATCCCATCCGTTCCGAACGATTAACCGGAATGGCACGCATTATCAGAAGTCATACTGTGGCAGCTTTGGAAAACGTCGCACTTTGGCACGAACGCGACATTTCCCACAGTTCCGTTGAGCGGGTAATGTTTCCCGATGCTTGCATTTTGACACATTTCATGCTAAAAGAAACCATCGACTTGGTGAAAAACCTTCTGGTTTATCCTGAGAACATGGAAAGAAATCTCAACTGTTATGGTGGTGTGGTCTTTAGCCAAAAAGTGCTACTTGCTTTAATAGAAAAAGGAATGAAGCGAGAAGAAGCTTATAAAATTGTCCAAGAAAGCGCTCACGCAGCTTGGAATAAACCAGAAGGCAATTTTCACGATTTGATTAGCAAAGAACCTCGCGTTACCGAAAAGTTATCGCCGGCAGAAATTGCCGAATGTTTCGATCCACAGCAGCATCTGAAACATTTAGAGGAGGTTTATCAAAGGTTGGGTATTTAGAGTTGTTAGTTGTTAGTGGTTAGTTGTTAGTTGTTGGTGGTTAGTTGTCAAAAATTACTACTATCCACTATCCACTATCCACTAACTCCTAACTCCTAACTATCAAATACTTCCCCTAGCAAAGGTGTTACATTGCTTAGGATCGCCGGTTTGGATACCTTGCTTAAACCAGCGCACTCGTTGCGCCGAGGAACCATGCGTAAAAGATTCTGGTACGATATAGCCTCTAGCTTGTTCTTGTAAGCGATCGTCGCCAATGCTACTTGCAGCATTCAGGGCTTCTTCGATGTCGCCTTCTTCAAGAATTTGCCGCGATCGCTCGGCACGATTTGCCCAAACTCCGGCAAAACAATCGGCTTGTAATTCCAACCTGACAGAAAGCTGATTCGCTTCTGCCTGACCTACTTGGTTCTGCAATGCTTGAACTTTGCCGGAAATACCGAGTAAATTCTGAACATGATGCCCAACTTCGTGAGCAATCACATAAGCTTGGGCAAAATCTCCTGGTGCTTGGTATTTATTTTTCAGATCGCGGTAAAAACTCAAGTCAATATAGACTTTTTGATCTCGCGGACAATAAAATGGACCAACTGCCGATCGCGCAAATCCACAAGCTGACTCAACCGCGTTTGAATAAAGAACTAACTTCGGTTCTACGTAGGTATTTCCCTGTTGTCGAAATATACTGCTCCATGTGTCTTCTGTATTAGCTAGCACCACAGAGACAAAATCAGCCATTTGGTCTTGACCTTGTGTTGTTCGAGGTGATTCAGTAGTCGGGCGATCGCTTTGTGCGTTATCCTGTTGCCAAATTACACTCGGATCGCCACCCAGAAGCGCTACCACGAGCGATAAAATCACTGCTCCAATACCTCCCCCCACCACAGGAGCGGAAATCCGCGATCCACGCCGATCTTCTACATTCTCGCTCCGACGACCGATTTGCCAACGCATAATTACTGCTTAGTAAAGTTACATATATTGCACAGCTTGAATTAGATCGGAGAAAATCTTTACCAGTCTTTCAGCTATGTAACTAAGACTTTACTCGTTTAATGCATTGAAATCTTCTACCTGTAGACGAACTGCGAGCGGAGAATAGTAAGCCTTAATGAATAATTTTTGTAGAGCGATCGCTTTAATTGGGAATATTAAATAACGCTCTTTTATTACTCTGGTCATTCATTGTAAACTTGTGTTAATTTAATGTAGCTTTATTCAACCAAGAATGGAAAAATCTTTACTGAAGTTTCCCATAAGAATACAAAAAGGGCAATCCATAAAGGTGGCAGCAGCGCAAAAGTGAAGACTGTAATCCAGCACAGTGGCAATCGAGGGAAGTAGAACTCTGGTCTTCGCACGAAAAACCAACCTACACTACCACCAAGATTAGTAAATTCAATCATGATGGTGCGAAAAGAAGCTATTTGAAAGTCTGCACGATATAGATATCCACCATGTAGCTTCTCTATTTCTGACTGATGAAGTTTATGCAGGTATTCAAGCTGCTCCCCAGTTTGATGCATTTTGTTGATGAGTGGGCTGCTAGTTCTAATAACTTGTGCGGATTCATTGGAGGACGAAAATTTCTCTGTTAAAGGCAGTCTATAAATAACTTGCTCTTCAGCGTCCTCTACCATTTCAGGAGTTGGAGTCTCCGGATAAGTTACTAAAGGAAGCAGCCTTTGCCATTGGGTATTGATAATTTGGGTGTATTCTAAGCGACCACCACAAGTTCCACATGTTCTAGTTTCTGTACGACTGCCTTCACCATCCGAAACTGTTTCAGTTATAGTTCCTGTGCCACCACAAGTACCGCATGTCTCAACTATATCCCACTGACTAGGAAGCCAAAGTGGATCAGTCCAGTTAACATAGCCATGAGGAGAATTGATCGGAAATAGATTCAAATCCCACATTGGGACTTCAGGATGCTGTAGCCATCGAGATGTCCCTGAAGTATTAGAGCGCGTTATGTACCTCCTCACAGTAAGATAGCGGAGCATTGCTACAGCAAATTCTTCATGCTGAATTTCGATTAAATTTAAAAAGCGTCCAAAATTTCGAGTGACAAAAATTCCACGTTCTTCAATATTTTTGCAACCCTGACCAATACGCTGAATTAGTAAATCCGTCTGAAGAGAACCTAGTCTTAGACAAGGATCGCTAGGAATCCGATCTAGATAAAACGTATGCTCCCTAATTTTAGCAGCTACGGGGTTATAAATCTGCTTTAATTTCTTGTACTTGAACTCTGTAGTCAAATCAATAGTTGCTCGTAGACCGTAAAAAGCTATTATTAAAGCAAGTATTAGAACCGTTGTATTTAAACTAAAGCCAATCCACATTAAGCAAGCAATAACACCAAATCAAAGTATAAATTTAAGATATAAAAATTTGGTAAAAGTGATGAATGTATAATCTAAATTATCAAATAAAAGCAACACAATCAGTGTCGCAATAATCAGTATTGTACACAGAGGAGCAATATGCCAGGTAGACGGAGATTGCAACACAAATCTTTCAATCGGTTGGTTGAAGTCGATACCTAAACCATATTCTTCATTCTTCAGGATAAGAAATAGTATTAAGCCAAGACACAATGCTCCAGCTATAACAAAAAGCCAACGAATTTTTTTGTCGCGTCTAATTGTTGAATAAATTTCATTTGGAAATCGTTCGACACCTAGATTTTTTATTAGGCGAGGCGCGATACCATAGCGTATTGAAAGATTTTCAGTATTAACAGATATAGGATTATGATGAGGTATATTTAATAAATAGCTGTTAGCTAGCAAAATTAATATACCTAACAGACCAGCAAAAATACTATTAACAAGTAAGTGTTCTAGCGCTTGAGAAGAATAATAAGTCTTGAAAATAATAGAATAGAGATTGCTTAGAGAAGCAAACGAAAAAAGCAAAAATCCATAAGTTAAGCCTGCGACTAATGTCCAAAAAAGACTGCGTATTGGCAAAATCTCATAAAAATTCGTTTTTATTAATTCACCGATCGTAGCTCCATATCTAAAACGATGAACAAGGCTAGCCAATAAAATGAACGTCAAGAGCGTAACAAGTAGCCGAATTGTTTCTTTAATCATTAGAAAGTTCCTAACTTTATAGCATTTAACGCTCCTTGGCAAGGAGGATTAATTGCTTTATTGCTGTTATGGTTTGCCGTTCGTAGTGCTAAATAGTGGTATAGCTGATATTACCAAGGTAAAAGTAAGACGCAATTTTTATCGAGGTAAAAGGTAAAAGTAAAAAGGTAAAAGTAAGACGCAATTTTTACCTTTTATTATTTATCTTTTACAAAATACCTATCATGTGCAGCAGACCGCGACCAGTAATTAACTCGATCACTAAGGCAATAAAGCCTAGCATGGCGATACGACCATTCCAAACTTCAGCGCTAGTAGTTATACCCCACTCCCAACGCTCTGGTGGATAAATTCTCACCTTTTTCTTCATCTGATAGACTTGTGAAAGCTTCAGACTGGGAGATTTGAGTGCATCTAGAACTAAATCTGCCAAAGCTCTAATGAACAATGGATGAGTATTGGGAGCAGGTACGCGACGGAAGTTTTCAATTCCCGATTCCTCTGCTACTTCCCGATACTCAATATCAATTTCTTGTAACGTCTCAATGTGTTCTGAGACAAAACTGATAGGTACAACGACCAAATCTTTCACGCCTTTTGCGCCTAGTTCTTCAAGCGCGTCATCAGTATAAGGTTGCAGCCATTCTACCGGACCAACGCGACTTTGGTAAGCTAAGGTGTGTTCATTTGGTCGATTGAGGGTCTGCATGATTAAGGCAGTACATTCCTCAATTTCTTGCTGGTAGGGGTCGCCTGCTTCTTCAACGTAGTTTTTGGGAACACCATGAGCGCTGAAGAAAACATGAACAGAGTCGGGATTGGGAAATTGATCGAGTTCCTGAGCTATCAGTTCTGCCATTGCTTGCAGGTAGCTTGGTTGTTTGTACCAAGAGGGAATGACCTTGTATTCAATCCGCTGAAGTTTTGGGTCTTCTTGCCAGAGTTTATCTAACAGGCGAAAGCTGGAACCACTGGTACTGATGGAAAATTGAGGATAAAGAGGTAGAATTACTAGATGTTCGATGTTGTCTTGGGTAAGTTGAGCGATCGCTTCTTCGGTGTAAGGATGCCAATAACGCATTCCTACATATATGTTCGCTTCTTGCCCCAAAGCTTGCAATTGTTCTTTTAAAGCTTCTCCTTGCGCTTCAGTAATCCGCCGCAATGGAGAACCACCGCCAATTTGCTTGTAGTTTTCTTGAGATTTTTGGGTTCGCCTTGACGCAATCAACCATGCCAGGGGTTTTTGCAACCAACTAAAGGGTAGGCGAATAATTTCTGGATCGGAAAACAGGTTATACAGAAATGGTCCAACATCTTCCAATTTATCTGGACCGCCCAGATTGAGTAATAAAACGCCTACACGATCCATAGCAATTACAGTCCCCCAATCTTTTCAGATTTTTTACTAATGTTAACAATATATCTTTATTAAATATAAAGGCTAACGGGGAGGGTGGAAACAGTGGCAACAATTTTCAGAGATTGGAGTTACCGCTATCAATGGTTGTATGATGCTATATCTCGCTTGGCAGCTTTAAGCGTCGGTGGTGAAGCAGCCCCCGTCTTGGCGGTTCCCGTCGATGGGGGACTGCACCAAGCCGAAAGGGTGAAGGGTTTCATTAAAGATAGACAAGAATGGACAGCCTTGTATTAAAAGGAGCAAATACCAAACGAGTCACCCAGAACAAGGCTGTCCATTCTTGTCCGGAGTTAGCCCAAGGGCGTTTCCGGCAGCTGGCTTTGCAGGGCTTAACGATTGAATCAGATACTAAAGTTTTAGATTTGTGTTGCGGTAGCGGTCAAGCGACACAAGTATTAGTCAAATATTCACAAAATGTAACAGGACTGGATGCTTCACCGCTATCTTTAAAACGAGCAAGGCAGAATGTGCCGCAAGCGCAGTATGTAGAAGCTTTTGCGGAGAAAATGCCGTTTGCAGATAATGAGTTTGATGTTGTGCATACTAGCGTAGCCTTACACGAAATGCAGTCTGGGCAATTGCAACAAATAATTAAAGAAGTTTATCGAGTGCTGAAACCAGGTGGGGTATTTACATTAGTAGATTTTCACCCATCCCACCAACCCGCTATTCGTGCCTGGGTTGTCGCTGTTTTTGCTATTGTTTGAGACAGAAACAGCTTGGCAGTTGTTGAAAACCGATTTACCTGAATTGCTTACAGATACAGGATTTCGAGAATGCGATCGCACTTTAACTGCCGGTGGAAGTTTGCAATTAATCAAAGCGAGAAAATAGCTCCTAGTAAGCGATTTATCGCTTAAAAAGCGCCCCCCGAAATTCGGGAGGCGCTTTTCACATTATCGTACAGACGTAAGGAGTGGAACGTCTCTACAGGTTTAAAAATTAGCCGTTGATAGCAGGTGCAGTCAATGCTACAGGTGCGAAGTCAGCAGCAGCCAAGTCTAGAGGGAAGTTGTGAGCGTTGCGCTCGTGCATTACTTCCATACCCAGGTTAGCGCGGTTGATTACATCAGCCCATGTGTTGATTACACGACCAG
>NZ_JTCM02000137.1 GCF_000817785.2 Hassallia byssoidea VB512170 | reverse complement strand
GACAAGGGGAGCCAGCGCTGTGCGGAGGCGTCCTCCGTTGAGGCGTCTGGCGTGGACAAGGGGAGCCAGCGCTGTGCGGAGGCGTCCTCCGTTGAGGTGTCTGGCGTGGACAAGGGGGAGTTTGTCTTTCCATCTTCCTCATCTCCCTCATCCCCCTCATCCCCCCATCTCCCCATTCCCCCCTTCTCTCTTTCGCCAGTCGCTCATGGGGGAGACCACGGCAGGTGCTACAACGGAGGGAACCTCCGCAACGCACTGCCTCCCCAAGACCGCGCTGGCTCACCATTCCCCACTCCCCATTCCCCATTACCAATTATTCTTGACTTTGCTGGAAAAACTTCTTGTGAATGATTCTAGTCTGTTGTCCGTCAGTAGTAACTGCGGTCATGAGATAATCAATTAAGCTGTCTGTAAAGGGGACACGCAAGTGGAATGTTCCATCGGGTTTGAGTTTGATGGAATGACCATCGATTGTCACGGTTGCACCTGGTTCTGTTGCTCCGTGGATGATTAACTCTGCATCCGCTTGGAACCAGAAATCTGCCTGGGGACGGTTGTAGACGCGAACTGTGGCTGAACGAGCTAGTAAAAACCAGCGATCGCTATTAATTAAATAGCCTATTTCCGCCATATAATCGCGATCGCTTGCCGGAATCGCTACATAGCGATCGTGTGTTACCTCCTCACATTCATACTGCTGCACCAGTGTGGGAGTCTGATAACTGAAGTCAATATTAGTCACATCATACAACCGCAACGCTAATTGGCAAACGCCCTCTTGCTGCACTGCTTTTTTCTGGCTGTCGTTAACGTTCCAAGATACATAAGCCCATTTCGCTGTGCGCGGTGCGATCGCAATGCTGCTTTCTACATCCTTTTCTTCGCTAACTATATCTTCATTACCAGATATGTCAGTGTTTTCCGTAATGTTATATATCAGAGACCAAGCTCCAGCACCCGCACCCGCACCCATAAAAGCCACACCACCCGCTAAGTCTATCGGGCTGGGTTCAGTAACATTTTGTGCTGGTTCGGGCACGTCAGATACAGTCTCGTTTATGTCTTCATCGATGGGTACGATGTCGGCTGGTAGTTCTAAGCTTGCATCTGTAACTTCTGCGGGTGTTTCGCTTGATTCTGGTGAGTTTAAAGAAGTTGTCTCGCCCATATCAAACAAATCTGATGATACATCATCTTCTAAAGTTGCATCATCCGCAGAGGTAATATTTTCTAGCCAGTTTGATTCAGCAGATAAATCTTCCTCAGCTGCGTCTGCAACCACATCCAAAGCAGCTTCCGGAACATCTGGTAATTCCGGCATTGCAGGTATAACTTCCACAGTCGGCAATTGTGCATCTAAAACAGCTTCTCCAACATCTGGCTGTTGAGGTGTGGGTGTAACTTTGACTGTTGGCAATTGTGCATTCAAAACAGCTTCTGGAACATCTAGCTGTTGCGTTGCGGGTGTAATTTCCACTGTTGGCAATTCTGCATTTAAAACAGCTTCTCCAACATCTAGTTGTTTTACAGGTGTTTCGATATTCCAGAAATCTTCGTTAATATCGCTGACTTCTGTGGTATAATCGCTGGTTTCTCTTTGCGCTTTACCAGACAGTCGCGACCAAAGTTGTGCCCCACTTTCTGCTACTGCATTACCCGCAGAGGTGATATTCTCTAGCCAGTTAGATTGTGCTGGTTGTTCTGTCACCTCTGCTGCGAATTCCATGTCCCAATCGTCTTCGTCAGACGCAAGTTCGGGGACATCTGGCAATTCGGGTAGAGAATCGGTAATTTGCGTTGTCAATGTTTCTACTTGATTAGATGCAACTTCTGGGACATCTGGCGATTTGGTGGGGGGTGCTTCTACATTAGATGTAAGTTCCAAAACTTCTGGTGATTCAATTGCGGGTGTTTCGATATCCCAGAAATCTTCGTCAGCATCGTTGGTTTGTGCGGTTTGGTTAGTAGCTTCTGTTTGCGATCCTCTATGCGATCGCGACCAAAGTACTGCCCCACTTCCTGCTGCTACTGCACCACCGGCAGAGGTGATATTTTGTAACCAGTTAAATTGTTGTGCTGGTGGTTGTACTTCTGTCTCGTCTTGTGCAAATTCCATATCCCAGTCATCTTCGTCAGATGCAAGTTCGGGGAATGAATCTGTAATTTCTCTTGTCGATTTTTCTACATCTTCATCATATACAAGTTCAGAGACATCTGGCTGTTCGGGGAATGAAGCTGTAATTTCCGTAAAAGGTGTTTCTACTGTCGGAATTTGCGCTGATTTTGGTGTAATTTCAATTACCGATGCTTCTGGATTCGATGCAAGGTCAAGAGAATTTCTAACTTCAGTTGTCGGTACTTCAGTATTTACTTCAGATTCTACATCCGATGGAAGCGGGAGAGAATTTGTAACTTCAGTGGGGGGTGTTTCTACTGCTGTAATTTCCGTTGTTGGTGCTTCGATATTTACATCCGATGCAAGGGGGAGAGAATCTCTAACTTCAGTTGCCGATGCATCTACTGTGGTGGAATATTGCAGTTTGGGGGTTGTGACTTCGGTTGGTGGAGTTTCAATATCCCAGACATCTTCTTCAAGGTCGTTGCTTTCTGGAGTTTGGGCAATAACTTCTCTTTGTGTGCCTGTTAATGGCGACCCAAGTATTGACTTGCCTGCTGCTACTGTATCACCAACAGAGGTGTTTAATCGTGCTGGTGGTAGTGCTTCAGCCGTGGGTATTGCTGCATCTGCCGGTTGGATGGTTGTTTCGGTTACAGGTGCTTCGGCATTCGATACGACTTGAGAATTTGGTGATAATGTTTCAGTATTATTCCTGATTTCTGTAGGCTCATCTTCTACTGTCTCAGATGTTGGCGACCAAAAGCTTGTCCCTATCCCTACTGGTGCAACGCCTGCTAAAGCTGCGCTACCACCGGAGGTAATGTTAGAAACTGGAGATGTTGTGTCTTCAGCTAGGTTATCTGCGGTGTTAGTTACTTCGATGTCGGAAGGGGTAGTATTTTCTACCGCGCCAGATTGTGTTTGCGCGTAAGCGCGAAGCAAGTGGTTATCAGACAAAGCCTCGCTAACAGGAGGGGTAACACTTGCGCCTAGAGCTGCTGTTGGTATAGTCTCTTCTAACGGCTGTTGTGGTAATTCTATTACGTTATCTGTTGGTTGAGGTTTGGATCGCCTTTTTCCTAGCAACCACAATAATAAACCGCCGATTACAGGCAAAGTTAACAACCACCACCAAGGCGATATTCTCTCATTGGCAACGTTTTGAGTAGTAGCAGGTACAGGTACTGGGGAATTATTTTGATTAGCCGTTGTGGGGTTGGTAGTTTCCCCAAGCGGTGAAGTTGCATTTTCTGCCGGCGCGGTAGTTGGCGAGGCAATTGGATTTGGGGGGATTGTTTGTAGTAGACTGGTAGCGATCGCATTAGCTTCCGTAGTTCTCGCTTGTTCTACGGCTTGAATACCTGGCTTGGCAGTTGCAAAGCCAAGAAAACCTGCGATACCTAAACTAGGATTTTTCTTGTAAACGTATACAAAAGGCTGCGAGAAGGGATATCTCGGATCGTCTGGCAAGGTATTATGCAATTTGACCGCTCGCACACCTTCCAGCTTTGATATTTGATTAGCCATGACATAGCTAATGCCGTCTTTGCCCAGTTGCTTGACGACTTCTGCTGTATTATCATCAGCTAATTGGGTAGCTGTAGAGCCTGTGGCAAATTTATTTGTTTTGAAGACCGGATAATCGCGTAAAGACTCGCGAGTGTCGCTTGTTGACGGACGGTCAATAAAGCGAATTTTACCATCAGGTCCTCCTAACTCAGACCAATCGGTAATTTCACCTCGGAAAATTTTCGCAAATTGCTTACTTGTCAAGCTGCCTTTAAAAGGATTAGAAGCACCAACTACGATCGCTATTTTTTCGCGACGCACCCGCACTTGCTCTAAACCTTGGGCTTTTTCTTCTGGTGTCAAGCCACGACCAATTGTGGCAATATCGATTTTACCATCTTGCAAAGCTTTGAGAGCAGAATCTGTACCGTTGGCAGCTAATTCAACTTTTGTGCCCGAAAACTGTTTTTCAAAGCTTTCTTTCAGGCTTTGATTGATTGCCGTCATGCTACGTGAACCATCAATCCTCACTGTAGTCCCGTTTTCAACTGTTTGCGGCAGAGGAAATGAAGGATCTTCAGTTGCTTTTTGTGCCTGTACGCAGTTTGGTGCGAAGAGAGTTACTGCTGGGGAAGTTAATGCCAGCAGTAATGCCAAACTGACTATCGAATTATCTTTTTTCTCTTTTTGCCACATATGCCCCTTATCAAGGTAAAGGAATATTATTACCGACTAGTCCTAATCGTTATCTTTTTATAGAGGAGACGCGCTAATTATAGTTCCTAAGTGCATAGTCGAATACGATCAATTGTATTTTTTTGCTACAAAGATTTAAGCTACTCCTTTCTTTATACGTAAATTACTATAGTTTCTTTACTTAAAATGAACAGCATATCATGAGATCAACTATATAATGTCGCCAAATCATGATAATTTAGTGATGAAAATATGCAAAAAGTCAAAAATTAAATACTATTACAAGAATATTAACTTAAATAACAGTGACAATCAGGCTTGTCTAACAGCGATTCAACTAAGGCATTGAGAGCAGTAGCAGCTAACAATCCACCACCCAAAGTTCCTTCAATCGTGATAAAAGGCACAGATGTTTGCATTAATTGTCGCTTGGCAGCTGGTGCATGACTAAAACCAATCGGCATCGCGATCGCTAGCGCAGGCTGAATTGTTTGATTGTTAATCGCTTCACAAACTTCTAAAAGTACTGAGGGAGCATAACCAATAACTAGCACACAACCTTTGGGTACTTGCAGTAATTTTTCTCGCGATTCTTGATGCTGCCAAAAAGCAATTTCTGCTTCGGTCGCAGTTGTGACGTGGGGATTGTTAATTAAAGTTTCAACTTTACATCCCAAGTGAGCTAATCGAGTATTATCTAAAGCTGCTGCCACTGAAGGAGTATCGACAACAACCATCGAGCCTGATTTTAGGGCTTCACGAGTGGAGGCGATCGCTTTATTCCCCAATCTCAAAAACGACACTAAACTAACATCCCCACAAGCTAAAACCATCTGCGAAATTAAATGTTGTTCAATTTCCGAACGGTTGGAAAGGTCAGGCAGCAACCATTGTAAAGATTCTTGAAAAACTTCCGGATGAGTATGAACTTCTGCATCCAATTGACTCCACAGATTTTCTAGTTCTCCAACTCCTGCTTGAGTTTCTACTTCTAATAACTTGAGTTGAGAAAAAACTTCCGCTTGCATGATTTGACAATCTTTATCTCGTCCCAACAATCCTTCTAAAGCTGATGCGGTTTGCCGTAATTGGGAAATTTGCTGCATAACTGTTCGATATTGCATCTGTAGTTGCGACATCAAAGTAATGCTAGTATCCGATGAAGGTTCAACTTCCAAAATTTTGCGGATGTGGTTTAGCTGAAAGCCTTGCTGCTTCAGCGCGACAATGCGTTGCAACCTTATGACATCGTTTTCATTATACAGGCGGTAGTTACTATGCGATCGCACTGGTTGCGGCAGTAATCCCAGTTGATGATAATGTCTTACCATGCGCGGAGTAATCCCCCCGCCAACTGCATCAGTAAGTTCTTTAATAGTTAAGCAACCAGCGTTCATCATTACAGATGCAGCACACTCCAGCTTTAGCCTAGCAATAAATTAGGACTTACGCACTTTACTTTGAGACACTTACGCGATCGACGGCACTACACTCAGTCTTCTTGATTAAACTGACCAAAATAGTAGCAATTTTTTCCATTTCTATTCCAAAACTGCATAAGTTGATCGTACTTACACCCATTCTAAATACAGCTATGAAGCTCATTTATATTTAACTTCTGTTGGTGCAAATCAAGTAAGGGTTTAGGCATACGATCAAAGCAAGTAAATGCGTAAGTGCTATTAATGTTGCCTAAGCGATGAATTGACAGTTACATCAAATTTTCACCTAAAATACCTCTTTGGATATATTCCTGTAGATACTTGAAAAAAGTAAACTTTCAATATAATAAATTAACGTCTGATAATTCTACGGCAAAGGGGTTAAGAGCTTTTTATATCAAGTATTCAATTTAACAAAGCGCCAAGCGCGGCGGTTTTCGTTTCATGTCCCTTAGTACAGTTTTGCCTAAAAACGAGCGCGTTTTTAAATGCATTAACAATGCAGACCGATGCATTAACAATGCAAGCCGATGCATTAACAATGCAAGCCGATGCATTAACAATGCAGACCGATGCATTAACAATGCAAGCCGATGCATTAACAATGCAAGCCGATGCATTAACAATGCAAGCCGATGCATTAATATCATGTCCGGGTAATTAGTTATGATTCTCATAGTCAAGAAGCACCCCTCCCCTTAATCCCCTCCCCGCTTGCGGGGAGGGGAGACAAAGCGTAGCTTTGGCGGGGTGGGGTTCTTTGGGCGATCGCAAGTAATCAAATGGACATGATATAACAATGCAAGCCGATGCATTAACAATGCAGGGGGTATTGCCAAATTTATTCGCGCTCTTATTGAAATGCTGTACTTATACTAAGGGATTTAACTCGGCTAGGGGGACTATCGTAACACTAGGCTACTATGTCCACACCAAATGAGGGTGACTCGCATATCTCTAGAACACTCTTCAGGTGGCAGCGTCGCATACCGCCTAAATTACGCTACGTGGCGATCGTGGCAATCTACCTGATTTTATGGGCAATATTGGACAAAGTGTCACTTGCCTTTGAAACAACACCGGAAATTCAAATCTGGTATCCTCCGTCAGCCCTCGATTTTGTCCTTGTGTTGGTCTTCGGTGTGCGCTACGCTCCAGCGCTGTTGCTGAACACCTTCGTACATCAATATGTGGTGACTCACCGCGACCTTGATTTGATCGCGCTGCTGATCTTCGATTTAGTTACAACCATAGGCTACGCCGGTGCCAGCGCCTTGCTGCTGTTGAAGTTGCAAATTAACCCCCGCTTGCGTCAGTTGCGCGATGTCGTCTGCTTTAACCTCGTCGCAGTCTTGATTGCACCACTTTTCGTCGCTTGGCTGCAAGTTTTAAACTTTGCATCGAGCGGGATTATCCCCTGGTCAAAGTTGGTTATGTACACGCTACATTACTGGGCTGGAGATGCTACCGGTATCGCCATGCTAGCTCCTTTTCTGCTGATTTCGCTACGCAAGCTGCCGTGGGTGTGGTCGCACAAAGAACAGCAACCACCAGCGACAGAGGGTAAGCTACGCTTGCCCACATGGCGAGAAGTTCCGGAGTTGCTGGGGGAGGGTGTCGCATTGGCTGCTGGGATTTTGACTGGATACGGCGCACCGCGAGGAACTAATCTAGACTACACCTATTTCGCTTTTTTACCAGTAATTTGGAGCGCTTTGCGGCACGGGTTTGAGAGGGCAGCGACGACGGTTTTGTTGATGAACGTGGGGGTTGCGTTGTTGGTGATTGCCAAGTTCGGTTCATCTAATCTTTTGGTTTTGCAATTCGGCTTGATGGCGATTTCGCTAATGGGTCTGCTTGTAGGTGCGATCGCCACCGACCAAATGCATACTGAGAAAGCCTTACGCGATTCTAACAAGCAGCTGACGCACAATGCTTTTCATGATGGACTCACAGGTTTAGCAAACCGCTCTTTGTTCATGGAACACTTAGAGCGTGCAGTCGAATATGGCAAACGCGATCGCGATTTTCAATTCGCTGTACTCTTTGTTGACTTGGATCGGTTCAAGCTAATTAATGATAGCCTGGGACATCTACTTGGAGATAAATTGCTGATTGCCATAGTTGGCAGACTCCAAGCTTGCGTGCGTCCCACAGATATAATTGCACGTTTTGGGGGAGACGAATTCACCATCCTGCTTGAGAATCTCTCGGATGTCAGCGACACAATACGTGTTGCCGATCGCATACAAACAGAACTGTCATTGCCCTTCAATCTTAGCGGACAAGAAGTGTTCATTACCGCAAGTATCGGCATTGCCCTGAGTGCGACAGGTTATAATCAAGCAGAAGACTTAATGCGTGACGCTGACATCGCCATGTACCGAGCCAAGCTCGCTGGCAAGGCACGCTACGAAATATTTAACCCGAGTATGCACGATCGCGCAGTGTTACGCTTGCAGCTCGAAACGGATCTGCGCCTCGCGATTGAACGTCAGGAGTTTCTGATTCACTATCAGCCAATGGTGTCGCTGTCAAGTGGTAAAATTATTGGTTTCGAGTCGCTGCTACGCTGGCAGCATCCAGAACGTGGGCTTCTCTTTCCAGGTGAATTTATTTCCGTAGCGGAAGAAGCTGGACTGATGAGCCTCATCGACGAGTGGGTAATGCGTCAAGCTTGTCACCAGATACAACAGTGGCAAGAGCAAATTAAAAGATTTCCGCCGTTATCAATCAGTGTCAATGTTTGCAATAAACATTTCACTCAACCGAATCTAGTGCCGCAAATCAGCAAAATTCTTCAACAGACGAGCTTGGATGCTTGTTGCTTGAAGTTGGAGATTACCGAAAACGTGATTATGGAAAACCATCGCTCTGCAACTGCCACGCTCTCGCAATTAAAAGCTTTGGGTATTCGCTTAGTTATCGATGACTTCGGTACAGGCTATTCATCATTAAGTCGTCTGCACCGTTTTCCGATTGATGAGTTGAAGATCGATCGCTCTTTCGTCAGCAATATAAATGCTAATGAGAAAAATTTAGAGATTACCGAGATTATCGTCATGCTTGGTAAAAAACTCGGTCTGGATGTGACAGCAGAAGGAATAGAAACAAAAGAGCAACTCGCACAACTCAAACAGATGAAATGTGCATATGGGCAGGGACGCTTTTTTTCTCAGCCATTGTCCGGTGAGGCAGCAAAAGCGTTAATTGTCGCAAATCCTCAATGGTAGGGTTGAACTGGGAAATAGGTAATAGGTAATTGGTAATAGGTAATGGGTGGGCAATGGGAATAAAAAGAAGTTTCAGAATTTCACTTGGACGATGCCCCAATCCCCTTTTAGTGGAGCGGCGTTTTTCCCCAACCAATGCGCGAATCTGGTTGGGAACTTTGAGGCGCGAGGGTTGACATTAACACTAATGTCAAGGTTTAGGGTGAGAGAATATGTGTTGGTTCAACTCTCATGTACCCAGAACGCTTAACTCAATTCACCAAACAACATTCAGATACTGTAGCGGCATTCGCTTGTGGTCTATTATTACTTCTAGGAGCATTTGCCCTACATCTCAATCTTTTAGGATTGGCATTGCTGCTACTCCCCGCAGCTTATGCGATCGGTGGCTACGAAAGCGCCCGCGAGGGACTAACTACGCTTTTTAAAGAAAAAGAACTCGATGTAGATTTACTAATGATAGTGGCGGCGTTAGGTGCTGCTGGTTTGGGTTTATGGCAGCGGGAATACCACTTAATTATCGATGGGGCAATTTTGATTCTCATCTTTGCCATAAGTGGCGCCCTCGAAGGTTACGCAATGCGACGCACTGAACGCAGTATCCGCAGTTTGATGAGTTTGACACCAGATATCGCAATGCTTTTACGTCAGGGAAGGGAAGAGGAAATTTCTATTTCCCAGTTAAAGGTAGGGGATGAAATTGTCGTCAAACCGGGAGAGTTAATTCCTACCGATGCAGTGATTGTATCAGGTTACAGCACCATCAATCAAGCGGCGATTACCGGGGAATCTTTACCTGTAGAAAAGACGGTGGGTGAAGAAGTGTTTGCAGGTACGCTTAACGGTTATGGTGCGCTGAAGTTGAAGGTGCATCAACCACCGGAAAGCAGTTTGATTCAACGTGTGATTAAATTAGTAGAACAAGCGCAGACAGAAGAACCACCTTCGCAACAGTTTATCGAAAGATTTGAAAGAAGTTATGCACGCTTCATTGTTCTTGCCGGGGTGTTGCTAGCAACTTTACCCCCGTTTCTTTTGGGTTGGGATTGGGAAACAACGATTTATCGAGCGCTGACCTTTTTGGTGGTAGCATCTCCTTGTGCATTGATGGCAGCAATTATGCCGACGCTGCTATCGGGAATTGCCAATGGTGCCAGACAAGGGATTTTGTTTAAAAATGGTAGCCAGTTAGAAACGATGGGGAAAGTGAGAGCGATCGCTTTCGATAAAACTGGTACTCTGACAACTGGACAAGTGCAAGTATTTCAAGTGATTCCTGCTAGTAATTATTCGCAAGCTGATGTATTGAAAGTTGCCGCAACCGTGGAATCAGTTTCCGAACATGCGATCGGCAAAGCTATTGTCAAGGCTGCTGCTGATTTAAATTGGGTGAGTGCAGTTGACGTGCGAGCTATCCCCGGACAGGGAATTTTGGGTATCAACTTTGACCAACAGGTAATTGTGGGTAATGCTGCTTTTGTGCAGAAGTATGTAACAAATTTACCTGAAGACTTGCAAAAATTTGCTTCAGTGTTAGAGCAACAAGGTAAGACAGTCGTTTGGGTAGCGCAGGGGGCAGGGGGCAGGGGGCAGGGGGCAGGGGGCAGGGGGCAGGGGGAGTTTGTCTCCTCATCTCCCTTGTCCTCCCCCTCTCCCTTGTCCTCCCCCTCTCCCTTGTCTCCTGAGGTGCTGGGTTTGATAGCGATCGCTGACGAGGTGAGAGCAGAATCTGCTGCAACCATCACCCGCTTAAAGGCTTTGGGAGTTGAACAAATCGTCATGTTAACAGGCGATAATCAGCGCACTGCTGATAGTGTGGCGCAAGCAGTGGGTATAAATCAGGTATATGCAGAACTTTTGCCGGAGGATAAATTGCATGTAATTCGCCGTTTGCAAAAGCAGTATCAAACAGTGGCAATGGTGGGTGATGGGATTAATGATGCACCAGCTTTGGCTCAGGCTTCTGTAGGTATTGCGATGGGATTGGCGGGCAGCGATGTAGCATTGGAAACAGCAGATATTGTGTTGATGGCAGACCGGCTGGAGAAGCTTGCAGTGGCGATGAATTTGGGGAAAAGAGCGCATCGCATAGTTAAGCAGAATATAGTAGTTGCTCTATCTTTTATTATTCTGCTTTTGGTGGGTAATTTTCTCGGTAATATTAACTTACCCATCGGTGTAATTGGGCATGAAGGTTCTACGGTGTTGGTTACTCTTAGTGGTTTAAGATTGTTGAAATGATGTAGGCGATGTAATAAAACGAACCGCAGAGGCGCAGAGAGCGCAGAGGAGGGGGAGAGGAGCGATCGCATTCCTTGAGTCATTAGTATAAAAGATGGAATTCGTTGAACGGCAAAATTTAACCAAAAATGAGGTTTCTAACTTTTCTTTATTGAGAATCGGTTCAATAACCGCCAAATTGTCATTGTATCTTTTTATGTCATGGGAGCCTCCATTCCTTACCGAACAAGGGTTTGAGAGCGTATGTCACCCCCCCCCAGCACAAGTACAGTAGCAACCTCGACACAACTTCAAGCTTTTGTGAACTACGCAAGAGAGCATAAAGCTGTTACTATTTATGATGCTGTTTATAGTTGGTTTATTAAGACTTCTGTGATGCAAACAACAAAAAAAGCAATGATTAAATGCTCAACAGTTTCACCCTTTGCGGAGGTTTGGGAGTGTTCGCTTACTCAAAATAAATCCCTACATACTACCGTCGAGTTTGAGGGGGGACAAGTCATCACTAATTTTAGACATAAAGAAGTCTTAGATCGCCCAAATTATTTAACTGTCCAAATTGGCGATTGCCAACATATTATGCTCGATCCTGAGTATTTGCAATATATCAATCATAGCTGTAATCCTAATGTTTTTTTTGATACTGAAAATCGAATCTTGATTGCCTTAAGAAAAATAGAAATTGGAGAAGAATTAACATTCTTTTATCCCTCAACAGAATGGTCGATGAACCGAGGATTTAATTGTATTTGCCAAAACGAAAATTGTTTGGGATACATTCAAGGGGCAGCCGATGTACCCCTCAATATTTTGACAAAATATAAACTGTCCCAGTTGATATCAGCAAAACTCGGAATGTTGACGGATATTAATTGAAAACTATGAAAAAGCTTCTCAATATGGTGTTCTAACCAGCTTGTTATCTAGTCAAAGTAGGTGGAGTGAATTGAGCTAGGGATTCTCTATAATAATCCTATCAACCGTGAAGAAAATTATCAAAGTTTCTAAATGACTATACAATATTCAAGTAATTCCGAAAAAATTGGACAACTATCACTATCAGTACTAGAAACATCTCCAGATATTAAAACAAAAGAATCCAATAATATGGCGATCGCTGCCATATTATTAGCAGTAGGAACTTTGGCCTTCACACCAATACTGATTCGATCTTCGCAAACCGAAGTGGGGGCAGATGCGAGCATCTTTAACCGCTACTGGATAGCCACAACGTTTTTACTATTATGGAATAGCTTGAGGACTGTACGCCGCTTTTGGATTAAATCTCAAAATCTATCCAGTCAACTGGATGAGCAGACATCCTCCCCAATATCCTATACTAGTCAAACAGTATCCCTCTTGTTAGTATCGGGATTATTTTTAGCAGCCACGACAGTTTTATGGTCTTGGTCACTCACTCAGACTAATGTTGCTAACTCTGCATTGATTCATAATTTTTCTATCTTTTTTACAACAACAGCAGAATGGTTGTTCTTCAAGCAACGCTTTCATAAAAACTTTCTGATGGGTGGTGCTATAGCTGTAGGGGGAATAATTTTACTTGGATTGAATGACCTGCAATTTGAGCTAGATAATCTCCTTGGAGATATTGTCAGTTTCGTCTCTAGTATAGCATTTTGTGGATTCTTAATGAGTGCAGAAAGAGTGAGAGATCGAGTAAGTGCTACAACCACAATCTTCTGGTGGTACGGAATAGGAATTATCCTGACTCTACCGCTAGCTTTAATCAATCATGAGCAACTATTCCCCATATCATGGCAGGGGTGGTATAGTGCTATTGTTTTGGGTTTTAATGCTGTTATAGTCCATTTTTTGGAAATATATAGTCTCCGAAAATTATCTGCATCTTTCGTCGCCTTAGTTTTCCTATTAGATCCAATTTTGACAAGTATCTTTGCCTGGTGGATATTTGGAGAAACATTGCCTTGGCTCAACTTGTTAGCATTTTCTGTTATTTTAGTGGGGCTGTATTTGGCAATATCTAGCCCATCGGTTGCAATGAATTTTGAGGGTGATAAGTAAGTAACACAAAAGTTACCTTTTGGTAGGGTTTTAGGCAACGCATAGTTCATTTTTACCAGATGTCTAATGTAAAGGCATCTAGCATAGTAGAGATGCCTTTAATGTCATTTGATGTATATGTAAGTTAAATTTTTAACATCTTACAAACTTTTTTCGTGGATATTTGGGAATTTCTGAGTGCTAGAAATTAGCGCTCAGAGTTCTTGTTGTTTACGCTGCTTTCTCAAGTTCGCCTTTGACGGTAGCGTATCCCCAATCTAACCAAGGAAGCAATGCTTCAATGTCGGCGGTTTCGACTGTCGCACCACCCCAAATCCGCAATCCGGGAGGTGCGGAGCGATAGGAGGCGATATCAAAGGCTACTTGTTGCTTTTCTAAAAGTTTTGCTAGTTTCTTTGCGGATTTTGCCTGTTCTTCTGGAGTTAAGCCGGTAAACCAGGAATCGACTATCTTGAGACAAATTGAGGTACAAGAGCGATTTTCTGGTTTTTCTGCTAAGAAAGCTGCCCAAGAACTTTGTTCAACCCATTTGGCGATCGCCTGCAAATTTGCTTCACTGCGCTTGATTAAACCAGGAAGTCCACCAATACTCTCAGCCCATTTCAACCCATCCAGGGCATCTTCTACACACAGCATCGATGGTGTGTTGATGGTATCGCCTTTGAAAATGCCTTCAATTAGTTTACCTTTTTGCGTTAGGCGAAATAACTTGGGAATTGCGCGTTCCGGATTATAACTTTCTAAACGTTCGACTGCACGGGGAGAAAGGACAATTACTCCATGTTGGGCTTCTCCTCCCAATACTTTTTGCCAGGAGTAAGTTACGACATCGAGCTTTTCCCAAGGTACTTCCATTGCGAAAACGGCAGAAGTAGCATCACAAATTGTCAATCCTGGGCGATCGCTTTTAATCCAATCACCATTTGCTACCCTGACACCTGAGGTAGTACCATTCCACAAAAACACAATATCTTTTTGAAAGTCAACTTCGTTTAAGTCTGGTAAACTACCATAATCTGCGCTCATTTGACGAGTTTCTGGCAATTTCAACTCATCTAAAACGTCTTTAACCCATTCTTGCCCGAAGCTTTCCCATGCTAAAATATCTACAGGAAGTTTTCCCAACAGCGACCACAACGCCATTTCCACAGCGCCTGTATCCGAAGCGGGAACAATACCCAAGCGATAATCTGCGGGAACACCGAGGATTTTTTTAGAACGCTCAATCACTTCTGCTAATTTGGCTTTACCATCTTCAGAGCGATGAGAGCGACCTACACAGGCTTTTTCAAGTTGGGAAACAGACCAACCCGGTCGTTTCGCGCAAGGTCCGGAGGAAAAATGAGAAATGCGTGGCTTAACTGTAGGTGGAGTGAGCTCTGACATAAAGCTATTTTTGCAGACGTGTGGCATGAAAAAGTACTGATGTATATAGTACTAGGTTTCTCCCTCAGATTGAAGTCTTATAAAAATAAGGCAAAAGAAAGGTAGAAATTTGCATTTTTGGTCAAAGCTGTTAGCTGCTTTCATGAATAAGTCAAAGAAGTCTATTCATGGCAAGTTGATTTTTTAAGTAGCATTGAATACAGGCAAGTTGACAAAGCGATCCACCAATAAGCTGTCAATTCCATCGACACGCAGACGAACAAAGTATTCGCCAGCGGGTATTTTTTGAATGTTAAATTTAAGGGTATCTGTTTTTGCTGTGGCTACGTCGGTTTCTTCTAAATCGGTGAGTAACAAAAGTTCGCGATCGCCTAACAACAAAGCTACTTCTTGCTGTTGCCACACTTGCGGGTTAGTTATTAAAGTTAAAATGCGTTCGCTTTGTGTAATCTGCTGAATCTTCGGTGCAAGTGAAAAAGGTAAAGCGTTGGTTGTTTGTTGTTTACCATCTTTACAAAGTCGAACTGCAACTGTATAAAATCCGGCTGGGAAGTTACTCGGCTCGTTTGGTAACTCAACTACTATTTCTGTAGATGATTGTTGCTGTAATTTCAATTGCATCGGTTTGCTGAAGCGAGGATGCATCAATCTTACAAATAATATACCATCATCGCTATCGAGATGATGACCAATGAGTGTAAAAACTTCACCCAAGCAAATGCCATTTTGCTGGTTGGGTAGTTCTACCGCTTCCAGGGTAGGGAAAGGCAGTGTTAAGCTTGCTTCAACAAATAGGCTGTCCTCACCACGAGTTAAAACTGGCTTTTGTGTCTTGACAAAACGGCTGCTTTCAATTATAATCACTGAAACTTCATAAGCTGCGGAAATGCGATACTGAGTTTGAAAAGTTCTCCACAACTTAGAAACATCTTCCAGCGACATCGGTTGAAGCGTAATCCGAACTCGTTCGACTTGATTGTGTAAATCGCTTTCGCCTAAGCTAATCTTGATATCAGCCGGGTTTAGCACTGCGTAGTCATTTAAAATATGCATCGCCTTGCCCAACAGACGATGAGCCAAGATATCATCATTATCTTTGCCGTAAAAAGTAATTATATAGTAAAGATTGAGAGCAAGCGGCGGTTGACCGATTTCCCCAGGTTTGACGCGATTGGGTAAATCCATAGTCCGCCAAGAGGCATTCGGTAAAATATGATAGAGAAAAAGATTAATTTGATTTTTATCGTGATGATAGCGTGCCTTGTCTGGTGGCTGCGTTGTCACAATACCATCACCCAACTCTTGGGCAACACTTTGAGAAATCAGATTGCGTAACGTTGTCGTAACAGCTGCGATCGCCAGAGAGTTACTCATGACTTGCCTCCTTGGCGTTGTTTCAAATAATGTTGTAAACAAACAGATGGTAAGCGCTTGGGTTGAACAGAGCGCGTGGCGCTTGGGGTGGAAGTAGAATTACAAAGAGCGAACTTCGACGCGACCAATAGTTACTTGAATTGTAGGGGTAGATTCCGGCGATCGCAATAAAGCTTTGGGTAATCGGTAATTGGGCATTGGGCATGGGGCATGGGGCTTTTTTAATTTGGGTCAAAGGGTAAAGGAAAAAAGGGGAGGCAGTGCGGTCTTGGTGTCGGACCTGCGTGGAGCACCTGCTAATGATTGGGGGATGGAGTCATATAAAATCAGTCGAAGAGAAGTGAAAATATTTCAACATTTTCCCTTTCCCCTTTCCCCTTTCCCCCTCTTCAAAGGGCATGGGGCAT
>NZ_JTCM02000018.1 GCF_000817785.2 Hassallia byssoidea VB512170 | reverse complement strand
CTACACTTTCTTCAATCACGATCTGCAAACGACGAGGCATCTCTACGCACCTTCTGGATATCCATCTATTCTATGCAACTTCACATAAAATTGGTATAGGTGGTGTAAATATGTCAATTGACTTAGCAGCAGAAAAGCTAATTGCAGCAGAACGGGAAGGAGAAAAAATTGCTGTGGAAGTCAAAAGCTTTTTAGAGAGATCGTCTGCAATCTCAGAATTTCATACAGCATTAGGTCAATTTATCAATTATCGAGGGGCACTGAGGCGCAGAGAGCCAGAACGTATTTTATATTTAGCAGTGCCTCTGACAACTTACAAAACTTTTTTTCAGCTTGATTTTCCCAAGGAAATGGTGCTAGAAAATCAAGTCAAGATGATTATTTATGATATAAAGCATGAGGTAATTGCTGAATGGAAAAACTAGCACAATACCGCCAACTTGTACAGCAGATGCTTTCCGAATACGGCAAGCAAAAACCTGCTTATGGGGATATAGAAGTTGAGAAAATTTTTGATACAGAACGCGACCATTACCAAATCGTTCATGTAGGCTGGGAAGGTCAGGATTGGGTACATAGCTGTATCATCCACATTGATATTAAAGGCGAAAAAATTTGGCTTCAGTGGAATAGTACAGAAGATGATATTGCCGCTGATTTGGTTGCTGCGGGAGTTCCAAAAGAAGATATTGTGCTGGGGTTTCAGTCACCATTTATGAGGCAGTTTACAGAATACGCTGTAAGTTAGGTCTTTTCAGACGAGAGAACTGGTAAATCTAAATATTTTTAAATTATTTACCGAGATATTTTATAAATTCGGTATTATTTGTGTCACACCCCAACCCAGCCAGCAAGCAGAAATACGTGTCTAGATTCTCTCGGCAAAAAGCCAAAACCCAAAGTTGCATCAAGTTGGTATCTTGGTCAATGACAGCAGCACTGGCATTAGGGCTGCTAGTAAGTATACCAAAAGAGGTGACAGGACAATCTCAGCCGCCACCGTCAGCACAACAGTTAGCAGAGTTGGAAGAAGCTACGCGACTGAATGAACAAGTCTTGCAGTTGTATAAGGAAGGTAAATACAGTCAAGCCATCCCCTTAGCAGAACGCGCACTAGAAATTAGAGAGAAACTACTGGGCAAAGAAAATCTGGATGTCGCTGGTAGCCTGAACAATTTGGCTTTTCTGTACCAACATCAGGGTAGCTATCAAAAAGCTGAACCTCTGTATGTGCGATCGCTGGCAATTTTCGAGAAAGCACTAGGTAAAGAACATCCTCTTGTCGCTACTAGCCTGAACAATTTGGCTGAACTGTACCGAGTACAGGGGAGCTATCAAAAAGCGGAACCTCTGTATTTGCGATCGCTGGCAATTGACGAGAAAGCACTAGGGACAGAACATCCGGATGTTGCCATTGACCTGAACAATTTGGCTCTATTGTACCAAGCACAAGGAAGCTATCAAAAAGCGGAACCTTTGTATGTGCGAGCGCTGGCAATTTGGGAGAAAGTACTGGGTAAAAAACATCCAAATGTCGCAACTAGCCTGAATAATTTGGGAGTATTGTACTCTTCACAGGGAAGCTATGAAAAAGCCGAACCTTTGTATGTGCGCTCACTAGCAATTAGAGAGAAAGTACTGGGTAAAGAACATCCAGATGTCGCAGCTAGCCTGAACAATTTGGCAGAACTATACCGAGTACAGGGAAGCTATGAAAAAGCTGAACCTTTGTATGTGCGAGCACTGGCAATTTGGGAGAAAGTACTGGGTAAAGAACATCCAAATGTCGCTCTTAGCCTGAATAATTTGGGAGTATTGTACGAAGCACAAAATGACATCACCCGTGCCACTGATTTCTATAGTCGGGGGTTCGCAGTTCAAGAACATAATCTTGACCTCATCTTTGCTGTCGGCTCAGAACAGAGAAAACAAAATTACGCCAGAACTTTTACAAAGAGTACGAATAGTATCATTTCCCTATCCCTTCAACAAGCTACCAACAACCCCGCAGTCGCAAAGTTAGCACTTACCACAGTACTACGTCGCAAAGGACTTGTCCTAGATGCCGTTACAGACAACATACAAACGCTACAAAGTCAACTAGCAGACAAACCAGAAACCAAAAAATTATTTGATGACTGGTTGAACGTTAATCAAGAGTTATCAACATTAGTATACAAAGGACATGGAAAGCAAAGTCCCACTGAATATAAAGCTAAATTTCACGAACTCGAAGCAGAGAAAGAACGTTTAGAAGAAACTATCAGCACCAAAAGCGCTGAATTTCGCACCGCTACGCAACCAGTAGAGTTAGCAGCGATCCAAGCTACGATCCCCAAAGATGCAGCACTCGTAGAAATCGTGCTGTATTACCCATTTAATGCTAAAGCTAAATCGGATGCTCAAACATGGGGTAAACAGCGTTATGCTGCTGCGGTGCTGCGTTCATTGGGTGAACCAAAGTGGGTTGATTTGGGTGATGCTGCAACTATTGATAAGTCTGTTGCTGATTTGCGAACAGTGTTAAAACAAAAACCACCTGATCCTTACACATATCGTGTTGCTCCTCCTGCAAAGAAGCCTACCCAATCACTTGAGCAGTTAACCCGCAAATTAGATGAGCAAGTCATGGCTCCGATTCGTCCACTGTTAGGCGATGCACGTCATTTGCTATTATCACCAGATGGACAGTTAACACTAATTCCTTTTGAAGCGCTGAAAGACGAGCAAAATAAATATTTAATTCAACGTTACGCTTTCTCATATCTTACCAGCGGGCGGGATTTATTACGCTTTCAATTACCAACTAACAGCCGTTCTAATCCGGTAGTGTTTGCAAATATCGACTACGACCAACAGGAAATAGCCACAGCGTCTGCTGTACGCGGTTCAGAAAATCGCCGTTCTGCTGATTTAGCTTCCTTGCAATTTCCTTCACTTGATAACACTTTAGAAGAAGCAAATAAAATCAAAGGGATTTTCTCAGATACAAAAATCATTTCTGGTAAGCAAGCGACGGAAGCTGTTATTAAACAACTTCAAGCTCCGAGTATATTGCATTTAGCGACTCATGGTTTCTTTGTTCCCGACCAACAACAAGACCTTGTAGAGACGCGATTAATCGCGTCACTACATCTGGAAAATCCCTTGTTGCGTTCCGGTTTAGCTTTGGCTGGTATTAACAATCGCACTAAAGCATTATCAAATACTAACGATGGTGTTCTCACAGCTTTGGAAGTTGCCGGCTTAAATTTACGGGGAACGCAGTTAGTAGTACTTTCCGCTTGTGAAACTGGATTGGGTGATGTGAAGGTCGGAGATGGACTTTATGGTTTGCGTCGTGCTTTAGTAATTGCAGGTTCTCAAAGTCAAGTCTTGAGTTTATGGATAGTAGACGATGCTGGGACAAAAGATTTAATGGTGAAGTATTACCAAAATTTGAAAGCGGGTAAGGGTAGACATGAAGCATTACGAGAAGCGCAAATGAACTTGTTGAAAACACCCGGATATGAGCATCCTTATTATTGGGCAAGTTTTGTCCCTTCCGGTGATTGGAGTGCGCTTAAATAGTGAAGTTCGTAGTAAGCGCTTAAGCGCTTATTTTCAGCACTGAAGTGCTGACTACGAAATCAAAATCGATTTACTTATCTCGCAATCAAGTAAACAAACTGAAATCAACCTGAAAAAAATCTCCTAAAGCCTTGGCTTTAACTTTGCTAATTTCTCGTTTACCATTTACAACTTCGGAAACAATTTTTTTAGAACCAATCACACCTACTAAATCTGACTGTTTAATCTCTTTTTGTTCCATCAGAAAAAGTAACATAGAATGAGGTGTAGATGCTTGACCTGGAGAATAATGTTTCTGTTCAAATTTTTCAATTAAAATAATTAGCAACTCATAAAGCTCATTTTCTTCAAGTGTGCGATTTGAGCGATGCATTAGTTCTTCGACAACAGCCAAAGCTTTTTCATTTTCTTCTTCATTTCTAATGATTTTTGGTTGATAATTAATTAATAGTTCCTTGTATTTATCTGGGTTAAAAGTAAGGGTCATTTTTCCAATCCTCCTTATCATATTCAGCATGGGTAAGGATATATTTAATATAAACTAATTGCTTTTCGTAATCTATACTGACAATTAAGCGATATTTATTACCTTTAATATTAAATACTGTAAAATTACCAACCGCTTCAGCTTTAGGAAAAACAGATTGCACCTCAATTAAACTAGACCAATCTGCTTTATCGGCAATTTTGTACCAGTTATCAACAGCATCACAACAATCAGCGTGTTTTTCACAATATTCTCTTAAACGTCGGTAGCTGATAACGTGCATTTCCCATAACTTCTCAATCAAAACAGCCACAACCAAATCGGCAGAGTAACTAACAATACCATAGACCCTGCTGCCAATGCCGTAACTGCGAGATCGCGATCGAGATTAAAGGTTTCCGCAATTACCAGTGTAGCGAAAGCTGGTGGCATCCCCATTTGTAAGACTATCACCTGTGCTGTTGCCCCAGTTAAACCAAAAAGTGGTAAAATACTACCCAAAATCAAGGGAACTAACAGCATTTTGATTCCTAAACTCATCCCCGCTTGTGGTAAACTACGCCAAGAATTAAGATTGCTCAATCGCATCCCAATTAACATCAAAGATAAAGCAACTGTACTCCAAGCAAATTTATCCAAGAAAAATTCAACTGCTGCGGGAATCGTCACCTGTCGAAACAGCAAACCAAATCCGAAACTCCACAGCGCTGGGTTGATGAAAATCGCTTTAGTAATTTGCCAATAATTCTGAACTCCACCCCCAAAACGAACCGCGATCGCTACACCCAAAGCATAAGCCCCGAAAAGTGACCCCAACATATCGTAAAATAACGCCCAGGCGAAGTATTTTTGTCCTACCATTGCTAAAGCGATCGGATAACCAAGATAACCTGTGTTACCCACCATTGATGCCAGAATGAAACTACCCTGAGTTGGTTGTTGAAGGATAGTATTTGTAAAATAGGCTTGACCTTTGATGCCTAACCAAGCTAAAAATGCTCCAAGTAAAATAGCTAGGTAAGCGATCGCTGGTGCAATCCAAATCTGTCCCGATAAATCAGCTTTTCGTAAAAAAGCTACAATCCCTATCGGTACACCCACCCAGAAAAGAAACTGAGCCAAACGGGTGGGAACTGGAGCTGGTAGCTTGCGTCCCAAGATAAATCCTGCCAGGACTAATCCCACCAGCTTGACGTATAGTTCTAGGATATTTGTCAAAATTGTGCCTAGAAATTCAAATGTATAAATCTTCGCGATCGCGTTTATTTTTATCCAGTCTACAATCTGTTATGGCGATTCAACAATCATCAGGAGTTGACCCTTGAATAATCCTGGGTTTTCTGAAAAACCGCAAAACTCATCTGCTGAGTCTGGTGACGAAATTCCGCCAGCTTTACGCGATACTCCGGAAGCAACACCTCAGAAGGTGCGCCAATTGCAACCTATGGTTTTAGCGATCGGCGGCGTGGTAGGATTTATTATGCTCGCCGTTATTAGTGGTTTTTTATTTTTCCTCGCTGCACCGAAAAAAACCGCTATTCAACCTTCCCCAACTAATTCCACTCCTGCAAATGCACAAACTGGCACTTCTGTCAACTCCCAAGATAACGCTGACACTGTTTTAGGGCATCTGACATACGCAGAAGCGCCAGAATCAGAATTAGCACCGATTTCTAGAGATGGACGCATCAAAATGAGAAAAGCTGCCGCCGAAAAGTATCAAGCGATGGTACAAGCAGCGCGGAGTGCGGGTGTAACATTGGTGCCAATTTCCGGCTTTCGGTCTGTGAAAGACCAAGAACAGTTGTTTTTTGACGTTGGTGCCCAGCGCAATCAAACCCCAGCACAACGAGCTGCTTTGAGCGCTCCTCCCGGTCATAGCGAACATCATACAGGTTACGCTGTAGATATTGGCGACGGTGCAACACCAGCAACTAATCTGCAAACAACTTTCGACAAGACAAAAGCTTATCAGTGGTTAGAAGCAAATGCAGCGCGTTACAGCTTTGAAATATCCTTTCCCAAGGATAATCCGCAAGGTGTGAGTTATGAGCCGTGGCACTGGCGTTTTGTAGGTGATCGCGATAGCTTAGAAACCTTCTACAAAGCCAAGAATATCAAACCCGCGAAGATACCGCAGTAGGGGACAAGGAGACAAGGGGACAGGGGGGCAGGGGGCAGGGGGCAGGGGGCAGGGGAGTTTGTCTTTTCGTCTTCCTTGTCTCCCCCATCTCCCTTGTCTCCCTTGTCTCCCCCATCTCCCCATCTCCTTGTCTCCCCATCTCCCCATCTCCTTGTCTCCCCATCTCCCCATCTCCCCCTCCCCCCATCTCCCACTCCTCCCCCTAGTGATTACTTCTTTTGAAAATACTCTTCCATAACTTTTAACGCCATCGGTGCAGCAATGCTACCACCGCCACCGCCGGAATGTTCGGCAAACGCTACAATTAGAATTTGCGGCTTATCAGCGGGTGCATAACCACCAAACCAAGCATGATTTGCTTTGACACCTTGACGCTTCCATGCTTCAGCGGTGCCAGTTTTACCAGCTATTGGCGGAAGTGTTGGTACATTCAAAGCCTTACCGGTACCTTCTGTAATTACCTGACGCAATCCAGAACGAAGAATTTTCACGGTTGATGGTTTCATATTTACAGGTTCGCGCCAGCTTTTTGCTTCTTGATTGTCTTTAAGCAAATGCGGCTGAACTCTGTAGCCATTATTAGCAGGTATGGCAAACATGCCGGCGACTTGCAACGGTGTGCTTAATAATGCTCCTTGACCAATTGACATATTAATGCTGTCGCCAACAGTCCAAGGCATTTTCCAAGCTTTCTGTTTCCATGACTCGTCTGGAACCAAGCCTTTCGATTCTTCAGAAGCGAACTCAAAGCCAGTTTTTTCACCAAATCCAAACTTACGAGTCCATTCAATTAAAGTTGGACCACCGACCCTCTGACCAATTTGGTAGAAAAAGGTATCGCTACTGTTAGCGATCGCTCCCGTAAATCCCAACGGACCAAACCCTGCATGGTTCCATTCACCAAATGTCGTACCCCCGAAAGTCAGCGAACCGTAAGTTTGCAATATTGTATTAGGAGAAAATTTACCCGATTCCAACCCAGCAGCGGTAGTAACTATTTTAAAAGTACTAGCAGGGGGATAAGCTCGCAAAGCGCGATTTAGCAAAGGATAATCTTCACCTTGTACCGTCTGCCAATCTTTTTTAGTAACTTTTTGTTTAGAAAAGATATTTGGGTCAAAAGTAGGGTGAGACACCATTGCTAAAACCGCACCGTTGTTTGGGTCAAGTGCGATAATCGTACCGTTGCGACCTCCTAAAGCTTTTTCTGCTGCTTTTTGCACATCCACATCTATAGTCAAGTGCAAATCTTGCCCAGATTTTGCCTCTTTCTCGCCCAAAACCCGCAGCGGACGACCTCTACCATCTACTTCTAACTGCTGCCCCCCCCATTCGCCCCGTAGCGTTTTCTCATACGCTTTTTCTACCCCCATCTGACCGATCGCATCTCCCAATCGGTAGCCTTCTTTTTTCTTTTCTTGCAGCTGTTCGGCAGTCAGTTCCCGCGTATAACCGAGTACGTGAGCCAAGGCTTTACCGTGCGGGTAGTAGCGAACTGCTTCGGTATGTATTTCTACATCGTGGAGTTCATTTTCATATTCCTTCAATGCAGTTACTTGCGCTTCATTCAAATCACGAGCAATCCGCACTAGCGAAGAAGACCTATAACCAGCCTCTTGTAATTTCTTTTCAATTTCCTCTTGCGGGATATCGAGAATTTGCGATAAACGCGGTGCAACTTTGTGCCATTCTTCTTTAGTATGAGCCATAGGCCACAAATACACAGACCGAGGATAGCGAGTGCTAGCTAAAAGTTTGCCATTGCGATCGAAAATGTTGCCTCGTTCCGGTTGTTTGGGAATAATGCGAATCCGATTTGACTCTGCTTGCTTGCGGTGCTGCGTTCCTTCAACAAGTTGCAAATATGCCAAACGAGCGCTCATTCCACCCGTCATTAATAAAGTAAAAACGATGAAGAATATTGACTGAAAACCCCGTCCGACTGTAAGTGTATCTTTTTTCAGCAAGGGCGGTAACTGTAATGGGGTCATAAAACAAAGAGTAATATTTAGATAATTCTTTGTATATAATTCAACAAAATTGTCACTATGTCAGCTAAACTCGCACACAGGATGTATTGAAAAAACCCAAGGGTAACTATCAGAATTTTCTATCAGTAGTGAGCAGTTTAGTGCTCTCTAAGCACTAAAGTGCTTACTACTAGTCTCCAGTCCTACCTCCAGAACCCTGAGTTTTAGCTTCGCCCTCAACTACAGGTTTTTGATACTTGCCTGGGTACTTCGATTGAAAGTAGGCTTCTAGCACTTGTAAAACCATCGGACCGCAATCGGTTCCGCCATGTCCCCCAGAGTTTTCACCAAACGCTACAACCGCAATTTCCGGCTTATCGCTGGGAGAATAGGCACCAAACCAAGTGTGATTTGGGCGACCAGTACCGGCTTCAGCAGTGCCACTTTTTCCAGATGATGGGGCAATTGTTGGTACGTTCAAACGCTGACCCGTCCCTTCAGTTACTACCTTTCGCAGACCATCGCGCAGAACTTTGATGGTTGTCGGTTTCATGTTTAAGGATGTGCGCCAGTTTTTTGCTTCTTCATTGTCTTTAAGCAAATGCGGCTTAACTCGATAGCCACCATTAGCAGGAACAGAAAACATAATCGCAGATTGCAGTGGTGTGACTTGCAAAGCACCTTGACCAATTGACATATTTATGGTATCGCCGACAGTCCAGGGTATCTTCCAAGCTTTCTGTTTCCATGACTCATCTGGAACCAAGCCTTTTGATTCTTCTGAAGCAAACTCAATGCCGGTTCTTTCACCAAAGCCATATTTGCGACTCCATTCGATCAAAGTTGGACCACCGACTCTTCTACCAACTTGATAAAAGAAAGTATCACTACTCATAGCCATCGCTCTCGGAAATCCCAATGGACCAAATCCAGCGTGATTCCATTCACCAAAAGTCACCCCACCGACAGTTAGCGAACCGAAAGTTTGCAACACTGTATCTGGAGTAAATTTACCCGATTCCAATCCCGCTGTCGTAGTGATAATTTTGTACGTACTCGCAGGTGGAAAGGCACTGAGGGTGCGATTCACCAACGGATGATCTTTACCTTGTACGCTTTGCCAGTCTTTCTGAGAGAGTTTTTGCTTAGAAAAGATATTTGGGTCAAAGGTAGGATAAGACACCATTGCCAAAACAGCACCATTCCTCGGATCGATTGCTACAATCCCACCTTTAGTAGTGCCTAAAGCTTTTGCTGCTGCCTTTTGCACGTTTATGTCTACAGTCAAGTGCAAATCGTTACCAGCTTTTGCCTCTTTCTCTCCCAATACCCGCAACGGACGACCTCTGCCATCTACTTCTACCTGCTGACCGCCCCATTCACCCCGCAGTGTTTTTTCATACGCCTTTTCTACCCCCATCTGACCTATGACATCTCCCAGTCGGTAGCCATCCTTCTTTCTTTCTTTCAACTGGTCGGCGGTCAGTTCTCGCGTATAACCCAGTACATGACCCAAGGCTTGACCGTGGGGATAATAACGCACTGCTTCTGTATGAATTTCCACGTTTTTCAGCTCGGTTTCATACTCTTTGAGTGCGGTAATTTGTGCTTCGTTCAAATCGCGAGCAATCCGTACAAGTGAGGAAGAATTTGGACCTGCCTGTATAAGTTTCTCTTCAATATCTTGAGTAGGAATTTCCAAAATTTTCGATAGACGCGGGGCAACAATTGACCACTCTGGTTTCGTGTGAGCCATAGGCCACAAGTAGACAGAGCGAGGATAGCGAGTACTAGCTAAAAGTTTGCCATTGCGGTCAAAAATGTTACCTCTTTCTGGCTGTTTGGAAATAATTCTAATTCGGTTTGCCTCTGCTCGTTTCCGGAGTTGGGGTCCTTGAACAATTTCTAAATATGCCAAACGAGCGGCAACACCCGTCATCATGACGGCGGTAAATATGATGAAAAATATCGACTGAAAACTTCGTCCGACTGTACGTGTATCTTTTTTACCGCCAAGTTTAAAGGATTGTAAAATAGACATAAGACAAATAAGGATTTCAAGATTAGTATTAACTGTATACAATTGCCCTAAATACCGGGCAGGACAAGAGTGCAAATTTGAAGACTGGGGAATGGGGAATTGGGCATTGGGCATTGGGAATTGATAATTGGGAATTGGGAAGGGGAAAACGGTAAAAAAATAAAAAGCTTTTTCCACTACCCATTACCCACTACCCACTACCCATTACCCATTACCCACTACCCATTCCCCATGCCCTATGCCCTATGCCCCAAAAACCAAAGTGTTATGTGTAGTCTGCTTTGCACTCATACTACATTAATTTACTCTCATCTAGTATTATCACGGTAGTCTACTGAGAATTATGGCTCAAACTTTAACGCAGAATCAGGGGGGGATGGCGGCTTTTGAGCCGCTTGATGTTGAACTCCATGATGTTTATAAGTTTTTTAACTTTGAAGCAGCAGTACACGGAATAAATTTGGATGTAAAACAGGGAGAATTTTTTAGTATTCTCGGTCCATCCGGTTGCGGCAAAACAACTACACTCCGTTTAATTGCTGGATTTGAAAGGGTGGATGCTGGCAAGCTATTGATTCGGGGTCAGCATATGACTAATGTCCCTGCTTACCGCCGACCTGTAAATACTGTATTTCAAAGCTACGCTCTGTTCAACCATTTGAATGTATGGGATAACATTGCTTTCGGTCTGCGTTTGCGGAAATTACGCAAATTAGAAATTGAAAGTAGAGTTAAAGATGCTTTAAAGCTGGTGAAAATGGAAAGTTTGCGATCGCGCTTTCCCAGTCAATTATCAGGTGGTCAACAACAGAGAGTAGCATTAGCGCGGGCATTAGTCAACCGTCCCGCAGTGCTGTTGCTGGATGAACCTTTGGGAGCCTTAGATTTAAAACTGCGTAAAGAAATGCAGGTTGAACTGTCGAATTTACACAAAGATTTGGGGTTGACCTTCATCATGGTGACACATGACCAAGAAGAAGCGCTATCTTTGAGCGATCGCATTGCAGTGATGAATCAAGGCAAAATTGAACAAATTGGCACTCCCAGTCAAATTTACGAACATCCACGGACACCGTTTGTCGCTGATTTTATTGGCGATACCAATTTATTCAGCGGTGAAATCGCGGCAGTAGACCCTGTTGCTGTGCGAATTGTCACAAAATCGGGACTTTCAATTGTTGTCAACCGCTTTGAAGATACACCAACTCAATTATCGCAAGCAGTGATGGTGAGTGTGCGTCCAGAAAAAATTCAACTCTCACTTTATCCCCCAAATTTGCCGACTAACTGCTTTGAAGGACGACTTGGTAATGTAATGTATTTGGGAACGCATGTTAATTATGTTGTCGAATTAACAAACGGTATTACTATCACTGTTTTGCAGCCAAATACCTTTGGCAGCTTACCAGACCGTGACAAACCGATTTACGTTTGGTGGGCAGAAACTGACTGTTTAGCTATTAGTCCATAGTCAAGAGTCAAGAGTCAAGAGTCAAGAGTCAATAGTTAATAGTTAAGAGTCAATAGTCAAGAGTTAAGAGTCAATAGTCAAGAGTCAATAGTCAAGAGTCAATAGTCAAGAGTCAAGAGTCAATAGTCAATAGTCAAGAGTCAAGAGTTAAGAGTCAAGAGTCAAGAGTTAAGAGTCAAGAGTTAAGAGTTAAGAGTCAATAGTCAATAGTCAAGAGTCAAGAGTTAAGAGTGCATAGATGTCTAGTAAGTATTTTCAAGAATTAAGGGTTTATCGATTGGCAGAACAATTAGCAGATGAAATTTGGAAAATTGTTGAACAGTGGAATTTTTTTGCTAAAGATACTATCGGTAAACAGATTGTACGATCGGCAGATAGCATTGGGGCAAACATAGCTTTATGTGTTGGAAGAGGTAGTTATCAAGACAATCGAAGATTTGTAAAAATAGCAAGAGGCTCTTTAAATGAAACTCAGCACTGGCTAAGACGAGCGTATACCCGGAAGCTGCTAACAGATAAACAAATAGATAAACTCAAGTTAATAATTGACGATTTAGCGCCTCAATTAAATGCATACCTCAAGTCAATTGGCAACGTCCCAGAAGCTTAATAACTATTAACTATTGACCATTGACTCTTGACCATTGACCATTGACCATTGACTCTTGACTGTTGACCCTTGACCATTGACTCTTGACCATTGACCATTGACCATTGACCATTGACCATTGACTCTTGACCATTGACCATTGACTCTTGACCATTGACCATTGACTCTTGACCATTGACCATTGACTCTTGACCATTGACCATTGACCATTGACCATTGACCCTTGACCATTGACTGTTGACCATTGACCATTGACCATTGACCCTTGACCCTTGACTGTTGACCATTGACCATTGACTCTTGACCATTGACCATTGACTCTTGACCATTGACTATTAATTATTAACTAATGACTAAAAGAAGAGAATTTTTAAAAGGAGTTGCAGCACTTTCTAGTTTATCTTTGGCTGGTTGTGGCTGGAGACTTGCAAAAGTGCGAGCTAATTCTAGCAACAAAGGTTCCCGTGACCAACTGTATATCTACACCTGGGCACAATATACCGATTCAGAATTGCTGCAAAGTTTTAGTAACCAATTTGGTGTAAAAGTGCTTGCAGATGTGTATGATTCCAATGATGTCATGTTAGCTAAATTGCAAGCTGGTGGAGGTGGTACTTACAGCGCGATTTACCCATCTGACTACATGGTGCAGAAGATGGTTGACTTGGGGTTGTTAGCAGAAATCAAACGCGATCGCTTGACTGGTTTTGATAATTTATTTCCCCAATTTCAAAATCCCAGTTACGATCCCAACAACCGCTACAGTATTCCCTTCAATTGGGGGACAACCGGCTTACTTTATAATTCAGAAATAATCAACCCCCCACCGGAAGATTGGGACTATCTTTGGCAGAATCAAAAGCAATTATCAAAACGGATGACATTGTTAAATGATGTACGAGAGGTGATGGGTGCAGCTTTGAAAATGCTGGGTTATTCCTTCAACTCAAAAAACGAAAGTGAAATCAAACAAGCTTATGAAAAATTGAAATCTCTCAAACCGGCGATCGCTGCTTTTGATACTGATGCATGGCGCAATCAAATTTTAGCAGGAGATTTAGTATTGGCAATGTGTTACTCAGCAGATGGGGTAAAAATGAATCAAGAAAATCCCAAACTCAAATATGTAGCTCCCCGCAGTGGTTCTTCGTTATGGACTGATACAATTGTAATTCCCAAAACAGCCCCGAATATCGATGGAGCTTATGCTTGGATTAACTTTCTCTTACAACCAAAAGTAGCCGCACAAATCAGTGAACGTTTAAGCATTTCCACTCCGAATCGCGCTGGATTTGAGCAATTACCAAAAAGTTTACAGAACAATGCAACTTTATTTCCCTCAGAGTCGGTTTTAGAGAAGTGCGAACGCGCAACTCCTTTAGGAGAATTTGAAGAAGTTTACGAACGCTACTGGACACAATTAACCAGCGGCTAGGAATTTTGGATTTTGGATTTTGGATTTTGGATTTTAAAGCTTGTGTCTAATCAAACTCGTCGTTTTCATCTAAATTCATCAAGCGATATCGCTGAATTGCCAAAAGTGCATCGCTCAAATTTTAACTGGCTGCAACCGTTGGCATTACTTGCGCCATCTGGCGTTTGGTTGTTACTTTTGCTGGTGTTACCCACACTGATAATTTTTGAATTAAGTTTAGTACCGGATATTCGACCGGGAGATTTGGTAAATCCCAGTGGATTTGATAATTATATCCGGATATTTGACCCACTTTATCTGCAAGTAATTAAGCGATCGCTTTTTTTGGCGATCGCCACGACAATAATTTGTTTAATTTTCGCTTTACCCGTCGCCTATTGGATTGCTCAGATGGCACCGAAGCGCTGGCGAAATTTACTTTTATTAGGCTTTGTCTTACCTTTGTGGACTTCTTCTTTACTGCGTTCTTATGCTTGGATTACAATACTCCGTCCGACTGGTTTACTTAATAGCTTATTCAGCAATTTTGGCTTGCCTAGATTAGATTTATTCAACCAGGATTTAGCAGTATTAATTGGCATGAGCTACGGCTTATTGCCTTATATGGTTTTAATTCTATATGCGTCTTTAGAAAAACTAGACAAGCGCTTGTTAGAAGCAGCAGCCGATTTAGGTGCGAATCCAGTGCAAGCTTTTTGGCAAGTGACTGTACCCCAAACTTTGCCAGGAATTGCTGCCGGTTCAATGTTGGTATTCATTACCGGATTGGGGGATTTTGTCGATCCAGAATTACTTGGTGGTGCTTCGAGTATGACAGCCGCAAGATTGATTTATAACCAGTTTCTGGGATCTGCCCAAAATTGGGGCTTTGGTTCAGCTTTGAGTATGACGATAATTTTAGTTGTTAGTGTTGCGATCGCGCTTTTGATTAAGTTTGGCGATGCTGCACCCAAGCGGTAAAAAATTTTCTCTTCTTCACAAATTGGATGTCCGTGTTTACAAAATGAAGAGGGTGTAGGGGGTAGGGGGTAGGGTGTAGGGAACCCCATAATTAAAATTAGGGCGTTGGCAGCATGGACGTGTGTATTTCTCGCGGCGGTTGGCGCGGACACTTATATTCTGTCCGTCCACACGCCGCGTACTACATATCGAGATGGACATATTTTCTTGCTTTTCCATACATAAATGTAGGGGCTTGTACCTTGTAAGGTGTGGGTATTTTCACTTTTTTCTACACCCCACACCCCACACCCCACACCCTGTTTTTGGTCATAAAGAGGCTTTTTCTTTTTTGAGAAAAATTTTCTGTGGGCGATCGCAACAAGTCAGAGAAAGCTACTACGCAATCACCCTTAGCTTCGTCTCCCGATCTTATACCAATTTATTCGGAAAAAAACCAATATTTCGGTTATTAATATCACCAATAACCACGCCTCGATCCAAAAAGCGATTGAACTCTTCACAAGCTGTTTCAGGCACTAAAGCGCAACTGTGGCAAGCCGCTAAATTGCATGAATCTGGTCCTTGTCCCCCTCTTTCTCCGACTTCCATACACACTGGATCGGCAGAACACCAGCTAGCCGCTAAGAGCGAAGAGCGCACCACAGGCTCAAAGAAACCAGGCTTGCCCATCCTCACAAGTCCTCCCATTGTCCCCTCGGAATCACCAGCAGCCGTGTAAATCAGCACTCCTGCCATTGGAGCATCAGGGTTTTCCGAGACATAAAGCCTTTCTCGCAGCGCTGCTGAACTGTACCCGCACTCAAACGTTAACCGATTCATCAGCAAGTGAGCAAATGTATGCAATAAGATAAATCGCGGCGTTATTTGGCGTTGCCGTAAATGTCGTTCCCCCTGTATCCTTTCGTAACGTTCCACCAAAGGCTGCACTCGGCGGTAAATTTCTACACCGTGTATCTTTAACCACTGACGCAAGCGATTTTCGTTGAATTCAATAAATATGCCTTCACCGTAGACGATGTAGGCAGGCAGCCATGTATCCTGTTGTGGTGGCTGATGCCATAAGAGAGATTGTAGAGATGGCACTTGTTGGTCAGTTTCCGGAAATATGCGGGTAAATCCTGTTAAAGCTCTGGTTTCTTTCAGCTTATCAACCAGCATTATTCGGGAAAAATAATATGCAATATCTGATTCATATTGGTTAATATTTATTGTTCTTATTTTCAGGTTTTCTTCATTCCGCTCAGTGCGAAGCACATTGAATTCTTCACGCCGAAAAATTGTTTCTGGGTCATCACCTTCGACAATATTTGTATTAGCGTTTGTGTCTTTTGGTGATAAAATAACTTTTAAAGCATCTTTGATTTCTTCATTTAAGAAAGGCTGTAACGGTTGAGGATAAAACTCTTTAAGAACTTCAGGTGTTACATTATCGCCCAATCTCGACAGTCGTTGGATAAGTGTTGAAAGAGGTGGTTCTTCTAGAACGGACATAAGTTCGCTGTTGTTGCCCCTTTGCAGATAAATTGCACTGCGCGTTTGTGCGTAGTAAACATTTGTAGCACTTCGCAAAGTACCCCGTAGTTGACAATCGCAGGTTTCCCTATCTTCAGTACCTAACCAAGGACGTTTACCTCGGCATTTAAATTCTTCGTTAGTGTCAAGTCTTTTAGTGAGACCATCAGCATCAGTAATGCCCTCAAGGGAACGTTTAGCACCACAATCACATCGGACGCTTAAACCACCAAGAGTTGCACTTCCAGTTCCAACTAAGCGCAACGGTTTATTGCAAGTTGGATTAATTGATTTATGCACCCATTCTCCCCAGGGGAAGTCTTGGATATGACCGCGATCGCACATAGCGATAATCGGAACCTGTACCATATATTTTGTTTTGTTCTTCCCTTGACATTCAAGACATTTGACTTTACCACGCGCAGTCAGGGGAAAGTCTTTCAATAGATTGCAGGAAGAGCAAAAATGCCATTGAGGAAAGCGTAAAAATGGCACAGTTAGATAAGCATTAGGAACCCCATCTCCTTTATTAGCTTTTCTGAAATCCGGGGGTAAGCGGAAATAATCTACTTCCAACAGAGCAGCTAAACGCCATTCATCTATTCTAAATTCGGACTTGTCATTAGCCTCGCTACCATCTTCACGCTTGTACCAATGGTCGATTCCCGCTGTAATTAAAGATGTACCATCCCTAACTACGACCATCGCACCCACGCCAAAAGGTGCAATTAACTGAGCGCGTCTTATTGGACCTTTAGGCATCTTCTTCCTCTCCTTCATTTAAGTAAAGATTAGTAATCTCTGCTTGACATTCCGCATCTACATTTCTCATCGACATTGGTGTAGCCCAAGATAAACGTTGCCATTCTCGACTAGCGTATTCACCAGCTACCCTAATTAGCGGTATATCAATATTATCTCTGCCGTTTCTCTCCCAGTTTGTGCGTTGCCTACCTCGCCATTCTGAAGCACGTTTGTTAAACACCTTATCGAAATTTTCCACTTCATCTGGGTCTATCAATTGAATGCGAGGAATAAGAATATCTCGGAGTTGTTCAATGAGATTTTCGGGGTAAGGTTCGGGGGTTTGGGCTATTTTTTCATCACCAGTTTGCCGCACATAAGTTGTCATGATAGCGTGAAGCGCTCTATCTAAAACTGGCGGTGAAAATGGGGTAACGCTGGTTGGTTCAACCTGTGCATAAAGTGAGGAGTGATAACTGCGAAACTTTTCAAAGTGCGAGCGATCGCGTGGTCTTGTGGGACTATATATTGTGACAACTAAACCGGGACGTTCCCACCACCGACGCCCAACACGTCCAGTAACTTGGATATATTGAGAAGTAGTCTTTGGTTGACCAACTACCGCCATCAGCGATAGTCTATCTATATCAACTCCCACTTCAATAATGTTAGAAGCCAAACAAACATCAACCGACGGCTGATTATTGCTATTGTCGCATTTGACTTCTAACTTGTTAATGGATTCTGGAACTTGGTCACTGCGTATACGCCCAGTCAGTTCCAAAATTCGCAACAGGTAACGCATTTGTTGCCAGTCTAAACCTAATCTGTTTCTGATTACCTTTAAGTAACCGGGAATATCAGACTGCAACAGTGATAAAGTTGTCCCTAATTCCCGCAAACTGTTAAAAAATACAAGCAATGTCCACCACGGATCTCGTTCCTCTGGTGTCAGGCTAACAGGTGCTTGCAAAATAGCAGCAGCAGTACGAACTTCAGCAGTTAGCAAAGACCTCAAACCAGGTGCGTGGACACCCATATAAACTCGACCTCGTTGCAATGTTTTATCTGCTGAATTACGAGCATAACGCGAGAAAAATGAATCTTCAGCATCAAGTCCTGGTGGGGGAAACAAAACTACATCTTCACGCCCATAAAGTGCTTTTACTTGGTCAGCATAGCGGCGTATTGTTGCAGTAGAACAGACAATTTTTGGTTTAATTTCTTGTCCGTTGCGTCTATCGGTACAAAGTTCTTCAATGACAGTTTCATACAGTCCTACAACCGAACCAAGAGGACCAGAAATCAAGTGCAATTCATCTTGAATAATTAATCCTGGTGGCGAATTTACTCTTTTTCCATCTGCACCAATTCCAAATAACGCCCGTGCTTTTTGGGCGTAACTCCATGCCAGCAGTGCAAATTTATCCACCGTTCCGATGATTAAAGATGGGCGTTTTTCGTAAATATCCTCATCAATTACATAAACTGGTAGTCCATTATGTTTGTGAAATTCACAAGCATTGTCAGGACATTTGAAAATTACAGTTCCACGACTTTGGTTGTAACCAAGAACATACAGAGAATTTGGTATACCTCTAGGAAGTTTTTCTTGATAACGTCCCATTTGGGCAGCGCACCAAGGACATCGACTTATCAAAAAGGGGTTTTCTGCCGATGAGTCACTTTGCAGTCTGTTAAATTTAGATATTGCGTCTGTGCGAGTATTCGGAGTAGTTTCCCTACCTACCCAAATGCCAATAGAAAACGGTTCTTTACCGAGTTCATTTTCATTTTGGCGGCGGAGATACTCCATCGCGCAAATAAGTGCAGAAGCTCGTTGAAACTGCTGTGCAGTTAGCAATCTTAGGGTATATCGCATTAAAACATTAACGCCTACATCCTCTGGGTTTTTCAGGCGTCGCATGAATAAAGCAAATGCTGATAAACCCAAATATGCCTCAGTTTTACCGCCTCCAGTAGGAAACCAAATTAATTCAACGGTACTGCGATCAGGAATATCACCCTCAGCAGTTGATTCGATGGACATCAACAGAAATGCCACCTGAAATGCACGCCACTTACCGCTATTTTTATCAGTTTGGATCAAGTTAGGCGCTTGATAATTCGTAGAGAAAGTATATCGTTTTGTCGCAATATCGTAATTAGCTTTACGAAGCTCGCGGCGACTGCAAATTTGCTGTAGTAATATGGCATAGTTTGCTAATTGAAATGCTCTCTTAGCTTGGGTATCATTCTGTAAGTAAATCAACCCATTTCTCATTCTTTGGGCTGCTCTTGTACATTCGTCTATGTGCCAATAAGCAGCATTTTGATATTCTTCACCTAGAGAAATAATTTCATTTCTTCTGTCTTCAATCCACTGTTCATAACGATTAACAACTTCCCACAAAGCTGCAAAACCATCATCACCTGGTATCAACCCAGCTAAGGAAGCCATTGGTACTTCTATACCAATATCAGGGGTAATGCTAGGAGTTTCAAAAGTAGGAAGGCATTCTGCTATTACAGTTTTAATGCCATCACTCGCTTCTTTATCCCAATTAGCTGCACAGCCATGTCCCACCCCATAGGTTTCCATTTTGCGGTAAAGTAACGCTAAGGACTGCTCTTCTTTATTATCAGAATTAAAGTCAGGTTTCGGATAAGGTAATATATGCGCCTCACCCTTTGGTGAAATAATAGTTGCTGCAAAACCTGCCTGAAATAAACAATTTTCATGACCACCAGATGCAGTTGTACGGTTAATTAGACAAACGGTTAACAACCGCACACCTTCACGTTTTTCTCTATCAGGTCGAGAGAATACTTCAAAACTAAGCTCAAGTCCATCTATTTTTTTAGTTTTGGTAAATTTTCTCTCTTTTACAGAACAAAGTTCTTCAGCGGTAAACTCTACGGTAAAATTAATAGATTTACGCAGCCACCATGTACGTTCACTTTTGCCAACTTTAACTTTTTTCTGTCGATAGCATCCACAATTGGTTGCTTCGATTACTAGGACTGAACCTTTGGGGAAATCAGCCAAAAAGCTTATACCCATGCTACTAGGTTTATAAGTATTAGCTGTTGATAAGTCAAAATCGTCTGACTCAGTTTCACTACTCTTTAATATTTCTTTTTCTATGTCTTCAAGGTTCTGCTTTGCTGATTCTGTAATTAGTTCTTCATCTGCTTCTATCTCTTCTGGTTGATTATTCAGGACAATATTTGTATCTACAAGATTTAACTGTAAATCCTCATTTTCTACTGGTGTTTCTATTGGGTGAAGGACACCAACGCCATATCTGACTAGCGGTGGATCTCTTTGCAAAATTTCTTCGCCGTTCTCTTGTTTCCAAGGTTGATAAAAATCCTTGTTGTCAGACTGAAAAGTGATTTCACCAGAACATTTAATCGGTTTTCCTTGGGGGGATGGTCCTACAAGTTCTTCCCGTAGTGCTTGAATAATTTTGTCTCTATTTGCTATATGGTCAGGCATTGATAAACTCACTATTTACTGAAAACGGATGTGCAATTTTTGAATAAGGAACTTTAGTGGTTTCCGTGTTAATATCCACTACCCGAAATGCCGTCATGCTTCCAGAAGCTGCTGACGAAAGCTGAAAATTTATTTTTCCTTGTTGCTGTAGTTGTTTAAAATTAGATTTATGCACCTCCTCAAGAAGTAATTTTCTAAGATGATGACCAGCTCTTATATGAGCATTCTCAATTGAACGTGCAGCTTCATGAAATTCGGTTAATCTATCTGCTAAACCTAGAAATTTTAGAATAGCATCGAAATCTTTATCATCCTCTGGTCTAATGCTTCTATAAGACATCCAATTGCGAATATTTTGTTTTTTATTAGCAAGTTTGGAACCTAAATTTCTCAACTTCCAGCTAACATCATCTAAACTACTCATCCTGACTTTACGCTTCAGACTAATTTTCCAAAGGTCTTGTAATTCTCTGAAATGTTGAGCTTTTTCTCCCAAAAATGAATTTGCTAAGGGAATGATATAGTCACCACCGCCACTTGTACGGAGAATAATGAACATACCACGTTCGATATTGGCAACGGGTATTTTTTTAACCTGGTCTTCACCATGTTGCAAATCAATTATATGTTGTTGGAAGTTAGCATCAAGAAATACTGCTGTTTCTCCCTCTAATAAAAATAAACGCGCGTCTACATCTTCCTCTTCATCAGTAACTAATGAAGAACGGGTGAAGTCTTTAGCAATTTGGCTCAAGTTAATGGGCGGTGGCAAAATTTCATCTGGATTTATATATTCTGCAACTTCTACATTAGTATATGTACTATTTATATTTTCTAATTTAGATCCATGATAAATGATGGTAATTTCTTTTTTGTCTTGATTTAACGAGTTAATAAATACTGATTTATTTTGCCATCTATCGTTTATCCAATTATATTGAATTACGTCTATTTCCTGTGCGCGTGGTGCAGTGAAGACGTAATCGGGAAACCAGCGTATTGCACCAATAACAACTAATTTATTGAAGCAATTGTTTCTCCGTAGCTGAGACGGCACTAGCAGTTCAATTTGGCGTAGTTTAGGGATAGCAGCTAATACATCCTCCACAGCAGGAATCAGGCGCGAGTTTTGGAGTAGCAAAGCTATATTTGAGTAATGCTCCCCTATAAAAACCAGCAGTGGATTATCATCTGATTGTGACAAACTAACTAGATTATCGAAAATAGTATATGCTGTTGAGGCAAAATCGGGATATATAGATTTGCATTTCTTCAAATGCTTTTCTAGTAAGTCAATAGTTTTTGGTTGACAAGCTGTGGGATGGTTAAACGGTAGTGGTGCTGCACACAATTTAAATCGATACTGTTTCAAGGGACGCAGAAAATTTTGCCAGTAATCTTCTGTCGCATTTTCGCCAAGTGACCGTTCAAAGTTTGTTATTGACAAGCAAAAATTCCGAAACTCACGATGCTCAAATTGATGTTGGGTGATTTTGACAGTGCTGCTACAAAAATAAATTTCATTCACAGATGATAGGGAAATATCAGTCATTGACGCGCTTCTTGATAAACAACCAGTTCAACTCCAGGGGGGACAGAGGGAATATTGTGTATTTCTTCTCCATCAATACGGTTTCCATATTCGCTGTTAATTTCTGTGACAGCTTCTTTAAAATGTGGTTCTGTGCGTTCGAGTAAAACAATCCAATGGGAGTTACGCCAGTCATCGCGCCATTTAATAAAGCCAGTTGCACCATCGAATATAGTTACATTGGGTATTAATTTATTTGTTGTTTCTGGAGGCTTATTACCCTGCGCTGATAATACTTCTGAGCGATAAGCTTCACCTTCATTTAAAAAATTACGTACTCGCAAAACATTATGTAAATAGCCTCTTTTTAATTCAGCTTTGGATGAATAATAGGCAAATGGCACTTGCGTTATTTCCTGTTGTATAATGTTAAACCGTCCAAGAATAGCGCATTCTAATCGAGTTGTTGTAGCGAATTCCTGCGTGTCAGCACCGATTAAAGCATTCAGAAATTCATTATGAGTAACAATAAAACGACCAGTTTGTTTTTTAGGAAGACTTATATGTTGGCTAGATGCGATCGCTACATTATGGCATTCTTCTCGACGAAGAAAGTCTGTTAGACCACCATTGCTTTTGTTTTCTATTTGGATTCGCAATCGTGGTTCACTGTAATCTTTATTTACACCCAGATAAATCCCTTTGTATCTCTTACCGTTTTTTTGATAATTAACTGGTGTTCCTTCTCGTAAGCGACATAGTTGTTCAAAATGACTGTTGGTATCAATCTTGGCGGTGGTAATATTAGCTCTCGTTAGTACAACGCCTAAAGCTGTTAAAGCTGCGGCATAATTCCTGGTAGGAATAGCAAAACCTAAAACTAAGCGATTTTTTCCAGTTTCAGCTTGTGCAACCCAACGCCCTATATTAATAAAAAAGGTTCCCCATGCCGGCAAGGGAACCCATTGGTTAAAATTATTAGCGAAACAAAGATTAGATTTGGCAAATACACCTTGTATGTAAGGAGAAATTACTGCTGTCATAAGCTAATAAATTACTTGACTGCTGTGAAGCAGTGGCATTGATTGCAGCACAACCATTAATGCATTTGTGCTTTCTAATATTTTAAAGATATTTTTTTGACATTATAAACTGTATTTTCACTGAAAAGAATAAAAGTGAACTGTTTAAGAAGACGCATAGAGTGCGGCGCAGCCCAGCCCTTGGAGCCTGGTAAAATAGCGGCTTGCCGCCTGCTTATCGCCACCAATTGCGTTTATTATCAGAATGTCTGAACTATAAAGTGTGGCGATGATTCCTGAGGGTGGGAACTGGCGTAATCTGCCTGCTGCCTGAATTACAGGAGGCTAGGGGCAGCTTATAAGTCCTGGGGTGGCAGGGGAGGTTTGCTGCGACGCCTGAGTTGGAGCCTGCCATCTCCTATGACAACAAATCCAGACGGTAAAGCTACTATGTAGTGTCATTTGTTCTTGCCTTTGCGCTTCTATTAATGATTCATCACTAACTGAGTCAAATTATCAACATCTTTGCTGATTAAACTCTCGACAGTAGAGAGAAACTCATTTTCTAAATAAGGCTTGGTCAAGTAAGCATTTGCGCCTAAAGCTTGTGCCAATTGGCGATGTTTTTCTGCACTGCGAGAAGTAAGAACTACTACAGGTTTTTTTATCAATTTTGGGTTTTGACGAATATTACTTAATAACTCAAAACCATTCATTCGCGGCATTTCCAAATCGGAAATTACAACCTGAATTTCCGGATGCTGCTCCAACTTTTCTAAAGCATCTACACCATTTTCGGCTTGTAAGACTTGGTAGCCAGATTTTTGTAAGGTGAGAGAAAGGGTTTGGCGGAGACTAATTGCATCATCTACTACTAAAATTACTTTTAATGAGTTGTTATTTGGCGCTAATTGACTAGGCTGCTTGCTTGCAGCAGATAAATTGAGTAGCGGTGTAGTAGAACCAGTTAAACCTGAAGGGAAAGCTTTTTTCTTTAACAAATGCGCTGTTGGCTGCGTCATCATATCAAGTGTTGCTTGCATTTCGCCAGACTGTAACAGCAGGGCACTATCAATTACTAAGATGAGAGTACCATTGGCTAAACTACTACAACCATAAACATATTTTGGGGGAGCGATCGCATTTCCTAAAGGTCTGATTACTAGCTCTTGTTCACCGATTCTTTGGTCAACTTCTAAACCCAAAACTTCTTGATTTCGCCGTAGTAAAAGTACAGGATTAGACTTTACTACTGTGTCATAATTCGTTATGTGATTCTGCGATATATTCCCGCTAGCAAATGAACCATTATAGTTTATCAACTCTGAAAGTTTACGCAGGCTAACCATCCGCTCATCCTTGCCTGTGTTCCAGTGCAAAACTTTTTTGCCTTCAAATTCCTTGATTTGCTCACTAGAGGGAATCAAGATTTTTTCGATACTATCCAACAGCAAGGCATAAACAGCACTACCCGCTTGAACTAACATTAATCTATCAGTAGTCATAGAAAAAGGAATTTTGAGTATAAAAGTTGTTCCTTGATTAGGCAATGATTGAACTGAAATAGAACCATTAAGTGCCAGCAATTGAGAGCGTACAATGTCCAATCCCATACCGCGTCCAGAAATTTCACTCACCTTACCAGCGGTGGAAAATCCCGGTGCAAACATTAACTCTAACAAAACTGATTCTGTCGGGTTATAAGTATAGCCTCTAGCTTTATCGTCAGCAGATATAAGACCTAATTCAATCGCTTTATGATGAATTTTTTCTAAGTTCAAACCTTGACCATCATCGCGAACTTCAATAATAGTTTGACTACCTTGATGATAAGCACGAATTTCAATAACACCTTGTTCGGGTTTTTGGCGATCGCGTCGAACTTCCGGAGGTTCAATTCCGTGGTCAAAAGCATTACGTACCAAGTGCAATAAAGGATCGTATAACTTTTCGGCGATCGCTTTATCGACTAACACAGCTGTGCCAGTAAGTTTCAATTCTACAATTTTGCTATAAACATTCCCCAAATTCTGTACCATCTGGGGAAAGCGTTCCAAAATATTCCCCAAAGGCAACATCCGCGCTTCCACGAGATTATCAATAATACCTAATGCTAAACGCTGTTTTTTCTCGTGAATTTGAACCGATTGTCTGAGCAGTAAATCAAGTGACTCTGTAGTTTCTTGCAGTTGCAGTGTCTCTTCTAAAGCTGAATATAATACCAGATTAAATTCTGTATATTCATCCATTTCCAAAGAGTCGAAGTCCACTGCCGCAAAATTTTGGCGATTTTGTCGAGCAAAATTTTGCAACTGTAGTGGTAAATCGCGTAATTGATTTAAAGTCGTTTGGTGTCTATTAAGTTGCTGAAATAATTGTTCAATTTTTTCTGTGAGTTGTTCATCCTGCAAAGTCCGGCGTTTGTGATAAATTAATAATTCTCCTGCTAGATAATTTAGGCGTTGCAGTCCCTCTACATCCACTCTCACAAATGAACGTTGCCGAGAATTTTTAGTTGGGGTAGGTTGTGGTTTTTCTTCGATTTGGCTGTTAATTATTGTGGTTGAATCAGGGAGGACTTCAACAATCGCTTCAGGAATATCTTGCTGACTAACAGTTAATAAGTCAGTATTTTCTGAAGGTTCGTAAGTGTTAGTTTCTGCTTCATTTTGCGTTGTTACAACTACAGCAGGGGTGATTTCTTCTCCCCATATTGCGTCTAATGCGTTGTCGGTTGATTCAAGAGGTGTAGATATTTCTTTAATTTCTAACAGTTTTTGTAATTTATGATGAACAAGCCAATTTTTTTCTTGAGGAGTAACAGAAGGATAATTTTTATATTCTTTTGCTAAGTTTATAATTTTATTTTGTATTGTTTGAATTAATGGTATGCTATCAGCGTTTTTATATTCATATTTAGCAACGGCAAGAATAATAGTTAAAATTACGCCTTGGCGATAAAGGCTTAGGCTCTGGCTATCTTCTTCATTCTGCAAAAAGTCAAAAAATTCTTTTAGCCAATTTTCCAGATAAGTGACCGGATTATTTACATCTGATTTAGGAACAAGCAAAGCCAAACTCAATTCTTGCTCAACAATGTCTTTTTCATGATTAAACCATCCGAGAATGTAGCGAATTACTTTTAAATAAAACTTGGCAACTGCTGGTTGTAACAGTACATTATTGTTACCTGGTATGGTAAAATATTTGTATAATTCTTGAATTTCGCTTCTTAAAGATGTGGTGACAAATGATGAAGCAGGAGAGTTTATAGAAGATTTATCTGATAGTTCATTTGTGACATCAGTTAAATCGGTAAGTGACAGGTTATCATCTGCTAGTGTGGTGAATTTTTGCAAAGCTAGGGAAGGTTCTCCACCACGATCGCGATCGCCTGCTAAAACTGCTTCTCGTGCTTGCTGCAAATCTGCAACGGCAATTTCCCCAATTTGACGCGCTTGGGTGGGGTTAACTTCCAGCGCAACAAGAATTGTTTGGGCAAGTTCTCCAAACCCAGGTAAATTTAGAGATTCAGCCAAGCCGATAAATACCTCAGCCTGAGAACGTAATAAATTGATGAGTTCAGCATTATCTGGTGGATCTTTAATAATTTCCACCATGCTTTCTAAACGTTGTCCAACTCCAACTTCAAAGACAGACTGAACAATATCAAATCCCAATTCTATCGAAGTAGGAATATAAGTCTCAGCGCCAAAAGCATCACCCAGTTTTTCTTGCAATTGTGCAAACACTGAAGCTGCTCGTTGAAGAATTTCTTCATCATTAATAGAAGTTCCGTTAAGTTCTGCCGTTAATGGTAAGCGCAAACATTCGTAAGCTTGTAATAGAAGAGTTTGTAACTCGTTATCAATAACCAAATCTGGGTTATAAAGAGCCTTAAATACATCTTCTAAATAATGAGCTACAGTTTTAATTACCTCTAATTCAACGTTAGCGGCTCCCCCTTTAATTGTATGAGTTGCTCGCATTAAATTATGTACTTTAGCAGTACTAGAACCTGCTGATAAGCTGAAGAGTTCTTGCTCAATAATTTGAAGTAACTCTGGCGCTTCAGTTAAAAAGTAAATGTAGCCTTGTTCGCGAATTGAAGGATCTGTAATCATAAGTGGGGAGTGGGGAGTGGGGAGTGGGGAGTGGGGAATGGGGAGTGGGGAGTGGGGAATGGGGAATGGGGAATGGGGAATGGGGAATGGGGGTAAGACTCGATCGGCACTCTATTTGCTTCGTTCAAAATTTCTTCCCCTACTCCCTACTCCCCACTCCCTACTCCCCACTCCCTACTCCCTTTTTCTCTAAAGAACGAATTAGAGCGCGAAGCAGTTTTCCTACAGATTCAGATTTATTCAAAATTGGATTAACTGCTTGAGTTGTTGTCAGTCCAACCCCGGCTCTGGCTGAGAGTAGCAGGTGAGTTTCTAGCTCTTTGAGAGAGCCTTGCGCTATTCGGAGATGTCTTATGTATTCTGCTCGATACTCCCGCCCATAGCCCTCGGCGACATTAGCTGGAATTGACGCAGATGCTCGACGAATCTGTGAAGTCATTCCGTAAAGTTCGTCTTTTGGAAATGTCCTCGTTAGTTGATAGCAAGCTTCAGCTAAATTCATTCCTTCTTGCCAAACTTGTAAATCCTGATAAGAGCGAATTTCACAATTTGCCATTTCTTTCCCCACTCCCCACTCCCTACTCCCTACTCCCTGCTTTTTTAATTCACTTTAAACTTACTTGCACTAGCCAATAGTTCTTGCGCCATTCCTGATAATTGTTGGAAAACATTGGCAATTTCGTAAGCTTCAGTAGAAGTATTGTTAGCAATTGTTGCTACATCTTTCATTGAAGCTGTTACCGAAACAGATTGCACCATTTGTGTTTGGGTAGCTTCGGTAATTCGCTGTAGTAACTGACTAATTTCAGCAGTAGCCGCTACGATCGCATTCAAGTTTTGCCGGGTTTCATTCACCAGATTTGTACCTTCTACAACCTGCTGAATTCCTGTTTCCATTGCAACTGCTACTTCCCCTGTTTCAGCTTGAATTTCCTGAACTAATTTTTCAATTTCTATCGTCGCTGCGGCTGATTGACGAGACAAAGAACGTACTTCATCAGCTACAACTGCAAAACCTTTGCCATATTCGCCCGCACGAGTCGCTTCAATAGCAGCATTCAGAGCTAATACGTTTGTCTGCGTGGCAAAATTACTAATCAAATTCACCACTTTGGATATCTTCTGTGAAGATTCACTCAAACGTTTAATCTTTTTGCTGGTTTGAGCAACAGTTTCGCGGATTCCTTGGATTGCTTCTACAGTCCGGTTCATCGCTGCATCGCCAGATTCGACAGTTTGGTTGGCTTGTTGCACTGTTACTTGTACCAACTCTGCATTAGCCACTACACCTTGAGTAGAGTCCACCATCTGTTGAATCTCGCCTAAAGCTTCGTTAATTTCTTCGGACTGTTGCTTTGCCAAGGTTGTTAGTGTCGCTAATGAAGCATCGCTGTTACTAGAGGTTTGGGCGACTTGTTGAGCTGCTGACTGCACCTGGATGACAATTTGCCGCAGCGCTTGCAGGGTATTATTGTAAGCATCGGCGATTGTGCCTAACTCGTCTTCTGTAATCGGCGCACGCACCGTCAAATCTCCGTTGAGTGCGGGTCTAACTGCACTGAGTAACTGCATGGCTCCTTTCTGCAATAGCTCTTTGGCAGCCTTGTCTTTTGCTGCTGCTTCTGCTAATTGTGCCGATTGTGTCTGTAGTTGTTGCAGATATTCAGCTTGTTGTAATGCTATCCCCAACTGGTCGCCAATTTGTGCTAGTAATTTGACTTCTGATTCTTCCCATTCACGCGGACTCTTATTTTCATAAGCTGCTAACATTCCCCAGAGTTTTTGTCCCTGAAAAATCGGAACGATCGCATAAGCTTTAGCTTCATACTCTTCCAAAACTTCTATGTAACAAGCCGAAAATCCCGCGTTGTAGATATCTGCAACCGCATAACTTTGTTTATGACGGAATCTCCCACCTTGGGTTTCTTGTAAGTATGTGTCTGCGATCGCTTTGCTATTTGTCTGTAGTTTACTACTTTGGATCAGCCTTTGCATTGCATTGCAATTACTAACGCTCTCTTGCAAGCGTAAGATTTTATACTGCTTTTCTACCAGATTGCTCCAGCCAGCAGTCACAGATTCAGAAATAAATTCGCCACTCCAATCTGAATTGAAGCGATAAACGGCTACACGGTCGGTGTTGAGTAGCGATCGCACTTCTTTTGTGGATGTAGTGAAAATCGCTTCAATGTCTGGGGATTGTCTGATTTTATCAATGATTTTGGCGACAGCGCGATCGCGTTCTGCGGTCTTTGCGACTTCGTGAGATTGTCGCTGCAACTGCTCTAATGTTTCCGATTGTTGCATAGCTACTCCCAGCAACACAGCAATCTGCGTCATCACATTTACTTCAAACTCTTCCCAATGTCTGCCTTGTGAATTTTGATAACTAGCTAGCAATCCCCAAAGTTTGCCTTCTTTAAAAATGGGAACAGTCAGATAAGCCTTTGCTTCAAATTGTTCTAGAAGTTCAATGTAGCAAGCAGGAAACCCAGCTTTGTAGATATCATCGACCACAAAAGTGGTTTTCTGTTGATAACGACCTCCTTTATTTTCTTGTAAATAAGTATCTTTAATGTTGACTCCTGCAAGAGTGCGGATGGTATTGCAATCACCGTTATTTTGTAGAGAGCTTCTTTGAAATTGTTGTTCTGTAAAAGGAATCCAATCTTTGCCAACAGATTCAGCTACAAATTCGCCACTCCAATCAGCATTGAAGCGATAAACAACGGTGCGATCCACTTGTAATAATCGGCGAACTTCAGCCGCTGTCGTTTGCAAAATAGTAGCAAATGCCGAAGATTCTGTAACTTTTTCTGCTAGTGCTTCTCCAATTTTGCGAGTGAGGAAAATTAAATTTTGCTGACGTTCTGCTGTGCGAGCAAGTTTTTGAGATTGCTCTTGAGTTTGTTGGATGTATTCTACTTGTGAAACAGCTACGCCAAATTGCACAGCAATTTGAGTTAACAAATTGACTTCCCTAATTTGCCAATTACGAGTTTTGGAGTTTTGATAAGCTGCTAGCAAACCCCATAATTTTTGTCCATAAAATACAGGAACAATCATATATGCCTTGGCTTCAAATTGTTCCAAAATGTCTATGTGGCAGGGGGAATGACCAACTTGATAAATGTCATTAACTACAAATGCTTCATTGTTGCGGTAACGTCCTCCCTGAGTTTCTTTTAGGTGAGTATCTTCCCAAACAGTTTTGATACCTTGTCCTACCAATTTTACCCAACTATTAGCTACAGATTCAGCGACAAACTCGCCACTAAAATCGGGGTTGAAGCGATATACTGCTACGCGATCGCATTGTAATAATTGACGTACTTCTTGAGTAGTTGTTTTGAAAATAGCATCTACATCTAAGGTTTGTCGGATGCGATTGATTACTTTGGTTAAAGCTGTTTCTTGTTCAGCTATCTGAGTTAATTCCTCAGATTTCAACCGCACTTGTTCTAAATTTTCTGCTTGTGATACTGCTACAGCAAAGTTTATCCCGAACTGATTTAATAATTTAACTTCCCAAGCTTGCCACTCACGAGTTCCTGAGTTTTGATAAGCTGCTAGCAATCCCCATAATTTTGTACCAGACAATACAGGAACAATTACATATGCTTTGACTTCAAATTGTTCTAAAATATCTAGATGGCAAGGAGCATGATTTGCTTGATAAATGTCATTAACAATAAAGGTTTCATTATTGCGATAACGTCCACCTTGAGTTTCTTGCAAGTGGGTATCTTCCCAGACAGTTTTAATTCCGGATCCGACAACTTTCACCCATTCATTACCTACAGACTCAGCAATAAACTCGCCACTCCAGTCAGAATTGAAACGATATATTGCTACGCGATCGCATTGCAATAATTGACGTACTTCTTGAGTAGTAGTTTGAAATATTCTATCCAGACTTGATGCTCGTTGAATTTTATCAATGACTTTGGTAATAGATGTATGTTCTACTTGTTGCTGTTGCAGTTTTTTTTCAAATTCAAAATCCTGTAATTTGTGGATTAACTCTGTTATAATTTGAGATAGTAAGCTAATTTCAACTTCTTGCCATTGACGCGGTGCAACGCAATTTTGAACTACCAACAAGCCCCAAATTTCACCTTTTAATAAAATCGGTATACTCAAACTTGCCTTGATTTGAAATTTATCCAGCAGTTGCAATTGATAGGGAGTGATTTCTATTTTATTTGTATCTTCGATAGCAACAAATTCTTCTGCTAAATAATCTTGACTTGCAGCTAAACCAAAAATAATAGCCGGAAGCTTTTCGCGACTTGCAGGTGTCCAACCGACTGTTTTTGACTCTGCTAAGACAACACCATAATCATCAGAATTAAAGCGATAAATAAGAGCGCGATCGCACGCAATTTTTTCTCTGACTTGTGCAGTCGTGATTTTTACTAACGTGTCTTGATCTGAAGCTTGACGTATTTGCGTTGCCATATCTTGCAACTGCCGTCGCCAACTTTTAAAATGCTGTTCAACAACGTTTAATTCGACCAATATTTGATTATTATAAATATTATTATCTATATTATTGCTTGCGTTGTTATTTTCTAAATTTTTAGCATCAACAGCATGATGACCGTTTTCTTTATTATCTTGAAATAAATTTGTCATTTCATATACCTCGATTTGTTAAGTAAAAATTGCGATTATATATTTGGTAATCAAAATTTGTTTTTGTAGTTACCAAATTTTCAATTATGAATTTCCCAAATGGAAGCTTGGATAATTGCCGCAGCATCAACAGCAATAATCATCTCCTCTGAGTCATTAATGAAATATCCCTGCAAAAAATCTGACATTTCTCGTGAAAATAATTCTGCGTTTGGGAATTTTATCTGCTTTGTATCTAGCAATTCAATATCGATAAGCTGGCGCACCAAAAGTCCCAAAGATTTCCCTTCGTTTTGCACCACAAGAGCCATCATTTTTGATAGTAAATTTACCCCTTGCGAAAGTGGTGTATAACCGAGCATATTTTGTAAATCAACTAACCAAAGCATTTCGCCGCGCCAGTTGTAGATACCTAAAACGCAACTAGGCATTTGCGGTACACCACATATTTCCGTTAATGACACTTGCAATACTTCTGTAATATGCTGCAACGAAATTACAGCTGTATCTTTTGCACCTAAATTAAAACTTAAAAACTTTTGCTCTGAGTTCAAAGTTATTTATCCTTTGACAAGTGTCTTTTTATTGATTGACAATAATTAAATAGTTTTTTTGTATTAATTAAAAATATATCAAAAACTATTTAATCAATTGTTTTAATGTTATAACTAATTGTTCTGGATTTATCGGTTTAGAAAGATAAGCATCTGCTCCTAACAAAGTGCCCCACATTTTATCGACATCACTATCTTTCGTGGAGCAAAAAACTACAGGTATTTTGCTAGTAATGGGATTATTTTTCAACTCTCGGCAAATTTCAAAGCCGCTTTTTCCAGGCAAAATTACGTCGAGAAATATTAAATCTGGTTGATTGTGATTTAATTTTTCCTGAGCTTCTTCACTGCTTGTGGCACTAATCACAGAAAAACCTGCCTGTTGCAAGTAACCGCTGAGGATTTTCATATCGGTCAAACCGTCCTCAACTACTAAAACAGTATTCATGGTAATTACCTAATAATGAATTGTGTATTTAAATTAAACAAGTGCAAGTTTTTGACTTTATCTAATTTTGATTCATCGTTTTTAAATTTGGCGAGCGTGAAAGTACTTAGGCTTCACAATTTTGACATTAAAAATTTAAAAATGATGCTTGGTTACGATACATAATCTTTTTATCTGTATTCTTTCAAATCCAAGTTGCGAAGCCTGGGTTGAGGTCATATCAGATAAGAGTTTTAAATATGTTGTGGTATAGCTATCTCTAAATGCCAACCTAATATTTAGGGCTGACTTTATGATTAGCGCTTTGATAAATCATCGAAGATTAACTATCAATCCTTAATGACAAACCTGCAAATCAGATCCGCTCTTTACTGACGATTGAGCCTGCACATACTTACGTACCACAGTCATTACTTTATCAGCGACTACTGGTTTTGTGATAAAGTCCGTAGAACCTACGACTTTGGCACGAACTCTATCAAACAAACCATCACTGCCTGTTAAGATAATCACGGGTGTGTTAGCGAAGACAGAAATTCGCCGTAACTGAGCGCAGATTTCATAACCACTAGCAACGGGCATTACTAAATCTAAAAAAATTAAGTCTGGCTTATGCTCAATTAGAATTGGTAGCGCTTGCACGGGATCTTGAATTTTGATACACCTCAGTCCGTTTGGGATCAGAATCTGTTCTAACATTTGACAGACCTGAGGGCTATCATCTACACAGGCTATTAATGGAACTGCTGGGGTCTTTGGTTGTAGAGGAGTAGAGTTCTTTTTAACTTGGGTGACTGCTAAGGGTAAATCAGGCGCTTCTACCAGTTCAATGAGTCCTTTTAGTATATAAGGAAGTAAAGAACGGGCGACTGGGAGTACACTCTGCTTCATTTTGACTGCTAAATCTCGCAGAGTATATTTGCCGTTGATTAAAGTCACAAAGTTTTTGTAGACAGATAAGCTAACCTGTTGCTGGAGTTGCTCTGGTCTTCGCAAAATTGGTGCTAAATCAGGAGAAAAACTCGCTAAACCAGCTTCAGACCAATTTTTCCACGTTTCTTGCATCAGCTTCAGAGACATGTCTGCATTTGTGAAGCTCATTGGTGCTTCCAAGATAACTTCTTGGTTGCGATCGCAACTAACAGAGGCAAAATTTGCTTGTTGAGCAAGGTCAAATAACAATTCTGTGACTGTATTTTCTACAATAAAGTTGATTTGCTCACGTTTAATTTTCTGTTTTTCATGCAAGACTTCCAAAAGGCGATAACCCCAATAGTCAATTGATATATCCTCAACGCGCAACCGCATTTTCTCTACATCAATTTCCGGACAATGTTGAGCCATATGTCTACGCCAGCGGCGAAACGGATGAGTCCCCCCTGTTGCCCAAACTATCCGTCCTAACCGATAGTAAAAAGCCCATTTATGTCCCTTGGAACTTTTAATATTTAATTTGCCACTGTATTGTAGTTGAGTACAACTTTTAAATTCATCAACTAAGTTATTCGGTACTATCAATTCCGGATGACTCATGCTTTATTCCTTTGATTAACAAGTCAGCCCTTAAAAAACCATAATTAGCTATATAGTATCTTTTCATTCATACACTGGATACTAACAAATTAATCCGGATAGTAGCCATTTATTCTGTATTGTAATGATATAGAGCGTTCTTAAGTATAGATTGAGAATATTGGGGGAAATAGAGGCAGCATTAACTGTCCCTTGAGAGAAGTAATCCGGCGTAGAATTTACCTTCACTCATACCCTACATCCCTGGCAACATTTCCCTAAAAAACGTGGAATTGCGCTCATTTCAAGATAAAGATGCACTATACAGTCATGTATCATCTTACGATTTTGCCCGCTGAAACAAATCCGTGTAAATCCTGATTTTTATTTTGAAGTGAATTTAAAAATTTTAGATATATTGTATTATTCTTTTTAATTTTAAGATGAGTTAGGGTTTGTTCTATGTCTACTAAACAGTATAATTTTATAATATTTTTTATAAATGAAGAGTGGAAAATTTTAATTTATATAAAAAATAGGAAATAATATTTTGAGAAGTGCGGTTAGATCTGAGCGATCGCACTTAATAAACTACTTGATTCTGTATAATAAGTAAATTTGGCAAAAAAGACAAGCTAAGTTGTTCAGTTTGCAACAGTTATTGCGAGTGAAGGCATAAGCCCAACGTTGTATTAACTGGCAAAGCTGGAAAAATTACGATATTAACTTCAAGAATTTGATATCTATTTCTTGATTTAGTTTCGCTAAAACTCTGTTATTATTTAACAGTATAAATAGCCCACAATGTCAAGAAAGCAAAGAATTGAAAAATCAAAGGCAAAACTTTCCGAATATTGATTAAACGGTGATTTCTTGGGGTAAAGAACTTTGCGTATAGTGTTGTACTAAAGCTATTATTGCTTGAGCTACGGAGGCACTTTGATTTGGGCTGACAGTGACAATTGGTGGTCGGGTTTGCTTTGAAGCATAACCGAGAGCGATCGCTATATTTTCTTCGGACCAAGCTCCTGGACAATCTACATGAGTTAAACCAATAATCATGGGAATTTGTACCGTTCGATTCATGTAGTCAGCAATTCGACGAGCGGAGCTAAATTCCTCTGGTCGATTAGCTGATACTAGCAAGATGTAAGCGTGCGCCTTGTTAATTAATATTTTCCAGAGAAAATTGAATCGCTCGTGACCTGGTGTACCGTAAAGATGCAGCACCATATCAGGAGAAAATTGCAGTTTGCCAAAGTCAAAGGCAACGGTAGTTTTTTCCTTAAGTAATGCTGTTTGGTCTGTTGCTTGACAATCTGTATCTACAACTTCAATTTCACTAATAGAACGAATGAAAGTTGACTTGCCAGCCCCGACATGACCAGTCACAACCAAGCGCATGATTTCCATAAAACTTTAATAAAAGATAAACAACGTTCGTCTGATTGTTCTTTCTGGAAGATTAGCACTTATGATTATCCTGAGGTAATTCATAAATGCCAACGGCAGTTTTACTTACAACTAATTCTTGGCTTCATATTTGTTTAAGTAAAATTACGTAATACCATATTCACCCGCAGGCTAGAAGCCTAGGGCTATACGAACAAAGCCCACCTACGTGGGCTAATTAAGAGCATCTTGATATAGAAGAGGAAAAAAAGTGAGCCAGCGCGGTCTTGGGGGTTTCCCCCATGAGCGACTGGCGAACCCGAAGGGTTATTAGCTATTAGCTAATAGTTCGTGGTTTTGTGGAGATTTATCCTTTTTTCTTTGTTGCTTCAATGGCTGCTCTGAGATTACTTTGATGCTCTGACAAGAGCCTATCGCCCTCCTCTTTTTCCAAACCAGTCCAATGCATTAATAGTGCTAATTTTACCCACTTGCCACTGCGTTCTAGTAACAAATTAGCGGCTTCACGGCTTAAGCCTGTAAGGTCTGACAAAATTCGCAAAGCGCGATCGCGTAACTTTTGATTTGTCACAGCTACATCAACCATGCGATTGCCGTAAACCTTGCCGAGCTTGACCATCACTCCTGTAGAAATGATGTTTAAAGCTAGCTTTGTTGCTGTTCCTGCTTTTAAGCGAGTTGAACCAGCTAGCACCTCTGGTCCAGTTAAGAGGCGAATGTCAACATCGACATTAATCTTAACTTGATCGTCAGGGACACAAGCGATAAAAATAGTAGTGGCTCCCCGCTGACGAGCGGCGGAAAGCGCACCATGAACAAAAGGCGTTGTACCGCCGGCGGTAATCCCGATGACTACATCTAGTTGTGTAATTTGTCGTTGAGCGATCGCAGCTTCTCCATCTTGCGATCGGTCTTCTAAATCTTCGGAACTGCGTACTAGTGCCCCTGCACCACCAGCAATTATCCCCTGTACTAACTCTGGAGGTGTACAAAAAGTTGGGGGACACTCGGCGGCGTCTAAAACTCCTAATCTACCACTCGTCCCCGCACCGACATAAAACAGGCGTCCTCCGTGACGCAAACGTTCTGCGGCGCGTTCAATCGTTTCGGCTAGCTGATTTTTAGCTTTCTCAACCGCAGCTACAGCTTTTTGGTCTTCGCTGTTAAACAGTTCTACGAATTCCAAACAACTGAGCTGGTCTAAGTTTAGACTATTAGGATTTACCTGCTCAGTTAAAAGATGCCCGCGCTCCTGCAAATTTTGCATTGTCTACATCCGTTACATCTGTTAATTATCCTTTAACTATTAACTGTCAGTTGTATGATTGTCATCTAGATATTGACTAGTGACTAATTACAACAATCCTTCTAATTTTCGACGAATCCTGTCGATTTCCGAATCAGAAAACTCTGGTTGTTCTTCTGGCGCTTGGTTGCGACGCTGGGATTCTTCATCATTGTTCTGTTCCGGGGCATTTGGTTGCCAGTCGGTTTCTGGTACGTTTGTTTCTGGGGGAATGGCTAATTCGCCGTTTTCCGGGACGATTTCCCAGTCATAATTAGCACTTTCACAAAATTCTTTGATTTCCTCGGCATCTACCGCTTCTACTGTGGGTGAGGCGAAATCCTGAGCTTCTAGCAACAGAGCATAGCGGGTAGCGTCGTCTTCTGACTCGAACATCAGAATTTTATTGCGTACTGCCCCTGGCAGCGCCGCTTCGGCATCGCCTACCCGAATCGAGTGAATTCCCTCATTTTCTGTTCGCGCATTAAAAATTAACACAAAAACACGCATGGGTGTAATCATCAGTCCTTTTATCTTGAATCTATTCATTAAATTATGGCGCGATAGAGACCCCATACCGCAGGGGAAAAGGAAAAGGGGACAAGGGGGGAGGGGGAGCAGGGGGGGCAGGGGGAGCAGGGGAAGCAGGGGGGGCAGGGGGGGCAGGGGGATTTCTTACCCTTTCCCCTTTCCCCAATCATAGGCAGGTGCTCCACTTGGGGAGACCCCAAGACCGCACTGCCTCCCCTTTTCCCCTCTTAAAAAAGCCCATTACCCATTACCCATTACCCATTACCAATTACCCATTACCTAATTCCCAATTCCCAAATTATTAAGATTTTCTTGACAGTCCGAATATCGCCATACATCAAGCTATTAAGCGTTATTTCTCATTAATTCTCGTTTATACGCCCTCTTAATCTATCCTGTATCACTGCTTGACTTGGCGTATCCTGGTAATGACATGTCCAATGCTGTGTCCGTTAGCTTTCTTCTGTGTACCAGCTACATCTGGCAGTAAATAGTAAAACCAAATGGCTAACTCTCCCCATCAAGATCCTAACTTTAATGCCCGTGCTAATAAGCGTCTTTGGTTTCTAGTGCTAAGTCGCGGTGGTATTGCCTTAGGCGGACTTTTATTGCTTGGACTTATCGGCGGTGCTTGGAGATTGTCGATTTTTGTCCAAAAAGAGTTAGCACCGCTGGCAGAACAAAATCTTACAACTTCACTTAACCGTCCTGTAAAACTGGGGAAAGTTAAAGGATTTTCTCTTACTGGAGTAAGCTTTGGATCTTCAGCAATTCCAGCAACACCTACAGATCCCGACCGAGTGGCAATTGGTGGCGTGGATGTAGGTTTTGATATATTACAGTTACTCACCAAGCGTACATTAAAGCTAGATGTCACTTTAGTCAATCCGGATCTTTATATAGAACAGGATCGACAAGGGCGCTGGATTACTACAAGCATCGCACCGCCAGGTAAAAGCGGCGCTATTAAGACTGATTTGGACAAAATTCGGTTTAGCAATGCCAACTTGGTTTTAGTACCGTATCGAGAGGCAGGTGGACAAGGGGGACTAGGGGGACAAGGAGGACAAGGAGGACAAGGGGGACAAGGGGAAATTTCTTCTTCTGCTCCCCCTGCTTCCCCTGCTTCCCCTGCTTCCCCTGCTTCCCCTGCTTCCCCTGCTTCCCCTCTCCCCCTCCCCCCCTCCCCCACTCCTGCAACAGTGGCGTTTTCACAGCTTAACGGTTCGGCTCAACTTCTGGAAAACAACAAACTGATTAGGTTTGACCTGCAAGGACTGCCCGGTACTGGGGGCACAATTGCCCTTGGGGGAGATGTGCGTGTAGAGGGAGGAGGGATACAACAAGCTAAACTACGGGTTCAAGCGCAAGATTTTCTTGCTTCTGATATCACTAGTTTGATTAAATTACCACTGATATTAGAGGCGGGGCGAACTAATGGAAATTTACAAGTTGAATTAAACGGGAAAAAACAACCTTTACTACAAGGAAGCGCTAGTTTACAAGCAGTGCGATTTCAGATTCCCAAAGTGCCACAACCATTTATCAATTCCCAAGGAAATCTCAATTTCCAAGGTACGCAAATCAAGGTTGATAATGTGGCGACTAGCTACGGTAAAATTCCAGTGGTGGCTAATGGCACCATCGATACAAAAACTGGCTTTAAGCTGATAGCGCGATCGCAGCCTGTAAGTGTAGCGAATGCTTTAGAAACTCTTAAGGTAAAATCGCCTTTAGCTGTAACTGGAGAAGTCAAAACCGACTTGCAGATAGGCGGAGGAATCTCACAGCCATTTCTCTCAGGTACAGTTGTCAGCACCAAACCTGCCAAAATTGACAAAGTTGATTTAGATAGCTTCCGCAGTAAATTTGATTTTTCGACTGCTGCTTCCCTAATTACCCTGAAAGATATTCAAGGTAAGGTAAAATTAGGCGGCGATGTCACTGGTGGTGGAACGATCGCTTTAGGTAAAGTTCCCCAAATAAATGTCAATTTCCGCGCCAAAAATCTACCTGGAGATGTATTGGCAAAAGTTTACGATGTCAATACGTCTAATGTGCAAATCGGCACTGTCTCTGGTAATGCTAATTTAAGTGGCGGTGGTAGTAATGTGCAAACTGTGGTAGACTTTCAAGCACCACAGGCTACTTACCCAACAAGTGGTGAAATAGCGATCGCACCAGATAAAAGCATCTCTTTCCGCAATGTGGTTGCTAGTCTCCCTGGCGGTACAGTACAGGCATCTGGCAGTTTTGCCAATCAACGCTGGCAAGCTGTAGCCCAAACTCAAGGCTTACAGTTAGAACCGTTTGTAAACAAACAACAACTGCAAAATGTCTCTTTGGCTGGGGCACAATTAAACGGTCGTTTCACATTATCCGGCACTACCGGTCCGTTTCAAATTGCCAAAATTGACTCGGATAACGGACGAGTTCAAATTGGTGGCGGTACTGTTGCAATTTCTAACATCAAGCTGCAAGACCAAAACGTTTCCGCCCAATTAATCGCATCAGGTGTGCGACTGGGACGAGTGTTGAAAAAGACTCCGCCTATTTTACAAGCACCTTTGGCGGGTAAATTCCAAATTGCAGGCAATAGAGAAAATTTTAGCCTGAAAACTCTGCAAGCCACAGGCGAAGCGCGTTTGGGCGTTGCTGGCGGTACCGTCACAGCTGCAAATATCCGACTGGCTGATGGCGTGTATCAAGCACAAGTCCGGGCAAATGATGTTGCCGTGCAAGAATTATCACCAGCCACTAAGGATTTTCGCGGAAGGCTAATCGGTCAGTTTCAGGTGGCGGGAAGCGCCGAATCAATTACACCAGAAACTATCCAAGCAACTGGTCAAGCACGGGTGAATGTAGGAAATGGCACAGTCACGGCATCAAATATTCAACTTGCTAATGGCGTGTATCAAGCACAAGTCCAAGCAAATAACGTGTCGTTGCAGCGTTTGCCATCAGTACCGCCACAGCTTCAAGGTGATTTAAACGGTCAATTTAATGTAGCAGGCAGCGCTACTTCCTTTCAACCAGAAACTATTCAAGCCAGTGGTCGGGCAAGGGTGAATTTAGGAAAGGGAACAGTTACAGCCTCGAATATCCAATTGGCGAATGGTCGCTATCAAGCACAAGTGCAAGCAAATAATGTGCCTTTGCAGCGTTTGCCATCAGTCCCACCGCAGTTTCAAGGTGATTTAAACGGTCAATTTAATGTGGCGGGAAGTTTGGAAGCATCCCAACGGCAAAATATTCAAGCCACCGGTCAAGCGAGGGTGAATTTTGGAAAGGGTACAGTTACAGCTTCAAATATCCAACTTGCCAATGGTCGCTATCAAGCGGAAATTATAGCAGATAATCTGCCTTTGCAGCGTTTGGCAAAAGTACCACCGCAGTTTCAAGGTGATTTAAACGGTCAATTTAATGTGGCTGGAAGTTTGGAAGCATCCCAACGGCAAAATATTCAAGCCACCGGTGAAGCGCGGGTAAATGTTGCAGGTGGGACAGTTACAGCTTCTAATATTCAACTTGCCAATGGTCGCTATGAAGCTTTAGTGGCGGCTGAGGGTGTAGAATTAAACCGCTTTAATCAGCAGTTACGCGGTGATTTGGGCGGTGAATTGCAAGTAGCGGGAACAGTGGCATCGCCCAAATTATCAGATGTGCGTGCCGCTGGTGATGTACAGTTATCTCAAGGTATTCCCGGACTTGAGAAACCTTTGAATGCTGCGATCGCCTGGAATGGTCAAAAGCTGACGATTGTCAAAGCTACGGCTCCAGATTTAAATGTTAGTGGTGATATATTTGTTAACGCGAAAGCAAGTATCCCAGAAATTACTAATTTAAATCTGAATGTACAAGCACAAAATTACAATCTGCAACAATTGCCTATAAAGCTGCCGAATGCGGTAGCCTTGGCAGGAAAAGCTGATTTTAGCGGACAAGTAACTGGAAAGTTACCTTTGCCAAATGTTGAAGGGCAACTCAATTTACGCGACTTGGTGGTAAATAATTTAGCTTTTGAACCGGTGTTGAGTGGTAAAGTTGAATCAGTGCAGGGACGTGGTTTAAATTTGAATCTAGCAGGGACACGCGATCGCATTGCTTTCAACCTGAATGAAAATAATCGCCCTGAATCCTTTGTAGTGCAGTGGCAGCAAGCATCGGCAATCGGTCGCAGTCAAGGAGATAATTTGGCAGTGCAAGTCAGAGATTTCCCCTTGCAGGTATTGAAATTAAATCCGCCACCGAATATTCGCTTGGGTGTAGGTGCGATCGCTGGATTGATATCAGCAGATTTAGAGGTTAATCAGCGAACATTTGCGACAACGGGTAATATTAATATTGATAAACCAGAAGTAGGCAGAATTAAAGGCGATCGCTTTGCTGCTCAGTTCAACTACAACAACGGTATAGCAACACTCACAAATAGCGAATTCGCCAAAGGAAACAGTCGCTATGCTTTCAGCGGCACTTTTAACCAAAATGGCAAAACTCCGCAACTACAAGCCAAAGTAAACATCAATCAAGGTAATATCCAAGATGTCTTGCTTGTAGCACAGTTATTTGAAATCCAAGATTTCCAACGCGGTGCCCAAGCACCAACTTATGGCAAAGCTGCGGATTTAGTCACCATCCCACAAGGTTTACCCAATCAGCCGTTATTTACGCAACTTCTGCGCTTTAATGAAATTGATGCACTCCTAGCACAACAAGATCAACAGCAGCGGGATGCTTCTCCTTTGCCAGCATTGGCAGATTTAACCGGCACTTTTAACGGTGAAGTTGCCGTGGAAACAGGTACGACAAAAGGATTGGCTGTAAACTTTGATTTGAACGGTCAAAACTTTGTTTGGGGTGCAAAAGACGAACAAAATCAATGTTTAGAAACAGATTTTTGTTATAGTGCCGAAAAAGTAATTGCCGAAGGTAGCTTGGAAAATGGCGTTCTGAGATTGTTACCTTTACGACTGGAGTCTCAAAACAGACTGATCGCTTTTACAGGTGTCATAGGCAGTGAAGAACAATCCGGTCAATTACAAGTCAGTAATTTCCCTATAGGAGTACTGAATAATTTTGTCAAACTGCCGATTGGTTTTACAGGTAATCTGGACGCTTCAGCAGCTTTAGCAGGCAGTATTAAGAACCCGCAAGCTAGAGGGGAATTGCAAGTCACCGATGGAACTCTCAATCAAAAACCAATAGAATCAGCAGCTGCAAGTTTCGCTTATGCCAACGGACGCCTGAACTTTGGCAGTAGAGTTACGGTTTCTGGTCCAGAACCAGTTAACATCAGCGGTAGCATTCCCTACCAGTTTCCTTTTGCGTCAGCAGCACCTGATAGCAATGAAATTCAGCTAGATGTAAAGGTGAAAAATGAAGGATTGGCGTTATTAAATCTGTTTACTAACCAAGTTGCCTTGGAAAATGGTCAAGGAGAAATAGACTTAACGGTGCGCGGGACAAGAAAAGATCCAGTTGTTAATGGAATTGCTAGTATCAACAATGGTGTTTTTTCGGCTCAAGCTTTACCAGGACAACTGACAGATGTCAACGGCAGAGTGCTGTTTAACTTTAACAGTATAACAGTGGAAAATGTCCAGGCTAATTATAGCCGGGGTAAAGTAGCAGCGGCGGGAGAGATTCCCATTTCCGAGAATCGACAAGTACAAATAAACAATCCCTTAAGAGTTACTCTTGACCAGTTGGCGTTAAATCTCAAAGGATTGTATGAAGGTGGTGTCAGTGGCGATGTAAAAATTACTGGTGCTGCCCTTAGCCCAATAATTGGCGGCAAAGTACAGTTGACAAATGGTCAAGTGTTGTTAGCAGAATCTAATAATGCCACTAACCCGGGAACTAATAATGTAGGCGTTCCACCTCAAACCAAAGCCCTCAAACAGAACAAAAACAATCCTACTAACGGCGCGGCTACGACAACGACCAGGTTTAATAATCTAGAGATTGAGTTAGCCAAAAACGTAAAAGTTACCCGTCCACCTCTTATCAGTTTTGGGGCTACTGGCACCCTCACCATCAACGGCGCTTTGGGTAATTTGTTACCTGATGGAACTATTACCTTGCGAAATGGGGGAGTAAATTTGTATACTACGCAGTTCAATCTTGCCCGTGGCTACGAACAAACTGCAATTTTTACCCCAGAGAGAGGACTCGATCCGGAATTGAATGTCAGGCTATTTGCCAAGGTACTAGATACGGTTCCGAACCGGGTTCCCACCACATCAGTATCATCGGAAATCAACGATAGCGATGGTCTTATTCCCAACTTTGAACCGATCAGAACTATTCAAGTTGAAGCGCGTGTTGAAGGTTTGGCTAGCCAACTTAACCAAAATTTAGAATTGACAAGTAGTCCCGCACGCAGCGAAACCGAAATTGTGGCTTTGCTTGGTGGTAGCTTTGTAAACACGCTGGGAAGTGGGGACAGTACGCTGGCACTTGCTAACTTAGCAGGTTCAGCTCTCAACCTTCAGGGAACTTTTAACCAGATTGGCAATGCATTTGGTTTAAGTGAATTCCGTTTATTCCCAACTATTTCAGCAGTCAGTGATTCTTCTAGTCTGGAATTGGGAGCTGAGGCTGGAATTGATATTACTCCGAGAATTTCTTTTTCCGGCATCAAGATTTTGACTGCCGAAGACCCTTTACAATTAGGTGTTAACTACCGAATAAATGATAACTTGCGTTTGCGTGGTTCTGCGCCTTTATTCTCTAACTCTAATTGTTCTGCCGGAAGTGGTAACGATGAAGACAACTTTGCTACTTACTCATGTGGCATTAATGCTGTGTTGGAGTATGAAAAGCGGTTTTAATTGGGCATTGATTTAACGAGAAAGATTCGGTTCTACAACTGTGGGGAAATTCTCAAAATTTCGCCGCACCCAATCGATGCCAACTTCATTATTGAGTTTAATATGCTGAGGCGTATTCGCATAAAGTTTGCCTAAAATGTCAGCGTCTTGCTCAATAACGACTTCAATCAACCGCAGAAGATTTCCTTTGAGCAGATGGGCAATGGGAGTGTGTGCTTTCATGAACATGAGAACGTAAACGCGAGATTGATTTGCTGATTCGGGAATGTAAAAATGACACTCTTTGAGGCTTAAAAGCGGACTTTCACCATGCATTATTCCCATGTAGGGAAAGAAGTTTTCTAAATGAGCCTGAAGCACTTTTGGCATTAATAAAAGTGCCGGGTTTTTCAGGATGTCGCGGAATTTAGGTTTGGTTCTTGGTTGATCGATATAAGCATGAGAGTGAAATCCGTTGTCGATAAACTGTTTAAGCTGAACTTCTTCAATCTCAAATAACTGACGATGAGTACCATTTTGGTGATTGTAGTCGTGCATGTTTAGCAGCAGAGTGAGAATATCGGTTTTGATGCTGCAATTTCCTGTAAAACCAATAAATTCGTACTCTGCTGCAATTTCATTCATTACTGTTGGGATAGGAATCTTCGGTTCATATCCACCGTAAGACCATATAAAATTGCCTTGAATAATTAACTCTAATGGCTTGATTAAGGATTTTGTTGGCTTGTCGGAACCTGGTAAAACTGTACAGCCAGCGCTATCAAATTCCAATGCATGAAACGGACAAGCCACTGTACTACTATTATCTGGCTTGGTTACACACCAACCTTCGGAAAGCATAGCACCCATGTGAGGGCAGGCATTCGGCAAGCAACTAATCTTACCTTTACTGTCTTGCCAAAGTACGTAGTCGTTGCCGTAGAGTGATACTTTCATCGGTTGATTTTTCAGCATAGCGCGATGTGCTAATAGCCACGGTGCCCCTTGCAGCATGGACATAAATGTCTCCGATTAATTGAGTTAATTACACTGAGTTTAGTATTGGCACTTCAAAGCTGTCTCGCGCAATCTTCCGACAATTAGCGCAATCTTCTGTTTATAGGGAAAAAACGAACCGCAGAGACGCAGAGAACACAGAGGAGGAAAGAGGGAGTTTGATGAATGATTTAGGATTGTTATATAGCTATTTAAAATATAGAGATTAGTATGATTTATTAGAAATTTGCTCTAAATGCTTGAGGAGTAATGCCGACGTATTTACGGAAGACTTTAGCAAAATGACTTTGACTTTGAAATCCTACTAGGTGGGAAACTTGTAGAATTGATAATTCTCGTTTTGCGAGTAAATGTTTTGCCTTATCGATTCGGCATTTTGTGACATATTGATGAGGTGCGATTTTTGTTGATTGCTTGAATAAGCTGGCAAAATAATGCGGACTCATTTGAGCGATCGCACTAATTTCTGCCAGCGATAAATTTGCTTCTAAGTTATCGTTAATATATGTCAGTACCTCTTTTAATTTGTACTTTGGCAATCCACCTGTATATTCTTTAATAATAAGTTTCCGCGTTGAATAGCGTTTCAATAAATGCACTGCCAACATATTTGCCGCTGACTCTGCATAAAGGCGACTATCAATTATACTGATTTCTAATTCTCTTTTTAATGCAAGTCCAATTTGTTGAATTAAGGGATCGTGGCTTTGCAATTGCTGGATAATTTCAACGTTATCAGCATCAACTGATTCATAGGCAGCGCGATGCACAAATTCTGGCTCAAGACAAAGGATAATAAATCCTAATTCCTGCTCAAACTCTACTGCTGGAGATATTTGGTGTGCTGGAAAAATCGCGACATCACTCGCAGCGTAAGATTTATGTTGCCATTGTTTGTTGATTTTCATGTTTGCCTGAAAACCTTCAATGCAAATGGCACTAATATGCTGGTCAGGGCAAGTTTCCGGAATTTTATGATTTAACTGTCGATGATAGGCAAAATAAAAACCATTCCAACCTGTCACTGGGGTGGAAAGAATTACAGGTTTGGGAAGGATTGGTTTAAGTTTTTCTGGTTCGGTGGCATTAATTATTAAAGGTTTCTCTATTTGCATCCTCAATTCCTTCCCAAAGTTGAGCAACAGAAATCGTTTGTCCAGTCATCGCTTCATGCCAAGCTTGACGAAAATCTTCTATAATCGCTTCTTTAGATTTATCTTCTTCATCGATTTCTGTTTCTTCTGGAATGAGGACTATTACTTCAACGCGACTGTTCTTATTTATTATTAAGGGTCGCTCTAAAGTAAGTTGTCCCTCCTCATCAATGGTTGCCATCACTTTAATTGCTTTCATCGTTTCTCCAATTAGACTGACGTTTTCATCAATACTTACCGTCACTTATTGCGCTCTCATTTTTTATGATTGCTGTTATCAAGATGTATCTGCTTACTTTTTCTATAAACTAACACCATTAAGGAAGAGTCGCACTATCGATAAGCTCAAAATTATTAAAAATAACACTAGCCCAATTGTGCAAGCATAACTAATTTCTAAGTTATTGAAAGCTTGTTCATAAAGATAATAAACTATCGTTTTGGAACTGTTACGCGGTCCACCTTCAGTCATGATGTAGACTTCTTCAAAGACTTTGGTGGCAGAAATGGCAGAAATTACTGCTACTAATGCTAAATAAGGTTTCATCAAGGGGACGGTAATATCCCAGTGTTTGCTAATTCCATCTGAACCATCAATTGCTGCGGCTTCGTAGACATCGGCACCAATTGATTGCAAGCCGGCTAAATAAATCACCATGTAATAGCCTAATCCTTTCCAGATGGTGACTGCCATTACACTATAAAGGGCAAATTTGGGGCTAGTTAACCAAGGAATTCCTTCGGGAAAAATGCCTTTGAGCAACTGATTGAGTAAGCCGTTTTCGGCATACAGCCATTTGAAGGCGATACCCGCAACTACCATTGAAATTACTACTGGTGTGTAGTAAGCTGCTCGAAACCAATTCATTCCCCGTAGTTTTTGATTTACCAAAATTGCCAAAATTAAGGGGGCAATGACTAAAATGGGCACTACACCGACAAGATAAATCAGTGTATTAACTAAAGTTTGCCAGAAAACTGGGTCTTTGGATAAGCGCTGGAAGTTGGCAAAACCTACCCATTGCGGTGCTTGGGTAATGTCGTATTCGTAGCGGGTAAAACTGAGGTAAAACGCTTGCAGTGCTGGATAAAAGACGGTTAAGCCTAAGATAATTAATGCGGGTAGCAAAAAGAAGTAGGGAGTTAATCGCTGTTGGATAATAATCCAATTTTTGGGTGTCAATCTATTCATAGGGGCGTTTTTTTTCGTGCTTTTGGTGGATGGATTTTCTGCTGTGGATGAGTGCAAGATAAGGAAGCTGATTAATTGGGATTGACGCAAAATGACCAAAAAACGAACCGCAGAGGGCGCGGAGAACACAGAGGAATAGGAGGAGCGATCTTGGTTTTTGCGTAAGTCCTGGATATTTTACACAAATTTCTAGATTAATGAGGATGATTTATGATAGTTAATCAACATGAGAAGGGATGGGAAGTTATTTATCATCGCGCACATGCTTTGCTTGCTGCTGAATTGGCGGGACACTGGAATGCAAAGGATCGTCCGATACGCTGGCTGGAAACGATCGCTGCAATTTCCCATCATGATGATTTGGAAAAAGAGTGGGAAGGTAATCACCTGACTGAAGCTGGTGCTCCACTAGATTTTACTTTAGAAAAGAAAACCTATCTCGAAAGGCTGCGATCGCATACGCAAAATGCCCGCTATCGGGGACGATGGGTGGCGATGCTAATTTCTATGCACATGAGTTTGCTCAATGAGGGAAAGCGCGGTGAATCAAAAGAATTGGATAGTTTTCTCGATGAACAATTAGAAAATCAAGAGCAATGGCGTAAGGAGTTAAATATTAGCAAAGATGAAGCCGCTGAAGCTTACGCTTTTTTGTTATGGTGCGAGCGCTTGTCACTGATTCTCTGCAAACAGCAATTACCTGATGGCGAACGTGCTTTAGAAATTACTTCTTATCTAAATAATACACGCTACGATGTTATGCAACGCAGCGATCGCACTGTCACTGTACAACCTTGGGCTTTTCAAGAGCAAGAGTTTACTGTCAGAGTGGAAGCTTGCTATCTCGATCAAGTGCAATTTAGCAGTAATGACGAACTGACTGAGGCGCTTCAAACAGCACCAATTAAAACATTAGAGTGGAAATTTGTCAAGTAGTTATCGGTTGCTTGGGGTGTGGGTAAATGCAATTTGAGCCGGACCGTAGTCGAGGTTTATGATATGTCCCAACTCGGAAACGCCGATTACTTCGTCGAGCGCGGAACGATTCGTTCCGGAAGTTTTGAACTGGGTTATTCGATTGAGGGCAGCGGTAAACCAGCCCTCGTAATCGGTAGCTCAATTTATTATCCAAGAACCTTCTCAGCCGAATTGCGGCGGGAGCTAAAGTTAATCTTCGTCGATCACAGAGGCTTTTCCAAACCTGTCGGTGAGGTCACGAAGTCCGACTATGCACTCGACGTGATTTTAGCCGATGTGGAGCTAATCCGGCAGCATCTGGCGTTGTCAGAAATCGTGGTCATTGGACACTCCGGTCACGGTTACATGGCACTTGAGTATGCCAAGAGGTATCCGCAGCATGTGACGCACCTCGTTATAATCGCCACTGGTCCAAGCCATAGCGCCGCTCACGCCAAAATGACCGAGGAGTATTGGCGAGAAGCGGTCTGTCCCGAACGTAAGGCAAAACTCGAAAGCGATTTACAACTGCTGTATGATGAAATCGCCGCTGCGCCGGAAAAACGGTTCATCACCTACTGCATCCGACAGGGAGCCAGAAGCTGGTATGACCCAACTTTCGACGCGACACCGCTGTGGTCAGATGTTCACGTCAACATGGACATGTTCGACTACATTTTCGGCGAGGTGTTTCGCGACATCGAGATCGCCAACGGTCTCGCCGATCTCGATATCCCCGTATTGCTGGCGTTGGGACGTTTCGACTATCTGGTTGCCCCATACTTTGCTTGGGAGCCGTATCGTGCGAGTTTCCGCGATCTGACTGTCAGAGTGTTCGATAAAAGCAGTCACACCCCCCAACTTGAAGAGAGTCGCCTCTTCGATAACGAGCTGCTGCACTGGATCGCAACAAGCGGTTAAGCTTCCTAATCTCTTGGGGCAGTAGTGAGCAAAGCAGCCCCAAGAATCATCGGACGAGATTTGTTCAGTGTAAGTTCGATTGCTTCGTGTTCGGAACTCGGAATTTCGTGTTCAGAACTCGAAACTTCGTGTTCTGAACTCGGAACTTCGTGTTCGGAACTCGGAATTTCGTGTTCGGAACTCGAAACTTCGTGTTCTGAACTCGAAAGTTGATGTTCTGAACTCGAAAGTTCGAGTTCCGAACTCGAAAGTTGATGTTCTGAACTCGAAAGTTGGTGTTCGGAACTCGGAACTTCGTGTTCGGAACTCGTAGTAAGCACTTTAGTGCTTAAAATAAGCGCTTCAGCGCTTACTACGAGCTTCTTTTACATTTTCGTGTGACACTTGCACTGATTCGTGTTTAAGATTGTTCTACCCAACTACCGCGATAACCAGTAATGATGCGGCTACCATCTTTGAGGACATGAATTTCTATTTGGTCGCTTGCCCAGGTAATCTGGTCTTGGAAGGCTGGATTAAGCACATGCACCCGCTGGTTAGTAGAAGACACCGGGGAGTTAGGAGAATTAATTGCTTTTGACTCGACAAAAGCCCCATCTATCAGAATATCAAGCTGTGTTAACAACTCTTGTGACCCTGCTGGTGCAGATTCTGACTGTAGTTTCTCTAAAGTGAACCCTGTAAAAGACATCACATTTAGTCCTGCGGCTTTTAGCTGACGCGCCAAACTTGCCAGCGCGGGTGCTTGCCAAAAAGGTTCTCCTCCAGAAAATGTTACACCTGTGTTGCGAGGATTACTGAGGATTTTTTCGGCGAGGCTGTCAATAGAAATTAGTTGGTTAATCTCAAATGACCAAGATTCAACATTAAAGCAGCCCGGACACTCGCGCAAACAACCTTGCACCCACACTACAGCACGACAACCAGGACCGTTGACTTCTGACTCATCAATATAACCCATGATGTTGAGACAGCCAGGGGGAATTTCTTCGAGTGCTGGGGATGGGTTGATTGATTGTTTTTCCATCTTGCCTCCTTTTAACTGTGAGCCTTAACCGTTAACTATAGCTAGCAAAGGCTTGCAGTACATCAGGACTGATACTGTGACAGGATTTAAACCGCTGATACACAAAGGATAAACGCGGATATTTATTTTATCCGCGTTCATCCGCTATAGGGTGCGGTTGCAATTTGAAATTTTTTTTCTCAAAACACTTGACTTAGAGCGCACTCTAAGTTTTAAGGTAGTTTGTATAGTTCTGCGGAGGTGGCGATGGAAACAGAACTCACGATTCAACAGGTGGCGGCGCTTACCGGGCTGAGTGTACATACACTTCGCTATTATGAGCGTCAAGGGCTGTTGGAGCCAGTCAACCGAGCGGCAAACGGTCATCGTCGTTACCGTACTGACGATATTACGCGAATAGAGTTTTTGACTCGATTGCGAACAACAGGAATGCCAATTCGTCAGATGCAAGAGTTTGCGTTCTTGTATCGAGAGAAACCTGAGGCTATAAGCGATCGCCGTTTAATTCTCGAAGCTCATGAACGTCAGGTTCAAAAAGGCATCCGCGAACTTAATCACAATTTAGAGGTAATTCAGAAAAAAATCCAACACTACAAAAAGTTAGAAGCCAGCAACAAAACTGATAATGCCTTTATTCATCTCCAACATGACTCATTAAACTGTTTAACTCAGGAGCAATCAAAACAAGAGGCTACGCTAAAGTCTAGCTTATCTTCAACGGTATCGGCTCTTGAGAAAGCTGAAGTTGTAAAATCCGATCTCAAACAAAACGCAACTCATACACATTACTCACCAATCAGTTAGCCTAGTTGGTTCGCACCAGCACATACAAATTTTGATTATTGCCACGCATGAGACGCAAATTTTCATCCAAATAGGTAATATCCGACCAACCGCTAAAATCAAGCTTTGATTCTAAAGCTGATTGAGAATCGATTCCTAAGCAAGAGCGAAAGGTGGAAACATCCAAATCGTTGCTTGCACTTTTAACGGAGGTTTCTAAAAAATCAATGTTGAGACGTTTAGAGTCTTCTACTCTGTAGCGTCCTGTTACCGCAGCAACGCCTTTAACATCGGAACCTACGGTAAACTCAATTAAGTTAATGTACTGCTGATTATCCAGATAAACTTCTTGAAAGATACCAGTAACATTAACCGTCACATTCGGCAGCTTTCCAAAAGAAAGACGTTGAAGTGTAGTTTCTCGTTCTAATCCGAATGTACTGTACAACAACTGCCAGCGCCCTTGAACCAATTCCATAAAGCTTGTAGGTTCAACAGTTGGATTTAGCACTTCCAGAGATTCCGCTAATGTCTCGATTTGCTGCTTGATTGTTGGGGTGGAGTTAAAGCCAATGTCAGTGGCAGTTGAAATAGAAATCAACTCTTTTTTGAGGTTTGCGAGAACGCTCACTATAATCTTCTCCCAAAAATTTATTTGTGTTTTCAGAATGCTGAATGCTTGTAGTTGATAGCGATCGCTTGTCACTACTACATAACGGCTTTTGCTTAACAAGCACGGGAAATAACGGTGAATTTCTTCAACTAGATACAAATGCATCAATTAGTTTACGCGCAATGCTCAACTTTGGAGGAATCTGTGGTAAATTATCTTTTTTAAACCAAGCTGCGTCTGCTATTTCTTGCTCTTCGATGACGATTTCACCATCAGCATAATCTGCTGTAAAGCCAATCATCAACGAGTTGGGAAAGGGCCAAGGTTGAGAGCCAAAATAGCGAATATTCTTGACTGAAATCCCCACTTCTTCTTTAACTTCGCGGATGAGGGTTTCTTCTAAGGATTCTCCTGGTTCGACAAAACCGGCAAGTACGCTGTACATTGCTTGGGGGAATCGATTAGCGCGGGCTAATAAAAGTTCTTCCCCACGAGAGATTAAAACAATGATAGCTGGACAAAGGCGAGGATAATTAACTAAACCACAATTAGGACAGCGTTTAGCGCGATCGCCTGATAATTGTGTTGTCGCAGTTGCACAATGTCCGCAATATTGGTGCGTGCGATCCCATTCCATAATTTGAAAGGCTCGACCGCTAAGTGCGAAAAAATCTTCTTCCAGAATACCGTATAACTCGCGCAGTCCTCGAAAAATCATGCCCTCAGGAGGAACAGTATCTTTTGGTAATTCGGCACAATAACACGGGTGATTATCAATTGTGCCGAGAAATTGTGTCCGCACTGGGGTTAAGTTAATTTCTGCCAAGCTTATTAAATGCGGAATTTGGTTGGAAGTGTCATTACGAATAAGTAGTTTATTGCCCACAAAGGCAAACCACCAAGCTGGTTGAGACTGTTGTGTGGGTGGAGTGATTCCGGGAATGAAAATTCTAGTCATGCGTGTAGAACTGTTTGACTTTTATCGTAAGCTTTCCCGGCATCGGACGAGTGATGGAGATATTTTTTAAGCACTGAAGTGCTTACTACGAGGAGAGAATTTATGAAGACACGCAAATTAGGAAGTCAGGGTTTGACGGTTTCGGAATTGGGACTCGGATGTATGGGTATGTCTGAGTTTTACGGTGCGGTTGATGAGACTGAATCTATCGCGACGATTCACCGGGCTTTGGATTTGGGTGTAAATTTGCTGGATACTGCTGATATGTATGGCAAAGGAGCAAATGAACAGCTTGTTGGTAAGGCAATTAAGGATAGACGCGATCGCGTTGTCTTAGCAACTAAATTTGGTATCCTGCGTACTGATGATAGCAGTTCTCGTGGTGTCAGCGGTAGCCCGGAGTATGTTCGCTCGGCTTGCGATGCTTCTTTGCAAAGGCTTGGTGTTGATTACATTGACCTTTATTATCAGCATCGCGTCGATCCCAATGTTGCCATTGAGGAAACTATCGGGGCAATGGCAGAGTTAGTACAACTTGGTAAAGTCCGCTACCTGGGAATGTCGGAAGCAGCGGCAGAAACTATTCGACGCGCTCATGCTGTCCACCCAATTACGGCTTTGCAGTCCGAATATTCACTTTGGCAACGCGAACCAGAAGACGAGATTTTAGCGACTATTCGCAGCTTGGGGATTGGCTTTGTTCCCTACAGTCCACTGGGTAGAGGCTTTCTTTCCGGACAAATTACCAGTCCAGATGACTTTGCACCTGACGACTTTAGGAGAAATTTACCTAGGTTTCAAGGTGAAAACTTTGACAAAAATCTTCAGGTTGTGGAGCGTGTGAAGGAAATCGCTAAGGAAAAAAATGCGACACCGGGACAATTAGCTTTAGCGTGGTTGCTAGCGCAAGGAGAAGACATTGTACCGATTCCGGGAACAAAGCGCGTAGCTTATTTAGAAGAGAATGTTGCAGCGGTAGATATTACATTAACACCAGCCGAACTTGCACGAATTGATGAAGTATCACCATTAGGTGTTGCCGCAGGCGATCGCTATGCTGATATGAGCAGCGTGAATAGATAAAATGTAGTGAGGACTGTAGTGAGGACTTCAGTCCTCTGATATCAGAGCGCTGAAGCGCTCACTACGATGAAAAACTTTCGATCTCGCTTAAACCGTCTAGCTATAATAATCCTTTTTAGCTTCTCTGTATTGCTTTTGCTGTGGTTGGCGCCGCTATTACCGACTTTGGCAAAACCAGAGGTTCAAGTTTTTGAGCAAGTTTGGCAAACAGTAAACGACAACTTTTTTGACCCGAAATTTAACGGAGTAGACTGGAAAGCCATCCGAGAACAGTATAAACCTCAAATAGCGCGGGCAAAGTCAACTGAAGAAGCTGCTGTCATCATCAATCAGATGCTTTCTCAGTTGCGGACTTCGCACACTCGCTTTTACACTGCAAATGAACCGGAATATTACCAGCTTTTAGGGATTTTTTATCCGAGAAGTAGAGATTTACAGAAGGAATTAAGAAAGATTTTCCCCAAAGGCAAAATTGAATACAGTGGTATTGGGGCGTTTACCAAAGAGATTAACGGCAAGATTTTTGTGAAAGCGATTCTAGATAAAAGTCCGGCGGCGTCTTCCGGCTTGAAGGTGGGCGATGAAATACTGAGTGTAGATGGTAAGCCGTATCAAGCAATACAATCTTTTGCGGGTAAAGCGGGTCAACAAGTTAAATTGTTGATTCAGAGAACAGCGGATGTAAATAGTCGGCAAGAAATAGCGATCGCCCCAAAGATGTTCGATACAACTAAAATCTTTTTCGATGCTCAACAAGCCAGCACTCAAGTAATTGAACAACAAGGCAAGAAAATAGGCTATATTCATATTTGGTCAAATGCAGCCGATCCGCATCAGCAACAGTTGCAAGATGACCTAATTTATGGTCGTCTGTCAAGCGCAGACGCATTAATTTTGGATCTTAGAGACGGTTGGGGTGGAGGAGATTTAGATTATCTCAACATATTTACCGCAAAACCAGGACCAAGCGTCACGAATATTCGACGCAATGGCAAACAATATACCTATAATTATCAATGGAAAAAGCCTGCGGTGATGTTGGTCAATGAAGGTAGCCGCAGCAGTAAGGAAATTCTCGCGTTTGCTTTTCAACAACACCGCATCGGACAAGTAATTGGTTCCAAAACAACCGGTGCTGTAGTTGCTGGTAGTCCGTTTTTAATGAAAGATAACAGCCTGCTTTACGTTGCAGTCACAAATGTATTTCTCAATAACGATCAAAGGTTAGAGGGTAAGGGTGTCACCCCAGATATCAGCGTTCCCTTCTCCTTAGAATACGCTCAAGGAGCAGATCCGCAAAAACAGCGAGCGATAGAAACTGTGTTGCAAAAGACTGGGGAGTAGGGAGTAGGGAGTGGGGAGTAGGGGGTGGGGAGTGGGTACTATGTACTAAGTACTGGGTAGTGGGTAATGGGGAATTACCAATTACCAATTCCCTACTCCCTACTCCCTACTCCCTACTCCCAATTCCCAATTCCCAATGCACGCAAATCAAGGCAGTATTTTAATAGTTGATGATTCGCAGGATAATCTGCAACTTTTATCTGCTACTCTGTCCCAACGCGGATACACAATTCGGGGTGTAAATATAGCTTCTAAAGCTCTAATGGTGGCGCAATTGGCTCCGCCAGATTTAATTTTGCTGGATATTAAAATGCCTTCAGTTGATGGCTATACATGCCAACAACTGAAGGCTGATGAAATAACTCGCGATATCCCCGTAATTTTTCTCAGCAACGGGGAAGATGTTTTTGACAGGGTGAAAGCCTTTAAAATGGGTGCTGTAGACTACATCACCAAACCATTTCAAGTTGAAGAAATTTTTGTCAGAGTAGAAAATCAACTGACGATCCAAAGGCTGCAAAAACAGTTACAAAAGCAGAATTATCAACTAGAAAATGAAATAAAAGAGCGTCAGCGGATTGCGGTTGAGTTAAAGAACCGTAATACACAAATAGAATCTATTTTAAATTTTACCCAAGTCGGAATTTGTCTGACGGATCAAAATGGATATGTTGTCGATGTCAATCCAGCGTATTGTCAGCTTTATCAGTTGACTAGAGAAGAAATTATTGCTCAATTGTTTACTTTGCATTATCCAAGTTTAACAGAGGCAGAAAAAGCTGATTTAATTCAAGAATATCAAGATTTTATCCGCAATGGCGCACAAGATGAAAATCAAGAAGTTACTATTAGACGAAAAGATAATTTGCGGTTAACTGTGAATATGACGCGGGGGATTTTTTCCAAAGATGACGGCAAAATTTTTGTCGTGACTTCTGTAATGGATATTACTAGCCGCAAAGATGCAGAAAAAGCTTTGACAAAATGCGAAGAACGTTGGCAATTAGCTCTCAAAGGTAATAATGATGGCGTTTGGGATCGCGACCTGAGAACTAATAAACATTTCCTCTCTGCCCGCTGTAGAGAGATACTGGGATATCTTGAGGATGAATTGAATAATTTTGAACAATGGACGAAGTTGATTCATCCTGACGATTTTGAGCGGATGATGAGTGCTTTAATGGCTTACCTAAATCGCCAAAGTACCCAATACATTGCTCAGTACCGAATGCGCTGCAAAGATAATAGTTATAAATGGATTTTGTCACGAGGAGAGGCACTGTGGGATGAAGCCGGAAAGCCGATGCGAATAACTGGCTCAATAACAGACATTAGTTATTGCAAACTTGCTGAAGATGCGCTGCAACAACAACTTAACCGCAGTAATTTACTCAGACAAATTACAGATAAAATTCGTTCGGAATTAGATCCCAAAAAAATTTTGGAGACAGCTGCTAGTCAAATAGGTGAGACGCTTGATGTGAATCGCGTACTTATTCATACTTACGTCAGCTTGCCAAATCCAAAAATTCCCATTTTGGGCGAATTTTTATCTCCTGGCTATGCTTCGTTGATGAATTTTGAAATACCCGTTGCGGGCAATCTTCATTTGCAACAAATATTATTGCAAGATGAAGCGATCGCCTCTTATGATGTCTTTGCCGATCCACTGTTGCAAAATGTCCAAGATATTTGCCGACAGCTGGAAATGAAGTCCTTGCTGGCAGTACGCACTTCTTACAAAGGTGAAGCTAATGGCGTAATTGGTTTACATCAATGCGATCGCCACCGAGAATGGACACCCGCAGAAATTGAATTATTAGAGTCTATCGCCGCGAATGTGGGAATTGCCCTCGCACAAGCTACACTACTAGAACAACATCAAAAAGCTCGTGACGAGTTATACATTCAAAATATCCAACTACAAGCAGAAATTCGCAATCGCCTTTTAACAGAAGCCGCTTTAAAAGCGAATGAAAGCAAATATCGCCGCTTAGTTGAAACATCCCAAGATGTAATTTGGAAAACGGATATCCACGGATATATTACTTTTGTCAACTCTGCTGTGAGAAAAGTTTTCGGCTACGAACCCGCAGAAATGATTGGGCGTTCTTGGCTTGATTTTATACCAAGAGAACAAGTTGCGGCAGATAGAGAATTATTTGCGCGTGTTCTCTGCGGTGAAACTGTGTTTCAATATGAGACGAAGCGCATCGCTAAAGATGGTAGCCTGATTTATCTAATGGTGAATGCGATCGCTTTGCAAAATGAAGCCGATTTAGTTGTCGGCATCACAGGCACAGCAAGCAATATTACACAGCGCAAATCCTCGGAAGCAGCGCGACGCGCTTCTGAAGAAAAGTTTGCATCAGCTTTTCGGTCATCTCCCGACCCAATTGCTCTCTCGACTTTTCCGGAAACACGTTATATCGAAGTTAACGACAGCTTCTGTAAGTTTTTTGGTTGTTCTCGCTCTGAAATTATCGGTCGCATCAAGCAAGAATTGAATATTTGGGTGAATACTGAAGAATGTGCTTTCCTCACCCAAATTTTGCAACAGACGAAAGTTATTCGCAATCATGAAATCGATTTTCGTATTGCAACTGGAGAAGTTAGGACGGTACTGTTTAGTGCGGAACTAATCGAGATTGACCAACAACAGTACATGCTTGGTACATCTAAAGACATTACCGAGCGCAAGCACGCGGAAAATGAAAGCCGTTTGCTGTTGTTAACAACCCAAGCTATTACCCGCGCCCAAAATGTCAACAGTGCTTTAGAACGAGTTTCGCGTTTAATTTGTCACACAATTAACTGGGATTTTGGTGAGGCGTGGATACCCAGTGAAGATAATACTGTTTTAGAACATAAACTGGCTTGGTGCGAAGACCAAAGCATGTTAGAAAAATTCAACCGCCATAGCCAAAATATCACATTTGCTGCTGGTGTGGGACTACCAGGACGAGTTTGGTTAACTAAACAGCCAGAATGGATCGAAGATGTAACTGCGGTTGGCAAGCCAACTTTTCTCCGCTCTCAAATAGCTGCCCGTGTAGGATTCAAAGCCGGTTTTGCCGTTCCGATTCAATCTGATAATCAAGTCTTGGCAGTTTTGGTGTTTTTTAAACGCAGCTCGCTACCACTAGATAAGCGTTTGCTGGAATTAGTTGGTTTAGTAGCTGCCCAGTTAGGTGCGCTAATAGTGCGAAAACACATAGAAGCACAACACCAACAAAGCAAAGAACGTTTACAGCTAGCTTTAGAAGGTAGCAATTTAGGCTTGTGGGATTGGAATCTCAGCACCGGTAAAGTTTATCGCGATTGGCATTGGAAAAAAATGCTTTCGTACAAAGAACACGAGATTGCAGATAATATGGCAGCTTTTGAGGTATTAATACATCCAGAAGATTTGCCCGTAGTTAAAAAAGCTTTAAACGCCCATCTTCAAGGTGCTACTCCCGTTTATGAAGTAGAATTTCGGATGCGTACCGGTATGGGTAAGTGGAAGTGGATTCTGTCTCGCGGTCAGGTTTGCGAACGGGATAATAAAGGTCAGCCGCTGCGAATGACCGGTACCCACAAAGACATTACTGAGCGCAAAACTTTAGAAAGAGAACTAGCTTTAAGAGAAGCGCGTCTCAATGCCTTTTTTGGTTGTGCGCCGGTGGGGATGAGCATTTTAAATAATCAATTGCGGTTTGTGCAAATTAACGAACTGTTGGCAGAAATTTACGGACGACGCCAGCTTGATTATATTGGCAAAACTATCTATGAGATCGTACCCGCCGTTATCGCTCCCTTGGTTGCACCATTTTACGAGCAGGTGTTGAAGACTGGTGAACCGATTCTTAATTTAGAAGTCAGCGTTGCATCAACCAAGCAACCGGATACTGAGCGTCATTTCCTCGCTTCTTACTTTCCGATTCTTGGTGAGGATGGGAACTTGTCTGGAGTGGGTACAGTTGTAGTTGAAATTACTTCTCGCAAGCAAGTAGAGTTAGCATTGCTTACCAGCCAGCGCCGCTATCAAACTTTAGCAGAAGCCGCACCAGTTTGCATATTTCATACTGATGCCGAGAATAATTGCTTCTATATAAATAAACGTTGGACAGAGATGACTGGATACTCACAAGAAGAGGCTTTGGGGATGGGTTGGATATCTGCTTTGTATCCAGAAGATCGCGATCGCGTTTTTGCCGTCTGGATGGAAGCCGCAGCAAATCAAACTCTGTATCAATGCGAGCATCGCTTTTTACGTGCTGATGGCACGGATATTTGGGTCATTTGTCAAGCATTACCTGAAGTTGACGATAACAAAGAAATTAAAGGCTTTATCGGTACAATAACGGATATAACTGAGCATAAAGTAGCAGAAGTAGCTTTGCATGAAAGTGCAGAAAGAGAACGTACCATCGCTCGCGTAATTCAAAGGATGCGCGAGACATTGGATATAGAGACGATATTTGCCGCGACAACTCAAGAATTGCGGCAAGTACTCAACTGCGATCGCGTAGTTGTCTATCGTTTTAATGACAACTGGAGTGGCGAATTTGTCGCCGAGTCGGTAAGCAATAACTGGATTTCTCTGATAGAAGAAGATCAAAACGATCCCAACTTCACCAATGGTGCTTTACTAGATGACCGTTGTGTAGTCAGAATGTTAAATAGTCAAGATAACCAGAACCAGGTTTTGGATAGTTATCTGCAAAAAACTCAAGGCGGTATGTACATTCGAGGCGCAAGTTTTCTTTGTGTTCCCGACATTTACAAAGCTGGATTTGAAGATTGTTATGTCCAACTTTTAGAACGCTTTCAAGCAAAAGCTTACATTACAGTACCGATTTACTGTGGTAATCAACTGTGGGGATTGCTGGCAAGTTATGAAAATTCCACTCCCCGACAATGGAAAACAGGAGAAATTAGCATTGCAGTTCAAATCGGCAATCAGTTGGGAGTTGCCTTGCAGCAAGCAGAATTGCTAGCACAAACTCAAAGACAGTCACAAGCACTACAACAAGCTGCGATCGCTGCTGATGCTGCTAACCGCGCTAAAAGCGAATTTCTCGCCAACATGAGTCATGAACTGCGTACCCCACTTAACGCCATTCTTGGCTTCACTCAAGTTATGAGTCGAGAAAATTCTTTATCCAGCGAAAATCAGCAAAACCTGACAATCATCAATCGCGCCGGCGAACATCTACTTAATTTAATCAACGACATTCTAGAAATGTCCAAAATTGAAGCTGGTAGAACAACATTAAATCCCAGCAGCTTTGACTTAATTCGCTTGTTGGATAACTTGCAAGACATGTTGCACTTCCGCGCCGCTGACAAAGGCTTACAATTAACATTTGAATATTCTTTAACCATTCCTCAATATATACAAACCGACGAAAGCAAACTGCGCCAAGTTTTACTCAACCTTTTAGGAAACGCCATCAAATTTACCGATACCGGTAGTGTGACACTGCGCGTCTTGCTGGGGGAGTGGGGAAGTGGGGGAGTGGGAGGACAAGGGGGACAAGGGGGACAAGGAGGACAAGGGGGACAAGGGGACAGGAGGCAGGGGGCAGGGGGCAGGGAGCAGGGAGAGTTTGTCTCTCCATCTCCCTCACCTCCCCCCACTCCCCCTGCTTCCCCTGCTCCCCCTGCTTCCCCTGCTCCCCCATCCCCCCCCTCTCCCCCATCCCCCCACTCCCCACTCCCCACTCCCCACTCCCTAATCTTCGAGATACAAGACACCGGTGTGGGTATTTCCCCGGAAGAACTCGACCAGCTTTTTGTTGCGTTTGGGCAAACTGAAAGTGGGAAAAAATCGCAACAGGGAACAGGACTAGGTTTAGCAATTAGCCGTAAATACGTGCAATTAATGGGGGGAGATATTAGCGTCAGCAGTACTTTTGGTGCGGGAAGTACATTTACTTTTGATATTAAAGTTAGTCTAGCAACAGAAAGCGAAATTGAAATTACTCAAACTAAACGCCGAGTTATTGGTTTGGTGCCCAAGCAAAGAGAATATCGCATTTTGGTAGTTGATGATGTCAGAGAAAGCCGTTTGCTGCTAGTTAAACTACTAACAGACATAGGTTTTGCAGTTAAAGAAGCTGCAAATGGTGATGAAGCGATCGCTATTTGGTCAACTTGGCAACCACACTTAATCTTAATGGATATGCGGATGCCCGTGATGGATGGCTATGAAGCCACCAAGGAGATTAAAGCTAGAGAGTCATTTAAAGAAGACTACAGACAAATAACAACGGTAATCATTGCCTTAACTGCTAACGTCTTTGAGGAACAACGAACAGCAATCATGCAAGCGGGTTGTGATGATTTTATTAATAAGCCATTCCGAGAAGAAATACTATTAGAAAAACTTAGCCAGTATCTGGGGTTAGAATATATTTATCAAGAATCAAGCGCGGAAATATCAGAAAAAACTAAAAAAACCACACAAGAAATATTGTTATCTGGCGATTTAGTGCCTTTGTTATCTCAAATGTCGCCAGAATGGTTAGCACAAGTATACAATGCCGCAGCTCAATGCAGCGATGACCTAATTTTTGATTTGCTTGAGCAAATTCCACCAGAATATGTTTTACTAAAAGACTGTTTAACTGATTTAGCTAATAACTTTTTGTTTGAAAAAATTCTGAAATTGGCAACTAAGTAGGTAATAGGTAATTGGTAATAGGTAATTGGTAATTGGGAAAAAGCGAATTGGAAATGAGAAAAGTCATTACCCATTACCCATTCCCCATTACCCATTACCCATTCCCCATTCCCCATTCCCCATGCCCCATTAGTATATATTTTACCTTTTCAACAGGGCATTAAAGAATCTAATCTTCCAAGTACTGTCATATCTTCCTCATCTAATTCTACTGGGATACCACTTCTAATTAATTCCGCAAAATATTCATTAGGAACCATTATTGTCAGCAAATACAAGCGACTTGAACCGGTATTTTTAATTAGATGCGTGCCCGTGGGTGGCACTAACAAACTATCTCCAGCTTTAATTTCTACAGACTTTCCGTCACAAACAGCAAGACCTTCTCCTTTGATGACAAAAAACATTTCTAAAGCCCATTGATGGCGATTGGGCGGTGTTTCGCCACCGACATCAAAAATTTCTATACAAGAAGTTAAGGAAGAGTTAGCAGTTGCCGAATCAAAGATGATTGCTAACCGATTTGTAGCATCGGGACTAATGCGATAGGTTTGGTAATCTTTAGGAGACTTGACAACAGGAATTACACAACTATTAGTGGGCATTTGATTTATTTCCTTATAAGTTGTCGATGGTTGTTAATTGTTATTTGTTAGTTGTTAGTTGTTGGTTGTTGGTTGTCAAAAATTACTCAGAACTACTAACCACTATCCACTAACCACTATCAACTATCAACTATCCACTATCTACTTCAACACTTTTAAAATCGCTTGAGAGTCAGTTACAAAGCCGAAGCATTGTTTGACGTTGTACAGCGTCGCTAACCAACAATATTCAGGAGAAGTTGTCGCAGTGCAGTCTTTGACTAACACGCAGTCATATCCTAAGAAGTTGGCATCGCATAACGTGGTCATTACACATTGGTCTGCGTTCACACCAGCAAAGAACAGTGTCGTCTTTCCCAGATTCCGCAGGATACTATCTAAAGGAGTATCCCAAAAGCCACTCATGCGGTATTTATCTACGGTAATATCTTCGGGTAGTTGTTCGAGTTCATCGACTACCGCAGCTGCCCAGCTACCTGCCATTAGTACTAATTCACCGTTGGCAGGTAGGGGATCGCCTAATCCTACACCTTCGCCCGTGGGGTTGTAAACGTGAAGCGATGCGGCGCTAATATTGAGTAAGTCGGGACGATTGCCCCAATTTACCCATATTACGGGAACTCCAGCAGCCCGAAGTTCTGGAAGTAAGTTTTTCAAAGGTTCGATGGGCTGACGCGCAGGCTTGACATCTACGCCAATATGTGATAACCAACCATCAGGGTGACAAAAGTCGTTTTGCATATCAATGACGAGGATGGCGGCTTTTGCCAAATCAAGACGCACCTCTTTAGTTTCTGTTGTTAAGATAACTCTTTGTGGGGTTACGGGAGGACGAGTGATATCTGCGATCGCATGATTCACCGTCCAAGCATTTGGTGCAACTCCCAATGTCCGAAAAGGCAAATTCATAAATTCCTTCACCCAACATCATTTTTTACTTTGTACCTTGAATTTGCCTGGAAGTGAAATTACTTAATTAAGGTTAAATATTGTGGATACAATAAGAAATGTTTTAATTCCGGTTGAAAACGGTTACGACACCGTAGATGTGCAGGTTGTAGATAATGCGATCGCTGCAATCTCTCCTGGGTGTGATGCGACGAACAGCGCAATTGATGGTAAAAATAAACTGTTACTTCCCGGTTTCGTCAACGCCCACACTCACTCTTCAGAAATGTGGCAGCGGGGAATTATGTCAGTGTTTCCCCTGGAATTATGGTTAGCGGAACTTTACGACTTTGCACCCCTGGATATTGAGAAGGTTTATCTCAGCGCGTTGGGTACAGCCGTAGAAACTTTACTTTCGGGTGGTACAACTGTAGTAGATCATCTGGTACTAATTCCGGGGAAAGAGTTAGAAACCATTGCCTCTGCGGTTCGCGCTTACAAAGAAGTGGGAATTCGTGCTTTTGTCGCACCGTTAATTCAAGATGAATCTTTGAGTGCGGGGATACCATCCGGAGAATCAGAACAAATCCATGAGCCTTATTTTCGCTCAACGCAGGCAACATTAGAAATTATTTCTGAAGCGGTAAAGCAATTTCATCGTCCAGATGAGGGTATGTATATTGCTACAGCACCAACAGGGATACAATTGTGTTCTGATGCTTTGTTTACCGGGTGTATTGAATTAAGCGAAAAATATGACCTTTGCCGTCATTCGCACTTACTCGAAACCAAAGCGCAAGAAAAACTCGCTCAAGAAAAATACGGTTGCAGTGCTGTAGAACATCTTAAACGAATTGGGTATTTAAGCGATCGCACTTCTCTAGCACATTGCGTTCACTTAACTGAAGCTGACATCACCATCCTTGCAGAAACGAAATCTACAGTCGTTCACAACCCCTTAAGCAATTTGCGTTTAGGCAGCGGCATCGCTCCCATATTAAAATATCGTCAAGCTGGGATAAACGTCACCTTTGGCTGTGATGGTGCATCCAGCAACGATTCCCAAGACTTACTCGAAGCGATCAAAATCGGTTCAATATTGCACAACGTCACCGACTCAGATTATCAACACTGGATTACACCCCGTCAAGCTGTAGAAATGGCTTCCTTAGGTGGTGCAAAAGCACTAAATATGACTTCGGAACTCGGTTCTCTCAGCGTTGGGAAAAAAGCCGATTTAGTAATGTATGACCTCACCAGTTTATCACTCTTGCCGCGTACAGATCCAATTGGTTTATTAGTATTAGGTCGTCCCACCAACGTTGTAAATAGCGTCTGGGTGAATGGCAAGCAAATCGTCGCCGATGGTAAAGTGAAAACTATCGATGTTGATAACTTGCGGCAAGAATTATTCAACCACAGTCAGTGGCAGACAACCCGCAAATCGCAAACCGTCGCGCAAATTGAAGCGCATTATCGCACGGTGATGAATTTGAGTTAGATTGTCTCACGCAAAGTCGCAAAGACGAGGCAGTGCGTTGGACGGGTTTCCCGGCTTAAAGCAACTGCCGTCGCAAAGTAAAAAAGTTCTTCTTTGCGCCTTTGCACGGCAGTCGCTACAACGGGGGGAACCCCCGCAACGCGCTGCCTTGCCTTTGCGTGAGTTATGTCCTAATAGACTATTTCCCCGACAAAACCTGACATTTCTTGACAAACCGCACCAAAAAACCGTCCATTTATTTTAAGAAAATTTACATCAACCTCCTAGACTTACCTCGACAAGTTATGTGATGATTTGAAACGTGGTTGCTAAATCATCAAAGTAAATTTGTGTTGCTGACCTCTATTAAAACCAAGCTAAAATTGACATCAGCACAAAAAATTCTGATGTCAAAACACGTTGGAATATCCCGATTTACATACAACTGGGGACTGGCAACATGGCAAGCTTTATATCGGTCAGGATATCAACCAAATCACTTGATTTTAAAGAAATTTTTTAATAATGAAGTTAAACCAGTTTTGACATGGATTAAAGAAAAAGGTATTTGTCAAAAAATCACAGAATTTGCTTTTGAGAATTTAGGGAAAGCCTTTAAAAACTTCTTTGAAAAACGTGCAGACTATCCCAAGTTTAAACGAAAAGGGAGAAATGACAGTTTTACAATTAATGCAGGCGGAAAACCAATAAATTTGGGTGGTAAACGAATAAAATTACCTACCATTGGATGGGTTTATACTTATGAATCTTTACCTCGCACAACAACCACAAAGCTCACTATATCTCAAACAGCAGGAGATTGGTACATTTCTTGTTCTTATGAAATAGCAGCCCAAATCACCAAAAAAGAATATGATTATGTCGGGGTTGATTTAGGGATAAAAACTTGAGCTACCATTACAACAGGAGTGATTTTTGTCAACCCAAAAGCTTTCCAAAAAGCGGAAAAAAGGTTAACGAGATTACAGCGTCAACTTTCGAGAAAAGTTAAAGGTAGTAATCGTTATAAAAAACAAAAATTAAGAATATCTAAGGGGCATCGACGTATTGCTAATATACGTAAAGATGCCACCCACAAAGCAACTACATTTATCTGCAAAAACCACGCAGTAATTGCTTTGGAAGATTTGAATACTTCGGGGATGTTGAAAAATCATAAGTTAGCTGGTGCTGTCAGTGATGCCAATTTTTCTGAATTTCGTAGACAGGTTGAATATAAAGTAATTAGATATGGTGGAACTGTCGTAAAAGTTGATAGATTTTATCCATCTAGTAAAACTTGTTCAAATTGTGGAGAAATTCGAGAAATTAGTCTCAGAGAGCGGGTTTATGTGTGTCAGAAATGTCAGCACACTGCCGACCGAGATTTAAATGCATCTCAAAATCTGGAAAATTATGCACGGTTGGCTAAACCGTGTCTGGACGTTAAGGGATAACCGCTCCCATGCTCCCATTGAAACGTCAAGTAATGTCTAGTTTTGTCTAGATTTTATGTAGCAGATAATTCTTAAGCTATGAATGCGAAATAAACCTATCATACTTACACCAGTAATCAACAAGCCGACTAACCCCAAACCGTTTAAGAGGGGATAAATTTTCTCTAAATGTAAAATTTCCAAGGTGTGAAGTCCGAGGAGAAACCTGCCTAATTGGTCTTGGTGCAACCATTCGTGGGCAATAGTAAAACCCATGCCGGTGAGTACGGTGAGAAATAAGGGAAGACAAAGAGCGATCGCTTGCTTGGCGATGGTATTTTCTGAAACTACGTATCATCAATAATTTCCTAAGTTAATTTCACCTGTTTTTTAAGCAGTAAATAACTCAATTTTAGAAGAAACCAAGTGTAAAAAAGGTTGCTGCACAAACTCGTTTGGTTCGTAATGAACAGAATTTACCCCGAAAAGGTGGTTTACCACTAAAGACATCAGGAAGTAAAAAAAGGGATATATTTTTGTGTATTCTTTGTGTCTTAGTAGAGACGTTCCGGACGGAACGTTTCTACAATACCTTAATTGCCTTGGGAGTATACATGGAACGCGCTATTTCCGCATTGGGTGTATTAGTTTTCATCGCCATATCCTACGCATTATCTAACAACCGTCGCGCTATACGTTGGCGAACTATCGCTTGGGGGTTGGGGTTGGAGTTTGCCTTTGCGCTGCTAATTCTGAAAACTCCCGGTGGTTTAGCTGTATTTAAATCTCTCGGCGATGTGGTAAGTAATTTTTTAGCATTCTCTGATGAAGGTGCAAAATTTGTCTTTGGAGAGAATTTTAAAGAGCATTTATTTGCCTTTCAAGTGCTACCAACAATTATCTTTTTCTCTGCCTTCATCAGTGTGTTGTACCACTACGGTATTTTGCAGTGGGTGGTGAATAAGCTGGCGTGGGTGATGATGAAGACAATGAAAACATCAGGAGCTGAATCGTTATCGACTGCTGGTAACATCTTTTTGGGACCCACTGAATCACCGTTAATCGTTAAACCCTTTGTCGCAACAATGACGCAATCAGAATTATTTGCAGTGATGACAGTTGGTTTTGCGACAGTTGCAGGTGGGGTAGTGGGTGTTTATTTATCGCTTGGTATACCAGCAGAACACTTGATTGCCGCTTTCTTTATGACAGCCCCTACTGCTTTAGTGGTAGCAAAACTGCTTTACCCAGAAACGGAAGTATCGGACACAGTGGGTAAGATAAAGATGGATGTTCAGACGAATTACGTCAATGTGATAGATGCTGCTACAACAGGGGCGCTTGACGGCGTGAAATTAGCCGTTAATGTGGGGGTGATGATTATTGCCTTTTTGGGATTGTTAGCCGCTGTGAATGCGCTGCTGGGATGGTTGGGAGCGCTTGTTAATTTACCGCAGTTGTCATTGGAATGGATATTATCTTTTATTATGGCACCTTTGGCGTGGTTGATGGGCGTGCCTTTAGCTGATTGCGGACAAGTCGGAGCGTTGTTGGGTAAAAAGACTATTTTAAATGAGTTTATTGCTTACGTGGATTTAGGGAAACTGATTAAAGATGGCAAAATTTCCCAGCGAGGAGTAATTATTGCAACTTACGCGCTGTGTAATTTTGCGAATATCGGCTCAATCGGGATTACCATCGGTGGTATTACGGGGATGGCACCGAACCGCCAGCACGATTTGGCACGTATGGGTGTAAAGTCGATGATTGGCGGATTGCTTGCAGGTTTTATCACCGCTTGTATTGCGGGGATGTTGGTATGAAGGAATTGGTAATTGGTAATTGGTAATTGGAAAAAGCTATTCCCCATTACCCATTCCCCATTCCCCATTCCCCTCATTCTTTATTGACGTAACCCACTCTCCAATTTTGTGGCTGCTTTAATTGATCTCCTTTACCTTGGATAATTAGTTGAAGAGCAACTCGCGTGTTCAAAAGTCCTTTTATCAGATAATATCCTGGTTTGGCATTTACGCCTGCGGCAAATTTTGTAGCAGCTTCATCCATAACTCCGCAGTGAACGTCAGTTTTATCTATTGTGACTGTAAAGAAAAAGTCATTACGATATCCATCCGGAATCATGAACATGCCGTAAACATTATGCGGACCAACCCAAGGTTTTACTACAATTTTCTCTGGATGAGCGTAATATTTTTCACCTTTTGACGAATAAAATCCCCATCTGCGGCAACTAGTGATTGGCGATCGCTCTGAGAGATCCGAGACGTAAGAAAAGCCTAAAATGCTTAGTAAGCTAAGTGCAAATAAGATGTAAAGCAGTTGATTTTTTCGCACTTGTTCTACCCATCCATCATTGTCTTTTTCCGGTTATAGCTTACAAAATTTTACTGCGGCTAGAGTAATTTTGCTTTTTTAAAAATCTGTCTGGGGGTTAATGCTAAACTGGGAATATCGTCTAACTATAAATTTTGACATAGAAAAGAGCGATCGCTTTGATATTATAAAATTAACAAAAAAATGTAGTGAAGTAAAATTCCCTACAAACAAGCTGCATTTTCTTTCTAGGTTTTCTGTAATTCTCAACTAATTGCATCTTTGACTTTCCGCTTTTTTAAGAAACCAGACATAAAAGGTCTTTCAAAGGCTAAGTAAAATAAATAGGCAAATATTAACGAGATTCCCACACTCAATAAGTATAATGTCACTGCAAACATTACCGGAGACATATTTAAAGTAACAAGCCAGTGATTGATTAGCGTTTCTACTGGTCCGTGAGTGAGATACAGACTGTAAGAAAATGTCGAGAGTGCGATCGCAATCGGATGCTCGAATAGTCTCATAATTAAAGGTGGTGTTTTCCGTTCAATCACAATCTTGGTGCAGTAGATTATTAGACAAGCGGCAGCTATACTCGCGAAAGTCTCGAAAATCCAAGCATCAACTCCTAGTTTTTTCCATTCAGTGATGATAGCAACGCTTGCAAAAATTGCCGCTAGCTTACCCCACGGCAAAGATTTATTGAGTTTTATTAGTTGTGGCTGTTGTGAAAATGCGATTTCTGCCGCAGCCATTCCGATAGTAAATGAACCGACAAACCAAGGACGGCTTGGGTCCATATAATTATTAAATAAATAGTGGGGTGTAAGTCCAATTAAAAAAGCGATCGCTATCACTGACAACAAACCCCAACGTCGCAACACAGGTAGAAAAACTAAAGGAAATAAAAAGTAAATCTGCCATTCTAAAGCCACACTCCATAATGGTATATTCATAATATAAACATCACTTCCTGGAAGCAAATTATGAATTATTAAAAAGTGCAAAATTACATCTAAAAATGAGAAATAAGGAGAAAACCAATCGTACTGAACTTCACGCCATTGAAAAGTTGTAAATCGCTCTAGAGTTAATATAATCAGAGCTAATACACAGCAGAAAATAATAGCTGCATAAAAAGGTGGTATAATCCTTCGCGCTCTTTTTTTAAAGTAATTAAATAAATTTCCGGGAATGTAACCGGTTTGAGAGCGAGTTACTGGCAACATTAAACAGTAGCCAGAAAGTACAATAAAAATTGCCACACTAAAAGAACCATATCTTAATAGTTTAGTTGGCAAACTTATCCACAAAGGTAAGTTTTCCCCTTGGTGCGGCAAAATATGACAAAATACCACATACAATGCTGCCAAACCACGTATTCCATCTAAGAAATGCAGACGTATTCTCTCGTCAGTTGATGTCGTAGTTAATTGTTTCATTAAATTAACACCCTGTTTTGTTTTTTTGCTAATTATGTGAAAATAAATAGTAGCTAAACCTCCTGTATTAATGTAATTAATAACTTAAATCAGTGTCAGCTTGAACTTTCCACTTCAGAAGTTGTAGCTTATTTTTAATGAGCGTGTTCGCGCTTTACCCATTTTTTTGAATTATGAATTATGAATTATGAATTATGAATTAATAATTATTTGGTCAACTTACTGCATCTTTTACTTTACGCTTCTTTAAGAAACCAGACATAAATGGTCTTTCAAAAAGTAAGTAAAACAAATAAGCAATTACTAACGACGTTGCCAGACCTAATGTGTAAGATGTAACCGCAAATAATACAGGAGATAATTGCAGACTAAAAAGAAAGTAACGTACCAACACTAATACTGGTCCATGAGTGAGATAGAGACTATAAGAAAATACTCCGAGTGCGATCGCAATCGGATGCTCAAATACACGTAAAATTGAAGGTAGCTTTTTGTCAGCGATCGCAAACTTGGTGCAGTAAATAAATAAACAAGCAGATGCCAGACCAAAAAAACTTTCACTAATCCATATATGCAATCCCAATTTTCGCCATTCAGTTAAAAAAGCTACGCCAGTAAATATAATTGTCAATACACCCCACGGGAGAGAATTTCTCATAGCAATTAATTTCGATTTTTGCGAAAGTCCAATATCTGCTGCTGCCATTCCCAAGGCAAATAAACCAAGAAACCAAGGACTAGCTGTTTCAAACAATCCATTGAAAAGATATAAGGGTGCTATTCCAATTAAAAAAGCAGCGATAACAACTGAAGTTAATCCAAAACGTCGCCATATAGGTAATAAGAATAGCGGAAATATAAAGTATAACTGCCATTCAGTAGCCACAGTCCATAATGGTGGATTAATGGACATATAGGCACCTGGAATAAGATTGTGAATTAGTAGCAGGTGATAGCCGAAATCACTCAAGGAAAAGTAAGGAGAAAATGGACCTTTACCAGCTATTTCATTCCATTGAAAACTAGTAAATTTCTCTAATATAAATATTGCTGCTGCTAGTAAGACGCAGAAAAAAAGTGTGGCATAGTATGGTGGTAAAATTCGACGCGATCGCCGCTTAATATAACCCAACAAACCTCCAGCTACATAACCGTTCTTAGAGCGAACTACTGATGCCATCAAAACGTAGCCAGAAAGTATAATAAACACTACAACACTAACGCGACCATATCTTAATGTTTTGATAAAAAGTTGTAACCAATTAGGCAATTGTTCTCCTATAGATGGTTCGATATGGACAAGTACCACATACACTGCTGCCAGTCCACGTAAGCCATCTAAATACTGAAGACGCAACCGTTTTTCCGGAGCTTTTTCTATTAATTGAATCATTAAATCAATTTCCTTATCTATATATGAGTTTTCAAGTTTAAAAACTGCAATTTTACTATGCAAAAATTATCATTTGCATAATTAAATTACGTTAAAAACTAATAAATATTCGCCTGTTTGTATATCAAATTACCAGGCTTTATTTGTACAAACTTAGGTCAACCTTAACATTGAAGATTCTGCAATTTGGGTATTACGGCTTTTAATTACTCGTGCCGGAACACCTACAGCAACTGAAAAAGGAGGAATATTTTTGGTAACAACAGAACCGGCACCAATAACACTACCTTTACCGATGGTGACTCCATCTAATACCTTCACTCCAGAACCTAACCAACAATCATCTTCAATTACAATTCCCTCGCGAGTTATACCTTGTAAGCCAATCAACTGGGTGGGATCTGAAAAAATATGATTATTAGCGAATATTCCGGTGTGTGCCGCAATTAAACAGTTTTTACCAATCTTAATATTGCCGGGACCAGCAATACAAACATAAGGACCGATGAAGGTGGATTCATCTATATATATACACGTATTTCTTAACGCATTTATGTCAACACCATAGTTAAGACCAACTTTATCTGCTAAATAAATTTTATTGTTTTTATCTCCACTCGCATCGAGATTAACACCTCGTAAAATCTGCACATTATTGCCTATTTCAATACAAGGAGTGTTGATGAATTCAACACCGTGTTGAATATAAACTGAGTTACCTATTTTGCCAAAAATATTACGATACAGCGAAGTTCGTAATTTGCTACCCACGAAATTTGTAGGTATACCTTTTAACAAGTTAGTTAAAACAGTTTCTTGGATTTTTTTCCACTTTGAGATATAGCCGTGGTTATTCATGATTTTCACCCAGATAAATAGTTGTCTTGATGTTTGCATTCTGTCCTGCGTTGTCAGATATACTTTTTAATCTGCATTCTCGGAATGTATAGTCATTAAAAAGCACAGATACAAACCAAATGGTCGATCAAACTTTCAAAAACCAAAAGGTATCTCTGAGAATTAAACGCAGGTATTATTTAATTGTTAGATAAAGCTGTCTAAGAGATGCTTTATTTGCTTACAAGCAACTTTGGTAGTTAGTATTGAATATTGATATTTCCTGGAAATTAGAGACACTGCTTTATATATTCGGAACTAATTAAGAACCGAATAAGAATCAATTTGCCTGTCAAGATAATTGCATAATTACTAATTTATACATGCAGATTTGATCGGCTGTTTGATGCGCGTTATTCAATTACAAAAGCAGCAATTTCAACTAAATTACATCTGTTTAAGTGATACCAACACAAAAGTAAAATTTTCTTACTTCATTTGGATGTAATTATTGAATTTATCTAAAAATTTCCAAGTAAATACATGCACATCTAGGGTGGAGTGTCACCAACTTCAGCCATTATGTTGAAGTTGACCATCGGAGCGAATAAGTACACACTTCCCCGACTACTATAACGGCTTTCTTGTCGCCAGTTTTTAGAGTCTGTTGTTATAAACATGATGTGCAAGAGTAATTTACATATTAGTCCAGAGCGTCTTAGTAGCGACACAACTATTTTTATCTTATAGCTAAATATGAAATCGTTTTTAAACTAACTGTAAAGACTATTGAGAGTTTATGAATTTTTTACAAAGCTATGTTTTAAAAGCCGAGTATTTTCGTAACTTTATTGTTTGATTTTTAACCGCGTGTAGAAGAAAATGAGCATTTATATCGTGTCCGGTTGATTACTTATTAAACCAGAAGAACCCCGCCCCGCCAAAGCTACGCTTCGTCTCCCCTCCCCGCTTGCGGGGAGGGGATAAAGGGGTGGGGTGCAATGACTGTGGGAATCATAACTAATTATGCGGACATGATATTATATCAACAAATAATTAAGTATAAAGTAATCGTGAAAATAGCGATCGCTTTTATTCCACAATTTGCAAAGAATTGACTACTGGCGATTCGGGTAAAAGTAAAGTAAAGTTACTACCCTTTCCTAACTCAGACTCAACTGTAATATCGCCTTTATGAAGTAGGGCTAAATTTTTTGACAAAGCAAGACCCAATCCTGTACCTTGACGTTGGCGATCGCGATCGCTACCGACTTGCTGAAATGTTTGAAAAAGCTTTTGTTGATCCTCTGGGGCAATACCAATACCAGTATCGATTACCGCAAAGTTAATAAAGCCAGACTTTTTCTCAACTTTTAGTTTCACAAAGCCGCATTCGGTAAACTTGACAGCATTTGAAAGTAAATTTAATAATATCTGCCGCAATCGGCGATCGTCAGCATTACAAATCGTAACATCTGGCGCAATTTCTAATAATAAATCTAAACCGCGAGCGATCGCTTGTTCGCGAATCACCGCAAGACAGTCTTGACAAATAGGTTCTACTGCTAAAGTGACGATATCTAATTCTTCTCGTCCTGCCTCAATTTTAGCTAAATCCAACAAGTCATTAATCAGATTTAACTGTTGATATCCGCACTTATTGATTCCCTTAACATACTGTTCTTGTTTGTCGTTCAACGGACCAAAGACTTTCTGTAAAAGTACGCTCGAAAACCCAATTATTGCAGTTAGCGGTGTTCGCAATTCATGATTCATATTAGCTAGAAATTCTGACTTTGTACGGTTGGCAGCTTCAGCAATCATTTTTGCGGCTTCTAATTCTTGAGTGCGCTCTTTTACCAATTGTTCTAGACGTTCTTCGCTTTTACGCAAAGCTTCTGTTGTTGCCAATTCAGCACTCAAACGCCGACCATAAAAAGCAGCCAGTTGTCCTAATATCAAAACAATTAAAGTAGCAATGCTAATTGCAATTATCAATACGGTATTATCTCCGGGAACATCTAACAAGGCTGAAACATTTTTCACCTTAAACTTAATGCCTGCCATTGCAATGTAGTGCATTACAGAAATCGCACTTCCCATCAGCAAAGCAGTGCAAAGCTTCCGCACTTCTGTTGATACAATCTTGTCTTTAAAGGGATGAAATGTTAGCCAGAAAGCGCTTAATGAGCCACCAATCGCTACTCCAGCACTTAGAGGAATTAACTTTAAGTCATGCACCGGCTCGGCAGAAACTTTCAGTGCGAACATTGCCGTATAGTGCATACAAATAATTGCACCTGCTACAAAAAAGCTCCCAACTAATAACGTTACGTTACCCACTTTCGGCTGACAGCTAATAATAAAAAATCCAATTGCTGAACCGACAATTGCTACTATGATTGAAATTAAGACGATAGTATAATCATATTCAACTCGTATCGGCAGCCGATATGAAAGAATGCCAATAAAGTGCATTACCCAGATAGTAATTCCTAAGGTAAGTGCGCTACCCGTCACCCACCACAGCCGACTAGATGTTTTAGCAAGGGAGATTTGTTCAGCTATATCTAAGGCAATGCATGAACCAATTATGGCAATAGCAATTGAAAGGACAATCAGGCGTATATCAAAGTTAGCTGTCAGGACTGTAGCTAAATACAACATTACATTATTAATTTGCCAAATCTGAAAAATTTGCTAATATAGATGCTATGATTGAATCTCAAATATTTTAACTTGTTCGTACTCAATGCTTTAACAGTCAACATCAAGGTAATAAAAGTTAATAACCTTATTTACCATGTTCGTTCTATTAGTTTTTTTTAATCTGAATAACGGGCATTAAGCATTCCTTATATAATTATAAAATATTTAAAATACAATTTACTCTTCCTAAAGGCTCATCTAATGATAATAAATTAGGGTAAATTTGTTTTTTTTGTATTGCCAAATCTCTGGTTATTATTACTTAAGATAAATAAAATTTAATTACATAAATCTCCCGACTTGAAATTATTGCGCGAACACTCAAATAGATGTAAGCCTAACTGCTGGGAAAGTTCTTCACACACCTTCACCCCGCGAACACTGTTACCACGCGCATCAAGACGTGGCGAAAACACTCCGATTCCCATCTGATTTGGTACTATAGCGATAATTCCACCACAAACACCACTTTTCGCAGGAATACCGATTTTATAAGCCCATTCCCCGGCAAAATTATACATCCCGCAGGTATACATGACGCTCAAAATGTCTTTTATATAACTGCTATTCACGGCACGCTCTTTTGTAACCGGATTGATACCTTTGTTCGCCAAAGTAGCTGCCATAACTGCCAAGTCCTGGCAATTTACCATCACGGCGCATTGCTGGAAGTACAAATCCAGCGATTCTTCAATGTTACGATCAATCATGCCAAAGTTTAGCATTAAGTGCGCCATTGCTCGGTTGCGATGTCCGGTGGAGCGCTCTGAGGTAAATACGGAGATGTCAACGAATACATCATGACCGATGTATCCGCGAAACATATTCAACATTCGATTGAGACGTTCGGTTGCACCATTACCCTTGATTAAACTGGTGGTGGCGATCGCTCCCGCATTTACCATTGGATTTAACGGTCGATTTGATTGCTCATCTAAAATAATTGCATTAAATGCATCTCCCGTCGGTTCCACCCCAACCCTAGTTAAAACATAATCCCGTCCATGATCCTCAAGCGCAAGTCCATATGCAAACACCTTGGAAATCGACTGGATTGTAAATAACTGTTTGTCATCACCAACTTGGTAAACCTCACCATCAACAGTTACAACGCAGATGCTAAACAACTCCGGATTCACCTTTGCCAATTCCGGTATATATTTAGCTACTGCACCATCTTGCAGTGACTTGTATTTGCAATGCAAGTCGTTGAGAACAGCTTCTAAATTTTCTTGTGCCATGACGCTTAGACTGGGGGACTGGGGACGCTTGGACTAAGGAAGAAATCCGCGTTGCCTGTGAGCGCGTTGTTTTAACCAAATCAACGAAGTTACATCACTCCAGTGCTTAATAAAAACGCGATGCGGGGGAAACTTTCCGTAGTTTTTCGCTATATCGGCAAATAAACTGAAAATTTGCCGATTAACTCTGGTTAATTTTCTCATATTTCTTCCGCCAGGGGAGTGTCAATGCTAGCAGCTACTATTGCCATAGGTGGCTTATTTGACAAATTCTCAAACATCGGTTAAGACTGTGTGGTTCGGGGTTTGTATAGAATCAAACTATTTGAAAAAGATAATTAATCTCAAGTTTTGCAGATACTTTTGAGATGAAAAGCAATCAATTGATTAATCTAATAAAATATCAGTATTTATATTTAAATTTATCAACTTAATCCTATTGTTTTTTAAGTTATTTTGTGCATTTGACTTTTGTTTTCGATTTTACGCATACAGCAATTAACTTGATGCACGGTTGAAGACACTATCCAAACCAATTTATCCACTAAATATTGTTAAGTTTCCCTAAGAAAAATTTTAATTTTCCAGACAACTCTTAAACAGCCAAAATCCGCTTTTGGGAAAGGTTTTGTGCTGAAAATTTAAATTTAAATTTGATAAATTTACCAAGAGTTACAATACAACCCCGATCCCCTAGGCAAAAGGTTCATGTTAATCTGTTGCAGTTATAAAGAAAAAGTGAAAGCGGAATGAGTTTAAATTTTTGGGGCATTTTACATGATTGTGGTGCAAAATCTCACGAAAGATAAAACTTCAGTTCTTCACACGCTTTAAAAACGGACGCATGAATCAAAGACATTTGTGGACTATTGTCACCCTGTTTATGACTGTTTTGGGAATGCCCTCAATCGGTCGCGCTCAAACAGACAAGGAAACGGATACCGCTTCCGAAAAAACACCTTCAGCCGATATCGTCAAGGTGGGAGAGTATCAATCCTCAGCAGGGAACCTTACCTCGGATGCCGTAATTACGGAAATTCATCCTCACAATATTGGAGGTCGTCAAGCTGCAACGCTATTTATTCGCAAAATTCCTGTTCTCACCTTTGTGAGTTCTACACCAGTGAAGAGCGAAGAAACGAAAGTAGATACCAAAGTTGGTGTAACTGGTGGTGATACTCAAAGTACACAGTCAAACAATGCTGTTGCTGACACTTCTGTAAAAGTAGCGAGTGTTGGAACTACAACTTTTGTCAATAACCAAACAAACATTGGCGATGATGACCCGGTTAAAAGAGCTGGTGTAGTAGCAGCGAAGATAAACCAGTTAAGCCGGGAAAATGTAGATGCCAGTCAAATAATCGTCAGTTGGAAAGCTCTTAGCGCGACAACAAATCAAGCACAAAATAAAAGTGTCTCTGCTGACCAAACATCGAGCGATCGCTATATCATCAAAGTCAATAACGAAGAATTGGTCGAAATCAACGATCAAACGCGATCGCCAGACACAACCAATAATCTGGCAGAAGACGCATTGCAAGCCACCAATCGCTTGCGGAGATTACTAGGCAATGCATCTCCCCTAAACCAGATTCTTAACTTACCAGCGCGATCGCCACTATCAATACCAAAATTGCCATCAGAGATTAATGTCGGACCTGTGAAAGTCTCCCTCCGGGGAGTAGCTTCTTATTATGGCTATGATGGTTCTGGCAGTCGCACCGCCAGCGGTCAGAGATTTAATCCAGAAAAACTAACCGCTGCCCATCGCCATTTACCCTTTGGTACGCGAGTCCGCGTTACCAACACCCGCAACGGTCGTTCTGTAGTAGTGCGAATTAACGATCGCGGTCCATTCATTCGCGGTCGAGTAATTGACCTTTCTGTTGCCGCTGCCCGAATTTTAGGAATGATGGGCAGTGGTGTAGCACCAGTGCGGATTGAAGTCTTAGGAAGGTAGGGAGGCAGGGGGCAGGGGGCAGGGGGCAGGGGGAGTTTGTCTCCTCGTCTTCCTTGTCTTCCTTGTCCCCCCTCCCCCATTCCCCATTCCCCACTCCCCATTTCCCCTAGTTCACTCGTTTTTCCCCGAATTCAGATATAAACTAACGGGGGAGAGGCTCAAGAAGAACTAGGGGTATTTTGTGCGCCTGCTGACAACAGTTGCAGCTTTACGCTGTTATTTAGCTAAACGTCGTTCGGAAAATCAGCTTTGCCAGTCGGAGGAACTGCTATCAAATGAGGCAACCAGCTGGTATCAGACACCAGTTGGTCTGGTTCCGACGATGGGAGCTTTGCATCAAGGTCATTTAAGCTTGATAGAACGGGCACGGCGAGAAAACGCCACGGTAATCGTCAGTATATTCGTCAATCCCCTGCAATTTGGTCCCAATGAGGATTTTCAACGCTATCCTCGAACTTTAGAGGCAGATGGACAATTTTGTGAACAAGCTGGTGTGGATGCGATTTTTGCGCCTTCTCCGGAAGAATTAGGAGTTCCGCAGAAGAGTATACAAGATTCAATTGTTACACAAGTTATCCCTCCATCTGCTATGATATCACGCTTGTGTGGTCGTTCTCGGCTAGGTCACTTTCAGGGTGTGGCTACGATTGTTACCAAGCTTTTTAACTTGGTACAGCCCGATCGAGCCTATTTCGGTCAAAAGGATGGTCAGCAACTGGCAATTATTAGAAAGCTAGTGGCTGATTTGAATTTGCCGACAGAAATTGTTGCTTGTCCTACGGTGCGCGAAGCATCGGGTCTTGCCTTGAGTTCCCGCAATCAATATTTGACTGCAACGCAAAAGCAGCAGGCAGCGGCATTATATCGCGGCTTGCGGCAAGCTGAAGCAGCATTTAAAGCGGGCGTTCGTAACACCAGCACTCTTATAGCAGCGGTGGAGCAAGAACTAGCAATGGTCACTACTGTTTTAGTCGAATATATTGAATTGGTTGAACCGACTACGTTGATGTCTTTAGAGGAAGTTAAGGAGGAAGGAATGCTTGCGATCGCAGCTCGTCTTGGTTCTACACGTTTGATTGATAATACCATCCTGCGCGATCGCTCTCCCGTCATCGCCATTGATGGACCGGCTGGTGCTGGTAAATCAACGGTGGCTCGTCAAGTGGCAGCGAACTTGGGTCTAGTATATTTAGATACTGGCGCAATGTATCGAGCTTTCACCTGGCTAGTGTTGCAAGAAGAAATTGCTTTGGATGATGAGTGTGCGATCGCTGAATTAGCTAACCTGTGTGTCATTGAACTGACTCCGGGCGAAAATTTACAATCTCCTGTACGAGTCTGGATTAATCATACTGATGTTACTCAGGTAATTCGCACGCCAGGAGTAACATCAAAAGTATCCGCCATAGCCGCACAAAGCGCTGTACGTGAAGCATTAGTTAAACAACAGCAAAACTGGGGTAAAAAAGGTGGTTTAGTTGCTGAAGGACGGGATATCGGTACTCACGTTTTTCCCGATGCTGAAGTCAAAATCTTTTTAACCGCTTCGGTTAGCGAACGCGCACGGCGTCGTCAGCAAGACTTTAAAAAACAAGGTCAACCCGAAGTCAGTTTAGAGCAGCTGGAAAAAGACATCGCCGAACGCGACTGGAAAGATAGCACCCGCAAAGTTTCCCCCTTGCAGAAAGCAGCCGATGCAATTGAAATACAAACCGATGGTCTTTCAATTTCAGAAGTCACGGCAAAAATTATTGACTTCTACCAGCAAAGGTTATCTCAATTGTAATTAACACAAATTGCTGCGCTAGTCAACTTAAGCCGGGACATGTCCTAAAAAATTCACTCAGGCTCTTTGTCTCGCCTTAAGTTATTAGTTAAATATAATGGTGAGCATCTACTCACCATTATTAAAATTAGAAAAAAACAGTATTAAATAATCCCATTACCGCTTTCATAAAAATAATTGTATCTAGTAGAGACGTTCCACCGGAACGTCTCTATCTACAATGTGTGTGATTTGCAGGACATCATATAAAACAATAAATTATTTATCCAATCTTGTCTATTGATTGTGACTGGTTTGATTAACAATAAATACTAATTTTATATTAAAATTAATTGATGAGAAAATATATCTATCGAGACATAATCGGCATAATCTCTTACTTATTGTGTATTCATTTAGATAGATTTGACCTCAATTGTGACAAAACTACTTTGTCTGAATCCTGCCTTTGGTAGTAAAATAACAATGTAAAGTTTTATTTTACAGTGTTCAGCATCTTCAATTGCTCAACACAAAACCTGTAATTTCCAAAGCTATAGCATTAGCTTTAAACTGGAAAACGGTAAAGAGAGGATTTCACACTCATGGCATTTACACAAGACCCCTTACCCTTCGACTTTAACGCTTTAGAGCCGTATGGCATGAAAGCTGAGACTTTCGAGTATCACTACGGCAAGCATCATAAAGCTTATGTAGATAACCTTAACAAGCTCACCGAAGGTAAAGACCTCGCTGATAAACCTCTAGAAGAGGTGATCAAAATTTCTTTTAAAGACCCCTCTTTAACAGGAGTTTTCAACAACGCAGCTCAAGTTTGGAATCATACTTTCTTTTGGAATTCTTTGAAGCCAGCAGGCGGCGGTACACCAAGCGGTGATTTAGCTGCTAAAATTGACAAAGATTTTGGTAGCTTTGATAAATTCAAAGAAGAGTTTTCTAACGCGGCTACAACGCAGTTTGGCAGCGGATGGGCTTGGTTGATTGATGATAATGGTACGCTGAAGGTGACGAAAACACCGAATGCAGAGAACCCTCTAGCTCATGGTCAGAAAGCACTCCTAACTCTAGACGTTTGGGAACATGCTTACTACATTGACTTCCGCAATGCTCGTCCTGCCTTTATCAAGAACTTCTTAGATCAGTTGGTAAACTGGGATTTTGTTGCACAAAATTTAGCCAAAGCCTAATTATCAGCTTTTTTTGTCGGCACTGTAACGCGGAAATCATTACTTAATTTATCTAGTTTACAAACAGTCACGATTTTGTTTCGTGGCTGTTTTTACTGCTAAGAACCCCGACTTCTTTAATAAGTCGGGTATCTTGTTTTTCACGAATTATAAACGGATTGCTACATAACTTGTATCTTAAAAGGTAGTGCAATAAAAATCAAAATTTATGAATAGCAAAGAACTAGCGGAATACATCGAAGCCACGAATAGCATCACTAAACCTTGGCTGTTGGTGCAACTGCGACTGAAAAAACTCCAAGAACGTCAAGCGACGCTTTCAGAAAATGAATACGCCGGTGAATTAGCAGACATACACGAAGATTTGATGAATTTAGGGGAATGGTGGCGCGGTATTGAAAATGAGGTATTTTGATTAGTTAGGAGTTGTAGAGACGTTCCGCTGGAACGTCTCTACGAAAGGCGCGGAGTCAATAAGTAAGTGGGCGAAATTCAAGCGTTTTGATGACATATAAAGAGGAGGTAAACCTGTGATTCCTCAGGTTAGCCAAAGTCCAAATACTTAAATTTTATCTTGTAGATAATTCAGAATCCCTTGCTCATTCCATATTTGAGCTTCGATAAATATATCGTATTTTCTCGTTTTTTCAAGCTTCCATTCTTCCACAGGAATTCCAGATTTTTTGATAATCTGAACAATTTCATCTAACCGAAATACTTGACCATGATAGTCAGGCTGATAGAAAGGTTCTTGTTTTTTATCTTTGAGCCAATAACTTATCATGCTGTCTGGATAAGTAAAGCTAATTTCTTTTAAGTTAAATTCAGATACAGAAATCTGTATTTTCTTACTCTGACCGTTGTATCCTTCTTCTATCCAAGTTGAATTTTCAATCACCATGTAGAAGGGAAAGGAAGTTTTTGGCTCTCCACCCTTATTGATGAATTCTTCTTTTAGCCATTTTTCGGTTGCAATTCTTGCTTCCAGATATTTTTTCGGCTGTTTAAATCTGCGATATACACTTCCTTCCTTGGCTTGCAACTGTGTCGCTATTGTCAGAGCTTCTTCTATGTTCAAAACTGATAAACTTCTAAATGGAGGCTCTTCTTTATGATAATAGTGGGTTAGCATCATAGCGGCAAATCGGCAAACTATATAGCTTGTAACTATCTCCCACTAATTATACTTTCCCTTAAAAGAACTGCAATTAAGATTATATTACCCTCTTACATAGCATCAAGACAGTCAGGGAACCAAATCGCTACCTAGACATAAGCAGTAATTATCAATTTTAGTTGTTTATTTAAAGCTGTCTTGAGTAAAATGTATCGCTTGCTCTCATTCACAGCTATGCGTTGGGGAGAGAAGCGATCGCCCCTTACCCACATCCTTTCAACTACGCTGCCACCAATAATCAAGGGTTGTTTCCCTCTAGACCATCTCGAAGTACAAGCCCAGTCCTTAAAACGCAACAAAAGCAGCAATCTCCTGCCAGCGAGTAGCCAAATCCTCCGCAGTAGAACTTTCAACAGCGGCAAGGTTTAATGGATAGTCCACGTTGTCTCGCTCGATCCAGCGCGCGGCTGTGAATTGACCATTGCTTGCCCTTAATATAAATCCAGACTCTCGGCATTCACCAGAAGCGAGATATAAAACTCCTGGAGCTACTTGCTCTGGTCGTAAATCTTCTGGTTCATCCTGGACATTCCACATCCGCGTTTTGGCAACTGGCGAAATCGCATTCACCAAAATGCCATGCTCTTTGCCTTCAACTGCCAGCACGTTCATCAGACCAATCTGTGCCATTTTTCCCATAGCGTAAGGGGCAAGACCGCCCAGAGCATATTGCTGATAAATCGCTCTATCCGAAGTTGTCAACACAATCCGTCCATAGTGTTGTTGCTTCATCCTTGTCAAGGCAGCTTGAGACAACCACGTTGGTGCTTCTATGTTGATGTTGATGGCGCGTTCTAGAAAATCAGGTGTCAGGTCTTGTACAGTCTGATAAGCAACCCATCCAGCATTGTGGATTAAGATGTCGAGGCGATCGAACTTTTCTAGTGTCATTTCTACCAGGCTGCGGCAGTTGTCTCGACTATCCAGGAGTACATTGCTGGCGATCGCAACTCCACCAGCTTCGCAAATTTTATTGGCGACATCAGCCGCCACATTGGGATCGAAACCAGTCCCCTCTTTGTTAACGCCTGCATCGTGGATTACAACTCGCGCCCCTCTTTCTGCCAACAAACGAGCATAGGCTGCTCCTAAACCGCGTCCACTGCCTGTAATAATGGCTACTTGATCGTCAAGTCGAATCATTTGCCTCTCTCCTGACTGAAATCCTGAACTTGAGTGGGCGCAAGCACGATCTCATGACTCGCTCAAAGTTGGCACAAGCGCGATCGCCTCTGCGTGGCTATCTGTATAGTCTGTACTAACAGTTACTTGCTGCCAACCATCTAAACTCGTTTTGACCGATTCCAGTTTGTCCTGAATCAGGCTCATGGCATCCGTGCCTAATGCCAGTCGCATCGGTGGATTGGGGCTTTCTACAGCTTGAATGATGGCTTGCGCCGCTTTCGCTGGATTGCCAGGTTGCTTACCATCCATTTCTTTGAACCACTGCAATGAAGCACCGCTCACAGGGTCATAGGCATCAATGGGTTGTTCGGCGCCTGCCAGAGATCGCCCGTTAAAGTTTGTCCGAAATGCTCCAGGTTCAATTAAAGTGACTTTAATTCCAAAGGATTCGACTTCTTTAGCCAGGGCTTCAGATATACCTTCAAGGGCAAATTTAGTGGCACAGTAGATGCTACTTCCGCCAAACCCTACAAATCCTGCTGTGGATGACATATTCACAATGTGACCGCTGCCTTGCTGCCGCATCACAGGCAAGACAGTTCGCATCAGACGGAGTGCCCCAAAGAAGTTGGTTTCAAACTGTTGGCGAATATCAGCATCACTGACTTCTTCGAGTGCGCCAATCAGTCCATAGCCAGCATTGTTGACGAGCACATCAATTCGAGCAAATGTTTTGATTGCTGCATCAACCGCTGCTTGTATGTCTTGGGATAATGTTACATCCAGACGTACAGCCTTTGCAGTCAAAGGATAGTGCTCAATCAAAGCGCGAAGTTGCTCTGGTTCGCGAGCAGTAGCAAGCACTTCGTCGCCCTTCTTCAACACAGCTTCTGCCAGGGCACGTCCGAACCCTGTTGAACATCCGGTAATCAACCAAACTTTAGGAGCGACACGATTTTTGTCTGAGTTCATTTGTTTTCTCCAATACAAAAGCGATGAGATGCGCCTCATATTTCTTACGATAGGAGACAGCTATGCGACTGTCCAATATATATTTGACTAAGATTAATAGGTTAAACATATAAGTACGATGGAATTACGGCATCTGCACTACTTCATCGCGGTGGCTGAGGAACTACACTTTAGTCGAGCCGCACAGCGGTTGCACATTTCCCAGCCCCCACTTAGCCAGCAGATTCGTAGTTTGGAAGATGAACTAGGAGTCAAGCTGTTTGAACGAACGAAGCGGCAAGTGCAGCTTACTGAAGCAGGCAAAGTGTTTTTAGAGCGCTCCATAGGAGTGTTAGCGCAACTCGAACAGGCGATCGAAGTGACCCAACGAATCGGGCGGGGTGAGGTTGGACGGTTGGCGATCGGCTTTGTTGACTCTGCAATGTATACGTTACTACCAGAGATTTTAAGGGTCTTTCGAGCACAGTTTCCGGCTGTAGAACTGCGATTGCATGAACTGACGACTGCTCAACAGATTCAAGCCCTGCATCACAAACAGGTTGATATCGGCATTGTTCGTTCTGCCATCAGCGAACCAGGTTTGAGTGTGGAGTGCTTTTTGCCAGAATCATTGGTCTTGGCGTTGCCAGAAACCCATCCGTTGTCTGCCCAGACTCAATTGTCTCTCTCCACATTGGCTTCGGAATCATTTATCCTATTTCCTGCCAAACTGGGACCCCTCTTTTACGAGCAGATTATGAACATGTGTCAACAAGCTGGATTTCGTCCGAAAGTTGCTCAGGAGGCAGTTCAGATGCAAACGATCGTCGGCTTGGTTGCAGCAGGACTGGGCATTGCAATCGTTCCCGCCTCCTTGCAAAATTTCCACAGAAGCGGAGTCATTTACAGACCCTTACAAGAGCAGACACCTAAGACCGGACTTTATCTTGCTTGGC
>NZ_JTCM02000136.1 GCF_000817785.2 Hassallia byssoidea VB512170 | reverse complement strand
TACTATTTTTTCTCGTAAGTCGATGGAGTAAGCTTTCATTCTACCTATTAATGCACCCGCATTAGTGTACCTCATTTCTCTGCAATCTGCTGTATATCGCAGATTTCCTCCACCGTGAGTTTATCTTCACCACTGAGAACAAGTGCAGACTGTTTGGGATGCTCGAAATCATAACTGCCATGTCCGGTGAAGTGAAAAATACCGTATTGAGTAGCAAGAGCTTCTTTGACAGTAGCGTTGGTAGCTTCTTCGCCAGAAATCCGTTGGTTGTTGGCATGATTGAAAAGCTTATTGATAGCAGCAGATTCGATCTCGGTATGGGGTAGTACATCAAAGCCTGTGCTGTTGGGATGTTCCACACTCAGCAATTGGTGTACTTCTCCATTGTTTGTTGATTCGATTTGCTGTACGAATATGCCGATTTGGGCACTGGGTAGATAGGTAGTCGTGAAATAATCGGGAAACAGTGCGTGGAGAGGGAAGCGGTGTAAGTCGCGGTGAGGAATTAATATCAGATTTTGGATGGATTCGTCATCAATTTCGCTGAGTATACCTGAGATATTTAGGAAAGCACCTAGCCGATTGAGCATATCTGGCAAATTACCACGCCAGTTGTTTTGTTGCTCAAGTTGCTTATCTTTGCTTTTGCGGGACTCCTCATATTGCTGATTCCATTGTTTCACCCAGCTTTCGATATCTCCCAAGGGGAAGGGAGTAGGGATGACACTGGGTTGAGCAGTATTGGGTTTGATAACAAATGTGGTGAGAGCAAAGGGACTGAGATGCCAATAGACAATAGCAGTTGTATGATCCGTTAGCTGTTGCATATCAGCATAGTTAGGGCTGAGAACATTTTGCTTTTGAGCGTCTAGAATCCAAGTGAGGTAGGAATTTTTATTTCTCTCAGCAGCTTCTAGTGCTAAAACAGGCTCGCTCTCTTCTACTAAAACATCAACCCGCATTTGCGAAAAGCTAATAAAATCAAATGCTAATTGTTGTCTTTCGCTAAAAGTTTCTTTGCTGTTAAACAACTTTGTAAACGCTTCTAAGCCATGTCGTTTCCATTTCTTAGCTTCTGTAGTATCTTCCAAATCCCAAAGAACGCGAATTAAGTCTTGCACAACGTCCAAATGCGACTCAGAATAATTTTCTTGCGTGAAAGTTTTTAGGGCTTTGTTGTAACTGTTGACTGCTTCGTACCAATAACTATGTGGATGGGAACTAACTTTTCCTTGCAAGTAGTGAGCATTGCCGATTGCTTGATGTAATTTCTCCCTCGGAAACAAGAGGGAGAGGGAGGAGTCTTGGTCGTGCCAATACTTCAAACCTTCTTTATAACTTGCTAACGCTCCCTCATAGCCGCGCTGGTTAAGATGAGGATTTTTTGTAGCTATTGTACTGCCGAAAATCAGCCGAGGAGCGCGACTATCTGCTTTAAATGCCGCAATGCCGCGATTGTACCAAGTTTCATGGGAGTTAGGTTTGATTTTAAGGGCTTTGTCGTAGGATGCGATCGCTTCTTCATATCGCCTTAATTTAGAAAACTGCTCGCCCCGAAATTTCCAAACTAAATAATCGTTAGGTTTGATCTCAAGGGCTTTGTCGTAGGATGCGATCGCTTCTTCGTATCGGTTGAAGCTAGAAAGTGCAATACCTCGGTGGTACCAAGCTTTATGGGAGTCAGCTTTGATTTCAATGGTTTTGTCGTAGGATGCGATCGCTTCTTCATATCGCCCTGAGTAAAAAAGAATCTCGCTCCGATTATCCCAAGCTTTATAGTAGTCAGGTTTGATTTCAATGGCTTTGTCGTAGGATACAATCGCTTCTTCGCTTCGCCCTGAGTACCTAAGCGCAATGCCCCGATTGTACCAAGCTTCATGGGAGTTAGGTTTGATTTCAATGGCTTTGTCGTAGGATACAATCGCTTCTTCGTATCGGTTGAAGCTAGAAAGTGCAATACCTCGGTGGTGCCAAGCTTTATGAGAGTCAGGTTTGATTTCAATGGCTTTGTCGTAGGATACAATCGCTTCTTCTTTTCGCCATAAGTAACCAAACGCATCACCCCGAATTATCCAAACTGTATAATCGTCACGGTTGAATTCAAGGGCTTTGTTATAGGAATTAGAATTGATCGCTTTTCTATATCGTTCTAAGTAACCACATGCAATATCTATATCTCGATCACGCCGAGTTTTATCTTTGTCACGTTTGATTTTAAGGGCTATGTCGTCGATGGAATCAATCGATTCTTGAGATCGCCTTAAGTAACCAAGCGCCATTTCAAGAGCTTTATAGTACCCAACTTCTTCAAGTTGTTTAGCGTTAAATTGCTCATAACCATCTGGCACTCGTTTGGGTGGTTCCACTTTCCTCTGTCCCCCTGATCGAGGAGATGTATGTTTACTGCAAAATAAGCGATGAAAAAGGCTTTTAATCTGTTGCCAAAGTCGCTTAAGCATTGTAAAGATACTGTATGGGCAATAATTATTTTTACACGAAAGCTATTGTTGTTAAAGCGACAACGAAAAAATATGTCTTTAGGTAGATTTATAAAAATTAATTATTAATTATCTATATCGAAGGCGCGGCTCTGCCACGCCGAGACTGATTGTGCCAGTTGCTTAAGTCCTGATAAATATAAGGTTTTGTCCAAAGTCCAAAGTGATAGCTTCAAAATGGTGTAACTTGAGCAATACAGTGGAAAAAGGATAATACGATTAAAAGTGCTGTTCAGGTATTTAACTTTCTCGGAAGTTTGCTAGAGAGTCAGTCAAGTATTCGTGCTTGACGAAATACAACTTTTGTAGTCGATCAATTTTTTAGAGAATTGGACAAAATACAAGCAAGTTAATAGGGTGACTGAAACAGCGATCGCTTTGAATTCAGATTGTGTCTATATTGTCAACTATTATTTATTGACAGCTATCTAGCAGAGTTAATACCGTATAAATTACCGCCTGCCATGAAATCAGTAAATTATCCACTTGGATGATTTTATCGAATGTAATTTCGTGCCAAGGTGAATATTGGAATCTCATGCTTGCTAGATAAGCTATCTAATAGATTATTGGTAATGGATTTAACCACTAGAGTCTTAGAAGGTTCTGGTTTGAGCATACCTATCTTTGATGGGTCGTATAACAATGGTAAGGGGAGATATTTATCTGAACCAGAAATCATTAAAAATTCTCTGCTCGAACAGATGTTTGAAGCAGAAGATTTACAATCTCTACTACTGGTTAAAATTGACAGTAAAAATCCAGATGCCAACCATTTAAGACAAAGAACTTTTCAGGATGGAATCCGACGCAAGTTAGCTTTCAGTTCTGGAAATAGTTATTACTTTGCTGATGGTTCACTGCATAAAAAAATTAGACGCTTATTCGCTACAGAACCGGACACTGCCTGTCGCTATGGTTCTTTACTAGTTAGTAATTGCTACAAAGGCTCAGAAACTTTTACAGGGCTGCGAGTGAAAATTGTGGACTTTGAAGACCCACAGTATGCTCATTATAAAACAGGAGACTGTCACGGCAAGATTTCGCCTCAACTTGCCAAACAATTGGGAGGAGAAGGCAATTGTCCATTCCAATTTCGGTTTGCTTGGAGGAGTAATTGGGCTGAACCAGATAATTCCCAGTGCCCAAAAACCAGCTTCTTGTCCAAAGGTACTTTCCTACCTGATGCCAATTTGACTGATGCCCAAGGCTACGACATTATTATGGATCGTTCCTCAATTAAAGGCATTAAAAAGTCGGAACTCAAAAACTTAATACCCTGCGGTGAATATGAGTTTCCTCAAGCGGTAATCGGGAATCGAGGTAACGCCAAAGCTACCAGCTACGATAATAGTTGGCAATTTACCATTTGGTACTCAGAAGAAGCAGTTAAACAAGATTTGAGCAAACCTACCGAAGAAAAAGCTAGAGAACTGGCCCAGTTGCAGCGCAATCCCTTGGTGTTAGCAAAATACATCATCCAACAATATGACAAACAACAGCGATCGCAGCAAGAGCAGTCAGAAGAAGCTTTTAACGAAATTGAGGGTAATGCTAACAATACTGCACAGGAATCTCGCTGGATTTCCTTATTACGCAGCGATAAATATGGTCAATTGATTGAAACCCCCAAATTCCGCAAGTTTGCCACCGATTACATAGCCAATCAATGGCGTGACCTAGCGATTAAGGGTGGATACAACCATAATTCGGGTATGGCAATGCCATGCGATCGCCTAACTCGTGGCACAATCTGTGTACCCCACCTACCGGAAGGAGATGTCATTCTCACCCGTTACCCCATTGTCAACTCAGACAACATCCGCCTCTACCAAAACATCCACGACCCAGAATTGAGGAAAACTCGCAACGTAGTTTGGATTCACCCCAAGGATGCGGAGGAATACCACCAAGCCGATTTTGACGGCGACCAGTTAATGATCAGTTCTGCTAGTAAACTACCTAATATTGCTCAAGAAACTCTCCGCGCAGGTGAACCGGGACGATTTGAACCAGTTAAACAACGGACTAAGCTAGCGTATACGGAAATCACAGATGAAGAAGGCAACTTAAAATACAAAAATTTAGCAGAGATTGCTGCTGCCAGCAGTCAAAATAAAGTAGGGCTGGTTGCAACAAACATTGGGCGTGTGAGGAAGTATGTCAACAGCTTCAGGATTTTCAGTTTGATGAAATTAAAGTGTTGGGTATCAAATACAATCACTTTGCCAATGAAAACTTTGCTAGTAAGCAATGGAAAAAGCGCAGCGTTACTCTGGAAGTAGGAGTTTTTGAGTTACCCGAATCACACCCAGAATTTTATCGTTACAACGGGACACCGATATTACAGATTGATGGCAAGAATTTAGGCACTTTTGCTCCTGACAGTCCGAAACTGCCGATTGGTGCTACATTTGCAGCTACTTTGCAACCAGATGGCTCTAGTATTATCCTCAAAGTTAATTCTGAGTCAATCAATCTGCCAGAAGTTCCATTACCGGAATCAGAACCAAAGTTAGATACTGCTGGGCAATTCCGAGCCATTCACCGTGAACTCTGGCGTAAAGAAATGTTTGATAATTTGGTAGAAGCGATCGCTACTACCTACGAACAGCGACAAGCCAATCAATCTGCAAGTAATGAAATTGAGCAGTTCAAGATTGGTAGCCATTGGACTGCTTATGTGCAACCAAGTGGTGATTTTATTGTGCGAAATGAAGGTAAGCGGACGATTTGTCGAGGCAATCTACAGACGGGTGAGGAGATATTTCCACTTTCAGAAGAACGTGCCAGTGAGCTAGAAGCGATGATTTTAGAAAGGGAACGATTACTTCATAGAAAACATGAGTTATCAAATAATGGACACCATATTAGCAGTCAGAATATTGAGTTGAACTGAAGCTGCAAAGGAGATTATGTGAATGTACTAAATAGCACACTCACTTTTATCAAATGACAATTACCTTTGAAACCGCGATAATAATTCCTTACGGTCAGCCTGTAAAAGTAAGCCAAGATATTCTTCCCTAGATAACTGCATTAACTGAGGAATAATCGCCTCTAACTCAGCATCTAAATTTCCAAAACGTACTTTTAAAAGCGTCGAAATTGTTTCCCTTCTTTCGATTTCCACACCTTCTTGTTGCCAACTTGTTAGAATCTGCATAACTTCCTCCCGTTCATCTAATCCCATTGTACTAATCGCCGCTTGAAAAACCTGCTTCTCAGTATCATCCAGCCGTAAATAAGTATCAACAAACCCCGAAATTAATTGCATCCGCGCCGGGTCTAACCTTAAAGTTGTCAGCAACCGCAAACATTCTGCCTTCACCTGCGGACGTTCTGACACCGCAATATTCATCTTGGCCATCAACGCCGCTGCGACTGGATTGTGTTGCACTATAAAATCCCGCCAACTTAGGCGATTTAATTGAATTGCTGCTCTCCTTAAATTCCAAAACCTTTAAATCAGGAAACGTGAGACGATAATTTTGAGGTTCAGCAGATGAGCGAAATAACACCAAAGCACGTTTTTGATAATTTTGCTAAAATTTTAGAAGGAGCTTTCCTCAAATAATGTTTTTCTCCGTTGAGTAGGTATTATCTACCTATTCTGCTACAAAGCAAATTCATTTGATTAACTTACAAAATAAATCGAGGTAATTAAATATGAAATTAACAGCAACAGAAAAAGGCTTACTAATCCCTAAAGAACTATTAGGAGAAAACCAAGACTTTGAGATTATTCAAGAACATGGAAAAATTATTATTACTAGCATCAAACAAACATCTTCTATTTGGGATTTAGGTTCCGACCCTGTGGAATGTGATGTAAAAGATGGTGGAATTAACCACGATCATTATCTCTATAACCCATGAAAAAGATTTACTTTTTAGATACTAGCTATATTTTAGCTCTGGAAATAAAAAATGAAGATGCTCATCAAAAAGTATTACAAAATTGGGCTACTTTAATAAAATCCAAACCTTTTTTAATAACAACAACATACATTTTTGATGAAGTTGTTACTTTTTTTAATAGTCGAAACCTTCATTATAAAGCAGTTGAAGTTGGTAATCGGTTATTGGAAAGTCCTGATATAGAATTAATCGAAATTAATCAAACTCTATTTAATCAGGGATGGGAATATTTTCAAAAGCATAAAGACAAATCTTATTCTCTCACTGATTGTTTATCATTTATCGTTATGCAACAACGAGAGATTGTTACAGCTTTAACCTTAGATAATCATTTTTATCAAGCCGGATTTCAAATTTTACCATCATAAATTAAGTACAAATAAAAATATATTTACTATTTTATTCTGAAAAAGCATAAAATATTCTGATTGGTTTACCACCACTTTGAATACGTAACTCTCTTAAGTGGGAGTTTTTTTAACCTTTGACATCGGATGAATAAGGAAATGGCAATTGTGTTCCCTTTTCTTCAAGTAGTTGAACAAGGCTGACAATATTATCTTGTTGCTCTTCTTTAAGAGTTTGCCACCAAATCTCAAACCATTCTTGACAGGCTAAGAGAAAATCAATTTTGTCAATAGTAGTTACGCTGTAAATTAGCTCAGTGCGTTAGTATAAAATTTACTTTTGTACGGTTAATGGAACACAAAAATGAGTGATGTTTTTTCATATTACGCGCAGGCGTAGCCAGATGTAGGCATCGCTAGCCCAAAAATTGTGTTTTCTACCCTCATTTTCGCCAAATCTTTAAGCACTATTACTTATTGACAAATTGTTTATGACTTTAACCTGTCAAGAATGATCTCAAACTCATTGGTATATTCTATTTCCCAGTTCACTTTCTATTATATTACGTCTATGTAATAAACAATATCTCTAATTTGTCAATTTTCACAACTAGTAAGGCTTTTTTGTCTATACTGAGCGATCGCCCCCTCAAGACTACACCTACCCATTTCCTATCCAATCAAGCGATGTCACCTTTCGCCTAACTAGCGACACTTACGTTAATAGCCAACTGGACAACTTATAAATCGCCATTTGGTCTAGGGGTTTTCAGATAAAGTCTTGTTAGGTTAACTCAATCGGCAATCAGCTTTGAGTACCTATGGCTACCAAAACACTGACCAAACCTAAGCAAAGACAAAATTATCAAAATCGCTCATGGGAAAACCTGACAGATCGCCGCAAACTCCGCCATATTGAAAACATACTGGATAAAGCCATTGCTGAATCAATTCAGGATGATTCTATCCAGTCCCACGAAGACTTTAAAGCCTATGTAGAAAATTACAGCCAGGAATCAGGTAAAGCCCCCATCACAGTAGAACTCTGTGTAGGAGGTGGAGATGATGACGAGATTAGAGGCTATCGCTTCTACCTCACCAGCGATCCCAGCCACAGAACTAGCGGTAAGTACCTGATTAAAAATTTAGAAGGAATTACTAGCAAAGATGAAAACTACTTCACCCCTTCTAACATTGCTGAAATTTGCGGTTTTGCTGAAACAGAACTTGACGATCTCGATGATGAATTAGAAGATGATCTGCTCGATTAATGATACACGGCTACTTCAAGGATTTAACCCTAATCGTAACGATGAACAAGTGCTTGATGCCGTTTTAGTACCAGGGCAGCCCCCGGAGATTTTGCAGTGCAGTATCCCCCTGCGTGAGATAGAAGCGCTACTGGACAATCAGCAATCAACTCGCTCTACCCAAGCCCAGACTGATAAAGATACTGCAAGGCAACGCCAGAAACAAACTCAAAGAAAAGCCAGCAAACCAGAAATGCAAGTTTAATTCTACCGAGAACAGAAAAATGATTAACCCAAAATCTCACATTTGTCAATTAAAACTGCTGCCATCTCGTAAATTTTCGACCAACTTGAGAAACCTGAAAATCAACCGCACAGACTTACTTTTCATTTTCCTATGTCTTGCGATTGGAATTTATTTGTTAGCTACCAAACCCATATTCGTCACTATTTTGGGATGTGCCACCATTGTTTTCTTGAGTATTGGGTACGTAATTCGGACAATACCAATTCTAAAAAAGTATTTAGGTAGAAAAATTCGCTTTTGGCATATTGTTGCCGCCATTATAACTGTTACCGCTTTACTCGATACCTTTACAACTCCAGCCCAAGCTATTTTCTTAAGCGGGTTGGAAAGCTTCTTCAACAATCTAGCCCAACAAAGTTCCCAAGCAGGAGGCGGTTCTACAGGCACTTTGGATGCCAACGTTGTTGGTTTAACATTTAACCTCATCCGAGGTGCATTCTTGCTGCTGGTTGCTGCTGCTTCTCTATTTGCCTATAACCAAGCCCAGCAAGGTAACGACTGGCGACCGATTGTTACTCAAGTTGGTTTAGCGTTCTCCATCGTAATTGCCATTGATGTCATCACTTTCATATTTGTCGGTAATGGCGCAGGAACAACATCAGCCATCAGGTAAACCCAACTTAAATTTTATACCCATTAAATAAGAATTCAGAAGTCAGAAAACATTCGTCAGAATTCATCAGTGGGGGATGAGCATAGTTGGTCTGGATAACTTTGAGAGGTTTATGACAAGAAGAAAAGTCCTATTCTCCCGCTTATCTTCACTTGTCACTTCTTGGTTGACTGACTACTAATGCAGCACCAGAGAATTACAAAAATATGGCACAAGACAATCGAGAATTCATCAAAGTCAATCGGATTCTAGGCAAGCAAGCCAGCATTGGGCCAATTCCGGCTGAACAGCTACTTCCTTGGATTGCCATCATTGTAGTTTGCTATGTTCTCACCAATGGTTTACTCAGTTTGGGTATGGGTTGGTTCTTTGCCACCTCCTTCTGGCTAATTATCAGTTGGTGGATTCTCACAGGCAAACAGCCCCATCAGTTTTTAGATCGATGGCGTAATCCACCGGGAACAGAGTGGTGCAACAGTAACAGCATTTATATCTCACCGATCCCTGAATATCGACCCTGGTGGGTGCGTCGGCGCTACTCAGACTCGCAAGTGCAAATCCGATTCAAGCCACTGATTGTACCGAATCAATATGGAGGCAAAAGTAAGCTCATGCCCTTCCAAAATGAGGTAAACATCTGCTGTATTGCAGAAATTAAGAAAGATGATCGTGAAGTGGCTGCCCTGTTATTGGATAAAGGCAACTCTCAGTATCAACTCGTGTTTGGGTTTCGCATCGCTGGACTGCATGACATACTACATGAAAATGAAGTCAGCGAATTTGCCCACTCTATCGAAGAGGGTTTGAAAGAACTACCCCCCGGTGAAAAAATTACCTTTTGTACAGGCTGTTCTAGTGATCATACTGAGTCATATTCCCTACAGACAGGCTCTACCAAGGGAGTACCGCACAAACGCCAAACCCCGCTTACTGCCTTAGCAGACGATTGCCACTTGAAACCAGTTTCTGTGCTGCTTCGCAACGAGCAATTGCGGGTGGAACAACTCAAGGAAGCAGGTTCTCGCCAAATCTGGAATCAAATTGCCTTCTGTACTTGGACGAGCGATGATGATTGCAGCTACAAGCAAAAGGATTTTGTGGGTGGACTGATTGAAAAATGCAGAAAATTTGGCTCTTGGGCAGTTGAACAAATTACGGGAAATAAGCGCATTTACCAAGAAGAGTTTTTCAAAAAGCTCTTACTGCAAGGGTTTCAGCAAGGATTCATTCAGTGGGAATTGCTGCTCAATACCAAAATTGGCTTAGAAGTAACACCTTGCAGTGCTACAGATTTGTGGCAGTGGCTCTGGAATCGATTTAATGAGGGTGCAGCACCTCCTATTCCCCAAGTTATTACACTGAAGGAGACTGAGACGGGACTGGAGTTAACGGAAACCCTAACCACCGATAAACACATCTGTACATTACTGATTGAAGGACAACAAGGACGTTCTGCTTGCCCCGAACATCGGGGAGATAATGACCGAGTTTACTTGACAGGTAAAAGCAAGGTTTGTGGAGTCATGGTTGTAACAGATCCCCCCGTCGGTTGGTCTAATGCCCAAGATCAGCTAAAGTGGGTGTGGAAAATCCTTGCTTCCAGCTACGTCCACGATACAGAAGCTTGGGTTGAAATTAGCCGCAGCAATGACTTCTTAATCCAAGACAACCTGGCGCGTCAGGCAAAACAATCCAAAACAGCTCGCACTTTAGCCATAACCAAAGGACAGGGACGCGATATTGGAGCGGAAATCAAACAGGAGGAATCCTTTGAAGCCCAGCGGCGACTTTACGAAGGCACGAAAGCGTTGCACTGTGCGCCTGTATTTCTAGTTTACCGCCACAGTGCCCAAGAGTTAACCCACGCTTGCAACTTACTGGCTAACAGTTTTGAGACTGCCAAAGTAATTCGAGAGCGTAATATTGCTTGGGAAATTTGGCTGCAAACCCTGCCGATTACCTGCAAATGGTTGCTGCATGGAGGTAATCTCAGCGAACGCAGAATAACTTTAGATACACATACTGTGGCTGGGATTATGCCCCTAACTGTCCCCAAGGACATCGATAAACAGGGTGTAGAATTCCTTACCAGCCGTGGTGGCAAGCCTATTTATGTGGATTTATTTCACCAGCAGATTGGACGCGCTCTAATTACAGGTACTTCTGGCTCAGGAAAGAGCGTTTTGGGATGGCGCTTTGCTTTAGAGGCATTAGCTAACAATATTCCCGTTGTTGGTATGGACATCTCTGCCAGTGGTAACAGCACTTTTAAGACGGCGATTGAGCTTTTGGGGGAGCAAGGAGCATATTACGATATTTCTAGTGGCAGCAGTAACCTACTGGAACCGCCAGATTTGCGACGGTTCGACAAGTCCGAACGGGAACGGCGCATGGAATCTTGGAAGGACTTTATTCGCAAAGCATTAACAGCGATCGCTATGGGTAAAGTCGAAAACCCCCATCTAGCTCAACGGGTTGATGCCTTGCTAATTAAAGCTTTGGACGTATTTTTAAAAGACCCAGAAATTATTGCTCGCTACAACCGAGCCTTTGAGATGGGCTGGCTTTCACCAGAGTGGCAGCAGATACCCACGCTACCAGATTTCGTCAAGTTCTGCACTAGAGAGCGCCTTAATCTCAGATCGTTTGAAGAGATTGACCGACTGGCACTCAACCAAATCCAAAATCAGGTTAGTGCTTTACTCGCATCTAGGTTAGGGAAAGCGATCGCTCGTCCCAGCACTTTTTCCCCAATCCCGGCGGTTAAATTCTTTGCCCTCAGCGGATTGAGTAATGAACAGGATGCTTACTTGATGGCAATTAACGCCCATACTGCCTGTATCCGTAATGCCCTATCCCATCCTAAGAGTTTGTTTATTGGCGATGAGCTTTCCGTATTGTTACGTAAAGATGGCTTTGCCCAGATTATAGGCGAAACCTGTGCCACGGGAAGGAAAGAAGGCATTGCTGTTCTGCTGTTGTCCCAAGATCCGGATACCATTTGCGAGTGTTCAACAGGCGCTCAAATTATGCAGAACATGACCTATCGGATTACTGGACGTATTACTAGTAGCGGTGTTGCTTCTTTCCAACGGTATCTGGGCTATCCCGTCAAGATTATCAGTCAGAATGCAACTGAAGCATTTTTGCCCCGTACCAGCGACCTTTATTCCTGCTGGCTAGTAGAAACAGGTGGTAGATTCTGGCGTACCCGCTTTTACCCTGGCGAAATGATGTTGGCGAGTGTTGCCAATAACCAGGATGAACGGGAAGCACGAGAGCGAGTGATGGCTCAGTATCCAAATACTCCCAAAGGCAACCTATTAGGACTGAGAACGTTTACCGATGCTTACATTCCTGCTTTGAAGGAAAACAGAGGGTTTCAGCATATTGGTCGAGAAATACATCAAACTCCAGCATTGGGCGATTGGCTACGCCCCGCTGTAAGTCCTGGGGATAGGCTCCACCAACGCACTTCCCCTATGCAAGGAGAAGGCGATCGCCTCAAGAGTAACGATGACCAACAGGCTCAAGAACGCCTGATTGCAAGTTGATATATCTAAAAACTGCATTAAGGAGGGTAAATCATGAAATCTAAACTTACCTTTATCAGATTGATGGCACTGGTTCTAATTTTGTCACTTGGTTCTATCGCCAATCCAGCCCTTGCTCGCACTCAAGACGACGGTCGAGATCCAGTAGCTGCTGCTGTTAGTAACAAAACTACTGGTAGTAGTATTTTCACCTCAGACACAGCATCTCAAATCAATGATTTTGTGGGAGATGTCAAAAATTTCGCTCAAAATGACCTATTTAATCCTCTTGGCAATCTGCTCAATTCTGCCTTGGGCGCAATTCAAATTCCAGATTTAAACAAAGTTTTGGCAAGAATCATGAACGGTTCAGCCAACAATGACCCTGGTGCTGTGCTGTCTGAAACTTTGGAGAACAAAACCAATGGTCAAAGCTCTTATGGTATCCGTGAAGACCTTGGTAAATATGCTACTAGAACAGTTGCCACAGAGATCGCTAATCAGGCTACTTTGAGCCAAACAGCCCAAAGTCAGATGGCTCAAATTAAGCAAGTTACTCAACAAGATACTCAAGAAAGCGTCACCTTGGGTGAGGAATCCCAAAGTTTAGATGTCACACAACAGATTTTGCAAAACCTATCCCAACAGACTGCCCTCACCAGTCGCGTCAACGAGCGGATGCTTCTTGAAGCCCAGCAAGCACGCATTGACAGGGCATTGAGTATAACCATTACCGCTCAAACAGCCAAGGAACTTTCAGCCATTAATACTGCCGATCGCCGTAAGAGTATTTCCGCAGGCAACGCCGCGACTCAACAAGCGGGGTTATTAATCATGCCTGGTGGCATTAGCCTTGGTGCCGATCAGTAGTTATAAATTGGGATTTCAAAGCTAGTTATAAGTGTTTGATTTGACATTTCCAGTTAATTAGGACTTACGCAAAATCTTCCATTTATTGACGTTTTTGACCTCTTCTCTTCTTTTCGGAATGCTCCGTGAACGATTTCTGCTTTACAGTATAAGACACTTAGCGAACTCGTGTCTAGCTGTGCGTGAAAACTCCTATTCATTCGTACCTTAAGCGTAATTACTGTCAATTTTAGCTCTTATCGCTAATACTTTTGATACTCATGTTCCAGTTAATTGCTCAATCATTTCCGGTAACAGGCGGAGAATCCGATGCCCTAGAAATTATCTCCAGTTCTTTAGAACTTTCTCGCGCCACAGTTGAGTCATGGAATACCGTCTGGCTAGTTACTTTAGATCCGCTCGGTTCGGCATTATGGATTGGTTTAATTAAATTGGGCATTACCTTGGGAGCCGCCAGCATCTTATTTGTAGCGCTGACCACTGGTAAAGAAATCATTGAAAAGCAATCATGGTCAGAACTGGTATCAATCTTTGTTTGGCCCATCGTGATTATGATTTTCTTGGGGTCTAACGGCAATATGCTGGCGAAGACAATTACTGTTATCCGAGGCTTTGCTTACAATCAAGTGCAAAGCGTTCTTCAGCTTCAAGTTGGTGAACTAACATTTCGAGATGCTATTACCAATGTGGCAATTAGCAGTATCGCTAGACAACAGCTAGAAAACCTTTATAGCGAATGTCAAGGAAAAGTTGGTACAGAGTTAGTTGAATGCTGGAACTCAAAGCAAGCCCAGGCACAGGCAATTGTTACCAAAGCTGAAGAGGAAGCTAAGTCTCCACTCCAACCACTACGAGATTTTGGTAGTTTTCTCTGGAATAGAACTTTGCCTGGTCAAATCGGTACTGCTGTTCAGTTTGCCAATGATCCAGGTAGTGTGTTTCGAGATACTGCCATCCCCATTATTCGCTTTATTCTCTATGCCCTGCAATGGGGCTTTGTAAATATTCTGGAAGCTGCTCTACTGCTGACGGCATTATTTGCGCCCATTGCAGTTGGTTTATCTTTGCTGCCATTACAAGGTCGTCCTATTTGGGCGTGGCTGACAGGGTTTATTTCCTTGTTTGGTGTTCAACTTGGTTACAACATTTTAGTAGGTTTAGCAGCCGTTGTGCTTGTGAAGTCTGGTGCTGAATTAGCATCTGACGTAGGATTTTTATGTTTCCTGAGCATCTTTGCACCAGTTTTGGCGGTATTGATAGCTGGAGGTGGGGGAATGGCGATTTATAATGGCATTTCTGCCAATGTCAAAGGCTTAATTGATATTTTTAGCAGTGCCATTGGAACTGCAACCAGTATTGCTCTACTCCGTAGGGGGTAACTATGCAAATTAAACGACTTCAAGGTCCGTTACTTCCAGAAGCTAAAAATCTCCTGGCTGTTTGTTTTCTCTGCCTAACTGCATTTAACGGTCTGATATTTTTGTTGACTCTATTCACCGCTTTCAGGGTCAATAAAATTGCCGATCGCAAGACGACCTTTGCCCAGTTGGTAAATGGCGAGACAATCTACATTTCCGAGCAAGACCGCAACTGGCGTTATCCAGCTGTAATTCAAAAGCTAGTTAGTGACTGGACAACTCTAACATTTAACTGGGATGATAAACTCACTGGCACTAATCAACCAGACCAAGGCATTCAAGTTGGTAGAAATGGGCGCATTCCTACAAATGCTTGGTTTGCTTCCCTGCTGCTAGAACCGGAATTTGCCAAAGCTTCTCTACCGAAGATTGCCGAATTAGTTCCTACTAGCGTCTTTTCAGGTCAACTTCGTAGCACCACTATTATTTCCTATCTGTCAGAACCGAGAGTAGTACGAGCTGGGGAATGGGAAATAGACATGATTGCTACCCGTATCTTAGTTGACCGCACTACTGGTAGAGATGAGCGTATTCCATTTAACCGCACCTTTACCGTCCAAGCAGTGGAGATTCCCCGAGCTCCTTTAGGTAAAGATGCCTCCCTAGTAGAACAGAAAATTTATGAAGTGCGATCGTCTGGACTGCAAATTACCAAGATGGTTGAGTTCAATTCTCAGCAACGACGCTAAGCACCCTTGCTTGAATAAATTGGTCAGCCGTGTATTGAAATTTTTCGTTGGTATCGCGGATCTAGGTAAGACGGCTGACCAATTTATTTTTGCACAACCCCTAAAGGAAAAAGGTAGAATTATGACCAATTCTAATCAAAACCATGAATTTGACTACCTAAACGAAAACTCTGTTGATTCTTCGCCGGAATTCAACAGTACTAACGGCAATCATCGCTCTACTCAAGCCACTTTGGTTGCTGATGATGATATCAGCCCTGAAGAGGAGCAGTTGTTGGCAGGTTATAACCCTACCGCAAGTCACCTCATTTCCGAAGAATATCGCTTGAAACAAGATGCAGAAGGAGCGGTAGAGCGACCTTTAGCAGAAAAACCTAGTGTTCGACTAGGTTCGGTAGTTGGCTTAGTCGGAATAGTTATTGGCTCTGTAGCACTGCTCTGGTTTGGATTTCTCCAACCTAAACCTCCTGTCAAACAAGTAGTCCAAACTCCTACTACATCTCCAAAAGACGAACCAGTTTTGGATGAATCTGCCGAACTTAAAAGCAGATTAGCATTTCAAGACCAACGGCAACAACTCAAAGTAGAACCTGTTGCTGCTAAATCCCCAACTCCAACACTACAAAATAAACCCAAACCAACGCCATCTCCACCTCCACCTCCTCGTACAGCACCTCAGACTTTTTCACCGCGCACAACTCCTGCATCACGCACAACACCAATAACTCCTGTAAGAATTTCTCAACCTGCACCTCCAGTAGTGCGGTATATTTCTCCAAATCCTGTAAGTTATAAAGCTTCACGACCAATACAACAACCTGAAAGTAATGTCGATCCTTTCCAGCAGTGGAACCAACTAGCTAGCCTGGGACAGTCGCAAATCGGTAACTCTAAAGTAGCTTCAACTCAGTCAGAAGTTGCAGTGAAGACTCAAACTCCAACTGACTCGAAACCAACAGCTAGGGCATCCATTTCTATTCCCCAAGACCCTGGTATTCAAACAGTTTTAATTGGCTCTAAAAGCACTGACAGTAAAACTAATAGCCTGACTCCTGGAATGCTTGGTATCCTCAATCGTACCCTTGGAATGAACGTGGACAAAAATGGACAGCCTTCTACACAGACTGTCTATGATGCTGCACGAATATTTCAAAACAAGGCTGTCCATTTTTGTCT
>NZ_JTCM02000135.1 GCF_000817785.2 Hassallia byssoidea VB512170 | reverse complement strand
ACATACGCTGCTGTCGAATACGAACCCAACAGAAACCGATCGCCTGCTTCAGAAAAACTTTCTGACTAATCCTGTCGAGGCATCGATTAATGCTTTCCTGATCGACACTGGAGATCAACAAGTACTCGTGGACACGGGAGCCGGAACCTTTTTTGGTCCAAAACTGGGCGGCAAGCTTCAAACATCGTTAAAGGCGGCAGGCTACACGCCTAACGAGATTGATGCAATCCTCCTGACTCATATTCATACCGATCATAGTGGGGGGCTGGTCGAAGCTGGTCAACGGGTGTTTCCTGCCGCCACGCTCTATGTCGGCAAGCCAGATGTCGATTTCTGGCTTGATCGAGCGAATGCCACGCGATTCAACGTTGCTGAAAAGTACTTTGACGAAGCCGCGAAAACTGTCAAACCTTATTTAGATGCAGGCAAGGTGAAATCGTTTTCTGGCAAGACAGCCCTTCTACCGGGAATCACCGCGCATCCCACACCCGGACACACTCCTGGTCATAGCTGCTATGTGGCGGCAAGCAAGGGCGATCGCATCGAGTTTTGGGGCGATATTGTTCACTTTGCTTCGGTGCAATTTCCCAAGCCAGAAATTACAGTTGCTTATGATGTCGATGCCAATGCTGCTGCTGCACAACGCAAAAAACAGTTTGCGAGAGCGGAAGCATCCCGAATTTTGGTAGCAGGCGCACATTTGCCCTTTCCCGGCGTTGGACACCTTCGGGCAGCAGATCAAGGTTATGCCTGGGTGCCAGTGGATTACCGCTGGCGTGAACCCTAAAGGATTCATAGCAATCATTTTAGCAACTTGATGATAGTTGCGATCGCACCACAACCATTCGAGCAAACTTCAAGCTATTGAGCAAAACCTCATGAATGACTACTCTACTACTCTAGAAACACAATTGAATACGATGAGAACACAAATCTCTAGCAGCCTTGAAAAAGCACGAGACCAGAGAGATACACTCAAACGTACAAACTCTCGCTACATCACAAGCAATATCATTCTCAGCGCCCTAGCCACACTCCTAGCAGGCATGGCGGGAATGATCGGCAATGCTCAAAAGCGGATATACAGCGAGTTAATTTTCGATCATTAATGGTGGACTCACAGCGAACCGATCCATTTCAAGAGAGAACAAATGGGCTTGATTTTCAGATCGCAACTAAAGGAATTCTATGTCAATTTTTGTCTTAGTTCATGGCTCCTGGCATGATGGTTCTGCATGGATTGCAGTCGTTGACCATATAGAAGCAAAAGGACATCTGGCGTTTGCTCCTACGATCGCGGGTCATGGGAAAGGCGTAGATAAAAACGTTAACCATGCTCAATGTACGCAATCGATCGTTGATTACATTGTGAGCAAAGACTTAACCGATATTGTTCTCTTAGGTCATAGTTTTGCCGGAACAATCATTGCGAAAGTTGCTGAAGCGATTAGCGATCGCATTCGACGGCTCATCTTCTTCGATGCCTTTGTCCTCAACGATGGAGAGAGCCTTAGAGATAACGTTCCACCGCATCTTCAAACATTACTCGACGAGCTAGTTAGAGAATCAAACGATCAGATGATGGTTATACCTTTTGAGATTTGGCGAGAAGTGTTTATCAACGACGCTGACCTCGAACTGGCTAAATCCAGTTACGCACAACTATCCCCCCAAGCGTATCAACCGTGGATTGACAAGCTGGACTTGAGGCAGTTTTACTCGCTGCCCATTCCTAAAAGTTACCTCTACTGTACAGAAGATAATGTCCTCCCTCAAGGCGAACAGTGGGGTTGGCATCCGAGAATGTCTCACCGCTTGGGGCTATTTCGGCTTGTACAAATGCCCGGTAGTCACGAGGTAATGTTTTCTAACGCGATCGGTTTAGCAGAAAAGATTATTGTGGCAGGGCGCGACTAGCAGCAGAATTTGCAATTGTGTTTATTGATTGAAACAGGAGAAACAGGATGATACTGCAAGATAAAGTGGCGTTAGTTACTGGAGGTGCATCGGGAATTGGTCGAGCAACTGCGATCGCATTCGGTGCTACGGGTGCAAAAGTTGTCTTCTCGGACATACGCAGTGTAGAAGGTGAAGAAACTGCTGATTTGATTCGCGAGACTGGAGCGGAATGCTTATTTGTGAAATCAGATGTATCGAGTGGAGCGGATGTGCAAGCCTTGGTGCAAAAAGCGATAAGCTGGGTACAGCTTGCGCTTCGCGAACGCAACCTACGGCAAACTCGATTGTGCCTTTAACAATGCTGGAATCGATCTTGCTGTTAAACCACTGCACTCTCAAGCGGTAGAGGATTTTGACAAGATCGTGTCGGTCAATGCGCGAGGGCTATTTCTATGTATGAAATATGAAATTCAACAGATGCTAACTCAAGGCTCAGGCGCGATCGTCAACAATTCGTCAACCAATGGTCTGGTTGCGCTTCCGGGGATATCTCCCTACGTTGCCAGCAAACACGCGGTGATGGGGCTGACACGATCAGCTGCCCTCGATTATGCCAAACAGGGTATTCGGATCAATGCCGTCAATCCTGGTCCCATTGCGACTGACCTAATGGCTCGTAGCGCTGACCAGATGGGCATTACGTTTGACGATTTAGGGTCTATGGTGCCGATGAATCGCGTCGGTCAGCCAAAAGAAATTGCTCAAGCGGTTGTGTTTCTCTGCTAGTAATGCTGCCAGCTATATTACGGGACAATCCTTAACGATCGATGGCGGATATACAGCGAGTTAATTTTTGATTGTTGATGGTGGACTCACGGTGAATCGAACCATAAACAAATCACGATGATTCCTTGAAGTGATGGTCAGTTCTACAGTTTTAAGGTGGTAGATAAGATGATTAAGTGCAAAGATTTTGCGCCTCGGATTACTGAACGGGGACCCTTCGGCGGACTTGCCGAGTATGAATCCTTCTCTGAGGAGTGCTGTAAATCAGTGGATCGAAAGTAGAACGATCCAGGCGATCGATATTGAAACCGTTGTTTTACCAGATCGTATAGAAGGTACAAGTGATGGTGTCTACGGAGTGACAGTCAGTAATGGTTTCTACCCAGTAATGATTAGTCAAGGCGTTACAATCAATTGCTTTCAATGTGTGCGTGTCTGGTACAGAGAATAAGCTTTATCGGAAAAAGAGTGAAGCGATTTACCTTGTTTACTTTCCTGTATCTCGCCCTGGGAGTTTGTCTGACAGCGATCGCGCTTGGGTACCCGAACCTGCCTTCGAGTCTTCAAACAAGCTTGTTCGTCAGTGCAGGAGCCTCCTACATTGTTTGTCTCCTCAGCACCTTCCCATTCTGGCGGGAGACGACGACCCGCATCTATCGCAGACGGAATTCAGTAGTCATTCTACCCTGGTTGGTGATTGGAGTGAACATTGTTTTGACGATCTGGGATGCTCAGAGTCAGAACTGGACGATGGAAGCCATTTTACAAGCGTTTTCGCGGCTATTAGTTGTCTTACTGTTTGCAGAACTCATTGTTATTACATGGCGAGTTAAGTCTGAACATTAATGTCTGTCTAAATCGGATGATACCGAAACGAACTCGCTCTTCACCATAAGAATTTGACAAATCGTTGTAAGAATCTGGAAGAAGTCAAGCATTGAAACTCAGCACACTTCAGATCAACACAACGAGGTTAATGCTGAGGAAAGCACAATGATACTTAAAACACTTCTGAAGAATGGAGATTTAACGATATGGAGATGAATATTACTTCTGCTCGAAGCAATCCCTCGGTTCTAATTAAGATGGAAGCTGCGATTAATGCTCATGACATTGATGCGTTCGTGAATTGCTTTGCTAATGACTTTATGGGTGAACAGCCAGTACACCCGAAGCGAAACGTCACTGGCGCAGAACAGGTGCGAAAGAACTGGACTGGCATCTTTGCTCAAGTTCCCGACCTCCAAGCAAAATTGGTTGCCCATATGATCGCTGGTGACATGGGTTGGTCGGAGTGGCATTGGCAAGGAAAACATATAAACAGCACAGAATTCAATATGCGAGGCGGGAGTGCCAATTTAGTTTGTGAATAAGTGTGTAAAGGAGCTCTTTCTCACCGGGGGAACTGATGTAATTTGGTTCTGGGTTATCTGGCATATAATTGAAGCAAGCTGGATATCCGCTTTCGACGTACATATAAGTGATGCGACATCTAGTTCCGTTGAATGCAGCACAATTACCGCTTCGGCGGTTTGGATGAGTCGTATTGGTACTGTTTGCATTCTTTACCGCCACTGGTGTCGCTGTAGTGAATTGGATCTACGGTGCAAGGGAGATATTTGTTGGAGGTGAAGTAGGAGCAAGTTTGGCAGGACATAGTTTTTGAATGAGTTGTTAATTCAGTTTCGCGGAGCGCGATTGTAAAACTGCCTGAATGTTAACTAAATTTTCAGTGACCTTAAGCGTGGTTTTGCCAGTGTAGTATATTAACCATCTTTGTATTTTTTAGTTGATATGTTGTTCAATAAACCCGCGATATCTTCAGCATTAAACTTGTGTTTATTTTTAAGGCAATTAGGATATGTGGGTTTAATTAATTCTGGAGGACACATTTCTTCAGCCCGTCTAGATATTTCTTGAATAAGTTCATTAGTTGTACATTTTTTCAACTTAAACATTCTTTCTTTAATACTTTCACGGTTGTCAGTATTATCCCATATAATGATTATTTCCCCACCTAGCGCTTTGATAACATTTTCGACTGTTTTTAACTTAGACCTTTCAGGTTCTTCAAAGAATTTGCCAATTGCTGAATGATATCTTGTTGCTGGGCTATTTTCTTCTCCAGTAATCTCTGCATATTTCTTGGGTAATTTGTATAGCGTCCATCGTGAACTACCCAACACCGACCCGACAGGGTACGGTGTGGGCTTCTGACTTCATTGACCGTTGCCCCTTGCCCTTACGGGTAGGTTGTCTTACACAGCCTCCATCAGCAAGAACGGGGTTCCCTCCGTCCATAGATAATATCCGAATTCCTTCTTTCCTTATGTTTAGGGCTGCATTGCCGTCACGGTCATGACTCGTAAAGCATGATGGACAATTCCATTCACGGATATCGAGCGTTAACTCATCAACAACATGACCGCAGCACGAACAAGTTTTTGAACTAGGGAAGAATCTTCCTATTTCTACAAGTTGACTGTCTTTTTGTTTTAACTTGTAATCAAGGAAATTAACGAACATTCCCCAACCCACATCGGATATTGACTTTGATAGCTTGCGGTTCCGTATCATTCCCTTCACGTTTAAATTTTCAACAATGATGACTTGGCTATCGTCTACCAGTTTCCTACTTAATTTATGTAGGAAGTCAGTAGCGGGAGTTCGATACTCGTTCATGAACCTTGGCTACGAGTTTTCTGTATTTATTTCTTGAATTGCTCCCTTTAACTTTACGAGCAAATTTTTTCTGTTTCCTAGCTAGATTTTTCTCATGACGCTCTAGATGTTTTGGATTTGAATGTTTGCTAACTTCATTACCATCATGAACAATAGCGAAGTCTTTCAACCCCAAATCAATACCAAGTATTTTATCTCCAATCGATTGACTTGCGTCATCTTCTACCTCAAGCAAGATCGAAGCAAAGTACTTATCTGTAGGAGTCTTGCTTATAGTGACAGTTTTAAGTTTTCCTTCGATTGGTGAGTCCAGCCCTGTTCGCGTAGCGTTGCCGTAGGCATTAGGAGGGTTTCCCTCCGTAGGGGACTGGCGAACCCGTAAGGGTCTATGAAAAACTGCCTTAACAATACCAATTTTAGGAATTTCCAAACAATCATCTACAACCTTTACGTTTTGGGGGTATTGAATTGATTGTTTATGGTGTTTTGCTTTAAATCTAGGAAACTTAGCGCGTCCCTCAAAAAAGTTAGTGTAAGCCTTGTTCAAGTTGATTGCTACGCATTGCAAAACGGCAGAATAACAATCTTCTTTTAACCAAGGATGCTCTAGCTTTAGTTGGGGCAAGTAAGCTTTGTAGACACTTAATTTCAGAGATTTTCCAGTTTCTTGATAGTGTTGAATGCAAGCATTGAGTGCATAATTCCAATACCACCTTGCACAACCAAATGATTTGGCTAGAGCTATTTCTTGCTCGGTTGTTGGATATAGTCTGACTTTGAGTGCTTTCAACACTTTTAATCACCGTTCGGCTGACGCTCACGGAAGCCTCCTTGTTACCTGCTAGTATAACAAATGTAGGTAATAAGTGGGTACATAAATGAAGACAGAATGGTTTAAGATGCGAATGAGTGAACGCAGATTGAATAAGTTACGGCTATATGCCGCAATCAAAGATACGACAATGACTCACGTTATTGAAGACCTCATTGACTCGTTAAAAATCCCGGAAAGTGACATTTTGGGCATTGTCTCCACTCCTTCATCAACCGACGGTTGATATTGGTTGGAGAACGTACCCAAAATGTCCAGCTATTCATCCCAACACTGACCTAAGTACAGGTACAGTGTGGGGCTTCAAGCCGTTTAAGCTAAATCTTCAAGCCTGAGTTCGAGTAATTCTTTCCACCCGGTATTGCTATTAAATCTAAGCCACATAATTAATTGCCATGCGTTTGTTCAGGGGGAAAGGAGCATAGCTAGAGTGGTAGTTTATGTTATTACAATATCTTAGTGACATCCTCCCACACTAACCGTAAGCGGTATAGTGTGGGCTTCCTCAAATCACTTTGAAGATTTCCTGGTTGCTCTGTTACGAGGTTTCGACACTTGCCTAGACTGAGTGACCTCAATCCCCGGTAGATCGTCTGGACAGGCAGTTTCCATTCCCGCAAGTCCTGCGGTACTAATGAGGGCTATCCCTCGGTTTCTAATATTTTGACCTGCGGCTACATCCCTATCGGTTTTGTATCCACAGTGTGGGCAGCTATGAACTCTAACGCTCAAGTCTTTTTTCACTTCACCACCACATTCGGGACACTCTTGAGAAGTCCCTCTTGCATCGACTTCTGAGAAGAACTTTCCACGCTTCCAGCACACATATTTGACGATGGTTCTAAACTGACCAAACCCAGCATCAAGCATATGTTTTCCGAACATCCCTTTGGCACTGGTGCGGTAATTCAAGTCTTCCATAAACACCATGTCGCCAGCATCACAAAGGGCGTGTGCCTGTTTGTAGTGAAAGTCCTTCCTTGTGTTGTCGATTTGGTGGTGAAGTCGGGCAACTTTAAGGCGTTGTTTCTCGTAGTTTCTCGACCTCCGTTGCTTCCTAGACAATCTGCGTTGCAGCAATTTCAACTCGCTTTGCAGTTGTTTAAAAAACTTCGGCGGCTTTACGAGAACACCATCGCTGGTTGCTAAAAATTTTTCCAACCCAATGTCTACCCCAATAGGATGTCCATGAGGAATTGGGTCGGGAACGCTGACATCACATTGCAGCGAAATAGAGGCATACCATCTATCAGCTTTTCTCAAGATTCGCACCTGCTTGACCACAAATCCTGTAGGAATGGGTCGATGCAAGTTAATTGGAATTACTCCAATCTTGGGCAGTTTGATATGCAGAGTCGTTACTGGATTCTGATACATTTACGCGACATTTATTCGGTCATTACCGGACAAAGTAACGATAGCACTATCACCTTCGTAAGAGATAGAGGCGGTATCCCGCAAAGCTTTCAGTAAAATACCGAAAGCGCCATTGAAATCCCTTGGAATTTCATAACCACAATCAGGGCATTTAAACAACTTAGAACCGCCTAGCTTCTTATGAACATGCCCGCATTTAGTGCAAGTTTTAGAAGTGTATTCCTCGGTCACATCAACCACTTGACAGTTTCTAATACTGGCTTGATGTTTCAAAGTTTGCTTAAATCTGTAGTGCGCCCATGTTAACATCGCTCTAGCAGTTTTGGAACGAATCTTTCTACGCGCCTTGGCTACCATTTGGGAAGACTCAAAGGTGGGTAAATATATGATTCGATAGTTACTAGTTAGATAGCAAGCGGTTTGTTTTTGGCATTCATCAACTAAATTCCTAATCTTGATTCTCATGCGATGAGCCGCCTGTCTTATTCGTCTTTTTTGTTGTTTTGAAGCTTTGGAAGCGCGGCTCATCAAGTCATCTAAGTGTTGACAAAGACGTGCAATTCGCCCCATATCACCACTTCCAAATTCAACAAACTTGTTGCTATCAAATCCAGTCATAAAGGTACGAACACCTGGATCTAATGCAATAATTCCAGTCGTTTCCGCAGGCTCTAAAGTAGCAGGGATAGGAAATACAGCAAACCAGCGACCTTTGTAGTAAAGTAATTGTGTTCCGTATTCGCAGTCCGGAATTACTTCGGAAGCTTTAAAAGTTAGCCCCTTTGTTAGCGATGGATACCAAGTCCCTTTTCTAAAATTTCCATCGTTAAATTTAATAGCTTGAGAATAATCTCTAATGCTACGAAATTTAGCATCTTTGCTTGCTTTGAATGCACGATGAGCATCAAAAATAGCATTCTGCCTAATATGACAAGGTGTTTCTTTTACCCAATCAGGTAATTCGCTTCGCATGACTTCGTTTCGCAATTCCAACTTGCTTAAACGTTTTTTTCGCTGCAACGCTATTCCCTGATTAAAACAATAACGACATGCGGCGAGCCATTTTCGCCAAATTTTATTTAACTCCTGAGTGGGGTAAATCCTTATCTTCTTTGACTTGAGATTTGTATTTTCGGAGTCCGTAGAGTCGGCTACTAAAACAGTGGAGAATTGCAAGGATGTCTTCAACCATTTCTTGCTCTGGACTAAGGTTTGTTTCGTTGAGTACCACGAGTTCGCACCTGTTTTGCTCACAGAGCCATTTGAACAAGTCAAATCCGAATCTTGCCAATCGATCTTTGTGGGCAACGACAACCATTCTGACATCTCCTTTAAAGATTCGTTCCAATAAGGAAAGAAGCTTTTTGCGCTTGAAGTTAAGCCCCCCTCCGATTTCGCTACAAATTTCTGCTTGCGGGTAGAGTTGGCTAAGGTGGGCGACTTGTCTATTAAGATCGGGTTGTTGAGCGCGGCTACTGACTCTAGCGTAAACGACGACGACTCGGTTATCGGTTCTACTAGCTCCAGCAGCAAATCTATCGACGTTATACCTTCTTTGCCCAGAGGGTGTTCTAATAGCTTCGATTTTTCCTTCAGCTTCCCAGCGGCGGAGCGTTCTTTCATTAACTCCGAGAATGTCTGCCGCCTCCTTGGGTGGGACGTATCTGACAATAGCTTTTTCCTCAATTCTTGTTTTATTATAGCTTATTGTCCGGCGTTGTCCGAGAAAACATTTATTTAATCAATCTCCTTGAACTGAGGAAAAAGTAACGACTTAAACTGACCATGTTTTTTAAACCGAGGAAAGCCAAATCCTCTCTCCTGAAAATACTCCCAACCTCTATGCAACTGTTTAATCGCGAGCTTACGAACTTGAGAGGGAACTTCTCCTAATCTGGGGAAATCTTTCTTAGATACAGGCAATCTGTTCAGTTGATAGACTTCGCTTGGAAATTTTAATTCAGAAGAGAGGATATATTCTTTTTGAATGGAGCATCTATCTATCAAACACTTACGACTATCACACCAATCTTTTATTTCTCGAAGAGCATAGTTGTAAGCTCCTCGACAAATTTCCATCCACTCAATTAATGTTTGCTCTTGAGTGACATCTGGATAGATTCGGTAGCGGTGAGTAAGTGTTATCATGAAATGAATTATAACATATTTACTAGACATAGCATCTCTAGTAAATGCTGTTTTTGTCGCCATCGAGGCGACGAAAACAGCGCGGGGGTCCATGTATCCCGCGCTAAATCGAAGATTATAGCGCGGATCTTATAGCCCCCGAACCCCCACTAGATAAAAAATAGAGTTTTTGAAATTTGTATGAACTAACCCCCTCTCATTTACGTGTGGGTTAGATTAGTTGTTACAAAATCATTCGTTAATAAAAAATTTCATATATGGCTAAAACTAGCGATAAAGCTCAACCTAAGAAAATTGTTTTAACTTTAGACATGGGCGAAAGCAAGACTAAGGCGATTGTACAGGAATATCCGGAAGGGAAGCCGCAAGTTTTGTTGATGGACTCTGAAGTTGCTGATGTGGCGAGGGCTTCGGTTAAGAATATACAATCAGAAGGGCTGCCTGAATCTCGTGCTTGGGTAGGTGTGGGTGGAGAATACTATGTACTCGGCGCACTTGCTCGTTACCAGTTTCGAGGAATATCGCAATTGAAAGAACTTAAGTACGAGCTTAAGTACCCAAGGTATGTGGGGCAATTTGGTTGGCTAAAGAGAAATTGGGACTGGGGAATAATGTTTCTGTTTATTTGAATATTTTGTTGCCACCAGGGGAGACTGAAGACAAGGCTCAGTTGGAAAGTCGGTTAAAGGAGGTTTTTACAGGATTTGAAACTCCGGCGGGTAAGATGCGGGTGAAGATGGCTTACTACAACGTGGCATCTGAAGGAAGCGGTATATTCTTTTATCGCAGACGCACCTTGGGGGGTAGTATACCTACTTCGATGTTTGTGATGGTGGGTTATCGCAACGCTAGCGTGTTTCTCGTTCGAGATGGTTTTCTCAATCGGGGGATTACTAGCGATTTGGGGATGTCTTGGCTTGTCAGCAATTTTGTTTCTAAAGTATCGGGACTTAGCCCCGATAATACTGATATTGTTGGCGCGATCGTTGAAGCCGGTGTAAATTGTGATGCTCAGGTGTTGCAAAAGCTTTCTCGCAAGCGTAATAGTAGCGAGATAAAGGCTGATGGAGAGTCTATGTCTAAGGCTTTATTGCTTGCCAGGGATGAGTATTGGCGGGCAGCAGCACGGTGGTTGCGCTCTGTGATCGAAGATGATGTACGAGAATTGGTATTTTGTGGTGGTACAGCCGATTATATTCGTTCCGAGGTTGATACTTACTTCCAGAAACAGGATATTCCAGTATCTTGGCACGCCAATATTCCGATTCCAGATATAGCTAGTAGTCTGGGCAACCGTATGGCAGATGTAGTTGCGTTACACGAGCATATGGTGTTGGAATTTGATAGAGCAACTGGTCATGAGCGATCGCAACCTTTGTTTGGTACTCCTACAGGTAAACCAACTGGCACTACTGATATTAAGGTGAATGCTAGTACTCCTGTCAAGAAGGTTCCTAATTATACGCCTCGTGAAGTACCTAAAGAATTTTTAAGTATGAGTGATAAGGCTTAGACTGTCCCTTTATTTAGTGAGTGAATAAAGTAGATGTGGACGTAGAGTAGTAGAAAGAACAGTTGCATTAACACAACTGTCCTTTCTATTTAATTTATGCTCAAAGTAGTAAGGGACGCGGTTGGACAATCTTCTTTACTGACCGAAAAAAAGAATAGCTGTGGATTTCTCCACAACCGTTCTTTGTCTAACTATATGTTTTGGATTTCGCAGCAATTTTTCTTGCTGTCCCATTTGCCGCCTAGCTCATCACAGTCTTTCTTCCCACCAGACAAACGCTGACAGATAGAACCGTCGTCACGAACGATTCCACAGATACCTTGTTGAGGTACACTTATGGAGCCAACGGTGATAGCTACGGCGATGATTGCTACACGGAAGATTTTGCTAGCAGACATGGTATAAAACCTTTTACGAGTGGTTATCGCAAAATCTGCGCGCAAGCGCCTGTATAAACTACGCCGCTAGAGATAAATCGCGTGTAGGCAGTAGATGTAGAGAAGTAGATAGTGGTGCCAAGAAAATTTGGTAGCAAAAAAGAAAAACCTCAGTTGTTACACTGAGGTTCCGTACTAGTGCGCGCGGGTAACTTCGACAATGCGGAATCTAACCTGTCCCTCATCGCGATACCAGGCAATGGTGGTTTTCTGATTACCAGCGGCTGGTGCGTTGATAATCGAGAACGCTCCTTCAGATTGGAAAACTCCGTTCTCATCGGAATCAGCGCCGGGTATTACTACCGCCAAAGACGGTGTATCATCACAGATTCCGCATAATGTGTTGTAGCGGATTTCCCAACGAATGCTATTGAGTACATCAGCTAATACGGAATCAGTGGTACCATCAAACATCATAGCCATAGGGTTTCTCCTGTTAGAGCAGTATCACAAAGTTTGTGCGTAAGCGACTGTTTAAATAGCGTAGAGAATGAGTCAATGAAGTATTAGAAAGTGGATTCGTAGAGAATGACGCCAATAAAAAATAAGCACCCCTAAATGGAGTACTTATTAATTAATTAGATAAAGACTGTTTTGATTAGCGATGACGACCTAAAGCGTAGTTGCCTTCCCACATTGATTAATGGTTTTTGTAGAAAAAATAATCAGCTAGAGTATAACTGTTCGTTACAGCTAAACTCCAACTGGGTTATTTAAGATTATTTCAAAATGGAATGCCATTAACTGGAATTCCTTGTTCCTTAGCACGTAGTTCTTCCTGTTTATTGCGAATTTCCCAGGATTTACGATTATATGCTAAGAGGTCTTCCTTGCCCATGTTGAACTTCATTTGCGCGAATGTCAGCAATTGTTCTACGCTATAACGGCGTTCTTCAGGAGTTCCGAAGCAGATTTCAAACTGAGCTTTAAAAGCCTTCCAGTCGAAATCGTCTCCTAACTGCCGTCTTGATTCTTTGCCGTAGAGGTCGCGAATTGTGTAGAAAATTGCGTTGTACTTGCGTATATCAAACACTTCAACTTTGAATTCTTCCATTGCTGAATCGTCGATGGTTACAACTTGGGTTTTAGTAGACTTAGAAGCCATGATTGTTTCTCCTATACGGAATCGTCGATGGTTACAACTTGGGTTTTAGTAGACTTAGAAGCCATGATTGTTTCTCCTATACGGAACTGTTTCATAAATTCTGTGCGTTTAGCACCTGTCAAAAAAATAAACCTCAGCGAATTACGAGTTAAATTTATTAAGAGTAGATGTTGGTACTATTTAATTTACTACAGCTTCTAAAATTTGAAACAGTTTGGAGAGTTGCAATTGTAGCGTTGATAATTCTAGCTTTCATGATGTTTTATTCCATACAATTTGTTCACAGGATTTCTGCGAAGCAGCTGTATATATAGTGGCGCCATTCGAATAAATAAGAGTGTATAAAAGCGTGTGTTAAGTCGATAAATCTGACAGATATTTGTAGAGTAGATGTGGATATCTATCAAGCAATTATGAAAAATTAAAATAACCATAAGCTTAATAGCCTGTGGTTATTAGATGAGTAAATTTAGGTTTATAAGTACTGATGTTGTCCTAGCCAGCCTTTGTATTCCCACACATCAGGATATCCCTTGGATTCATCGCCTTCGATTAATTTACCTAGATGGTATGCAATATGGTCACTATTCCAGCCCCAAGTGCCATCATGGCGACGATAAATCTTGGTTTCTAAACAGTCATTAGTACGAATTAGTAACCCTCCATCTTTAAGCTGGATAGCAGGGCTAAAACAGTTACCAAAAGCGTTGGATACCCAGATGCCGCAAAATTTAAAGTGAAATTCCATGATACATGAGAACGTATATTTCACTTTAAATTTGCTTTAGCAACTGTTGTAGACGTGGAAAAATTCAATTGCTTTAGCTAGCACAATTGGAATATTGTGCTTAAATTTAAGAGTGTGAAATGAGTGAATGCATGAGTATTTTACTTTACTTAAACTTATATCTGTAATGAACTCCAACTCTAGTATTATGTGATTATCGGATACTAATTTGTTGTGGGAATTTCGGTACGTAGGTAATTATTAAGTTTATAAAGTTAACGTTTTATATTTTACGTACCGAAAGTTCTTATGTTATTAGCACGGCAAGAAATTAGTGGTCAATCTACTGGGAATCGTATTCAGAGAAGGATAGTTAATAAGGTATTATCTGGTGCGGGAGGTGGCACTCATGAACCGCTGGAGGTAAAAACTCTTTATTACAAAAAATCACCAATCCGTGTTGTAATTGCTCCAGAGGGCTTGGAATGGGTAGCGCTAGATATTTTGCGCGCGTTATTTCCCTCTGATGAGATGTGTAGTAATTATTGGGCGTTACAAACCTTGCCAATAGGCTTTCGTCCCAAGCGTTTAATTAAATCTGAAGATAAAGATCCTAAAGAAAAAGTTTTTGATAGTTTGTTGAATGTAAAACAGACTTTGCGTTTTTATGAAATTCCCAATTCAGAATTACAAGAAGGTTTATCTTACAGAACAGTAATTCTTCATGAGGTGCTGTTTGGCTGGCTATCTAGATATCTTTCTTATGAAGTTATACACGACTTTTTTGATTGGTTTTCTAACCATCCTAGACTGGTAAATATTGGCTGCAAGCGTCAATATCGCGTTGATGTTACTTCCTATTTTGCTTGAATACGGGTTCTTACTATGAAAGATAATTACCAAGATAGTTTACTTATCCCGAGATTGCTTGTTGAATCAACCTGTGGGTTGATTCGTTCTTACTTGGAGCGTTCCCATATTGCTGTAGAACCGTTCTTTTGTCCTATTTACGAGACTAAAGAACCTTGGGATGTAGGTTGTTGTCTAGGATACCGTATTTATGCACGCCCTGAAGATGTAGCTTATTTAAAAAATTGTAATGACATCCTTTCTCGCTTGGGACATGACTTGTCGAGGTTTTTGTATGCTCCCGATGATAAACGACCCTACGGATTTGTTAGTGTTGTTTCTCATTTGCACTTAATCAATGCTCATTTACCTTGTCAGGTCTATTTCTTGGATTCTTGCTTGAAGCTAGATTATTCAAATTCCAAGGTTTGATAATAGTTGTACGAGTAATTTCAATAATTTACAACAATGTTTAGTAAACACCAGAAGGTAACACATTACTTTATTTTGAAAAAGAAAGGAGTTCTAAAAAGTGGAACTCCTTCTTATTACTAGCTTCGTGGGTTTTACTCTGCTGTTTCTATTGTTTATACTTCATTTGAAGGTTGAAGTAACTCGAAAATTTGCTGTGCTAATTTATTAACTTTGTTGAACTTTTTATTATCTTGCAGCAGTGTTTTATCCTTTTTTATTAGCGAGGATATTTCTCCAATCTGCGCCGCTAATTTCTTTGTGGGAGTTTCTTGCTTATCTTGCTTATCCTGCTTACTTGCCTCTAGAAGACCCTCTACAGCTTCCTTGATTTTAGATAAAGATAATTTTTCATCGATTGCCTGTTTTAATAACTCTGCCCTTCGGCTGCTATCTTTAATGCGTGCGATTGCACATGCCTTTGTGTATTCAATTAACCCACTAGCTAATGCTTCTTGAATATCGGTAGGTAATTTGAGTAGGGGAAGTCTAGTTGTTACGAACGACTGCCAGGTGATCTTGCCTATCTTAGAGAAGAGTTCTTGTATAGTGAGACTTTCAGAACAGCCCAAAACGTTTTGGGCTGCTTCGCCTTTATCTTCTTTTGCCATTCGATAAAGTATAGAAACTACGTCTTCAGTGTCAGTTTCCAGTAATATTGTGAGTAGTTCTAATATACCGATAGTTTCTTCATAAGCATTGAGGTCTTCTCTTTGTAGGTTTTCAGCCAGCCGAATGCGGCTGGCGGTTTTGTCATCACAGTCAATGATATTGACGGGTATTTCTTCTAGCCCAATTAAAGCGCAAGCACGAAGGCGGCGTTCGCCAGCCATGAGTTCGTAAGTGCTGTCTTCTGTAGGTCTGACTGCAATGGGTGCAAGAAGCCCATTTTGTTTGATATCGTTGGCTAGAGATTGTAGTGCTTCGGCATCAAAGTAGCGTCTTGGTTGGGATGGGGGAAGGATGATTGAATCTATTGGTAGGGTACTAGTGTTTTTGTTATTTGTGTTTTCTTGACTGGCACTACCCAATAAATCATCAAGTGCATTTTTGTCGTATCCTTTCAGTTCAACTTGTTTGGTCATATTTAAAGTTTGACGAGGTAATTTGCTATTTCTTCTAAAATACTAACTGCGGGGTGGTTTTTTTTCCACAGAGCAAGTGGAAGATGTGCTTGTGATGCGCTTGGAAAATCTATTGATTTAGGAATAGGGGTAGTTATGTGGACGCGTCCTTCCATTTGGTTTTTGATGGCTTCGAGTATACCTGATTGTTGCAGGGTGCGTTTGTCGTGCTGGGTTGGTATAAAAGCTGCAATTTGTAAGTCTTTGTGTCCTCCTTTTTTGAGACGGGCAATTGTTGTTAGTAGTTGTTCTGTGGCTGCATAGCATTTATATTCTGTCTGGACTGGTATCAATATGTGGGTAGCAGCAAGCAGGCTCATGATACTTAAATAGCCCAGTGAGGGAGGGCAATCTATCAAGATGTAATCGTATTTATCGGCTATTGGTTCGAGTATGAATTTTAGTTTTTGACGGTTATCGGTTGTAATATCGCGGACTAATTCTAGTTCAGCACCAGCTAAAGCATTATTGCTGGGTACAAGATGCATCTTGTGGATAGGTTCGTGCCAAATATCTAGGTGTGCGCGTTCGGTGATAGCAGCATATATTGTCTGCTCGGATTTTAGTTCTTTGGGTTCAATCCCCATAAAGGTTGTCAGGCTGGCTTGGGGGTCCATATCAACAAGCAGGACTTGGTGTTTTTGTGCAAGATGATACCCCAGGTTGTGTACAGTTGTTGTTTTTCCAGCACCGCCTGACTGGTTAAATGTGGCAATTATCTTGGTCTTTTTTTTGTACATAGGTAATTGGGTTCTTAAATGTGTAATTGAGTTCTTGAGTAGGTAATTGGGTTCAAAACTAACTGTCACACGCCCTTATAATCCTTACCGAAAAAATGGGTCTAAAGCCCCGTCCTAGAAGGACGGCTGTGCGATTCGTTTCTCAGAAATGAGTATAAAACTCAAGGATGAGAGCTTTAGTAAGGTAATCCAC
>NZ_JTCM02000017.1:65406-89352 GCF_000817785.2 Hassallia byssoidea VB512170 | reverse complement strand
TGACCAACCTACGAACACGAAGCGATCGCGCTTCAACCAGTCGTCTAGTACGTCAAACCACCCTCTACTGGGGGCGCGTCCTACTGCGATGGTCATTTCACTAAAATCCTCTTTTTTACTAAAATTGCGACGTTTTTGACGTTTTGAGGAATTAACGTTTTTTTGACACTCTCACCAGCTTACATGCTGCTGAGATTCTGAGATGCCGACTTAATCAGCGCCATTTCTCAGTTGTGCCTTCATAATCACCACTTACTGCTAAATTTAGCTTGTGGTAACTTAACGATTCTTAACTTATCACATTTTGCCCGGTTTGCGTCGATCTACGTTAGTAAATCAGGTATCAAACACGAGGCTCTTAATTAATATGAATATCAGAAATTTTACAATTTGACACAGGTTTTCTCAGAAATCTTAAAACTCTAGTCGGAAAACTTGCTTGCAATACATTTTCTTGTGGCAGACTTTTTTTAGGGAAGATATTACGCGAAGTAGGTAGTTCAATGACGGCATCAACAACCATTAACAAAGGCGATCGCTCCGCTACAAACGTTCTGCATCAAAAAGTTCTCGGTTCTCGTCGGTTCAGCAACTACTTGTGGGCAACTATCGTTACCTTTGGGTCTACAGGCTTTTTGCTGGCAGCGATATCCAGTTACCTCAAAGTCAATTTACTCATAGTTAGCGATCCAACTCAACTGGTATTCGTCCCTCAAGGATTGGTAATGGGGTTATATTCCGTTGCTGGCTTTCTTTTAGCCTTATACCTGTGGTTAGTAATTTTATGGGATGTGGGAGGCGGATACAACGAGTTTGATCGCTCAACTGGCAAAATAAAAATTTTCCGCTGGGGATTTCCTGGTAAAAACCGCCGCATTGAGCTTGACTTTGCAACACAAGATGTGCAATCTGTTAGAGTCGATCTCAAAGAAGGTCTAAATCCACGTCGCGCTCTTTACCTGAGAGCTAAAGGTCGCCGAGACATTCCCCTAACACGGGTAGGTCAACCATTATCGCTAACAGAGTTAGAAGTTCAAGGCGCCGAGTTAGCCCGCTTTTTGCAAGTTCCGCTGGAAGGACTTTAAAGAATTTTAGATTTTGGATTTTGCGAAAAGTTCTCGCGCTCGGTTTCCGACGCTCGCGGACTCGCTAACGCTACGCTATCCGATCAAAGCGCATTCTCGAGGGATGCGTGGATTACGTGTCAATCTAAAATCCAACACGCTCTAAATGTCTCGAAAGAACATTAACTATGGTAGGTGTCACGGCAAAGAGTGATTTCAGATAGCATTTTGACGGGTATGCTTAGTATCTGTGTAGTGTTTCATTCCACATGACCGAAGAAGTGGAATAGAAAACTAGCTGAAAATTTTTGTAAGTAACAATGCGCTTAAAAATTCCACAGTTTTTACTTGCTCTAGTGATTGTCGGTGGATTGATGTTGGGGGGATGTTCAGGGCAGCAGTCTGCTTCTAATAACGCTTCCCCATCCTCAAATGCGACCTCAGCAGCTACAGAAGCAAGCACCAAGACAACTACAGAGGCTAGCTCTGTATCTCAAAATACAAATAGTGAGAGTATCCCCGGAATGAAAGATTTACCAAGACTCGAAGGTAAGGCTACTGTGGTGATGACCGTGAAAGGTTCGCCGATTACTATCGAAGTAGACGGCACAAACGCTCCCTACACCGCTGGGAACTTCGTCGATTTGGTGCAACGGGGTGTTTATGATGGGTTATCTTTCCATAGAGTAGTGCGCCAACCACAACCGTTTGTGGCTCAAGGAGGCGATCCCAAAAGTAAAGACCCCAAGACACCAGCACAACTTTTGGGAACTGGTGGTTTTGTTGACCCAAAAACTGGAACTGAGCGCTCTATACCTTTAGAAATTAAGCCAAAAGGTGCCCAGCAGCCAGTATACAGCAAGACGATTACTGAAGCGCCTGTTTTGACACATAAACTTGGTGCGGTAGCAATGGCGCGATCGCAACAACCAGACTCTGCTTCCTCCCAGTTTTATTTTGCACTTGCCGATCTCGCCTTTCTAGATGGTAACTACGCCGTATTTGGCAATGTCACCCAAGGAATGGATGTAGTTAACAAAATTCAGCAAGGCGATCGCATTGACTCTGCTAAAGTCACCCAAGGTGCAGAAAACTTAAAAAATGGCGGGAAGTAAAGATTGGGCAATGGGGAAAAAAGTAATGGGCAATGCGAATTGAACATTCACGCATTGGCAATAAAGTCAAATCTATGATTTATGATTTATGACTTATGCCCCATGACGCGGCTATGCTTCAAGTCGGCATCCCCTTGCGGCAACAGCGAGTGGGGGGAACCCCCAAGACCGCGCTGCCGATGCCTACGCACTGGCTCCCCCATGCCCCATGCCCCATGCCCCATGCCCCATACCCAATTACCAGTTGTCACTGGTATTGGTCTTGTTTCCGCTTTGGGTACAAACTTAGAGGATAGTTGGCAGCAGTTAATTGCTGGTAAATCTGGAATTAAATTACATCAACCATTTCCAGATTTAGAACCACGTCCTCTAGGATTGATTGGTAAGCAACCAGTTGAGTTAAGAATGCTGACGAAGCTGGTTGTTGCTTCAGCGTTGAAAGATGCTCTTTTAGTTCCACCTTTGCCTGATTGTGGCGTTGTCATCGGCTCAAGTCGCAGTCATCAAGCTTCCTGGGAAGAGATGGCAAGGGAGAGGGGGGGACAAGGGGACAAGGGGGACAAGGGGGACAAGGAGGACTGCTTGGAAAAATTTCTCCCTTGTCTCCCCCCTCTTCCTTGTCCCCCCATCCCCCCCTCTCCCCATCCCCCCCTCTCCCCATCCCCCCCTCCTCTTTCTTGGTTGGATACTTTGCCGCATATGAATGCGATCGCCGTAGCGCGACAAATCGGGGCAACAGGGATAGTTTTAGCACCGATGGCTGCATGTGCTACAGGAATTTGGGCGATCGCTCAAGCAGTTTTACTCATCCAAACTGGGCAATGTCAGCGAGTAATTGTCGGCGCAGTCGAAGCACCGATTACACCGCTAACCATAACTGGCTTTCAGCAAATGGGTGCAAGCGCGAAAACTGGGGCTTATCCGTTTGATAAACACCGTGAAGGCTTGGTTTTAGGCGAAGGTGCCGCTGTGTTTGTCTTGGAATCAAGAGAGTTAGCAAAACAGCGTCAAGCAAAAATATATGGTCAAATTCTCGGTTTTGGCTTGACAGCGGATGCATATCATGGTTACGAGCTAGAGCCTGAGGGAAGAAGTGCGATCGCTTGTGTAAAGCAATGTTTAGAACGCAGTCACTTGACCTTCTCGGATATTGATTACATTCATGCTCACGGTACAGCTACCCAGATGAATGACCGCATTGAGAGCATGGTGATACAGCGGTTATTTCCTCAAAATGTAGCAGTTAGTTCGACGAAAGGCGCTACAGGTCATAGTTTAGGAGCATCGGGAGCTTTGGGTGTAGCTTTTTCGCTTATGGCATTAAAGAATCAAATTTTACCGCCTTGTGTAGGGTTGAAAGAGGCTGAATTTGATTTAGATTTCGTAACGACAGCGCGTGAAGCTGAAATTCGGCAAGTGTTATGTTTGAGTTTTGGGTTTGGCGGACAAAATGCGGCGATCGCCTTGGCTAAAGAATCTTAAGATTCACCCAAAAGTCGCACAGTCAAGCGAAGTCCAATTGCATTTCGATTGAGATTGGCTACTTCATAAGCGGCTAAATCTGGTGCATGGATATCGATATCCTGCGATTGGGCATCCTATAAGGTTTCAACATCTTCCTTTGAAGCTTACGCCCAACGTGCGAAAATCGATATCATAATAAAAGTCGATAAAACTTAAAATTTATTTACCAAATGCTGATTTCCTCCTCTGGCTTGTCCAAGGTAAAAGACTCAGTAACAGAAAAAATTTTCTTCGGCAACGAACCCTCTGCCGAGTTACTTGCCATTCTTACGGTTTACTTGGTCCAAGGAATCTTAGGCTTGGGGCGTTTAGCCGTCAGCTTTTTCCTCAAAGATGAACTGGGACTAACTCCGGCTCAGGTTTCTGTACTAATGGGCATTGTCGCCATACCTTGGATTATTAAGCCACTGTTTGGTTTTATGTCCGATGGCTTGCCGATATTTGGCTATCGACGACGCCCATACTTGATTTTATCGGGAATACTCGGAGCAATTTCTTGGGTGAGCCTCGCAACAATTGTTCATACTGCCTGGGCAGCTACTGGTGCGATCGCTCTTAGTTCTTTATCTGTTGCCATCAGTGATGTCATAGTTGACTCACTGGTTGTCGAACGGGCAAGAGGAGAATCTCAAGCAAAAGCTGGTTCCCTACAATCCCTTACCTGGGGTACTGTAGCCTTAGGGGGTTTGATCACGGCTTACTTTAGCGGAATGCTTTTAGAGCATTTCACTACCCGCAATATATTTTTGATGACAGCCTCATTTCCCCTCATCGTTTCCGGGGTAGCTTGGTTGATTGCGGAAACACCCGTAAGCAAAGCCCAACATCATAGGCAGTTCCCCACCCTTCGCACGCGCCAAGACGGGGACTGCCTCACTAACAAAGATAACAACCACAGCAACTCCCCAACAATCAAGCATCAATTAAGCCAATTACGCAAAGCCATTTCTCAAAAAGCGATTTGGCTACCAACAGCGTTTCTCTTCATCTTGCTAGCAACACCAAGCGCTGAATCAGCCTTTTTCTTTTTCACTACTAACGAACTGCACTTTCAACCAGAATTTTTAGGACGAGTTCATCTGGTGACGAGTATTGCTTCTCTAGTTGGTGTCTGGATTTTTCAGCGTTTCCTGAAAACTGTACCGTTTCGCGTCATCTTTGGCTGGAGTACCGTTATTTCCACAGTTTTGGGAATGACAATGCTGCTGCTGGTAACTCACACAAATCGGGCTTTGGGTATAGATGACCACTGGTTTAGTATCGGTGATAATCTCATTATCACAGTGATGGGGCAAATTGCTTATATGCCAGTGTTGGTGCTAGCAGCGAGGCTTTGTCCCCCAGGAGTAGAAGCGACATTATTTGCCCTCTTGATGTCGATCACAAACTTAGGCAAAGTGGTTTCCCAGGAATTAGGGGCAGTCTTAATGCATCAGCTAGGTATTACCGAGACAAACTTCGATGCTATGTGGTTGTTAGTAGTCATTGCTAACCTCAGTCACCTTTTACCATTGCCATTCCTCAGCTGGCTGCCGACTGCGGACTCACTAAAAGAAACAGCAAAAACATTGCCGCCAGCATCAGCAAACAATACAGAAGAAGCGTTTGTCCCTGATTTGATGCCTGAATTGATGATGCGAGAACCAGAGTCAGAACTAGTTGAATAGGAAGGATTAGGAAGAAAGAAGACAAAGAAGACAAGGGATCGCACAAAGCAGTAGGGGCGGGGTTTCCCCGCCCAATGCAATATGATGCGATCGCGCCCAATTTATAATCCTAAATTCCAAATATCAAATATAAAACAAAATTATTATGCAGAGTTTTCAACTTTACGAACACGCTTCGACAATTCCTGATAAATCTTACACTCGCGGAGATTGGCAAGAAGGATATCAATCTCTCAAAGAAGAATTTGATTATTGGATTGATGATGTTGAAGGAGAAATTCCGCCAGAACTAAACGGTACGCTGTTTAGAAATGGTCCGGGATTATTAGATGTAAACGGGCAACACATTCATCATCCGTTTGATGGTGATGGAATGATTAGCCGGATTTCATTCTCCAATGGTCGCGCTCACTTTCGCAACCGTTTTATCCGCACAGAAGCTTATTTAGAAGAACAAAAAGCTGGCAAAATCCTTTATCGCGGTGTCTTTGGTACGCAAAAACCCGGCGGTTGGCTAGCTAATATCTTCGACTTTAAACTGAAAAATATTGCCAACACCAATGTTATTTATTGGGGTGGTAAACTGTTGGCATTGTGGGAAGCAGCAGAACCTCATCTTCTCGATCCCCACACGTTGGAAACTTTAGGTAAAGAACACTTTAACGGTGTTTTGTCAGAAGGTGAAGCTTTCGGCGCACATCCACGCTTAGATCCAAGTTCTGCTAGAGATAACGGTGCTACTTGTTTGGTAAACTTTTCTATCAAGCCGGGACTATCCACGACAATTACAATTTTCGAGTTAGATATAACTGGCAAGATTGTCAGAAAACACGCTCATAGTGTTCCGGGTTTTTGTTTCATCCACGATTTTGTCATTACTCCCAATTACTGCATACTCTTTCAAAATCCCGTTGCCTTTAATCCTATACCTTTCGCTTTGGGAATTCGTGGTGCTGGAGAATGCATTAAGTTTCAGCCAAATCAGCCAACTCAGATTATAATTATTTCCCGCAACCCCCAAGAAAAGGGCGTAAAAATTTTAGAAACTCAATCAGGTTTTGTCTTCCACCACGCCAATGCTTTTGAGCAAGGCGACGAAATTGTTGTAGACTCAATTTGTTACGAATCTTTTCCAGAAGTCGAACCCGAAAGCAATTTTCGCGAAGTTGAGTTTGAGGCACTTTCACCCGGACATTTATGGCGGTTTCATCTCAACCTCAAGGATAAGACGGTGCGACGGGATTTGTTAGCAGACAGGTGTTGTGAGTTTCCCAGCGTGCATCAAGATAAAGTCGGACACCCCTATCGTTATTTATATATGGGTGCAGCTGATGCCAAAACTGGTAATGCACCTTTGCAAGCTTTTGTCAAGGTAGATTTAGAATCTGGGGAAAAACAACTTTGGAGTGCTGCACCGCGTGGGTTTGTCAGTGAGCCGATTTTTGTACCGCGTCCAGGTTCTGACAAAGAAGATGATGGCTGGGTGCTAGCTTTAGTTTACGATTCGACTCATCACCGTTCAGATGTGGTGATTTTAGATGCTAGTGATTTCAATAAAAGACCAGTTGCACGGCTGCATCTAAAACATCATATTCCCTATGGTTTGCATGGTAGCTTTACTTCTGAAGTATTTGCAGCACTTAAATGAGGATAGGTAGATCGCCCATGAAGAGATTTTAGTATTTATCAGGGGCGATCGCTATCCTTGATTTGGTCTAACTATCACACCCATCTTCATCCTCATAAAAATATAATATTTTCTTAACATATTTTCCAGAATGCCTGCTAGAGACACCATCCACGAAATCGTCAAACAAGCCATAATAAAAGATGGATGGAATATCACCGATGATCCCTATGTTATTTCCTATGGCGACCGCTTCTTGTTTGTAGACCTGGGAATACAGGGACGTTTTATTGGGGCTGAACGTGAAAATAGCCAGATTGCGATTGAGATTAAAGAATTTCGAGGTCGAGAAAGCGATCGCTGATTTAGAACAAGCCATAGGACAGTATGTGTTATATCGACTACTGCTTAACAGAGTTGACCCAGAACGAGAAATTTATCTGGCTATTTCTGATATAACCTATGATGAAATATTTAACGAGCCAATTGGTGAAGTTGTGATTAGTGACTTACCAATGCAATTACTGGTTGTAGATGTTGAAAAAATAAAGGTGAAACTATGGATACCGCCGCGCTCCGGGAAGTTGTAAAGCAGGTGATTATTCGCTATGCTCAATTGCGTCCCTCACATGGGAATATCCGACTGGATACCGTGTTTGATGAAACCCAAGATCGTTATGCTCTAATGCAAGTCGGTTGGGATCGGCGGCGGCGAGTTCGAGGAAATCTAATTTACGTAACCTTGCAAGATAGTAAAATTTATGTTGAATATGACGGTATGGAACATGGTATTACCCAAGACTTAATTGATGGGGGAATTCCTGAGTCACAAATCGTACTATCTTTTTTGCCTGAAGCATCAATCGCTATAACTGCTTAAAAGAAAAAAATTCTTAACAAGCGGCGTTGCTGAATGACGGGCACAGATATAACAAGCTATGTCTGTAGGCATCGTGTATTACATTCGATTGAAAAACCTTTTAACTAGTAACTTAGAAAACTAAAATAAGCCTCTGCTAAACGGTATATGTACACAGTCGCGTAATATTGGCTCTTTAGAATGAGGGAACTACAATATTAGCTTTATAAACTGATACCTGTAGATTTACGTGATGTGCGTCATCAAATTTAACTTATGGCTAGTAAAACAGATAAGAAAAGTGCTGCTCATGACGAAGATTCAACTAAAAAAACGTCTCAGAAGAATGCAGCAGATACAACAAATGACAATGGGGATAGCCAAGAGCTAGATTCACTGATTTCTACTTTAGAGGGAGATTTATCTGCATTAGACAACGATGCTGCTTTCAGTTTGCTGGATCATTGGTATGACGCTTTACATAAAGCTTCGGAACCAGAAATCAAAGAAATAGCGACTAACCTCAAGGAATTAAAAAAACTCCTCAAAAGTGGTAAAGCTACTGGTCATGAAATTGGTGAGATAATAAGTGAAATCGGCGAACAAACAGCTGAGGTTTCATCTGATGCACCTAAGGGTTTGAAAACTCCAATCAAAAAATTGGGTACTCAACTGAGAAAAGTAGGCACTTCATTAGGCAAAGCGGAAGATAAAGAGCATATTGAACAGATTGAGTCTTTGGTAGAAACACTTGAAGGCGATTTAACTTCAATTGATTCTGAGACGGCTGTTGGTGCGATCGACGAGTGGTACAATTTGCTTCACAAGTCAGACAATGATAATTACAAAGAAATCGCCAATGAACTTAAGAAACTCAAGCAACTTTTAAAGCGCAGCAATCCGAAAGCTGCTGACATCGGCGAGGTACTCTCCAAACTTGGGGAACAAACTCAAGAAGCTGGAAAAGAAGCTCCACGGGGAATTAAAGGTCCAGTTCAAAGATTGGGTAAACTACTGAGTAAAGCTGGTAAATCTTTTGAGTAATATCATGTCCGTTAAATTAACAGTAATAAAAACACCGTAATTGTGGTAGAGACGTTCAGTCCGGAACGTCTCTACAATGTGTGCGGAACGTTTCTACAATGTGTGTGATTAACCGGACATGATATAAAATCTTTGTTAACAGGATTTAGGCAGTTTGAAGCAAATGCCTGATTATCTAATTCCCAGGTTTAGCCTGGGAAATAGATATAAGTTGCCGAAATTTCACTTGCAAACCATCGTGCGGATGAGGTGTAGGAACCATTATCATATCTAAATTTTGATTGGGCACTAGTTCCCATTCATACTCGCGGATTAAGTTCGCTGCAAACAGCTTCATCTCTAGTTTTGCAAACTCCTTGCCCAAACATTCGCGCATTCCACCGCCAAAAGGTATATAGCTATAGGGTTTTGCTTTCTCTTCAGCTTTTTGTGGGGCAAAGCGTTGCGGTTCAAAGTTATTAGGTTCAGTATATATATTGATATCTTGATGTGTTCTATTTATTTGATAGAGGGCAGACCAGCCTTGGGGAATAAAGTATTGATTAAACTCACACCCCTTAATCACCTCTCGAAAGCCACCACCGACTGGGGGAATCAATCGCAAAGCTTCTTTGATGACTAATTCAAGATAGTTCATCTGCTTGAGATGTTCTAACGTCAGTGATTCCTTAAACCCTAGTTGCTGTTGTTCTGCACGGGCAGTAGCGAGAATGTCTGGATGTTGCGCTAATAAAAGACATAAAGAAGCGATCGCTGATGTCAACGTCTCATGACCAGCAAATAGCAACGTCAACACCTGGTCTTTGAGTTCTTCTAAGCTAAGGCTATTTCCATCTTCGTCCCGCGCTTGCAAAAGTAACCCCAAAGCATCTTCATTTGAATTTGGCTGCTGTTGACGCTGACGCACTATTTCTTCAATTTTCGCTAATAGTTGCTCACGCGCACGCAACGCACGACCAAATTTAGTCCAAGGTAATTGTACAGGGATAGTAAACAAACCTTGACAATATTCTTCAAATAACTCGCCAAAATGACTATCAGCAGTTGCATCTGTACCGACAAACAACTTACACGCAACATCAAAAGTGTATTTTCGCAACTCCGGATACCAAGTCAATGTACCCATCTGCTGCCATTTCTGCAAATAACTGTGGATAATACTCTCCATTGTCGAGGTATATCCTGCCAACGCTCTAGGTTGAAAAACTTGTGATAGCAGCTTGCGTCGCTTTTGATGTATCTCACCCGTCTGCATCGCTAAAGACCCAAGTCCGAGCAAAACTTTGGTACTATGAGGCCAAGTGACAGAAAAATGCTGATTCTCATTCGTAAACAAAAAGCGATTGGCTTCCGCTCCAATCATCATTACAGTCGGACGCCCAAACAGATGGGTTTTGAAAATCGATCCATATCGCTTGTGTCGCTTCTTAGCAAAGTCGCGATCGCGCAAAAAGCTAATTGTCTCACCAATCACGGGCAAACCGAAACTGCCAGGGGGTAAAGGAAGCGATTTCTCTGTCCGGGTGGTTGTCATCGCAGTTTTGCCTCAAAAAATACAATACTGGCTTCTTCTTAGCTTGCCATAAATCTGCGCTCTAGTTTTTTCATTAGCTACATTGCGATAAATCTAACTACAGATAGATAAATAAAACGCCGTAACCATCGTAGAGACGTTCCGGACGGAACGTCTCTACAAATGTTTAATTTCATCTTTTTAGCTATTGTAATATTCTAAACTCTATCAAAAAACTGTAACGAAAGTTACCAAAATTAGGTTTTTTATCAAAAAAAAGGATAGGCTAGCCATATATATGTATTCGGTTCGCGTGGATACCGCGATTGGGAGAAGATTTTATGGTTACAACATCCCGACTACCGCTGGAAACTGCTTCACCAGCGCACATTTGCCCATTTGACCAAGCCTGTAGTTACTTAGAGGCAGCGGCGAAAGAATTAAATTTAGATCCAGGTCTATTAGAAATACTTAGCCACCCGCGTAAAGTAGTTACAGTTTCCATTCCTGTAAAACGGGATAACGGTGAAGTGCAAGTTCTCGCTGGACATCGGGTGCAGCACTGCGATATTTTGGGACCCTACAAAGGTGGCATTCGCTACCATCCGGCGGTGACATTGCGGGAGGTGTCAGCACTGGCAATGTTAATGACCTGGAAATGTGCGTTGCTAGGTATTCCCTACGGTGGTGGTAAGGGAGGTATTGCGATAGATCCAAAACGTTACAGCGTCGGCGAATTAGAACGAATTACCCGGCGTTACATGAGCGAGTTGATTAAAGATATCGGTCCGAGTGTGGATATACCTGCACCAGACATGGGTACTTCAGCCCGTGAGATGGCTTGGATGATGGATACCTACTCTGTAAATGTTGGTCATGCTGTGCCTGGGGTTGTGACTGGTAAACCGCTTTCGATTGGTGGTTCGCGGGGACGGGAAATGGCAACCGGACGCGGTGTAATGATTGTAGTACGTGAGGCGTTAGGCGATCGCTCTCAATCCCTAGTTAATGCGCGGATAGTAATTCAAGGTTTTGGTAATGTCGGTAGTGCAGCAGCTTTATTGCTACATGAAGCCGGAGCGAAAGTTATCGCCGTTTCCACAGGTTCAGGAGGAGTTTTTTCGGAAACTGGTCTTGATATCCTTGCATTGAAAGCTTATGCTGCCCAGAACCGTAAAAGTCTTGTTGGTTTCCCGCAAGCATCACCAATTACCAATGACGAGTTACTAACTTTACCTTGTGATGTGCTAATTCCGGCAGCTTTGGAAAATCAAATCACTGAGAAAAATGTGAATCAAATCCAAGCCAAAATTGTTGCAGAAGCGGCTAATGGTCCTGTGACGCTTGAGGCAGATAGATCGCTAGAAGCGCGGGGTGTAACCGTATTACCGGATATTTTAGCGAATGCGGGCGGTGTTGTGGTGAGTTATTTGGAGTGGGTACAAGGTCTTTCTTACCTATTTTGGGATGAGGAACGTGTCAATCGAGAAATGGAACAGTTAATGGTGCAAGCTTACGTAAGAGTGATACAACAATCGAAGGTGCAGCAAATTCCTTTGCGGTTAGCAGCTTACACCCTGGGGGTTGGTCGTGTAGCGCAAGCATTGAGCGATCGCGGACTTTATCCTTAAATTCAACGTATTGTAGAGACGTTCCGAACCGAACGTCTCTACGATTTACGGTTATGCAGCGCCTTAATTATGATTATTGCATCATGTTTAACTCTTCACGAGGAAACCCAAATTCAACGGCTTTATTAATCGAATTGCGTGCTTCTTGAGTTCTTCCCAATTTATCTAAAGCATATCCTCGGTTAGCCCAAACATAAGGATCTTTCGGTTGAAGTTCTTTGGCTTTATCAAAAGCAACCAACGCTTCATCGTAGCGGTTTAACTCTAACAGCACTGTCCCCTTGTTCACCCAAGCATCATATGAGTCATATCTGCGTTCAATTGCTTTTTCAAACGATTTTAAGGCTTCGTCATAGTCTTTAATATATTGTGCCAGCAAACTTCCTCGCGTAAACCATACTTGATAATCTTGAGGACGGATATTACTGGCTCGATTAAAAGCTAAAAGTGCATCTTGAGGTTTTCCTAAACCACCAAGGGCATTACCTTTACCAAGTAAAGCTTCATAAAAATTATTGTCTATTTTCAGCGCTTTTTCAAAAGAAGCAAGCGCTTCGGGAAGACGGTTTAATTTTAGTAAGACAGATCCTTTCTCTGTCAAAGCAAGCACATCGTTCGGCTTTCTTCTGAGAAGATCGTCGTAAGATGATACTGCTTCTTCATAGTATGTCTTTGCAGCTTGCGGTCCTTGCAAAAGTTCTGTAACCAAACCTATTTGCTGCCAAATACTTGGTTCATCAGGATTGATTTGCTTCAGTTTTTCTAGAGAATCTGAAGCTTCTTTATACTTATTTAAACCAATATAAGCTAATCCCTTTCCACTCCAAGCTTCCGGATTATTTGGGTTAATTTCAAGTACGTTTTCATGTACTTCTAAAGCTTCTCTATATCTGCGTAATTTATATAAAGCTTTACCTTTATTATTTAAGGTTTTTGGATCGTTAGGTTCAAAAAAGAGCGATTTATTATAAGATTCTAAGGCTTGCAAATCGCGACCTACACTTAAAAAAGCATCACCTCTTCCTTTCCAAGCTGCGGCAGAGTTGGGATTTATTGCTATCAGGTTTTGAAATTGTTCGAGAGCTTTCTCTGGTTGACGTATATCCAGTAAACGATTACCTTGATAAGAATAATATAAAGGTCTAATAAATGGATGAATAAATTCTATCAATAATGCGATCGCCCCTAATGCTGTCACTACAATTGTGATTTTCCCCCATTTTGACCCTGGTAAAGTAGTGAGTGCTGTCTTATTATTAGATGTTGGTGGTTGAGTATTTAAATTATTATTAGGAAGATTACTTTGACTGAAAGTTGCAAGTTCCGGTATGTTGAAAGGATTTCTTGTATTTGCATTATAAGCTTCGTATAAACTACGGATAAAATCCTGTTCGTTGATTGCTGTAAAGCCACTCAAATCATTGAGAACATCTTCTACAGATTGATAACGTTGTTCAGGATTGCGGTAGACCATTTTTGTTAAAATGGCAGCTAAAGATTCATCAATATCAAGCCCATTAACCCATATAATGTTGTCTTTTTCATCCCGTTTTAAATTTTTGGGTGCTATTTTAGTTAAAAGCTGGATTGCCGTAATACCCAAACCGTATATGTCACTGTGAAAACCTGGTTTTCCTGCCATTTGTTCTGGAGGTGCATATCCACTAGTTCCAATCATTGTCTGGGTATGCTGTTCGTGAGGAGATGAGTAGTTAATGTCTAATTGTTTGACAGCACCAAAGTCAATTAAGACAAACTTCTTGTCTTCCTCCCTTCTCATCACATTCGGAGGTTTTATATCACGATGAATAACATTTATTTGATGCAGATATTTTAAAATAGAGAGAATTTCTCGTAAAAAATTAACAACTCTTGGCTGTGTCCATTGCTGACCAATTAGATTTTGTAGAGCTTCACCATGTATATATTCTTGAACTAAATAATAATTTATTTGTCCATTTTTTTCATCTTCAAAATAATTAAAATATTTTGGTATCTGTTGCTTTTGTTGCAAATATTTCAAAATAGCAACTTCTCTTTTAAATAAGAGTTTTGCCGTTTCAATAATATCTGAGTTTTGCGGATAGAGTTGTTTAACTACACAAGGACAGTTGGATGACATAGTATCTTGAGCAAGATAGGTTATACCAAAGCCTCCTCTTGCTAATTCTTTTATAATCTTGTAACGTCCAACTAGTAATATTTCCTTCTGTTTCGTCATTTTTAGTTAACTTAGTTTTTGATGCTCAAGCGATATTGTTTAACTAAGCATTTTGAGCGCAATCATTTGTATAATTTTATGCTCCTCATCTTTGGCACGTACATAGAAATAAACTTATTTATATAATCCGTATCTAAATTTTCTCTGAAGTTACGACCATATATTATTTTCAGCTTAACAAATAATTAATTTTTAGTTTTAATTTACAGCAAATAAAACACACTTCTACGTTTTTACCCTCAGGGGTGAGTTAAATTTTATTATGATTCTAGTGACTATAAATAACAATATGTGGTAAATAAACTTTAACTAAAATTAATCATAGTCTGTTCAGTTTTATACAGCGATCGCCTTGAATAACAATTTTGCTGAGGAGTACATAATACTATGATTCTGGGCAGGCATAACAGGGGCTTGAATTTAGCTGCTTTGTTGACCATCGAGGCGTTAATCACCTTCTCTAGTCATAAAGCCTTAGCTGAAAGCTTTCCTGATGAACTTCTAGAAGTTGAAATACCTTTTCAGGAATTTTTGACTCCTGCTTATAACACTACAACATCGCCTATTATTCTATCTCAAGTTCCCAACCCTGTTCCACCGCTACCACCAACAAGACAGCCAAGTCCCAATCCTGTTCGACCGCTACCACCACCACCACAACCAATCCCAACTCCCCAGCCATTACCAGAAATTCCTCTTGATGAAACTCCAGTAAAACCTCCTTCATCTGAACCACGCCCAGAGATTCCTGGAAGTATCACCGTCAAAAGCTTTGAGTTTGAAGGTAACACAGCATTTAATGACGAAAAGTTAAGAAAAGTTACAGAGGAATTTACCAATACACCGATTACCTTCGCGCAACTGCTACAAGTTGAAGCTGTAATCACAAAGCTCTACACTGATGCTGGGTACATCAATTCGGGTGCTTTTATCCCAGCTGACCAAGCTTTTTCTAGAGAGGGTGCAGTAGTCAAAATTGAGGTTGTTGAAGGTGGAATAGAAGACATTAAAATAACAGGTAATCGACGCTTAAATTCAGAATACATCCGCAGTCGAATCAGACTTGGTGTCTCTAAACCTTTGAATCGAAACCGTTTGTTGAAAGCGCTGCAAGTACTGCAAAATAACCCCTTGATTCAAAATCTTTCGGTTGAATTGTCTGTGGGATCGCGTCCGGAACAGAGTTTACTGGAAGTCAAGGTAATAGAAGCAGACTCGTTTAGAACAGAATTTTTTGTTGATAATGGTCGTGTTCCGACTGTGGGTAGTTTTCGCAGGGGTGTGCGGATTAACGAAGGCAATTTATTTGGGTTTGGCGATCGCGCAACTGCCATATATACTAATACCGATGGCAGTAACACTTTGGATTTGAGTTACTCAGTACCGCTCAATCCTCGTAATGGTACACTTACTTTATCTGGCGGATTTGCAGACACTAACGTCATTGAACCACCTTTCGATCGCATTGATATCGTAGGTGACTATTTTTATGTAGATTTGAGTTACCGCCAGCCGATAATCGAAACTGCTACCCAAGAATTAGCACTAGGTCTATCCTTATCTCGACAGCAAAGCCAAACTCAAATTTTAGGAGAAAACTTTCCCCTTTCTTTTGGAGCTGATAATAGTGGGGAAACTCGCTTATCAACGTTGCGGTTTTTTCAGGAATATACACAACGCACTCCCCAGCAAGTTTTAGCTTTTCGTTCTCAATTTAGTCTTGGGGTAGGGTTGTTTGATGCTACCGTCAACAGCCAACCTCCTGATAGTCGGTATTTTTCTTGGAGGGGACAAGGACAGTATGTGCGACTTTTAGCACCGGACACATTGTTTGTATTTCGTTCTGACGCACAGTTGGCAACGAGATCCCTAGTACCTTTAGAGCAATTTAGCATTGGAGGTTTGCAAAGCGTCCGGGGTTATCGTCAAGATCAGCTTTTAGTTGATAATGGCTTTTTTGCTTCAGCGGAAGTTAGATTACCGATTCTGCGGGTAAATCAGGTAGACGGAGTATTGCAAATAGTGCCCTTTATCGATTTTGGTATTGGCTGGAATAGTTCAGGTTATCGCAATCCAGATCCGAATACTTTGGTGGGTACGGGGGTAGGTTTGCAATGGCAAATGGGCAACCAGCTTAATGCGCGTCTTGATTATGGTTTTCCCTTAATTGATGTTAATTCGAGCGATCGTACTTTGCAAGAGCAAGGTTTGTATTTTTCAGTTAATTACAGTCCTTTTTAAAATTTATTCCCAAAAAATATGATGAAATATTGGAAAACGCTTTTTCTCTTGACTGCGTGTTGCACTCTGGGTTTGATGACCACCGTTAGAGCGCAAATCACTCCAGATAACAGTTTGGGAGCAGAAAGTTCGAGCATTGGTCCTGATAATATTCAAGGTATTTCGTTTGATAGGATTCGTGGGGGTGCGACTCGCGGGGCAAATCTCTTCCACAGTTTTGGGGAATTCAACGTTAATAATGGACAGTTAGTCTATTTTTCAAATCCAGCGGGAATCGCAAATATTCTTACTCGCGTCACTGGGGTAAATCGCTCTAACATTTTGGGGACATTAGGTGTATTAGGTAACGCCAATCTTTTCTTGATAAATCCCAACGGAATTTTCTTTGGACCCAATGCCCGTTTGGATCTAGGTGGTTCATTTTTCGGAAGTACGGCAAACAGTCTTATATTTGACAACGGATTTGAATTTAGTGCTACCAACCCCCAAGCACCACCTTTATTAACTGTGAATATTCCCATTGGCTTGCGATTTAGGGATAATCCGGGAAATATTACTAATCAATCTGTGGTGCAGGATATCACTGGTTTTCCTGTAGGTCTTCAGGTAAATCCAGGAAACTCCTTGGCGCTAGTAGGTGGTAACGTCAGTTTAGAACAGGGTGGAAGCCTGACAGCAGCAGGTGGAAAAATTGAGTTAGGAGGATTGACAGGAGCGGGAACTGTAGGATTAGAGACTACTGGCAATACGTTTAAGTTGAACTTCCCAGCCAATAGTTCACTCTCGAATGTCAGTTTAGCTGATGAAGCACAAGCAACCGTGCGGGGCAATGGGGGAGGAGACATTGCAGTTAACGCCAATATCTTTACAGCAACCAATGGTGGACAATTGGTAGCCGGTGTTGAAGGTATCGCAACAAGAAACGGAGGCGATATTACTGTCAATTCCAATGATATATCCTTTGATGGGGTATCAAGCAATGGATTTACTTCTGGAATTTTCAACAATGTGCAAGGGAATGCTACAAATAACGCTAACGCTGGTGGTATTGACATTACTACAAAAACACTTTCTCTCTTCAATGGTGCTACAATCAATGCCGTTACATTTGGCAGAGGAAATGCTGGCACAGTCAAAATTCAAGCTAGCGATATCTCTTTTGATGGGGTAGGAAGAACTGGATTTCCTTCAGGAATCTTCAGCACCGTGCAAGGGAATGCTGTCGGCAATGCAGGTGGTATTGATATCACCACACAAACACTTTCTCTCTTTAATGGCGCGGTTGTAAATGCTAGCACTTTTGCCACGGGAGACGCAGGTAGGATAAAAATCCAAGCTAGCGATATCTCTGTTGATGGGGTAGGAAGTACTGGATTTTCTTCTGGAATTTTCAGCACCGTGCAAGAGAACGGTGTAGGCAATGGAGGTGGTATTGACATCACTACAGGAACACTTTCTTTGAGAAATGGTGCTGCAATTAATGCCATTACATTTGGCAGAGGAAATGCAGGGAGTGTGAAAATTCAAGCTAGCGATATCTCTGTTGATGGGGTAGGAAGTACTGGATTTTCTTCTGGAATTTTCAGCACCGTGCAAGGGAATGCTGAAGGCAACGCAGGTGGTATCGACATCACTACAGGAACACTTTCTCTCTTTAATGGCGCGGTTATAAATGCCAGCACTTTTGCCACAGGAGACGCAGGCACAGTCAAAATCCAAGCTAGCGATAGTATCACAGCTTCGGGGGTAGGAAGCAATGAAGTTACCAGTAGTATCCGAAGTAATGTGCAATCTGGAGCTAGGGGAGACGCAGGTGGTATTGACATTTCTACAAAAAACTTATTTTTCACCAATGGCGCTGAAATTACTGCCAACACTTTTGGTAATGGAAATGCAGGCACAGTTAAAATTCAAGCTAGCGATATCTCTTTTGATGGAGTATCAAGCAATGGATTTACCTCTGGAATTTTCAACAATGTGGAAGGGGATGCTGTAGGCAACGCTGGTGGCATTGACATCACTACACAAACACTTTCTCTCTTGAATGGCGCGGCTTTAACTGCCAGCACCTTTAACGAGGGAAATGCAGGGAGTGTGAAAATTCAAGCCTCTGATATCTCCTTAAATGGAGTAGGAAGCAATGGACGTTCTTCTGGAATCTTCAGCAGTGTGGCAGAGAACGGTAGAGGTAACGCTGGTGGTATTGACATTAGCACAGGAACACTTTCTCTCTTAGATGGCGCTCAAATTGGTGCTGGCATCTTTGGCACGGGAAATGCAGGCAACGTAACGATTAATGCGAGCGATCGCGTATCTTTTGCTGGCTTCGGTAGTGGTGCATTCAGCGCAGTGGAGTCAGGAGCCAGCGGTGATGCGGGCAACATTATCATCAACGCAGCTTCTATCTTTTTAGACGATCGCGCTGTATTAAGAACGACAAATGGAAGTAATGGATTTGCCGGAGATATTACTCTCAATGCCCGTGACCAAGTTTCCATTACAAACAACAGTACAATTTCTAGTGATGGCAATTTAGGACGCATTTTTATTGGCAGTCAATCAGGTAGAACAGATGCCTTATCTTTAATACCAAACATTATTAACATCGATAACTCAACCCTGAGTACCACTAATAATAGCACTGGATTTGCCGGAGATATCACTCTCAATGCTCGCGCTCAAGTTTCGATTACAAATAGTACAGTTTCTAGTGAAGGTAATTTAGGAAGCATTTTTATTGGTTCATCAGACACAACAAATGCCTTATCTGTCTTGCCCAGTCGCATTAATATTGATAATTCGACGCTAAATACTACTAATAGCAACACTGATTTTGCCGGAAATATCAGGCTGAATGCCCGCGATGAAATCTTCATTAAAGATAGTACAATTTCGAGTAACGGCAATTTTGGGCAGATTTTTATTGGCGATGCAAACTCCTTTTTACCAGCGTTGGTGAGGATTGAAGGTGCCAACACTCGATTAAGTACTGAAAACAACACCGCACCAGAGCAAAATGCCGGCTCGATCAATATCGCTGCTGGGAGAGTGGTCATGAACTTAGGAGAAGTCAGTTCTAACACCTCTGGCTCTGGTCGGGCAGGCGATATTTCTGTACAGGCTAGTGGCTCTGTAGAATTTGTGGATAATGCCCTGTTTAGCAACGTGCTAAGTGGAGCGCAAAATAGTCAGGCAGGTGACATCACTATCAAAGCTGGCTCATTTTCTTTGCTTAATGGTGGACAACTTCAATCCCGTGTTCTTCGCGGTGGGCAGGGAAGTGCTGGCAATGTGACGATTGATGTTCAGGGTGGTACTGTTAGGATTGTTGGTGCTAACCCACAAGGATTTCCTAGTGGTATTTTTAACGATGTAGAGTTAACAGACAGCAGTAATGCGGGCGATATTATCATCAACGCTGCTTCTATCTTTTTAGATGATGGCGCTCTATTGAGAACAAGAAATGCAAGTAATGGATTAGCCGGAGATATTACTCTCAATGCCCGTGACCAAGTTTCTATAGACCGAAGCACCATCGAAAGTACTGGACAAGAAGGACGCATTTTTATTGGTCAATCTATAAATAATGCCCCAGCTTTTGTACCGAGTAGCATTAACATCAATAACTCGACGGTGAGTACTACTAACTCTGGCACTACATTTGCTGGAGATATTGCGCTAAATGCCCGTGACCAAGTTTCTCTCAACCAAAGCACTATTGAGAGCAATGGTAACTTTGGGTTCATATTTATTGGCAAAAATGACACATATGGAGACAGAACTTCCTCACCCAGAGTAGTAAAGCTCGAAGGTTCTTCTTTAAGTGCGACAAATGATAATATTACAGGTGCTGATGATACGCCATTCAATGCTGGGAATATATCGATTGATGCTATCGATAGTATTTCGCTAAACAATCAGTCTTTTATCCAAGCTTTAACTCGGCGTAGAGGAAATGCAGGCAACGTGACGCTTCGGGCAGAAAATGGAGATATCTCCCTTGCTGGTGGAAGTTACATCTTCAGTACGGTGGAGTCTGGAGGAACGGGCAATGCGGGGAAAATTGATGTTATCACCAGAAATCTTTCCCTGACTGATGGTTCTGAACTGCAAACTTTAGTTCGCGCCGGACAACAGGGCGATGCTGGTAACATCACCGTTCAAGCGAGTGGGAATGTTTCCTTTTCTGGGTTTAATAATATTGATCTCGGAGGCAATTCAGGCTTATTCCCCAGTGGTATTTTTAGCCAAGTGCAGTCAGCAGCAACAGGTAGCGGTGGTGACATTAAAATCACTGCTAAAAACCTTTCTTTAAATAATAGCGCCCAAATAAATGCCAGCACTTTTGGAATAGGAAATGCAGGAAATGTATCAGTGCGAGTAGATGACGCGATCGCCCTTGGTAACTCCAGCGAAATCACGAGCCTTGTCGGACCAGGAGGGGAAGGAATTGGCGGTGATATCGATATTCGTGGGCGATCGCTCACCCTCACAGGGGGAAGTCAGATAGGTACAGTTCTTTTAGCTGAAGGAAATGGTTTAAGTGGTGGAAAAGGAAGAGCCGGAAATATTGATATAAATGCCACGGATTTTGTCAATATTTTTGGTGTCGGTATAACAGGATTCTCTAGTGGATTGTTTGCCAGTGCTGAAACAGGAACAACCGCAATCAGTCCTCAAGCGGCGGGAAATATTAATCTTACCACTGGTGACTTTCGCATAGCAGATGGCGCGGTAGTTGATGCATTGACTTCTAACTCTGGTGACGCTGGAAACATCACCATCAACGCCAAGACCTTTACAGCTAATGGTGGTGGACAAGTAATCACAACTACTTTTAACAGTGGAAGTGCTGGAGACATCAATCTGAATATCCGCGATCGTATTACGATTTCTGGTAGCGACCCTAACTATAACCAACGAATTGAAGGAACTTTTGACAATCAGGGAGCGGCAAGCGGTATATTTGCTAACACTGCTTCTGGCTCTACAGGTAATGGGGGAAATATCACCATTCAACCTAGGCAGAATAGCCGACCAAGAATTGCGATCGCCGATGGTGGTGAGGTAACGGTAGATAGTCTGGGTCAGGGTGTCGGCGGTGAAATTTCCATTACGGGAAATAGCTTAACCCTCGATCGCGGAACTATCAGCGCCTCAACTGCCTCAGCTGACGGTGGTAACATCAATTTGAGATTACGCAACTTTCTGCGGTTGCAAAATGAAAGTCTCATTTCTGCCAACGCAGGCGGGCAACAAAATGGTGGAAACGGCGGTAACATCAGAATTAATACGCCCTTCATTGTCGCTTTTCCTCAAAATAATGACATTATCGCTAATGCTCGTAGCGGTAGCGGTGGACAAGTCACAACTAATGCTACTCTGTTTGGTATAGTTCCTCGTACTCGCGCAGACCTTGAGAGACTCGGTGTTCCTTCTTTAGATCCGAGAAATCTATCCACAAGTGACATCACTGCCTTTTCAGAGCAAAATTCCAACTTTGGTGATAACGTACTAGTGAATTCCCCAGATGTTGACCCCAGTCGCGGGTTAGTTGAATTACCAGAAACTGTCAGTGACCCCACACAGAGAATTGCTCAAAATCCCTGTCAACAAGGCATAGGGAATGAATTTGTTGTCACCGGACGTGGCGGGTTTCCAACAAATCCCAATCAAACTCTCAGTAGTGATAATGTTCGCGTTGATTTGCTACAACCTGTCGCCAGTACGGTCTATTCTCGTAGTGCAGCTATAAAACCTGCAACCAATCCGACTGCTACCCGCGTACCTGCTCAAGGATGGATATTTAACGATAAAGGTCAGGTAGTTCTCACCGCATACGATCCTACTAATACTGGCTCGCAACGTTCTTTTAGCACTGCTGCTTGTCCTGCGCGTTAATATTTTTTGACATTTATCTTGACAATAAAAAAATAATCTGGTAAAGACATAAAAAGGTCATATGATATGAAACAGAGTTGGAAAACGCTCTTTCTGTTAACCTTGCCCCTAACGACCTGTTGTACTCTTGGTTCGATAACCAGCGCGAAAGCGCAAATCACTCCAGATAACAGTTTGGGTGCAGAAAGTTCGAGCATTGGTCCTGATAATATTCAAGGTATTTCCTTCGATCGGATTCGTGGGGGTGCAACTCGCGGGGCAAATCTGTTCCACAGTTTTCAGGAATTCAACGTTGGGAATGGACAGTTAGTATATTTTTCAAATCCAGCGGGAATCGCAAACATTCTTACTCGCGTTACTGGGGTAAATCGCTCCAACATTTTGGGGACATTAGGTGTATTGGGTAACGCCAATCTTTTCTTGATTAATCCCAACGGAATTTTCTTTGGACCAAATGCTCGTTTAAATATTGGTGGTTCATTTTTTGCCACCACCGCTGATAGTTTCTTGTTTGAGAACGGATTGGAATTTAGCGCTACCAACCCCATCGCACCATTATTAACAGTGAATATTCCCATTGGTTTGCGATTTCGGGATAATCCGGGAAATATTACTAATCAATCTGTGGTGCGGGATAACACTCGTTCTACTGTAGGTCTTCGGGTAAATCCAGGAAACTCCTTGGCGCTAGTAGGTGGTAACGTCAGTTTAGAACAGGGTGGGAGACTGACAGCAGCAGGAGGAAGAATTGAGTTAGGAGGATTGGCAGGAGCGGGAACTGTAGGATTAGAGACTACTGGCAATACGTTTAAGTTGAACTTCCCAGCCAATAGTTCGCTCTCGAATGTCACTTTAGCCAATGATGCACTAGCAGCCGTGCTGGGCAATGGGGGAGGCGACATTGCAGTTAACGCCAATATCTTTACAGCAACCAATGGTGGGCGACTGGTAGGCGGTACACGAGGCGGAGGAAACGGAGGCAATATCACCGTCAATTCCAATGAGTTCAACATCTCTGGTGTGGGACCGCAAACTGGATTTGGGGCTGGAATCTACCAACAAGTAATAGGTAATGACTCTAGTAATGCAGGTAATATTACCGTCAATACCAAATCCTTTAATGCTTCATCAGGCGGGCAGTTGCAAAACAGTGTACTGTCTGGAGCAGTAGGTAATGCGGGTAACATCGAATTAAACACTAACAACCTGATTTTCAGCAACGCTCAAATAAATTCCAACACCTTTGGCAGAGGAAATGCAGGCAACGTGACGCTTCGGGCAGAAAACGGAGATATCTCGCTTGCTGGTAGGAGTATCATCTTCAGTACGGTGGAGTCTGGAGGAACGGGCAATGCGGGCGCAATTGATGTTACTACCAGAAATCTTACCCTGACTGATGGTTCTCAACTGCAAACTTCAGTTCGTGCTGGTGGACAACAGGGTAATGCTGGTAACATTACCGTTCAAGCTAGTGGCACTGTTAGAATTGCTGGTCGCGATTCATCACAAGAAAATCCAAATCCTAGTGGTATTTTTAGC
>NZ_JTCM02000017.1:0-65074 GCF_000817785.2 Hassallia byssoidea VB512170 | reverse complement strand
TGACTTGTTTAGCAATGTGCTAAGTGGAGCGCAAAATGGTCAGGCAGGTAATATCAACATCAAAGCTGGCTCGCTATCTTTACTCAATGGAGCACAACTGCAATCTCGTGTTGTTAGCGGTGGGCAAGGAAATGGCGGTAATGTAACGGTGGATGTTCCGACTGGTATTGTTAGGATTGCTGGTCGCAATTCACGTGGAAATCCTAGTGGCATTTTTAACGATGTGGAGTCGGGAGCCAGCGGTAATGCGGGCAACATTCTCATCAACGCTGGTTCTATCTTCACTGATGACGCTGAATTAAGAACGACAAATGCAAGTGCTGGATTAGCCGGAGATATTGCGCTAAATGCCCGTGACCAAGTTTCACTAAACCAAAGTACGATTCAGAGTAATGGAAACCGTGGGCGAATCTTTATTGGCAAAAATGACATTTATGGAGACAGAACTTCTTCACCCAGAGTAGTAAAGCTCGAAGGTTCTTCTTTAAATACGACAAATCAGAGTGTTACAGGTGCTGATGATACGCCATTCAATGCTGGGAATATATCGATTGATGCTATCGACAGTATTTCGCTAAACAATCAGTCTTTTATCCGAGCTTTAACTCGGCGTAGAGGAGATGCTGGTAATGTGACGCTTCGGGCAGAAAATGGAGATATCTCGCTTGCTGGTGGGAGTGACATCTTCAGTACGGTGGAGTCTGGAGGAACGGGCAATGCCGGGAAAATTGATGTTACCAGCAGAAATCTTTCCCTGACTGATGGTGCCCAACTGCAAACTTTAGTTCGCGCCGGACAACGGGGTAATGCTGGTAACATTACCGTTCAAGCTAGTGGCACTGTTAGGATTGCTGGTCGCAATTCACAAGGAAATAGAAATCCTAGCGGAATATTTGTCACTAGTACTGGTACGGGACAGGGCGGTAATCTATCCATTACGGGAAATAGCTTAACCCTCGATCGCGGAATTCTCAGTGCCTCAACTGCCTCAGCTGACGGTGGTAACATCAATTTGAGATTACGCAACTTTTTGCGGTTGCAAAATGAAAGTCTTATTTCTGCCAACGCAGGCGGTCAACAAAATGGGGGAAACGGTGGTAACATCGCAATCGATACGCCATTCATTGTCGCTTTTCCTCGAAATAACGACATTACCGCTAATGCTGTTAGTGGTAGCGGTGGACAAGTCAGAACTAATGCTACTCTGTTTGGTATAGTTCCTCGTACTCGCGCAGACCTTGAGAGACTGGGTGTTCCAGGTTTAAATCCGAGAAATCTACCCACAAGTGACATCACTGCCTTTTCCCAACAAAATTCCTCGTTTGGTGATAACGTACAAGTGACTTCCCCAGATGTTGACCCCAGTCGCGGGTTAGTTGAATTACCAGAAACTGTCAGCGATCGCACACAACAAATTGCTCAAAGTCCTTGTCAACAAGGTTTCGGCAATGAATTTACGATCACCGGACGCGGTGGTTTACCAACAACTCCCAATCAAACTCTCAGCAGTGATAATGTTCGCGTTGATTTGCTACAACCTGTTGCCAGTAACGGAAATTCTCGTGCAGCTATAAAACCTGCAACCAATCCGACTGCTACCCGCGTACCTGCTCAAGGATGGATATTTAACGATAAAGGTCAGGTCGTTCTCACCGCATACGATCCTACCAATACTGGTTCTCAACGTTCTTGGCGCACTGCTGCTGCTTGTCCTGCACGTTAACATTTTTTGAAAATTTGTAGTAGGTACTTTAGTGCCTAAAATAAGCGCTTACAGCGATTTTCAGGTAAATGAACCACATTATTTTTATCTCACGCAAAGTACGTGTAGGGTGTGTTATCGCGGAGCGTAACGCACCAAAGCGGATGGTGCGTTAGCCACAGGCATAACGCACCCTACGTATATTTCAATAATCAAATATGATTCCCATATGTTTCACATCGTATCAGATTTATAGCTCAAGTCGAATTTAATAAGCAAAATGCCATTTGACTTACTCAAAATGCCATTTGACTTACTCATTTCGGTGTTTTCCGCACTTCAAATCAGCTTTTACTTTCTCAAACCCCAGTTTGCTTTCTCATTTCGGTGTTTTCCGCAAGCAAAATGCCATTTGACTTTCTCAAAATGCCATTTGACTTTCTCATTTCGGTGTTTTCCGCACTTCAAATCAGCTTTGACTTTCTCAAAATGCCATTTGACTTTCTCATTTTGGTGTTTTCCGCAAGCAAAATGAGCTTTTACTTTCTCAAAATGTCATATTGCTTTCTGCTGCTTGTCCTGGGCGTTAATATTTTTTGACATTTTTATTGACAATAAAAAGATAATCTGGTATTAGACCTAAAAAGGTAAGTACGATGTCGCAGATAATAAGAGTTTGGATTTCATACCTCAATTGAGCAACGCCTTTTTTTGAATGCTGTGATGAAAGTAAATCATCTTTATAACTTGACAGGGGGAATAAAGCGTGTATAAAAAGTCTGGATTTAATCGAAAATTGAAGAGTTTTATCGAAAGAATATATAAGAACGCGATAAAGGGTTTTAAAGTCTCAGGTCAGACTTTGCCAAAATCCTCTAAAAAGCGATCGCTCTTTCTCGCAGCTTTGTTATTTATCCTCTCAGCGGCAATCTCACCTGTTATTGCTAAAGTTCCTGCATCAACTTTTATTGTCCAAAGTCCGCAGAATGCCCAACAGCAAGCTAACAAAGCTATTCAATTATATCGTGACGGAAAATTCATAGAAGCGGTAGCGGCATGGAAATTAACAGCTAATGTTTTTCTGGCTCAAGGTGATAGATTAAATCAAGCTATGGCGTTGAGCAATCTCTCTTTGACTTATCAACAATTAGGACAATGGGAACAAGCATCTGATGCGATCGCCCAAAGTTTACAAATTCTCAAAAGCCAGCCAGAAAATAAAGAAAAACTTGAAATCCAAGCTCAAACTTTAGACGTTTTCGGTTCTTTGCAAAGAGAAATCGGACAATCGGCAAATGCTCTCAACTCTTGGCAAGAAGCTGCTAATATCTATAGCAAAATTAATCAACCTTTGAAAGTTGCCCAAAGCAAGATAAATCAAACTCAAGCAATGCAAGATTTGGGTCTTTATCCTCGCGCTTGCAAAACTTTATTAGAAGTATTCAATAAGCAGATTGAACAAGTGACAAATTGTCAAGAGTTAGGACAATTAAGTAGAGAAAACTTAACTCAAAAGCTGATAAAATTTGACAATGAATCTCCTTCTCTAACTGTAGCGGTGGGATTAAGAAGCCTTGGGGAAGTGCTACGATTAGTAGATCAGCCACAGCAGTCAGAAATCATTTTAGCAAAAAGTTTAAATCTAGCTGAAAAATTGCAATCTCCTCAAGACATAGCTGCTACCTATTTAAGTATAGGCAACACTGCACGAGAAATAGCTGAAAGAGAACGAGTTCGCAGCATCAGAGAGAATTACGAACAAAAAGCATTATTATCTTATGGTGAGGTGATAAAGTTGTCTCCATCGCCGATGATACGACAGCAAGCACAACTGAATCAACTAAATTTCTTGCTGAAACTTGAACAAACCTCAGCAACAGAAGAATTATGGCGATCGCTTAATTCTCAATTCCCTAATTTATCCCCCAGTCGTAGCGGAGTATACCAACAAATCAACTTTGCTCAAACTATTATTAACTTAGCTCAAACCAAAAAATTGACGCTGGGTGCTAATTCTCAAGTGCCAACTTTCGACGACATTGATAAAATCTTAATTAGAGCCACAGAACAAGCCAGAAGTTTACAAGACAAACGAGCTGAAGCTTATGCATTAGGAAATCGTGGTGGACTGTATGAACTGACTGAAGCAACACCACAGACACAAGCCGAAAAATTTACTCAACAGGCTTTGAGTATAGTTTCAAATTTTTCAGCACCAGACATAGCTTACCAGTTTTTCTGGCAGTTGGGAAGAATACGTAAAAATCAAGAAAATATAGAAGATGCGATCGCTGCTTACACCAAAGCTTATAATGCTCTTCAATCATTACGCGGTGATTTAGTCGCAAATAATGCAGAACTACAGTTTTCGTTTCGCGATCGCGTCGAACCAATTTACCGAGAGTTAGTTGATTTAGACTTACAATATGCTGCTAGTTTGAATAAACAATTAAAGAATGACAAAAGCCAAAAATTGCTAATTCAAGCTCGTGATGTAATTGAATCTCTGCAAGTAGCTGAACTCAACAACTTTTTTCGAGAAGCGTGTGTAGAAGGAAATGCAAAACAGATTGATAAAGTAGACAAAACAGCAGCGGTTATTTATCCAATAATTTTAGGCGATCGCTTAGAAGTTATTCTCAGCCTACCCAATCAACCTTTAAGCCTTCATACAAAACAAATTTCTCGACCTGCTTTTGAGGAAACTGTAGAAAACGTGCAGCGTTCTTTGCTAACTCCTGACAGTATAGTAGAAGGTTTTTTACCTGAATACCAACAGTTATATAACTGGTTGATTCAACCACTAGAAAAAGAATTAGCAACAAGTAAAGTTAGTAACTTAGTTTTTGTCTTGGATGGTGAATTGCGGAATATCCCAATGTCTATCCTTTATGATGGCAATAAATATCTCATAGAAAAGTATCCGATTGCTGTAACTTCTGGTTTGCAACTAATCGAACCAAAACCGTTAGCTGAGATTAATTTAAGAGCATTAACAGCCGGATTAAGTCAAGTTAGCAAAGAATTTACAGGACAATTTAAGCCATTAATATACGTAGAAGAAGAACTCAAACAAATTAAAAACTCTGGAATTCCATCTCAGCCGATCCTCAACGCTCAATTCACCAGCAAAGAATTCAAAAAAGAGATTGGTAGTTCTGGTTTTCCTATAGTCCATCTAGCTACACACGGTCAGTTTAGCTCTAAAGCTGAAGATACATTTATTCTTGCCTGGGATAGCCGCATTAATGTTATCGATTTTGGTAACTTATTAAGAAACAGCACACTTAATCAGGGTAGACCAATCGAATTATTAGTTCTCTCAGCCTGCGAGACAGCTAGTGGAGACGAACGCGCTGCTTTAGGATTGGCTGGGGTAGCAGTGCGAGCTGGTGCTAGAAGTACCTTAGCAACACTTTGGTCAGTAGAAGATAAAAGTACTGCCAAAATCATGGGTGAATTGTATCGTCAGTTAGAGCAAGCTAAAGAAAAGAAAATAAATAGAGCGCAAGTACTGCAAAATTCACAATTGAGTTTGTTAAAAGACTCGAAAGAGAAGCAATACAATCATCCTCATTACTGGGCGCCTTTTGTTCTGGTGGGAAATTGGCAATAGTTGCACAGAATGTAGCGAATTCCTGGTAGAGACGTTCCAGTGCTACGTCTCTACATCATATGTAATAAACCTGTCATGATATAAGCTAATACCGTTCAGTAGGGTGCCGTACTCTCGCAGCGCAACGCACCCTACAATTTAATTTTCTTAGAGGATGTCTGAGAAGTATCGTTTTTGTCATGCTGAAACCGAATCAAAAATTTGTTGTGCAGTGAGGTTTAATTGTGGGAAGGTAGGGGATTTAATTAAGTCATTCCCTCGGAACATTTTTTTTACATATTCCCCATCAATTAACTCGCATACAAAGATAGTGGGTTGTTTGGGATAACCGATAAAATCACGTCCACCCAAAGCAGCATAATCTACAATCCAGTATTCTGGGATGCCCATACCTTCATAGTCACGAAGTTTGTCGTAGTAATCGTCCTGCCAGTTGGTGCTAACCACTTCTACTATTAATTTGACAGTTAGCGCATTTTGAATAATTGATTCAGTTTCCCAGCGCGTTTCAATACCAATAGTTTCTTCATTCAAAATAATAATGTCCGGTTCGTAACCCGACTTATCACGATGCGGTTTAACAATTGATTCTCTGGGGATAAACCAAATATCGGTTTTGCGAATCTCATTAATAGTTGTAAGCAACTTTCCAACAAGAGAACCTGTTAATTTTGAATGCTTCCCTTTAGGTTTAGGCATCTCAACAATTACCCCATCATGCAATTCGTAGCGAATATGCGAGTTTTCTGGATACCATTCGATAAACTCATCAAAGGTGTATAATTTTGGTTCGGTTTGTGCTTGGGTTTGGGCTTGGGTCATAGTTACAACCTCCACATATATTTGACTTTACCATCCATTAACCTACTGCATACCCGGTAAATTGGCGTTTAAAAGATGAATGAAACCCAATAACTATATCGTTTGTAGGTACACCCATATATACGAGTCGTTCAGCAACAGACTCTTCGGTGCCGTTATATTGAATCAAAATTTTACCTTCTTGAATGTCAAAGTGCATCACCGGACCAAATACCCGTTTATCTCTTTGCCAGCCAACATAAGCAAGTTGATAATGGTCGCGTTCAGTGTCAAAAATTAATTCCGCTTTTACCGTGTCTGTAGTGGTGGCTATTTGGGCATGTTCGCTCAAGATTTGTTTGACAAATTGTCGATAGCGTTCTATATTATCCATAATTTTTGTTGGGAATCCAGAATTACTGCGTTAATAATATTAGGTGGGGATTTTCAGGCATTTATTGCGTGATTACACATGATGTCACATTTGAGAGCGTGCGTAAGTCCTAATCTTTGCCCGGAGCGATAAATCGCTCACTACGAACACAATTTTCATTTTACTAATTAAAAAGGGATAGGTATTTTGCCTATCCCGCAATAGTTATATACATTTTTCAAATTGGCGATACTTACTTTGAGTAAGAGCAAAGCTAAACTTAAAATCCAGTCGGTAGAAGTACTTCGTTAACTTCAATAATTACACCGTTGCTGGCAACGGTAGAAGGATACTTACCGATCGCATTATTTAACTTGACTGTACCAGTAGAATCGTCAACAACAATTTTCACCGGCTGACCTTCAAGAGTTTTGACTGCACCACTATCGACCTTTTCTTTAGTGATTTCACCGGCAACCAAATGATATTTCAAGACTTTCATTCGGTTTGCTGACTGGCTATATCGCTTGAAGACATCTTTAGGTACTGCGTTAAAGGCTTTATCGGTTGGCGCAAAAATTGTGTAATTACCTTGCTTGAGAGTATCTAGAAGACCAGCTTGCTTTAATTCATCCACAAGATTAGCAAATTTACCATCCTGTATTAGCGTTTGGGCAATGTCTTTCTCAGAATTGCGATAGGGAACGCTGCTGTAAGCAGAAGGCTGAAAAAGAGCATAACGCGGATAGAATGATCTGGGTTTAGCTAAGACAGGAAAACCGATCGCTGTAGTAACACCAGCAATCGCCACTAAACAAGTCAACTTCTTGATTGAATTTTTATTAAGCATAAGGGTAGGTGAACTCGACCTAAACTGTATAAGAAAAAGCGGAAAGTCTGAGCGGAGGTTTCCTCCGTTCGCGTTCGCCCTTGGCGTTGCCGCAGGCTAGCGTTGCCGCAGGCATCAGAACGCATCCTCGAAAAGCGATCGCGCTTTTACAACTAGTATATATTGAGAGGGCGATCGCTCAAAAAATGCAAATATCAGGCTTTTCTGATTTAATATCTGCAATTTATAAGCATTTTCAACCGATGCAAAAGCCTCTATACCAGCTATGAAAGCAACAATCCTGGTTTAGAATACAAGCGATCGCTTTCACTTTTCCTATAAATCGCTAATTTTCTTATTTTTACTTAATGCGATCGCTTCTGGTAAAAATACCGTTCGGTATGGAAATCGCCTCTATACTTGTGTAGTCTTTATACGGACGCGATTATTCACGTCTGTACAGTAGGGAAGGGTGCATTATCTGATACAAACAAAATCTGGGTTGTGAGTTTAAAGCTTGCTTTTGAACTCCACCCTTTTATCTGTATTAATATAGCGGTTATTGGTTGAGTCCAATACACTCGTAGGGGCAAAGGCTAGCCGTGCCCCTACACGCGACGGACGATAGAACAATGCAATTGCATCCAACTAAGAACGGCTATGTTTGCGAATTTAACAGCAATGCGGGAAAGAGTGCATTGCTTAAGTACCAAACCCGACTAAAATAAATACGCAACTCGCACTTCCACAGGAGTATCCAGTTGTGCAGCCAGACTTATTAGGTTTAGAAATTACCAAAGGGGAACTCAGACGCTTAACTGGATTCGATCCAGATGATGTCTTTCGACCCTCGATTATCAAAGATAAAGAAAAACGATGGGGATTTTTCTTCAATGAAATGCTTGTGGCTTTAGCACTCACCCCGATAATTGTCGGGTTTATTTATGCATTTATCATTTTGCCGACAATTGGATCTTCGATTTTAATCGGAATCAGCTTACTAACTATCGTACCAATTACCGTGCTATTTGGGCGTTGGTTATGGCGGCGAAAAACTTGTCCCCAAGCACTGACAATACTTTTAGATGAAGTTGATAAATATCATGGAGTTATTCAAGCAATAGATATTAACGATCAACTGGCAACATCTGGGAATGAAAGTACTATCAATGATAGAGACAATGTTATCGCGGCTTTGCAACTTATTAGAGAAGATTTAGTTCGCGCTCTGAAAACAGAGCGAGTTTTGCGAGATAATAAAAAATTACTGGCAAATAACCAAGAGTTATTTGTGAATAATTTAGCCAATCTGCAAGCTTTACAAGTTAGTAGTCAAGCAAGCGAATACGCTCAACTTCTCAATGAATCATTGCAGATTGCCGTTGAGGTACAAGCAGAGATAAGAAAGTTACATTCTTCTAGTTGATATTAATGAGCAAAAAACCAAAAATAATTGTTTTGGATGATGACCCTACAGGTTCTCAAACAGTCCACAGTTGCTTGCTATTGATGCGCTGGGATGTGGATACTTTACGCACAGGTTTACAGGATGATTCCCCAATTTTCTTTGTACTAACTAATACAAGGTCGCTACCTCCAGAATCAGCCGCATCCGTAACTAAAGAAGTCTGCCATAACTTAAAATTAGCGTTAAAAGCAGAAGAAATTAACGATTTTCTGATTGTAAGTCGTTCTGATTCGACTTTACGCGGACATTACCCGATTGAAACTGACGTTATTGCGGCTGAACTCGGTCCGTTTGATGCTCATTTTCTCGTACCCGCGTTTTTTGAAGCCGGACGCATCACTCGCGATAGTATACATTACTTAATTATCGACAGCGTACCCACCCCAGTCCATGAAACTGAATTTGCCCGTGATTCGGTTTTTGGCTACCATTACAGTTACTTACCTAAGTATGTAGAAGAAAAAACTCAAGGACGTATTAAAGCTGATGCAGTAGAAAGATTTTTACTTGCCGATATTCGTGCTGGCAGTCTGGAAAAACTGATGAAACTCACTGGTAATCAGTGCGCTGTCGTTGACGGTGAAACTCAAGCTGATTTAAATCGCTTTGCTGAAGATGTGCTGAGTGCAGCTAGTCTTGGGAAACGCTTTTTATTTCGCAGTGCTGCGAGTATTTTAACTGCTTTGGCGGCATTACCGACCCAAGCGATCGCAGCCGAAAATATGGCTGATTATGTACGTGGAGGCAAACCAGGTGCAGTTATCGTCGGTTCTCATGTCAAAAAAACGACTCAGCAGTTAGAAAAATTATTACAAGCAGACGGAACAGTAGGAATCGAAGTCAATGTACAGCGATTGCTTGATGAGTCAAATCAATCTGCTACACTACTAACCGAGATTCTTGAAAGTACGCAGGCAGCACACAACGCGGGAAAAACACCAGTAGTTTATACCAGTCGTCAGGAACTTTCTTTTAAAGATGTAAAAACACGGTTAGACTTTGGAGAAAAAGTTTCTGGGTTATTAATGGATATTGTCCGGGGTTTACCATCTGATATAGGATTCTTAATCAGTAAGGGTGGTATTACCTCAAACGATGTCTTAAGTAATGGTTTAGCATTGACAACAGCGCGTTTACTCGGTCAAATTTTAGCTGGTTGTTCGATGGTGATTACTCCATCCGATCATCCCCAGTTCCCTAACTTGCCAGTGGTGCTATTTCCCGGTAATGTCGGTGATGCTGATGCTTTGGCAACTGTATATCAAAGATTAACTAAAAATACTGAGTGAGGATGTTGTTGCCTACAACTAATCTCAAATATAGCAATTATCCTTTCATGATGAATAAGAGCGCTCGTGTATTGTACACAACTCTTGACCGCTATATTAGACTTGTTGCATTTATTTCGGCAAAGGGCAAAGCGAAAAGCAAGAAAGCGATAAGAAAAACATGCCCTTTTTTGCTCACTGATAGTGTAAAAATCAATGAATGCACTCTTACATATCGCGGAGTTCAAAACAAAGTCTAAAAATCCCTACTTTCTTGTCCCTTGTCCCTACTCCCTTGTCTTTTGGCTGGTGTTGCATGACTTCTGATTATGCTATCTCCGATTTAAATTCTGCTGAAAATAACTCTGATGTAGAAGCAAATTCTACCCCAGGTGATACAGAGTCAAATTCTGTCCTTCCCGATAAAGAGGTAGATTCTGTCCTTGTATATTTAAAGTCGAATTCTGAACTTACCGAAGGTGAGGCAAATTCGGCTTCTGAGGAGGATGTAAAATCAAATGCCGAAGGTGATGTAGAATTCACTGATTTGCCGTTGTTAGATAGCACGGTAGATAATAAGATCCAAGTTCAGTGGAAAAGTGAAGCAGAAAGGCTGTTGTTAATTTTACCAACAGAATCGCAAGTGCCTCCCTCAGAAGTCAGCTGGTCTGAGATTTGGCAACAAATGAAACTGCGGTTAAAGGGTGGCGATCGCTTTCGTTTACCGAACACACCAGTGCATCTGGTAGCACGCGATCGCTTGTTAGATACCAGACAACTGCAAGAACTCGCCGAATCTTTAAATGAAGTTCAACTTCAGTTAAAATCAGTTTCTACCAGCCGTCGGCAAACAGCGATCGCTGCCGTATCATCTGGCTATTCTGTAGAACAAGTACAACCCGAATCTACCCTCAATTTAGCCTCACAAACAGCCCCACAACCCCTAGCAGATGCCCTTTATCTGCAAATGACCGTGCGTTCGGGACACTTAATTCGTCACCCAGGCAGTGTAATTATCTTGGGAGATTTAAATCCAGGTGGTATTGTAGTCGCAGATGGAGATATTCTAGTTTGGGGTCGTCTACGTGGAATTGCTCACGCCGGTGCTGGTGGCAATCGCGAGTGTCTAATTATGGCTGTACAAATGGAACCTACCCAACTGCGGATTGCCGATGCTGTCGCTAGGGCACCCGAAAAATCCCCGTTGCAATTTTACCCAGAAGTGGCACATATCACCCCCGAAGGAATTCGCATTTCTAAAGCAAGTGATTTTTCCCGCTCGCAATTAAATAAGATTTAAGGGGAAAGGGGAAGGGGGAAAGGGGAGGCAGTGCGGTCTTGGTGTCGGACCAAGTGGAGCATCTGCCGTGAAAGGGGAAAGGGGAAGGGGGAAAGGGGAGGCAGTGCGGTCTTGGTGTCGGACCAAGTGGAGCATCTGCCGTGAAACGGGAAAAAAGTGGAAAAGAAGAAAATAGAAACTTTTGAGGATTTAAAAGTATGGCAAAAAGGTATTGAGTTAGTCAAGCAAATATACTTAGTAACTAAAGATGGTGAACTGAGCAAGGATTTTGGCTTAAAAGACCAATTAAGGCGTGCATCAGTATCAATCCCCACCAATATTGCAGAAGGCTTTGAAAGATATTCCCGTAAAGAATACTTGAATTTTCTCAATTTTGCTAAAGGTTCTGCGGGGGAAGTTCGTAGCCTTTTGAGAGTAGCATTAGAAGTAGGCTACTTAGAGCAAGAAGTTTACGCTCAACTTTATAGCCAAGCTATGCAGTTAAGTCGTATGCTATCTAATCAAATTCAATCTCTAAATCAATCACTAAAATAATAAAACCTTTCCCCCTTTCCCCTTTCCCCCTTCCCCTTTCCCCCTTCCCCCTCTTCCCTTCCCCCTTCCCCCTTCCCCCTCTTCCTTTCCCCTTTCCCCCTCTTGTTCGATCATGACTCGCATTATTGTTACAACCTCCGGTAAAGGAGGCGTGGGTAAAACCACAGTTTCCGCAAATTTGGGTATGACTTTAGCCAAAATGGGGCGTCAAGTAGCCTTGGTTGATGCGGATTTTGGTTTGAGAAATTTAGATTTGTTGCTAGGTCTAGAAAATCGCATAGTTTATACGGCGGTGGAAGTCCTAGCAAGAGAGTGTCGTTTAGAACAAGCTTTAGTTAAAGATAAGCGGCAGCCAAATCTGGTGCTTTTGCCCGCAGCTCAAAACCGCAGTAAAGATGCCGTCACTCCCGACCAGATGAAGTTATTAGTGAATGCACTGGCGCAGAAGTATCAATATGTATTAATTGATAGTCCAGCGGGAATTGAAATGGGGTTTAAAAATGCGATCGCCCCAGCCAAGGAAGCTTTAATTGTCACCACCCCGGAAATTGCTTCCGTCCGCGATGCCGATCGCGTAGTCGGGTTACTAGAAGCACAAGGCATCAAGCGGATTCATTTAATAATTAACCGCATCAGACCCGCAATGGTTCGGGCAAATGATATGATGTCAACTCAAGATGTTCAGGAACTTCTGGCAATTCCCTTGATTGGCGTAATACCCGACGACGAGCGCGTTATTGTTTCAACCAATCGCGGCGAACCTTTGGTATTAAGCGAAACTCCCTCTTTAGCTGCCACAGCCTTTGAAAACATTGCTCGGAGATTGGAAGGGGAAACAGTCGAATTTCTTGAGCTTGACTCACCCCCAGATAATATCTTCACTCGTTTGAGAAGATTGCTTTGGACAAAGATTGTTTAATTTCCAGTCTTCGCACACCTAGCCGCAATGATTCTTGAATTTCTCGAAAGACTTTTTTCTCGCACTCCTGACACCAGTCGCACACAAGTTAAACGTCGCTTGCAACTGGTGATTGCTCACGATCGCGCTGATTTAGATCCTCAAACCTTGGAAAAAATGCGGCAAGAAATCTTACAGATAGTTTGTCGCTACGTAGAAGTTGAAATGGACGGTTTGGAGTTTTCTTTAGAAAGCAACGAACGAACGACAGCCTTAATTGCTAATTTACCCATCCGCCGAATTAAAGAAACTGTACCGAACTTAGAAAACAACGATAAATCTCAGTAATTTTACTCTTTATGCTTTGTCGAATTATTCATGATTAATCTGACTAAAAACATCGAAACCGTCGTAGAGACGTTCCACACCGAACGTCTCTACAATATGTTTGATTTGCCGTATTTGATATTAGATTTGACTATTCTGCTCTCAAAACCAGATTATACTTTTCTAACAATTCCAAAGAAACATCTGGAAGATTAAGAAGTATATCATTCCATTGACTATAAGCTTGTAAAGCCTCCACAACTATTGAAAGTGGTTCAGAGAAAATGTTCTCAAAGTCTGCTTCTTGTGGAAATTGAATTTTATAAGCTAATTGTTCTTTTGGGGGGACAAATTGAGCATCAACATTATTACGATTACCTCTTGCATCAACACGATACCAACCTATTTTGGGTAAGTAAAGTGCATTGAAACCATGTAAGCTATAAGGTTCACCATTATCGTTAATGCTCAATCTTTGATAGCAAAATCCTGCGGGAATGTTATTAGCTCTTAGTAGTGCTGCTAGCAAATGACTCTTAGCAAAGCAATAACCTGTTTTGTATTTGAGTACATCTGAAGCTCGACAGGTGAGAGGATTCATTTGATAGTCGTAGCTATGATAAATTTCATCCCTTACCCATTCAAAACAAGCTTTGGCGATCGCCTCTAATGTTTCATATCTTAATGCAATTTTTTTCGCCAGTTCTATAATTGTCGGATGTTGCCAATCAATCACTTCACTTACTTTGAGATATTCTTCCATTTTGCTTCTTTTTCAAATAACAACTAACAACCAACAACCAACAACTAACAACCAACAACTAACAACTAACAACCAACAACCAACAACCAATAACCAACAAACAAAAAACTCCCGCCATAGCCGATCGCTACAACGGGAGAATAATAAGAAGATTTTGTATAAACTATCGATAAGCGACTTGTGGACCTGCCCAAACTTGTGTGACTTGTTCACCATAAGTAGTAGGCTGATCTACCTCAGTTGCGGCGCCAGTTTTACCATCACTAGAAACTGTTACTAAGGGCCAGTTTTCATCTCCTAATTCACCGGTACGGAACATGACATTATCAGGTTGATTTTTGCTCCAACCTAACAACACGGAAATTTTATCGTGTTGTTCGTTACCATCGCTAGGGGCAACAGTATTAGTGTTATTCTTTTGGCGATCCCAAATCACCGCGCTATCGGAAGCATCGGATGTATTAAATACGGCTTCAAATCTACGTGCTAAAAAGCGATCGCCTTTTTCAGACCAGCTGACAGGAACTAAAACGCCAATAGTTCCTTCACCGTTAGGATCGGGTGATGATAGCTTAACATTCAATAGCGCATCTCTATTATAAGAAGTTGAAGACACTACCCGTAAATTCTTGGTTTGCCTATCTTCAATAAACAGAACACTGCTAACCCGGCTATTGTGCATTTGGGACTTTACTTCTAGTTGTACGCGGCTATAAACAGCATACCTACCATCCGGAGAAACTACAGGTCTACTGCGGAAATAGCGCACTCCACCACCCTTGGAACTCATAGCCTCTTGAGTAGACTGTATCCATTCCCAAGGAATAGGATAAGGACTTCCTATCGGATCTGTCTGTGCTGTTTGAGACTCATCAGGCTGGGGATCGACATTTATGTTTGTTGTATTTGGTTGCGATCGCCCTGTTGCCGGCGAGATTGTCGCTGCGTCTAATGATTCATCAGCAGGTTTATCTATTGCGATAACAGTATCTTCGCTTGTCAAAGACTTGAGTTTAGCAGCTTTCAATCTTTCCACTAAATTACTTTGACTGCCAGATACACTCGTGGGTGGTGCGAGTTCAACCGCTGCCAAGGGGTCGGGAGTAGATGCCTCTTCCTCGATTAATGGTGCGAGTTCAACAGCTGCCAAAGGGTCAATAGTAACTTCTTGACTTGACAGAGAATTATCTTCTGCTGTCAAAGGCTGCACTTTATCTGATAAAGGTGATAATTGCGGGTCAACAGCAGCTATTTCCACTGGTTCTGAGTCAGAGTTTTCTGACACAGGAGTGATTTTAGCTACCTGTGATTGTTTCGCTGAACTAGAGTGACCCGATGCAGCCACTAAAGGTGCGATTAAAAGCACAACGACAACATACTTGGTGAATGGTTTCACGCGGAACCATTCTGACAGCAAAAGGGTTTTAAGCATGTTTTAACTCTCTAGAGGGCGGTTGCTGTGTGAGGAGCACCTGCTGAGACAGTGACGGGGCAAACTACATTATATGTATAACAACAAACTAATTGGTTGAACCAGATATTTTATTCAAATTTTGCACAGTTTTACATAAACCACGAAATGCCCTATACCTTGAAAAAGTACTAAGCTTTTACGATAAATGCTAGCAGTGTACTGACACAAAGCACAGAGGAACTACTGAGATACAGAAATCCCCCGCGCTAAAATTCAACTACACCAAAATACAGGTACCCCCAATTGGCTGTTGAACGCATCAATTGTACTAACTACTTTTACTGGCAACCTGCGCTCATACGACGTGTTTGTTTATTGTGGCATTAGTAAAAGCTAACCTATTATAGGCAGCCTATTTTTATTTTGTGCCACACAGCAGACCCCGATAACTGTAAAAGTATGACCATTATCAAAAATTTGGTAAACGCACAACCAATAATACTCTAAAAGTACTACTGGCATCTACCAAAAGACATAAATCGCAATTACTTTTGCAAGCATTGCAAAAGCAAACTACTACTTAATTGATATTAACTACAACGAAAGCCGAAGTCTTTGGGAACTATTAGGAACGATATTGAGTAGTAAACTCAGAACAAAATGTTCTTAGACATCGCAAGGCAATTTAATTCGCCAAAAGCAGATGCGTTTCATACTGGCTTATCTGCCAGATGATTTATTATAACCCTGGTTAGCGATGCTGTCTTTTACAAGCACCAGATTATTTTACAGCTAAATGAGCAATTTTTTAGTTAGTGTGATTTTGACACTCCCACAAGCTAAAGCTACAGGGATTCTAGTCGTTGCCCATGCGAGGGATAAATCCACTCGCATGGGCGTTTTACTAGTTAAGGGGACTGTCATTGACCCCACCCTCTACATCGGTAGCAACCATTGCAGTTACTGCGGTCTGAAGATTTAGAGGGCATGAAAAACCGAGCCATTGACCAATGTTTTGAGAGGCATTCCAATCAGCATTACAACGATACCCATCAAATCCTTTAAACCAATCTCCATTACGCTTACCAATCACGCCATTGCGGTGGTCTGACTTGCTAGTGTATGCAGCGGGAACTAATTGAACGGGTATACCAGAACGAATCGCTTTATAGCGAGTGAATAATTCTAGCTGATAAAATGCCCAACTATCTAGGGATTTGGCAGCATCAGATTTTGTCTTCTTGTTTTGTCTCATCGTTTGACGACAACCAGACAAATCCTCGAACCGCAACCCCATTCCAAAATCAATAGCAAACTGCACAAGTTGTTTGGAAATGACGTGATTGATATGGGTCATAATGCGTCTTTCACGTTGCTCTAGTCGCTTCACTTCTTTGAGTTGTTTGGCGCTTTGGAGTTGGGCGCGAGTACGTTGAAACTGTCGTCTCAATCCTTTTACTCGTCCACCTTTCCAGAACTTGCCAAACCCGCGTGTCAGCGCAGCGACAGCAATATTATTTTGTCCTCTATCTACTCCAATCCAGTGTTCAACTGATATTGCATCGGGAACTTCCATCGATACAGAAACAAGTGCATACCAAATCCCTTTTTTCGACTTACAAAGCTTGAGAGAGCCTAATTTGGCTGTCCGTGCAATGATTTTGTCCAGGACTTGAGAATGCGACGCACTGTGGATAGATAAAGGCAAACGTCCTTTCCTGCCACGCAGTAAATTGAACGCAATTGTGTACAAATCACCCTGCTTGGATATCTCAAAGTTTTGATTATTTGTTTCTAACCACATTCGTTTAAAACGCTTAACTTTTGTTTTGGCATTTGTATTCCGAATAGTTTGATTAATCCAAGCAGAACCAATCTCTACATGCACAAAGGCAGAACTAGTTAACTTATAGCGCTCTTTTTTATCAAGACGCAACAACTCGTTAGCCACTTGAGTGTTGACGCTTGTTAGCCGTTCAAATTCAAGTACTTTATTTTGGTTAAGTCGATAAAAAGGTAGCTTTAGTGTTAATGTTAGTTCTGCCATAAAAGTATGATAACGCTATCTTACACAAGTGTGTAAAATAAAAACGGCAAGTTTAAACTTGCCGTGTCGTCTTTCATCCCTCTCTTTTTAAAGGAGGGATGAAAGACTCCCGTAAAAGTCTTGGTAAAAAAGCAAAATTTTAGGGAATGGGTAATGGGTAATGGGTAATGGGAATAAAAATAATTACCACGTTTTCAATGCCTCATTCCCCATTTCCTATTCCCCATTCCCAATTCCCTATTCCCTATTCCCCATTCCCTATTCCCCATTCCCTATTCCCTAATTTTTTATGAAAGTCGTATTTTTTGGTACTCCCCAATTTGCTGTACCTACCCTAGAAAAATTGCTGAATCATCCAGAATTTGAAGTTTTGGCAGTAGTTACCCAGCCAGATAAACGTCGGGAACGCGGTAACAAACTTACACCGTCACCGATAAAAACTGTCAGCACTGCTGCTAACCTACCAATATGGCAACCCCAGCGCATAAAAAAAGACACTGAAACCTTAACTCAATTGAAACAATTACAGGCAGATGTGTTTGTTGTAGTTGCCTATGGGCAGATTTTATCTCAAGAAATCTTGGATATGCCCAAATTCGGTTGTATTAATGTACATGGCTCGATTTTGCCGAAATATCGGGGTGCGGCTCCGATTCAGTGGTGTTTGTATAACGGTGAGAAGGAAACCGGGATCGTGACAATGTTAATGGATGCGGGGATGGATACCGGAGCGATGCTGCTTAAAGCTACTACACCTATTGGATTATTAGATAATGCTCAAGATTTGGCAATTAGGCTATCTCTAATCGGTGCTGATTTGCTGGTGGAAACGCTATCTCAGCTAGAACAAGGAGAGATTCAACCAATTGCTCAAGACGATTCACAAGCTACTTATGCACCTTTAATCAAAAAACCGGATTATGCGTTGGATTGGTCAAAAAGCGCTCTTGCATTACACAATCAAATTAGAGGCTTTTACCCCAACTGCACCGCTACCTTTCGCAACCAACCGCTAAAAATCACCGCCACCGCTCCCCTTGGTTCTGCTTTTTGGAGTGAGTTACCACCAGAATTACAAGAAATAGAGCATAAGCTGCCGGATTTGTCAACAATATCAAGTAATCCTGGAGTTGTGGTAAGCATTGTCAAGGGAGTGGGAGCGATCGCTCAAACCGGCGATGGTTTATTATTGCTACGAGAAGTTCAGCAAGCCGGCAAACGTCCCCAATCAGGATGGGATTTTGTTAATGGTACCCGTTTAGCTGTAGGAGAAGCGTTTGCCGGTGGGAGTTAGGAGTGGGAGTGGGGGAGTGGGGGGACAAGGGGGAGTGGGGGGACAAGGGGGAGTGGGGGGACAAGGGGAGCCAGCGCGTTGCGGAGGTCACGAACGTTGTAGCGACTGGCACAGGACAAGGGGGACAAGGGAATTGCTAACTCCTAACAACTAACCACTAACTCCGCTCCTCCTAACAACTAACTCCGCTCCTACTAACAACTAACTCCGCTCCTCCTAACCACCAACCACCAACCACTAACTAGCTAACTTTTAACTCTTCATAAAATCGGCAAGAGTCGCAGGGTCCTTCTGGGTTAACTGCACAGCGAATAATTTCTGAATTAGCATTATAGCAGCAGGTGGCATCTCCGACTACCCAACGTCCGTTTACCAAACTTTTCTCTGATGGTCGTTTGGCAGATTGGACGTAAAGAGCTATATTTTGTAAACGGTAACGTCCTGCCTTAAGCTGATATTTGTGGCGTCGCTCTAAAACTGCGTAGGTTTTACCTTGCAAATCGAGATAGTTTCCAGGTTGCGGTGTCCAATCAAATTGTACGTTCCCAAGGGATTGGCGCGGATGCGTCAGAATCACCTCGGTTGAAAGAGATGGCTCCATAAGCTTTTGTAATTTGGTTTACATTATTAGGATGGTAACGCACTCTTGTTGCCTAATCTTGCTTAGTTTATGTTAGGGTTAACGATTTGCCTGCGTAGTGAGGACTTCAGTCCTCACTACGAAAAGTGTAAGTTTCCTAACAATCAGCAATACATCTTTTATAAATGACTTGAGAAAAGTTACACCGATGCGCTAGTGTTCATAATCGTGACTGCATGTTGTGACATCAGGCGATGACAAATCAATCTTCCCCAGAAATTCCCATCAGCACTTGGAGCCGTCCTATTGGTAAGGGGTGGGACAAACCTTATACTGTTCGTTATGCGAGTAATATTGATGATGGTCCCTGGCATGGAATGCCTTTAGGCGGTTTTGGTGCAGGTTGTATCGGTCGTTCTTCGCGGGGAGATTTCAACCTTTGGCATATTGACGGGGGGGAACATACTTTTCAAACTATCCCCGCTTGTCAATTTAGTGTATTTGAGTCAGATGGAAGTTCTTCTCAAGCATACGCTTTGTGTACGCGATCGCCTGAGGATGATAGTTTGGCTGCGTGGAAGTGGTATCCAACAGGGGGTGAGGATGAGGGGGACGCGATGAATCGCGTCACTACGGGGAATTATCACGCTTTATATCCGCGCAGCTGGTTTGTGTATGAAAATGTGTTTCAAGCACAGTTAACTTGCGAGCAGTTTTCGCCTGTATGGGCAAATAATTATCAACAAACTAGCTATCCGGTGGCGATGTTTGTCTGGACTGCTCATAATCCAACTGATGCACCTATTACTCTCAGCATTATGCTCACTTGGCAAAATATGGTGGGTTGGTTTACTAATGCTGTCAAATCGCCTGAAGTGCGAGTGCGCGATGATGGCAGTCCGGTTTACGAGTATCAACCGCGTTTGGGCGAAAGTGAAGATAATTATAACACAATAGTTGAAGATGAAGAAAGTCAATATATCGGGTTTGAATTGGGTCAGGATTGGCTCGAAGAACCTGTAAAAGAAGGTGAAGGGCAATGGTGCATTGCTACCAAAAAACATTCCCAAATTGAATTATTTTATCATAGCCGCTGGAACCCTGTAGGCACGGGTGAGGATGTGTGGCAAAGCTTCGCGGAAGATGGTTCTTTGACGAATTATCTTGATTATACATCGGCAGCGGCGGGGGAACAAATAGGAGTTGCGCTTGCGGTTCGTTTTACTCTGCAACCTGGGGAAACTCTAGAAATTCCCTTTGTTCTTGCCTGGGATTTTCCGGTGACAGAATTTGCATCTGGAATCAACTATTACCGCAGATATACAGATTTTTTTGGTCGCGATGGCAAGAATGCTTGGGCGATCGCCTTCACTGCTCTTCAACAATACCAAAGTTGGCGATCGCAAATTCAAACTTGGCAACAACCAATTCTCGACCGCGAAGATTTGCCCTCTTGGTTCAAAATGGCTTTGTTTAATGAGCTTTACAACTTGACTAGCGGTGGTACTCTCTGGAGTGCAGCGTCAGAACTCGATCCTATCGGTCAATTTGCAGTTTTAGAATGCTTAGATTACCGCTGGTATGAAAGTCTCGATGTGCGGTTATATGGTTCATTTGCTTTGTTGATGCTGTTTCCGGAACTGGAAAAAGCGGTAATTCGTGCCTTTGCACGGGCTATTCCTCAAAGTGATGAAACTGAACGTATTATTGGCTACTATTTGACAATCAAGGCAGAAAGTCCGAGAGCTATCCGGAAAGCAGCAGGGGCAACACCTCACGATTTGGGCGCACCGAATGAACACGTTTGGGAGAAAACAAATTATACCAGCTATCAAGATTGCAATTTGTGGAAGGATTTAGGCTGTGATTTTGTTTTGCAGGTATACCGTGACTATTTGTTTACAGGTTCTAATGATATAGAATTCTTAGCTGATTGCTGGAATGCGATTGTGCAGACTCTTGATTATGTGAAAGATTTTGATAAAGATGGCGATGGTATTCCGGAAAATTCTGGGGCACCTGACCAAACTTTTGATGATTGGCGATTGTTAGGTGTAAGTGCTTATTGTGGTGGGTTGTGGTTGGCAGCTTTAGAAGCGGCGATCGCTATTAGTGATATTTTGATTACGAACCGCAGAGGCTCAGAGAGCGCAGAGGAGTTAAGAGAGAGAAAATCGATTTATGAGGGTTGGTTGGAAGAATCGCGCTTCATTTATGAGGAAAAACTCTGGAATGGTCAATATTATCGACTTGATAGTGAAAGCGGTTCTGATGTGGTGATGGCGGATCAATTATGCGGTCAATTTTATGCGCGTTTGTTAAGTTTACCTGATATTGTTTCAGGCGATCGCGCTTTTTCTGCCTTACAAACGATTTATAATACTTGCTTTCTCAAATTCCATAATGGCAAGTTTGGTGCTGCTAACGGTCTTCGTCTTGACGGTTCACCAGAAAATCCTCAAGCTACTCATCCTCTAGAAGTTTGGACAGGAATAAACTTTGGACTGGCGGCTTTTCTGGTACAAATGAAAATGAAAAATGAAGCATTTAGCTTGACGCAAGCTGTTGTGCAACAAATTTATGACAATGGTCTGCAATTCCGCACACCAGAAGCAATCACCGCATCTGGTACATTTCGCGCTAGTACTTATCTCCGCGCAATGGCAATTTGGGCTATTTACTTAGTTATTGGTGAATAATCTGTGCATGTTTAGTTTGTAGTTATTTCTCTAGTAGGTCAACCCAATTAAACGCGCATACCCTACAAGCTGATTTTGAGGAAAGTCAAAATCTACCAGACCCTATCACAGTCCGGAGAATTCCCCCTTCCCTCATAGGGAAGGGGGGAAGGGGGGTTAGGTCTCCTGAATGTAGTTCATTCAATTGAAAACTACTGTAATCTGAGATACGAAATGATATTTAGGAAAACTTGCAGATAATTAAATATCTGCGTTTTTTAGTTTAGCTTGCGGTAAGTCATTCTCAAAAATATTTCTACATCTCTGGTTACACTTTCCGGTTATTTAAAGAAGTAATAGAAAAGATGACTAGTGGTTAAGTTTGAGCGAAGGAAAGACTCAAGATTACTAGTTGAAAAAATGCAAATATTACTAGATTGAGCCAAAACTATAACCAATATCACATTAATTATGTTCACAATGCACAATTTTTTAGTTCAAAAAATGCTTTTATCAGGATTTTTTTGTGAAGCCACGATGCGTGAAAATTTTATCTGTAAAAATGAATGGAACACAAATAAATTTCCTTTCAATCACATTTATCTGCAATCTATGTTTAAACTAAAAGAGGACTTATAGCAGCTATTTGCTTGATGGTTATTTTTTTAAATTCCAGTTAAAGGATAAGTAAAATTTTGATAGAGTATGGAAGGGCTATTAACGGGAATAGGCGAAATTTTCTCACTATGCACTCTTTGGGCAATTAATACACTGGTGGAACAAGTAATTGGGTTTTGCCAAAAAAATGTTTGATTTGATACAGTTATTTCACGAAAAACCGCTGAAAAATGATAGAAAAGCAATTAGTAATTAAAAACACAATGAATTGCGTTTTTCAGAGGCTGTTGGAATAAAGCTAAATCCAATCGCTTAAGTAATTGTCAGTTTTTTTGGTGCTATAATAGCACGCTCCGCCAAAGTTAAAAAGTTTACTAAAACATTTAAGATTAAGCCATGAACTCCTTTTCGTCGTTAAGAGTTCAGGGAGAGCTGAAATATACAAGCAATCAGCATCCCACTCGCAATGCGGCTATCCTCGGATTGTTGAGGTTAGTTGCGGGTAATACAAACTTAGCATTTGACTTTAGCTCTTTTTGGAAAATTCTGGAGTTTCAACTAGGTGACGATTTGACTAACTACGGTATCTTTGGAGATGAAGACAGCCGTAATGTTGTTTACTTAGTTTGCAGTGGAAAAGTGCGATTGCTAGGCTTTGATGCAACTCAAAGACGAGAAGTGTCAACTCAGTTGCTTGCATCAGAGCAAATTTTTGGCGCGGACGATTTCTTTATTCATCAATCTTTACAATATCGAGCGATCGCCTCAACTGGGGGTTTGATTGCTTGCATTTCCCTAAATGACTTAAAACCGTGGTTCAGTGAAATACCCAATCTTAAAGATTATTTACAACAAATAACTGTCGAGCGACAAAAGCTGATTTTCTTAAAAACCCATACAGAATTTCGTTCGCAAACAAGCCTTAAACTACAAAAACTCTTACCCAACTTCAAACAAATCAAGATAAATGCTGGCGAATCTTTGTTAGAAGTTATTCCACCTGACCAAGGTCGCTTTTGGCTGAAGAGTGGAAAGATTCGCACTTTATCAGACACTCAGCCACCAGTTGTAGGAGAAAGCTGGGGATATCCGATGACGCTACCAACTTGGATTGCCGAAAGTGATTTACTATTATATCACCTGCCGCGAGAAAATTGGGAATTGGCTTCTTCGGCTCCTCAATTAGTCAATCAGCAGCAAGTTGTTCAAACTGGCACAGCAAATCACCAGGAAATCGAAGAACGCAGAGCTTTTAAATATGGGGTTCGCTCAACAAGCAGCTCCTCTTCTCCCCCATCTCCCCCATCTCCCCCATCTCCAGAAATAGCTCCCCCTGCCTCCCCTGCCTCCCCAGCTCCCCCTGCTTCGTTATGGCGTCGCTATCCTTTTATTCAACAGCACAGTTCTTCAGATTGTGCTGCCGCATGTTTGGCGATGGTTAGCCAATACTGGGGTAAACGCTTGAGTTTGAACAGTTTGCGTAACTTAGCACAGATAGACAAAACCGGTGCGTCTTTTTCAGGTTTAGCGGCAGCAGCAGAAACGTTGGGATATGATACGCTAACCGTGCGGGCTTCTTTGAGTAAGTTGGAATGGCAAATCAACCCTTGGATCGCCCACTGGCAACAAATTCACTACGTAGTTGTTTGGCGAGTTAAAGGCGATCGCGTCATCATTTCCGATCCGGCGATCGGCAAGCGATCGCTTTCGCGCCAAGAATTTACCGCTGGCTGGACAGAATATGCTGTGCTTTTACATCCCACAGAACGCTTCCAAGCGATTGAAAGCGAAAAAATTTCCGCTACGCGCTATTTGCAGTTATTTCGCGATTACCGCTACCTTTTAGCGAAAATTATTCTTACTTCATTGTTGCTAGCGATTTTTGGGCTGGTAACTCCTTTATTTGCTCAGTTGTTTCTCGACATGAAACAAGTGAAAAGCAGCATCACATTAAATGTGCTTGTTGGCAGCTTTCTTTTTTTTGGCATTTGGCGTGTGGCGATCGCCGCATTCCGGCAACACCTTCTAGACTATTTCGCCAACCAAATCGACTTGACATTAATTAGCAATTTTATTCGCCACGCGCTAAAGTTGCCATTACAATTTTTCGCTTCTCGCCAAGTCGAAGACATAATCAGCCGCGTTCAGGAAAACCGTAAAATCCAACAGTTTCTCACCCGTCATGCTGTGAGTGCAATTATAAATGCACTTTTTGGTTTTGTCTATATCGGATTCATGGCTTTTTACAACTTGCCGCTGACGTTGCTGGTAGTGCTGTTTGTTTTAGCGATCGCAATATTGAATTTGGCGGCAAATCCGTTGCTCAATCGAGTGTCGCGAGAAATCGCCAACTCAGCAGCAGCGCAAAATTCATCTTTAGTTGAGGCGATCGCAGGTATTACCACCATCAAAAGCGCAGCAGTTGAAAGCGAAATCAGTTCGCGTTGGCAAGAACGCTTTATGGATATGTTGAAAGTGCGGTTTCAGGGGCAGAAACTAGCTAACAACTTGCAACTAATTAGCAATTTGCTGAATCACCTCGGTACTACAGCGGTATTGTGGTGTGGAGCGACTTCGGTAATGAACGAGCAAATGACGATTGGTCAGTTTGTCGCTTTTAACATGCTTGCCAGTAATGTCCTCAATCCAGTTTTGGCAGGAGTGAAAGTATGGGATGAGTTCCAAGAAGTGCTGATTTCCATAGAAAAGCTGAATGATGTCTTAGAAGCGGAACCTGAAGAAAATCTTCAAAAACCGCTATCGGTGCTGCCACCGATTCAGGGTGAGGTAATTTTTGAGAATGTGTCTTTTAGTTACAACCAAAGTGAACGGCACATTTTGCAAAATATTTCTTTTAAGGTGAAACCCGGACAGACGATTGGCATTGTTGGTGCTAGCGGTGCGGGTAAAAGCACTTTAGTAAATTTGCTGGCTGGTTTATATCCTGCAAGCGCGGGACGGATTTTGATTGATGGACATGATATTGCTGATGTTTCTCTGCAATCGTTGCGAAGTCAGTTAGGTGTGGTGCCGCAAGAGTGTTTTCTGTTTTCGGGGACGATTTGGGAAAACATTACTTTGTTTGACTCGCAGTTGACTGTCGAGAGTGCGATCGCTGCTGCCAAGTTAGCCGAAGCACACACCTTTATCGAAGCGCTGCACGACGGTTACAACACCCAAGTGGGACAAGGTTTGATGCTGTGTGATGAACAGAAGAAAAAAATAGCGATCGCTCGCGCACTTGTCAGGAACCCTCAAATCTTGATTTTAGATGAAGTCACAAGTTCTCTAGATGCATCACAACGTCGGTTTCAACAAAATTTAGCCCGGTTGAATCGTACCACTTTCGCGATCGCCCATCATCTTGGTGTCGTTCGCAATGCTGACTGCATACTTGTCTTAGACCGAGGTATCCTTGTTGAGCAGGGCACTCATCAAGAACTAATGGCAATTTACGGTATTTATTACAACTTATATCAACAGCAATTTAATCTGTAAAATCACTGGTATCAATTATTTATCTCTTAACCTCAAAACATTTTGATTGAGAATAATTTTGTTAAATTCACTACTTAACTTTATATAACTTACTAAACAACGTAACGATTTACTCGCTTAAATTGCTGCGTCTTTTTTTTGCCAAAAATTTACTTATGGGTATTTTATCTTATTTAGAAAAAATCTTTTACAGGTTAGGATATTATATCATATCTATTCACATTTAACAACTTGTTATCTATATTTAGTTACTGACTTTTATGCAAAACTTACAAGCTATTTATGCTGATTTTGCAATCATGTCATAACCGCCAAAGTCTTTGCTATCAACGAGTTAAGACAAAACTTGCTGCAACAATAATATTAAATTTTATCAAATTAATTATTTATAATAATCAATAATATTGGTTTGACAAATGTCATAACTACAGTTTTATTTCCATCTTATTAAGAATTTTATTTAATAGTACAGTTGACAAGAAAGGCAACCAAGAAAAAGTCTCAATTAAGTATTAATTGAGGGGTGTAACCCCCTATCAAATAATTAATAAAGGACAAAATAGAAAGTTGCACAACACTTAAGTAAATCTCAGAAGATGAACTGTAAATTTGACTTATAAAAATGCCAAAATGGCAGATGACATTAACAGCAAAAAATAGTATAAATACAAATGTCACTCTTAACGATTGAAGATAAAGATTTTATCTTCGCCAGTCTAAGAACCAGCGGTTTTTTCTTAAGCCCTCCTAAAAAAAATGTAAATTTAAATACATACAAATATCAGGGAAAAGTAATTAAATTAGGAGTTGGCACAATTTCCATTTTTGACAAAGCTGTATCTACCAAAAGCCACACGCAGACTTTTCTGTGCCAGTCATCTGTCATGACGAAAGGTAAAAATTTACCTTTGACTTACAACCAAGCAACAGCTTTCAAACTGTAAGTCTGACTCTTGGGCTGAGTTCTTTGCCTTTAGACCAAACAAAATCAGACAGCATTGACAGCAGGAGTAGTAAACAAACTTGATTGCAAACAGTCGAGTTTCCCATCAATGGTCAGCTTATGGAAAAAATGATTTTAGTAAATGCAGTCGAAACCTCAAGTCAACCAAGCACAACAGATAGTCAGCAAGTGCTTTCCCAGCAGGTGGTATTAGCTTTAGATAAAACAACCGCAATTACCACTAGCCATTTGCAAAACACTATAAAGGCTCTTGAGCGTTTGTTAAAAGACCAGAAAACTGTAGAAGAGCGCATCTGTGAGAGGTCAATTTGGCAAGTGGTACAAACATTTGTGCGATCGCCCTTGGCGGCTCCGTACGAGCATCGCTCTTAATAATGCTCGACGATGCAAGCCTAGTTTTATTGCTGAGGAATGCTTCAGCAATCAGCAGATTTTGTCAACAAAAAAATCAAGGTGCAAATCAAACTTGATGTTGAGGGTAAGAGTTAGAGCGATCGTTTTATAACAAAAAAGACCACTGCACGCAATCATCTACCAATTTATCCCCTCAGGAGCTAATCAACTAGCTGCACGCAAAGCACTGTTGATAAAAGCGCTCTTTCCATTTTGCCACCAAAAATCAAAGCCAAAGTTAAGCTGATTTACTTCATCCAAGACACCTAAAACCATGAATCAAGACATTACTAACATTAGTCACAAATTAAATAAGGCAATTAATCCTGAGCAATTAGACCAGGTAGTTGAAGCCATTCTTGCCGGAAAGTATTCCTGGGCTTGTGTTTTGATGCTACGTTTCGCCGGATACAATCCTTTACATTACATTCCCTACCGCACCTATAATCGATTGCTCAAAGAAAACACCCAGCAGATAAGGTCAAATCAACAGCACAACGAAAATTTACAAATCGTCAAATCATCTTCCGAAAAAAGGTCTGAAAGTAATCTTTCACCCAGTTGCTTAAGCAAAATTAAAGACCTAGCTTATTTAGAAGTGGTTGGCAAACATAAAACAGAAATTCGTGGTCGCGGTCTAGATCAACAGTTGGGAACACAGATTGATGAGCATCAATCCATTAAATCTGAATTAAGACCAGAAATAGCTCCAGAATTTTCCGAAAAATTCTGTAATTTGAATTAACAGTGTGTCATCAACTTATAGCTTTGGTAATTGAGAATAGAGCATGGTTAATAACTTCTATGCTCTATTACCTTTCGCCAAAGCTATGATAATTATCAAAAACTAATGAATGACCTTTCAAAAAGAGTTATTAAAGCGGCAGATTCAGACTTTTACTCGACTTTGTTCCCTAGCAAGGGGGAAGAAAGCAGTTCCCCCTTGCCTCTTGTTGAACCAAAGGAGATTGTCAACTTCCTCAAAAGCGAAATGAATTTAAAACAAGTCTGTCAAAAGATTTTGTTTCTTCATGTGATATGTCAGGCTGCACAAGAAAGAGGGATTATTGTCACGACAGAAGAAATTGAGGCAGAAGCAAATCGTCAACGTCGTGAAAAGCGTTTGGAAAAAGCTACAGATACTTTGTCATGGTTAACAGGTGAATTGATTAGTTTGGATGATTGGGAAGTCGGAATCCGCAATCATCTACTGTCACAAAAATTGGCTCAGACGCTGTTTGCTAAAGAAGTAGAAAGTTTTTTTATCCAAAATCGCCTTAGTTTTGAGCAAGTTATCCTTTATCAAATCATTGTTGATGATGAAAAACTGGCTCAAGAACTTTACTATCAAATTGAAGAAGGTGAAATCAGTTTTTATGATGCGGCTCACCTTTATGATATTGATGAGAACCGCCGACAAAAGTGTGGTTACGAAGGAAAAGTCTACCGTTGTTCTATAGAGGCAGATATAGCTGCTATTATATTTACAACAATACCTAAGCAGTTAATTGGACCGCTAAAAACCGAACAAGGTTATCATCTTTTAATGGTTGAAGAGTTGATTACTGCCGAATTATCACCTGAAAGATATCAAGGAATTCTGAATAATATGTTTCAGCAGTGGCTAACTGCGGAGTTAGACTATATGCTTAATTTATCACAATTACAAATAAGATAAGCTCCAGTCCACCTACGTGGAGAAAAGCCGACGCGAGAGGCTTTTGGCGTTCAGAACTTCGTTTGTTCGTTTGTTTAGCCGATAGCGTAGCTAATCCTGGTTCCCCGGCGTCGGCGAGGTATTTAAAATCTGATGAGTAAGACTATAATATTTTCTTACTTATGATAGATGTTTAAATTGTATGCATGTGCTTTTATATGAATTTAGATTTTTCATACTTTAGATAGATGCACAAATAATAATTATAATATAAGGGTTTTGACAAGATTGGCTGTAAGAAATAAAGTTTGACTTGAACAGATTTTCAGTTATACTAATGAACCTAGAAAATGCTGAGAAACCAAATAATTAATAAAATTTAAATAAACTTTAATTTATATATAAAATTTAAATAAAATTTAATTTGTATAGTGATATAAAATACAATTTTAAATTTCAGTGAAAACATTATAAAATTGCGATAAAGATTTGGGTTTTTTGTCAGAATAGCTTGACTAAATATACCATTATCTATTAAGAAGAAGATGTGTGTAAGTGCAGAGTATAAGAATCTCTCGCTTTCTAGCTGAAATTGACTTTTAAATTATTTCAGATTTATAAGAATCTGCTGATTACTAACAGAGGTCATGGTAGGCTAACAAAAAGTGACTGTTGTACTAATACAAGCGTCTAAGTCGCTTTTATCTTCAATGGCTAGAGCAGCTGAAAACGTATGATTGTTAATCATCCTTAACAACATCAAATATTTGGAGGAGTAGGTACGCACTTATTGTTGTGCAGAGTTCAAGAAGATAATTAAAATAAAAGAAAACCCTTTAGCAGACTCCAATAAGCTTTTTTCTAATTATTTGCTGAGGAGGAATGTTCAAATTGTAACAAATGTATATACCATCATATTTTCGCTTTCGCGTGGAATTGATGGCTTTGATAAAGAATTGTGTGAATCTACGCCCAAATCGCCTTACACGATTATTGTGTTTGCTGAATATTAAGTTAATGTTGTAAACAATTACTGAGCTTTTTTATCATTTTTATCGCAAAAGTGCATAATTTTCTTTTGATACACCCATTACGATACAGAAAGAGAACAAAAGCTCTTGAGACTTAACTGACCTTCAAAAAATGAGGTGTGGCTGAATGAACACAATTCCCACTGATGTCAATGCGTAAGTTATCAAAGCTTGAGAAATTCGCTTGTTGCACTAGTGACTAATTCACCGTTTGAGGTGCGTTTGTCATTTACTGTTGTTTATTAGGGGCTCACCAACTATGGATTATGTATGTTTTCTTACTCTTTGCTTACTACTGCTGGCTAACAATTCGCTTTGCAGTTTTACTTCACCAAACTTTCATCGGCTGGATTGAGGAAAAAATTCGACAACAGGATAGAGTAGAGTTGCCACTCATGCCTATGTATGCAGCTATAGTGATTTGGCATCGGCAAAAAGGCATCAAATTCCTCACCTGATGTAGCAAAGTTTTCAGCTATGGTTTGGCTTAAGGAACTTTATCAAAACACAACATCATGTGACTGCAAGTCTTTGATGCCGGTATATCTCCAGAGAAACTAATTAAAGACAGGAGATTGACGCATTAAATGATACAAACCGGGAATAACCCCCCTAGACTCGCAAAGCACAGGGGGGAAACCCGGTGTTAGTTGCACATCACTTAACGACTTAATTGTCCTTTTAGGACTAATTAACTTTGCAGCTGTAGAACTTTAGCTTGCCGGCTTAGAGAAACAGCTGCTGCGGACGAACTTGCCCACAAAGTACAGTTGATGACAACTGGATAAAATTATGTCACAACATTTCTTTAAAGACAAGGCTGTTGAGAGATACGACTTGCAAAAAAGCAAGTTGTTAAAGTCTTTTGGATGTCAAGATCGGATAAAGAATTTCAAAGCGAATTCTCAGCCAGAATATAGTCGTCGCAGAAAAACTATGTTGCTGGCTAAGAAAAGTGAATTTACAACCCGAATGTCTAAAATATTAGGTTATTTACCAGAAATAGCGTTCGGTTGGATTACTGTTAGATGTTCGATTTGGATACCTGCACGACGCGATATCGCGCGATCGCGCGTCCATACCTAATCATCAATATCACAGAACGAGCGTTCAAGTCCACTTAACAAAAATTATCCTGTTAAGAACTAATTCACTCCTCTAAGGATGGGGGAATTAAGATTTGCAATTGCCAATAAGATCAACTTAGTTTCCATTTATCTTTCAATCTGGCGTTTTCATTAGTCAAGTGTCAAAAATCCTTGACTATTATGTGATATTTGCAGGGGGAAACAGTGTTTTCACGGCAACAGTTAAGTCAACAACTCACCCAAATTTTGGGTGAAACGCTTTGCGACAGCGAACTTGACAGGTGTTTGGCATTAATTGAAATTGTCGAACCACCTGACTCAAAGCAATTTTGGCAAGCAGCATCAGCAAAACCAGGGATTTATATTATCTTGGCGGGTAAATGCAGACTTTTAGATAGTGCTGATAACTTAATTACTACTCTTTGTGTTGGGGAATCATTCGGTGAGATAACTCTGTTTCCCGAAAAAGAGTTGACAAATTACGCAGCTAGAGCTTCTGTTAATTTAAAGCTTGGCTATATCCCCTTTGAAGCGCTGCAATTCATATTTCGCACATATCCAAGTATAAGCGATCGCCTGAATGCCCGCGCCGAAATTTGGGATTTACTGCTATTGTGTCGCCAAAACTCACAATTTCCGCGCCATACATCTCAAGTGGAGGGAATGCTCAAAGCCTTATCTCTGTTTGAACGGCACAATCTGAAGATTGGCGAAGTGAGTACAGAATTTCAAGATTCGCAATTGTGGCTGTTACATAGAGGGCAACTACAGCATTCTCAGGGTTACACCTTGACACCGGGCAACATTTATGCACAGCAAAAAACAGGTAGTTGGCAGGTTCAGAACAGCGCGATCGCTTACATTCTCAAGAATTCTGATTGGCAAACAGCACTCTTAAACTGCCCAGAATTACAGTCATTTGTCGCTGACCAAAAGCTTAGACCAGCCGCAACCGTTGAGCGAAAGCCACGAAAGAACAGGTCAAGTGTTGAGCTTTATGACTCCAGAGCTAAAGTCATTCCCTTTCCCAAACGAGAACAAGAGCCAAAAGAAAAAGAAAAACAAAAAAAATCACGTCCTTTCTTTCCTAGCCCAAAAGTGCGAGCGGGGCATTGGTGGGGAAGATTCACCAAGAGTTATCCCTTTTACGCTCAACAAAGCGCATCAGATTGCGGTTCTGCTTGTCTGGTGATGATTGGTAACTATTGGGGTAAGCACTTTAGTGTCAATCGCTTGCGGGATATGACCAACGTCAACCGCAGTGGGGCATCTCTACGTGCTTTAGCAGCGGCAGCAGAAAACCTTGGTTTTGCCACCCGTCCGGTGAAAGCTACCCTCGATAAATTAGCAGAACAACCTCTGCCAGCGATCGCTCACTGGGAAGGCAAGCATTTTATTGTCGTCTATGAAATAACCAAAAAGCGGGTAATTATCTGCGACCCTGCCCTTGGTCAACGCAGCTTGACCAAAAAGGAATTTCAAACAGGTTGGACTGGATATGCATTATTACTGCAACCCACATCACTACTAAAAGATGCCAAAGCTGAGAGTGCAGGCTTCTGGAAGTTTTTTGAATTAATCAAACCTCACTATAAGGTATTGATAGAAGTCTTCTTGGCAAGCGTGCTGATGCAGCTATTTGGACTGGTAACGCCGGTATTTACCCAGTTGTTGCTAGACAGAGTGCTTGTACAACGCAGCGTTGCCACCTTAAACGCCGTTGGTACGGGGATGATCGTTTTTGGGTTGTTTAGTATTGCCATGAACGGAGTGCGGCAATATCTGCTGGATCACACAGCAAACCGCGTTAGTCTCTCGTTACTGGTGGGTTTTATCAAACATACCTTCCGCTTGCCCCTCTCCTATTTTGAGTCGCGTTATGTGGGGGATATTGTCTCTCGCATCCAAGAAAACCAGAAAATTCAGCGTTTCCTGACCGGTCAAACACTGTCAATCATGCTGGATATGCTGACATTAGTCGTCTATCTGGCGATGATGTTCGCTTATAGCTGGCGGATGGCATTATTTGTGCTGTGTACTGTGCCGCCATTTTTTATCCTGGCACTAGCTAGCACCAATATTTTGCGCCGCATTTCCAGAGAGATTTTTAACGCTGGTGCCGAAGAAAACAGCTATCTGATAGAATCCCTGACAGGAATTCGTACAGTCCGCTCGTTGTCAATTGAACAGACAGTACGCTGGCGTTGGGAAGAATTACTGAATAAGTTGGTAAAAAAAGGCTTTAATGCTCAGATAATCGGCAATCGACTGCAAATTCTCAGTGGTGCAATTCAAACCTTTGTGAATACAGGATTGATGTGGTTTGGAGCATGGCAGGTAATTCAAGGGGATCTCACCGTTGGGCAATTAGTTGCCTTTAATATGTTGGTGGGTAACGTTTTGAGTCCTTTTCAACGGCTGTCGCTGCTGTGGAACGAATTGCAGGAAATCGTGATTTCCACCGAACGGATTAATGATGTTTTAGAAGCGAAACCGGAAGAAGACTTACACAATAAACCCCGGAAGACTTTAGGTAGACTTGACGGTAACATTCGCTTTGATAATGTCACCTTCCGCTATCACCCAGAAAGTGAGACGAACGTGCTGGAAAATCTCAGCTTTGAAATCCAGCCCAATCAAATGGTGGCACTAGTTGGACGATCTGGGTCTGGAAAAACAACCCTGAGCAAATTGATTTTAGGTTTATACCCTCCGACAGATGGCAAAGTATTGATTGACAGTCATGATATCAGTTGTGTATCCTTGCGATCGCTCCGTACTCAAGTCGGTGTTGTCGATCAAGATACCTTTCTGTTTGGTGGTACCATTCGCGAAAACATCTCCATCGCCCACCCGGAAGCGTCTATAGAAGAAATTATTCAAGCAGCAAAATATGCAGGAGCTGATGAATTTATTCAGCAACTGCCAATGGGTTACGAATCCCAAATCGGTGAAGGTGGGGGAATGCTCTCTGGTGGACAACGCCAACGTCTGGCGATCGCCCGTGCCTTGATGGGAAATCCCCGTTTGTTACTTTTTGATGAAGCCACAAGTCACCTAGATTCTGAATCAGAACGGATTATTCAAAACAACTTAAAAACAATTCTTAAAGGGCGGACTAGTGTAATCATTGCCCATCGACTCTCTACTGTCCGCAATGCTGACTTAATTCTGGTTTTGGATCGCGGCTTATTAGTGGAAAGCGGCACTCACGACGAATTAATCGCCAAAAAAGGTCATTATTACTACCTAAATCAACAACAACTAGCTCAAGCAGTTTAGGGACAGGGGATTGGGGACTGGGGATTAAGGACAAGGAGGACAAGGAGGACAAGGAGGACAAGGGGGACAAGAGAGACAAGGAGAATTCAAAATTTAATACTCTCCCCCTGCTCCCCCTGCTCAAGAAAGCTCCCCCTGCTCCCCCCCCTCCCCCTTGTCCCCCCTCTCCCCCTCTTCCCACCTAACGTTCAACAGAGATATCACTATGCCATTTACATCTCTTAATTCCTCATCCACACTTACCAAGGATGAAAAGGATGAGTATAGAAATTACGCAGAGACTAATAAATCTACTGAGGTTCCACCTGGTAGAGAAAGAGAAGGTGATGCCCAAGATTTATATTACGGCACCGAAGAACTCCTGGATGCCTTACCTCGGCTCTGGACACGCGGTGTGCTGTATGTGCTGGTAGGCTTTGCCGTCATTGCCTTACCTTGGGCAAGCATCTCGAAAGTAGATGAGACTGGAAGCGCCAAAGGACGTATAGAACCCAAAGGTGCAACGCAAAAATTAGACTCTCAAGCAGGTGGCAGTGTCAAAGCTGTCAGGGTAAAAGAAGGTGACACCGTAACAGCAGGGCAGGTTCTGTTAGAACTTGAGTCTGATATCTTGCAAACGGAAATGCAACAGGCTCAGGAAAAGCTATCTGGACTGCAAAATCAACGGATGCAACTGGATGTACTCAAAAAACAACTACAGTTGACCCTTGGGGTTCAGGAGCAACAAAACCAATCCCAAGCTCTAGAAAAGATGTCCCAAGTCAACCAGGCAGAACAAAACCTGGATGCCAAACAGAGTACTTATAACCTGCAAAAGTTAGAAAAACAGGCATTAGTCAATCAGGCACAGCAGCAGATTAGCACCACTGAAAATGACCGGAAGTCGGCTCAAGCTCGTTTGGATATAGATTCAAGACAAGTCCAACGCTTTAGCCAACTAGTCAAGGATGGTGCCGTTTCTGCAAACCAAGTTGACCAACTCAAAAAAGAAGAACAAGAAAGCAAACGACTCTACGAAAGAGCGCAATCTGACATTAAACAAGCAACACTCCGACTGCAAGAAGAACAGAATCGCTACCAGGCAACAATCAGTCAGTTAAAGTCTGATATCAAGCAAGCAACACTGCGACTGCAAGAGGAGCAAAACAGCTATCAAAGCTTGTTGCAAAACGGTCAATTGGCGCTTCTGAGAAATCAGCAACAACTCAAAGACTTAGATACACAAATTGGGGCACTGCAATCTCAAATCGCTCAAGCAGGAAGTCAAATCACATCCTTAAAGCTTCAGATGCAGCAAAGAGTAGTGCGATCGCCTATTGATGGAGTGATTTTTGAGTTGCCAACCACCAAAGCCGGAGCGGTGGTACAACCAGGTCAGCGGATTGCCCAAATTGCACCCAAAAATAGTGGCTTCGTACTCAAAGCGAATATGCCTATCCAAGATAGCGGCTTCTTGAAGGTGGGAATGCCAGTCAAAGTCAAGTTTGATGCTTATCCCTTCCAAGAATATGGCATCAGCCAAGGTAAAGTTACTTGGATTTCTCCCGACTCCAAAGCAAGCGTTACACCCCAAGGAACAATAGAAAACTTTGAGTTAGAAATCGTTTTAGACAAGCAGTATGTCCAAAATGGTGAGAAACGCATTCAATTAAGCGCCGGTCAGACAGCAAACGCCGAAGTAATTATTCGCCAGCGACGCGTGATTGACTTTGTTTTAGATCCGTTTAAGAAACTGCAAAAAGGCGGTTTAGAGATGTAGTCAACACTTTTATAGGAGCAAGCTTATTATATGCATCCAATTGACCTAATGAGAAAATATGGCTGGTCTTATCACCACCTAGCCGCAGAGTTTGGAGTTTCAGAAGCTGAAACCAGACGATGGGGATTTAGAAAAACTGCCAGCAACTATCGAAATCCCCCGTTAATGGCTTACAAACTAGCGGAAAAAATTGATCGGGAATTATCAACTATGTCTGTATCTGCATAGAACCATTGTTACTACCTAAGTGACCTAGACCTCATTTCCAAGTCGGGTTTTAATAAGGAATTAAGAATCAAAACTCCATCTTATCTAGTTTGTAGATAAGGAATGACTTATGGAGGAATTGCATCATGTCCAATATTCTGACGATTACTGATTTAGACATTATTCATAGCATCAAACTTTCCTGCCAAATTCCTGATGTAGTAAAAGCGATCGCATCTCAAAAAATTATTGTCCAAGCAACTGAAGAAGCTGGCATTAAGCTGACGGAAGCAGAACTACAGCAAGAAGGAGATAACTTACGCCTAGCCAAGAAGCTTGTCAAAGCTAAAGATACATGGACATGGTTAGAAAAACACCATCTGTCTGTCAATGAGTTTGAAGAATTAATCTATAACAACGTCCTTTCCAGGAAGTTGGCGAATCATCTGTTTTCATCTCACGTCGAAAAGTTCTTTTATGAACACCAACTAGATTATGTGGCTGCTGTCACCTATGAGGTCCTCTTTGAGGATAGAGACTTGGCTTTAGAGCTTTTTTATGCCCTCGAAGAAGGTGAAATCACTTTTCCAGAAATCGCTCGCCAATATATCCAAGAACCGGAACTTCGCCGTGCTTATGGATATCAAGGACTCCGATACCGCAAAGATTTCCGTCCAGAAATTGCAGCCGCTGTATTTCTTGCTTCTGCTCCAAAAATTCTCAAACCGATTACCACTTCAAAAGGAGTGCATTTCATTTGGGTGGAAGAAATCATTCAACCCCAATTAGATGAGCAGTTACGCGAAAAAATCATTTCCGAATTGTTTTCTGAGTGGTTAAAGCAACAAATTCAGGTTTTGGAAATTGTCACTAAGTTAGACTCGGATGGCAATTCGCAACCAGAGTCAGAAGTGCTTAAGCCGGCTTAAGCTTGTTATTAACCAACACCAAATACCTGATAAATTGAAACATTTTCATCACGGATAATCCGCCCATTTTCGGGTGGAAAAGGGAAATATATGTCAAAAAATACTTCTTTTTAAGACAGGTAAATTCATAGTAAACAAGAAAAATTATTTATCTTTCGGAATCTTTTTTCCGAAAAAATAATTTTTTATAACTTATAAAAACAGTCATAAAAACATTGTTGCTAGGCAGTAAAAAAGTTAATTATTGTCTACTTTTATCATGTGTTATTGTGGTTATTAATAATAAAATAAAAATTCAATTTGTTCAAAAAAACCTAAAAAAGGGGTTGACTTTTTAAATGAATAAGGTATCTTATAAATATGAGCAACGAGAAACAATTTGCTTGCAGAAAAAGCAAACAATAAATAACAAGTTGTTTGCACGAATTTCCAGAAAATAGTTATTAATTACCAGGAGAAACCCAATGATTATCTCAGATTTGAACTACTTGGAAGCTACTGAAGGTTCTGCTGTTGTTGGTGGTATCAATTTCGGTAAGGAAAAATCTTACGTCTACGCTACTGAATACGTCAAAATCAAAAAAGATATTGACGCAAAAGCTGACGTAAAGGGTAATATAGCTACTGCTGAAGCTGAAGCTTACGGTAATAATACTCTTACCCAAACCTTCGCTTTTACCACTGGATATTCTTCTAGCAGCACCTCTGTTGCTGTTACAGACTGATTATTAACCGTTGAACACTAGAGCAACGAAATAGCTCTACTTTAAAACAGCCAGAAACTATATATAGATAGCTTCTGGCTGTCTTTTTCAGGGGGTTTAAGGAGTCATATGAGCAGACTCAAAATTTACGATCTCAGCTTTTGTGAAACAGCCAATATTAGTCAAGTTCGAGGCGGATTATCAGAAGATACAGCTGATACAGCAAATATAGCACCGAAACTTGATATATTGGACTGGTTAATGATTCATATCCCTGGATTTTACAAACAATCTTCAAAAAAAACAGGGGAATATTTGCTTGAAGAATTCAGCGATCAAAACGGGCAACATTACGGATATCGAGCCACTAGTCAAGATGGTAAAGAACTATTGGGTGGAGCATCTGGGCAAATAAATAATGTTAATTATGCCGTCTCCTTCGCCAGCCGTTCTACTTAGTTAGTATTTTATGCAATCACATCTTAGTGATTGCTATTTTTTGAGAATTAACAATAGATGGTGTTAAGATTATGACTCAACATAAAGTTGTGGTTAAACGCATAGTCTCACCTGATGGTAAAGTGATTGCCGAGGCTAAAAGCGTAGTCCAAACATCTGGTGATGATGAGGGTGAGATTAGTCAAAGCGTTTCTGTACACGTTTCATCTGGTAATAGTTCCAGCAGTTACGCAAATAGTAGCAGCACATCAACATCTAGTTGCTCTAGTAGTTCTTTTCTGTGAATTTAGTTGGCTGAAAATTTCTCGTGAGGTAAGTGTGAGGAATTTCTTGATCATCTCTGACTTAAGTTATTTACAATCGATTAACGAAAGCAGCATTGTGTATGGTGGCAATGTTTACGCTGGTACAGTTACCACAACAACAACCAGTCCTGGATATGCCACAGCTGGTGCAGGTGCAGTTGCCATCGGTGAGACTACTTATACTAATACTCAAAGCAAGACAAATGTTAAAAACTTGGGTAGCCTTGACTATAGTCGAGCCGATGCAACAGCCACAGCATATGCAAAAACTGGAAACCAAACTGCTTCATCTCGGAGTAGTAGTACTTCAATTTCACTTGATTTAACCAACCGTTAATAGTCTCACCCGATAGGAAGATTATTGAAATAGGCAAAAATGATATGCAGATTGACATAATTGATAATTTTGAAACATTTAAGGAAAGAAGAGAAAATTGGGATTCTGTATACGCTGCCGATCCTCAGGCTCAGTTCTTCTTATCTTGGGTTTGGCTGTCTGGATGGTTGCAGATGGTGCATGAGCCGTGGTTGATATTAGCTGCCAAACCAGATACCCACGATTTATCATATGTTGCCTTTTTCCCTCTGAAAATTGTATTAGAACAGCAGGATGGAGGAGGCTTTGATACTAAACTCTACATGGCAGGAAATAGCATGGCAGATTACACCGGACTTATTTGCCTGCCAGGTTATGAAGAAGAGGTAATTCCTGCTTTTGCCGCTTACATCCAGCAGCAGTTAACATGGTCTACTTTCGATGTACAAAATATTCTAGAAACAGATACACGGATGTCCCTCTTCTTGAGGTATTTCTCTAGAGATAAATTTGATTTCAGTCAACACCGCATTCAAAATCAGGGAGAAGATACCGATCATTATATTGCCCCTTATGTTTCATTAGCAGACGACTGGGATCAATATCTGCAAAATGACGTAGGTTCAAATACTCGCCAAAAAATAAGACGCTTTTTAAAGAAAATCGAAACCTCTGACGAGTTTCATATTACCCACGTTGACACAAACAATCTGGAGTCTCATATTGAGATACTACTCAAGTTCTGGGAGTCAAAATGGAGAGATAAAAAAGGGGATAACTGTGACGTAATTATGGATTACGTTCGCGCTATTTTACGTCATTGTTTTGAAAATAACTGTCTGTATTTATCGGTTCTATGGAAAGGGGACACACCTTTAGGAGCGATCGCTAACTTTGTTGATGTTCGTCAAAAATCCATGCTATTTTCCATTACAGGTCGCGATGAAACTTTTAAAAATCCGTCACCTGGACTTATCCTTCATGCTGACGCTATCCGATATGCTATTCAAAATGGATTTAAAGTTTACGACTTTTTAAGGGGAAATGAGGAATATAAGTATTCTTTTGGGGCTAAAGAGCGTCGGATTCAGCATATCGTAGCCAAATACAAAGATTGCCAGAATAGACAACTCGATGTCAGGATTATTCCTTTCGCACTGCAACTTACTCTTGAGAATCATCGAGCAAACCGACTCACCGAAGCCGAGCGGGGATACCGTCAGATTTTAGAAACTCAGTCAAATCACCCGGAAGCACTTTATGGACTGGGGATGTTGATGAGGCAAAAAGGTGAGTACGAAAGAAGCGAAAATCTTCTCAAAAACTTGCTTCAGGTTCAGCCCAATTCTATCAAGGCTTTATTTAGCTTGGGGAATTTATATCAAGCTCAAGGTCAATTATCAAAAGCGATAGAAGCCTATAATCAAGTCTTAGCTCTACAGCCACAGGCGATCGCCGTATACAATAACCTTGGCTATGCGCTGCATCAACAAGGTCATGTTGAAGATGCGATCGCTTGCTATCAAAAAGCACTCTCGCTACAGCCTGATTGCGTTGAAGCTGAGGTTAACTTAGCCAATGCACTTTATGCTCAAGGAAAGCTCTCCCCAGATAAACAAGCTCATTACGCAGCCATGAACAACGATTTAGGCTCGAAGTGTAAACAGGCAGGGGATTTCAAAACGGCGATCGCCTACTATCAGCAGTCCATTTCTATGCAGCCTGACTTGGCATCAGCTCACTATAATTTGGAGCTGGTGCTGCAAGAACAAAGTGAAAATGATACTGCAAGCAGCCGCAATCAAAAAACCCTCATTCGTGCCTAGTTTACCAGGAAATTTTAGCAAAATTATTTGACTTTTTCAGTGGAATATACAAACCTAACCCCATCAGGTTATTTAGTTAAAAAAGAAGACTCATGATGCTAATCAATGATTTATCCTATTTAGATAATGCTCCAGAACAAAAGTTGATTTTAGGTGCTGCTAGTGCGTATATAGAAGCTAATGCATCAGCTGGAGGGTCTAATTCTCTCGCTGTTACTGATACAGACCTTGCACTCAAGGCTTTGGGTAACGGTGGTTCTAAGGTAAAGGGTACAGGAACAGCTCTGGCGATCGGCGACGATCCTATAGCTGATGTCTACTACGATCTTCAAGGCTTTGATAAAGTGAAGGTAAAAACTCGTTCTCTACAAGGAGAAAACTTGGATTTGGAGATTGTTAAGATAATAGCGATTGATCGACCAAACAAATGACAGCTTGCAGTCAGGCTTTTAGCTTTCACGTCAGCACTATTCATACTTCATTATAACATATTACCGCCTAAATTATGCTGTCTGGAAAATTATCTGAAAATGCAATTTTTCCTGTAACCACTGTTATTTAATTAGTTATTAACCACATACAGTTTTTACATTCACCAGAAGGAGGAATCCATATGTCTGACAACAAACCGCTAGATTTAAATTCCTCAAAAGTACCATTCTTCGCTCGTTACTTAGAAGGGCAATTCTGTGAAGATTTGTCTGAAGAAGAAATGGACACAGTTCAAGGAGGTACTACATTTGTGACGCTAAAATACCCTTCTGACAACGAAGAAGGCGGTCATGATGGAGGAATAGGTGGAGGAATAATCACTAACAAATTGCGGGATAAACATGATTGGGGTGGAGGAGTTGTTACCAAAAAGTCCCCATCAGATGCTGATGAATATGCTGTGACACAAAAGTATCCATCGGATGGAGACGACCACGCTTTTCCTATAGATTAAATACTGAAGCATTAAAATGCTTACTACCAATTAATCGCACGGCACACAAGCACAGCAGCTAGGTAGTGAGGGAAAACGCCAAAAATAATCAAATGTTTTTATGCACTTATCGCGTGACGTTGTTTTATTAATTACCCATAGTGGTGATTTCTTCACAGTAGATAGAGTGGCAGAAGCTGTATCAAAACGCGGCGCACAACCGTTTCGCCTCGACACTGATAAATTTCCCTTGGTAGTGCAACTAGAGGCGCAACTGAGCAACTCTGGAAGTAGTTACAGACTGAAATATCACGAAGCCTCCCCAAATCTACATTCTATTAGTACCGATCAAGTGCAAGCAGTTTGGATGCGTCGTCTTTTTCCGCCTTATCTGAGTCAAGAATTGGCTCCTCAGTTCCAAGCAGCCTGCGCTAGAGAGTCATTAGCAACTTTAGATGGTTTTTGGGATAGTTTGCGTGAAGCGCGTTGGGTAGATAATTTGCAGCAAATCAACGCTGCGGAAAACAAGCTACACCAACTGCGGGTAGCGTCTGAGGTTGGTCTTATTATCCCTCGGACTGTTGTCACTAACAATGCTGAATCTGCGCGGGAGTTTTTCTCCCAGGTGAAGGGGAAAATGGTAGCTAAACTGTTAGTTCCTCTTTCCACAAGTATGAAAGGCTCCCCTTTTTTCCTTTACACCAGCGCTGTTAAAGAGGAAGATTTGCTTGATGCTCAAACACTGCGCTATTCCCCGATGGTTTTTCAAGAGAAAATACCCAAACAATGGGAATTGCGGGTAGTGTTTGTCAATGGTAATTTCTTTGTGGGAGCGTTGGACGCATCTGTATATAATGCATCCACCCTTGACTGGCGTTGTGCGAAAACCGAAGCTTGTGTATGGCAACCTTATGAACTACCTTTGAAAGTCAAACTTTGTCTCAAAGAGTTTATGGCAAGGTTTGGGCTGCTTTTCGGAGCATTTGATTTTATCGTCACACCAGCAGAAGAATACGTTTTTTTAGAGGTTAACCCGGTAGGGGAATGGGGAATGTTAGAGCGAGATTTGGGCTACCCGATTTCGTCAGCGATCGCTTCGGCTTTACTTTCATTCTAAATTTAATAATGACAGTTTTAATAATTACCCATAGCCAAGATAATGAAAGCATTCCTCTAGTAATGCAAGCGATCGCAGCCCAAGGAGGAAAGGCATTTCGTTTTGATACAGATAGATTTCCTACGCAAGTGCAGCTAAATGTTTATTACGGCAAACAAAAAGAGCAACAGATTCTAGTCGATGAAGATAAGAAGTTAGATTTAAGTGAAGTATCAGCAGTTTGGTATCGACGAATTGCGATCGCCCAAAGAATTCCTAATACAATGGACTCGCAACTAAGACTTGCCTCTGTTCAAGAATCTCGTGTCACCGTTCAGGGTGCGATCGCCAGTATTCAGGGATTCCATTTAGACAGATTGCCAAATATCCGTTTAGCTGATAATAAACAACTACAACTACAAGTAGCACGACAGCTAGGTTTAGATATACCGCGCACGTTGATTACAAATAACCCCCAGGCAGTCAAGGAATTTTCCCAGGAGTGCGAGCAGGGTATGATTGCAAAAATGCTCTCTTCCTTTGCTATTTACGATCGCGAAGGACAAGAACATGTAGTATTCACCAATCCGGTTACAGATGCAGATTTAGACAATCTGGATGGATTAAATTTGTGTCCGATGACATTTCAAGAAAAAGTACCCAAAGCGCTGGAGTTGCGGACAACAATTGTGGGTAAACGTGTGTTCACCGCTGCTGTTGATTCCCAAAGTTTGCAGCTATCTCGTTACGACTGGCGACGACAAGGAATTGCCTTACTCAATGCTTGGCAACCTTACGATTTACCCCAGGATATAGAGAACAAGCTGCTTGAGCTAATGGCTTACTTTAACTTAAATTATGGAGCAATTGATATCATTTTAACACCAGACGGTCGGCATATATTCCTTGAGATTAACCCCGTAGGTGAGTTTTTCTGGCTGGAACATTGTCCGGGTTTTCCGATTTCTCAAGCAATTGCTGAGGTGCTGCTAACTAACGGACATACATATTCATCATCCTTTGTTTGTGACAAACGAGAGTACGGCAGTTGGTTTGCGTCTGCTCAAGACAACGCCAATTACGCCACCACACAAGATTAAAGCTAGACTAGTTGAAGGTTCTGGTGCTTTTACTGTAGCCCGATTCTGCTTAACTTCGATTAAAGCAAAATTTGTTTGATTACCAAAATAACGCTGTAGAGAACCATCAAAATAAACTGTGGCAAATTCTTGTTTACCGCCAAAATTGAAATTTATGTCTTGATTTTTTAAGGTAACATTGTCGCTTTTTTGAACGGCAATAAAATCGTCATCGCCTTCGGTAGTTAAATTACCGACAACGCTAAAAAAGTCTAAAATACTGTTATTATTAGTGTCCAATAAAGCGAAAGATATATCTCCAGCTGCTCTGGCATTTTCCGCTGGTGGATTGTCTATTTTTGTTTGCAGGTTTAAATCAGCATTGAAGTTGAAAGAAAAATTTGTATTTGCACCTACATCAAAGAAACCGATAACTGTAGCTTCACTTTCAGCTAGTCCTAAATAATCTCTACCTTTACCCAAGGCTATGCTTAAAGATGAATTTGATGCTGATGGTGGAGCACCTACAAAAGTTGCATTTGCGTCAGCCAAAGCCGTCACCATGCCATCCTTGGCAATAGTAAGGGTGTTAGTGTCAGTGTTAGTTCCCACGTCCCTTGGGCTTTGACTAAAGTTTGTAAAGTTTGCTTTACCTTGAGAAAAAGCAAAAGTAGCAGCTTTACTGGGTGAGGATGCTAATACACAGCTAGCTATTACCGGAGTAACTAGTAGCAACAAGCGCTTGGTAAATTCCTGATATTGCTTCATACAATTGTAAAGTAACTAGGCACACACAAAAATTGACAGCGGACATTACTGAGCTTGAGAAGTTCTGAAGTTCATCTTGACGTTTTGGCGTGCCATGTTTGATTCAATCACAAATGATTTTCAACCATCTTCGCACCCAAAATAAGGCGATAAACGCATCAGTAGAATTGCGATCGCTCTTTGAGCAGTAAATTAAGGCATACGTAAACATACTAAGGCGCAAAAAAAATGTCTTCTATGAATTTTGTGTAATTTATGTCAAATTTATACAAAATTCTGATAAAGTTAGAAAGCTCTAATTCACCTACGTGGAAAAAAGGCGATAAGCGCAGCTTTAACTTCGTTATCGCAAAGGTTACAGAAAATCGGCGCTCGATTAGGGGCACGCTCGATTAGGGGCAATTGTTTAATGGGCACGCTCGAATTAAAGAAGCGGCTTTACGCGGGTGCGGGTTCTAATACGATTCTTTCCATGCCCGATTCCCCATGCCCCATTCCCCCAACGGGAAAGCCAGAGCCGGCACTCTTAGAAACCCTCCCTTTCTCGCTGGACTCACCATTCCCCATGCCCGCGAAATCTCATAAGTCAGACTATATTATTTTCATACTTCTGATAGATGCTTAAATTGTATACATGTTATTGTGGAATAAATTTCTATTTTTACTACTTTAGATAGATGCACAAATACTATATAGTATTTTTGGCGATTAAATATTGGCTGTAAAAAATAAATGACATCAAAAGATTTTCAGCGCTAGATTTTAGCTGATAAAATGTTTATAAAATAAAATAGTTAATAAAAATTAAATTAACTTGAAGTTTTTATATAGTTTTGTCAAATACAATACGATATTAAAAATTAGTAAATAAATTATAAAATTGCGATGAAGATTTGCTTTTTTTATCAGAATACCTTGACTAAATATACTTAAATCTATTAACAAAGAGTAAGTGTGCGATCCATAGTATAAAAATATGTAGCTTTCTAGCTGTTCATTGACTTTTAGATTATTTCAGATTTATAAGAATCTGCTGATTATAAAAGAGCTAATGGTAGGCTAGCAAAAAGTGAGTATTGTACTAAGACGCTTGTCTTAGTCGCTTTTATCTTCAATGGCTAGAACAGTTTTAAACTTTTTTTCTTAACCATCCTTAACAAATTTAAATATTCGGAGGAGTAGCCACCCAGGTATGGTGCAGAATTCAACAAGATAATGAAGATAAGACTTTTTGACAGATGACAATCAAACTAATTAAGAATATTTGCTGAGGAAGTATGTTATAATAGCTACAAATTACTTGTGCCTGTTGATTTTCGCGATCGCGCTTAACTGATGCACTTGATAAAGTGGTTATGCGAATCAACTTCACTATAGCGTTACACCATGCGAGTATTTGCTGAACATTAAGTTATGGTTGTCATAAATTTCTCAGCTTTTTCTCGTTTTTATCCTAAAAGTGCATAATTTGATTTTTATACACCCATAAAGGATACAGAAACACAAAAAAGCTCTCTAAGCTTAACGACGTTGAGAAAGTGAGGTATGCAATCGTGAAAAGTTAGGGTTTCATCCCATTTGTCAATTAGTAATAATACTGAAAATTCTTGAGAAGACTTTGTAGAAAACTTATAATTTCAGGGAAGATTTAACATAATCTTTACATCTATCTCTCCAGAATACCGCTAAAGTTGGGTTACTAGGTTAATTTGATACCTGAATTTCAGTCAATATCCAGCATAATTGCTTATTGACTTAAGCAGCGCTATATTAACGTGTCACGAATGGAGGTATGGAATTAATACAATAAAACTTACGCATTGATGTAAGTTCTAAAAGCTTGACAAATTCTGGGTTTAACTAGTAACTAATTCAGTCTTTGAGGTGCTGTGTCAGGTATCGTTGTTTATCATAGACTCAACAGCTTTTGTGTGTGCATGTTTTGTCAAGGTTACTTACTACTGCACAGCTAACAACTCGCTAGCTATGCTTAATTTGCCTAAATTTCATCGGTTGGATTGAGGAAGGAATCAGAGAACGGTGTAGAGTAGAGTTACGACTGATGCCTATCTATGCATTTCTAGTGATTTTGCATCGGCAAAAAGGCATCTAGATTCCTCACCTTCGGATAGCGAAGTTTTCAGCTAGGATTTTGGTTGACGAACAAAATAAAAACACGACATCATGTGACTACAAGTCTTTAATGCCCCTATATTTCTGGAGAAACGTTCTTACCCGTGGATATTAACGCATCAAATGATACAACCAGGTAGTAACCCCCCTAGACTCGCAAAGCAAAGGGGGGAAACCCGGTGTTAGTTGCACATCACTTAACGACTTAATTAGTCTATTAAGACTAATTAACGCTTTTGAGCTGGAGAACTTTTGCTTGCAGGCTTAAAGAAACAGCTCATCAGGACAAACTTGCCCACTTTGTATTGATGACAACTGGATAAAATTATGTCACAAGATTTTTTGAAAGACAAGGCTCTTGAGAGATACGACTTGCAAAAAAGCAAGTTGTTAACGCATGGGTGGATGTCAAGCTATGAATGAAGAATTTCGGCGCGAATTCTCAGCCAGAATATAGTACTGGGAGAAAAACTATGTTGCTGGCTTAAAGAAGTGAATTTACAACCCGAATGTCTAAAAGATTAGGTTATTTACCAGAAAGAGCGCTCCCATTGGATTGGTGTCGGATGTTCGATTTGGATAAGAGCGGCACGTTTAAAAGCGCGATCGCACGTCCATATCTAGTCATCAAGATCGCAGAACGAGCCATACCTCACGACGCGAGATCGCGCTTTTGAGCGTCCACTTAACAAAAATTATTTGGCGCGTGAAGAAATTCACTCCTCTAAGCATGTGGAATTAAGATCTGCAACTACCAATCAAACTCATGAACCTTAGTTTCGATTAATATGACGTCAAGTGCCAAAAACTCTTGACTATTATGTGATATTTGCAGGGGGAAACTGTGTTTTCACGGCAACAGTTAAGTCAACAACTCACCCAAGTTATGGGTGAGACGCTTTGCGATAGCGAACTTGACAGGTGTTTGGCAGCGGTGGAAATTGTCGAACCACCACCGGCAAAGCAATTTTGGCAAGCAGCATCGGCAAAACCGGGAATTTATATTATCCTGGCGGGTAAATGCAGACTATTAGATAGTGCTGATAACTTAATTACTACTCTCACCAGCGGAGAATCATTCGGTGAGGTGACTCTGTTTCCCAAACAAGAGTTGACAAATTACGCAGCTAGGGCTTCTGTTAATTTAAAGCTTGGCTATATCCCCTTAGAAGCGCTGCAAGAATTAATTCGCCAACATCCAAGTATCGGCGATCGCCTGAATGCCCGCGCAGAAATTTGCGATTTCCTGCTGAGTTGTCAAAATAAACACCAGGGAATGCTCAAAGCTTTATCTCTATTTGAACGACATCAAGTAGAAATTGGCTCTGTTGATGCCTCATTATTTGAAGATAGCAAGCTGTGGTTGTTATACAAAGGTCAACTCAAGCACAAAGATAATTGCATCACACCAGGAAATTTCTTGGTTCCAGAAGCCGAAAGACAAACGCAATGGATGGCTACCCAAAGCAGTATCCTTTACATTCTGAAGAATTCAGATGTATCTACCGCACTACAACATTGTCCGCAATTAGCACCAATTATCGGCTCAGAACAGCCGGTGACTCAGACATCTACGAGGAAATCCAAACCAGAACGAATTACTTCCCCCAAAAACATTATCCCCTTTCCGCAGCGCGATGCTCAAACTGCTTCAGGCGATCGCACTGCAAAACCAAACTCGAAAAAACCACGCCCTTACTTTCCTTCACCTAAAGTCGTAGCAGGGCATTTATGGGGACGCTTGAGCAAAAATTATACCTTCTTTGCTCAACACAGCGCCTCCGACTGTGGCGCAGCTTGTTTGGTAATGATTGGTCGCCACTGGGGTAAGCGTTTTAGCGTCAATAAAGTGCGCTCACTCACCAATGCCAATCGTAGCGGTGCATCTATGCGTGCCTTGGTAACAGCAGCCGAAACTCTCGGTTTTACCAGCCGTCCGGTGAAAGCGAGTCTCGACAAATTAGCAGAACAACCACTACCAGCGATCGCTCACTGGGAAGGCAAGCATTACATAGTCGTTCATGAAATTAGCAAAAAGCGGGTGATTGTCTGCGATCCGGCGATCGGTCAACGCAGCCTTACAGTAGCCCAATTCAACGCCGGCTGGACTGGATATGCATTGCTGTTGCAACCCACCAGCGAATTAGAAAACGCCGAAGAAGCTACTAGTTCTTTATGGCAATTCTCTAATTTAATCAAACCTCACTGGAAGATTCTGCTAGAGGTATTTATCGCCTCTTTATTACTCCAAGTATTTGGATTAATCACGCCAATATTTACTCAGCTACTGCTAGATAGAGTGATTGTCCAGGGCAGCACCATCACTTTAACCGCTATCAGTTTAGGCTTGCTAATTTTTGGCTTCTTCAGCATCGTTATGAACGCCGTGCGGCAATATCTGCTGTCGCACACTGCCAACCGTGTGAGTGTAGCGCTGCTGGTGGGTTTTATGAAACAGACCTTCCGCTTGCCTTTGTCGTACTTTGAGTCTCGTTACGTCGGCGATATTGTTTCCCGTATCCAAGAAAACCAGAAAATACAGAGTTTCCTCACAGGGGAAACGCTATCCATCCTTCTGGATTTATTGACAATAGTTATCTATTTGGCAGCGATGTTTTGGTACAACCAAGGCATGGCGTTGCTGGTACTGTTGATTGTGCCGCCATTTTTCATCTTGGCATTGGCAAGTACCAATATTTTGCGGCGGATGTCGAGAGAGATTTTTAATGCTGGTGCCCAAGAGAATAGCTATCTAATTCAATCACTCACAGGTATTCGTTCTGTGCGCTCAATGGCAATTGAGCAGACAGTGCGCTGGCGTTGGGAAGAACTGCTAAATACTTTGGTGAAAAAAGGCTTCAAGGCACAGGTAATTAACATTCGCTTGCAAGTTATCAGCGGCAGCATTGATACTTTGACATCTACAGGATTGCTGTGGTATGGGGCATCGTTGGTGATTAATCATCAACTTACCATCGGACAATTAATTGCTTTCAATATGTTGATGGGCAATGTTATCAGTCCCTTCAAGCGATTGGCAGGAGTTTGGAATCAATTGCAAGAAATTTTCATTTCTGTGGAACGGCTGAACGATGTCTTAGAAGCGGAACCAGAAGAAGACTTGCTTACCTCTGACCGTAAGTCTTTAGGCAAACTTCGCGCGAACATCCGCTTTGATAACGTCACTTTCCGCTATCACCCAGAAAGCGATATCAACATCTTAGAAAATATCAGCTTTGAAATTAAACCAGAGCAAATGATTGCCGTGGTGGGGCGTAGCGGAAGCGGGAAAACAACACTTTCCAAATTAATTTTGGGTTTATATCCGCCGACAGATGGCAAAGTTTTCATTGATGGTCATGATATCAAGGGTATCTCTTTGCGATCGCTCAGAACCCAGATCGGTGTCGTCGATCAAGAGAACTTTCTGTTTGGCGGTACAATCCGCGAAAATATCGGTATAGCTCATCCAGACGCTTCCTTAGAAGCAATTACCGAAGCGGCGCATCTGGCAGGGGCAGATGAATTTATTCAACAATTACCAATGGGTTATGAAACCCAAATCGGTGAAGGTGGCGGAATGCTTTCCGGTGGACAACGCCAACGTTTAGCGATCGCTCGTGCAATGCTTGGTAATCCGCGCTTATTAATTTTCGATGAAGCCACCAGTAATCTCGACACCGAATCAGAACGCATTATTCAGAACAATTTAAAAACAATTCTCCAAGGGCGGACAAGCTTAATCATAGCCCATCGGCTTTCCACCGTGCGGAATGCTGACTTAATTCTGGTGTTAGATGGAGGTGTCTTAGTGGAAAGCGGTACTCACGAAGACTTAATCGCTAAAAAAGGTCATTACTACTATCTGAATCAACAACAACTCGCGCAAGCAGGTTAAGTCAGTAGAGACGTTCTGTATGGAACGTCTGTACAAGAGAAGGCACGCTAGAGACGTTCTGTGTGGAACGTCTGTACAAGAGGCGCGGAGTTCTTATTGTCTCCCTTGTCTCCTTGTCTCCAAGGAGTCCCCTTGTCCCCCTCTCCCCCCATCTCCCCCTCCCCCCCTCCCCATCGTGGAAAGGAAACTATGCCACACCCATCCCGCAATTCACCATCCCCCCTTGCACATATAGAAGCAGATGACACGGAGAAAGCTTACATTGACAACAGTGAATTTACTGAGATAAATCCTCAGACAGAAGAAACCAGCGAAGCGAAGGAATGGTTCTACGGAACTGAAGAACTGTTAGATGCCTTACCCAAAGTTTGGACACGCTCTTTGGTGTATATGCTAACTGGCTTTGTCGTGATTATCATACCTTGGTCAATTCTCTCCAAAGTCGATGAAACCGGGAGCGCTAGAGGACGGATAGAACCCAAAGGAGCAACGCAAAAATTAGATAGTCGTTCTGGGGGTAGCGTCACTGCTGTCAAAGTCAAAGAAGGAGACAACGTAAGAACAGGGCAAATTCTTCTAGAACTGGAATCTGATGTTCTGCAAACCGATTTGCAACAAGCAGAAGCCAAGTTTTATGGACTACAAAACCAGCAGGCACAACAAGAACTACTCAAAAACCAATTACAGTTAGCAATTAGCGTTCAAGAGCAACAAAACAAATCTCAAGAATTAGAAAAGATTGCCCAAATTAATCAAGCACGGCAGAATCTTGAAGCTAAACAGAGTAGTTACAATTTACAAAAGTTAGAAAAACAGTCATTAGTCAGTCAAGCACAGCAACAGATTAGCACCAGTCAGAATGACCAAAAGTCGGCTCTCGGTCGTTTAAGTATAGATTCCAGACAAGTCGAACGCTTTAGCCAACTCGTAAAGGATGGTGCGGTTTCCGTAAACCAAATTGACCAACTGCGAAAAGAAGAACAAGAAAGCAAACGACTTTACCAGAAAGCGCAATCCGATGTCAAACAAGCTCAATTACGTTTAGCTGAAGAACTCAGTCGCTATCAGACAACAATCAACCAGTTGGAGTCTGATATCAAGCAAGCAAAACTTAGACTGCAAGAAGAGCAAAGCAGCTATCAAAGTGTGGTGAATGCTGGGAAACTAGCTGTGCTGAGAACTCAGGAACAGCTGAAATCGCTGCAAACGCAAATCGGTGATGCGCGATGGCAAATCGTTCAAACCCGAAGCCAGATTATATCCCTAAAGCTTCAGTTAAAGCAAAGAATAGTGCGATCGCCTGTTGATGGCATGATTTTTGAATTACCAGTTTCCAAGCCAGGAGAAGTATTACAACCAGGTCAAAGGATTGCCCAAATTGCCCCGAAAAATGCTGGCTTCGTACTCAAAGCGAATATACCCAGCACCGAAAGTGGCTTCTTGAAAGTAGGAATGCCAGTAAAAATAAAATTCGATGCCTATCCATTCCAAGAATATGGAATAGTTCAAGGGCGCGTCAATTGGATTTCACCTGATACGAAAGTGCAGCAAACACCCCAAGGTAATATCGAAAGCTTTGAATTAGAAATTACCTTGGATAAACCTTATATTCAGAATGGCAATCAACACATTCAATTAAGCCCCGGTCAAACAGCAACAGCCGAGGTCATTGTCCGTCAGCGGCGCGTTATTGACTTCATCTTAGAGCCATTTCAAAAATTCAAAAAAGGCGGTATAGAGCTTTAGTCATTGGGCGTATCTGCTTTTTTGTTCGTAGTGAGCGGTTTACCGCTCATCGGTTTAAGCACTTTAGTGCTTACTACAATTCTTCCAGGTACTATATCATGTCCACACCTCTTTTTATTTCGCCTGAAGACATAATTCACTGCATTAAACTATCTTGCCAAGTTCCTGATTTAGTAGAGGCTATAGCTAGGCAAAAAATTATTGTCGATGCTGCCAAAGAAGCAGGTATTAAAGTCGCAGAATCAGAACTACAGCAAGAAGGAGATAGGCTACGATTTGCAAAAAAACTTGTCAAAGCAGCAGACACCTTAGCATGGTTAAAAAAACATCATCTTTCTGTCGAAGACTTTGAAGAGTTAGTTCATAAAGACATACTCGCAAAGAAATTAGCTTTTCATCTATTTGCAGATAAAGTCGAAGCGTTCTTTTATCAAAACAAACTCAATTATTTTGGCGCAGTTACTTATGAAATCATCTTTGATGATAGAGACGTGGCGTTGGAATTGTTTTATGCACTGCAAGAAGGCGAAGTTAGTTTTCAAGAAATCGCCCGCGAGTACATCCTAAATCCAGAAATCCGCCGCGTTGGTGGATATCAAGGAATCAAAAGACGCGGAGAATTTCGCCCAGAAATCGCTGCGGCTGTATTTGCTGCCACTCCCCCAGAGATTCTCAAGCCAATCACCACGCCAAAAGGTGTGTATTTAATTTTGGTAGAAGAAATAATTCAACCCGAATTAGATGAGCGATCGCGTAGCAATATTTTGCAAGAATTGTTTTCTGATTGGTTAAAGCAACAGATTGAGAAACAAGAAATTTTGATTGATTTGGAAGGGGATAAAAATTCTCAGCCAGTACAGCCACTTACACAACCAGCTTAATTGCGTCCTCGGTTTTACCAAAAATTTAATACCAGCTTGTATTTGATGTCTCATAAACTATCTTTTTGTGGTTAAAAATATGTCTAAAATTGATGATTTTCCATGAATTTTGGGGATAAAAGTTATTTTAAATAATATTATTTGTACTCACTAAATGAAGAGAGATAGAACTTTTTGTGTGGCTAAAAAGTTTTATTTAACCTGATTTAGGAGTATTTTGCTGTTTAAAAATAGAGTAATTTAAGATGATAAAAAAGAAAAAAAGCTTTTATGAAATTGCTAGAAAAGACTCTAGAATCTCTTGTGTTTTTAATTAGATATTGTTAAATTAATAGTGTCACCGAAAGAAAACAACTTGGTGGCATGTAAACCAGAAAAAACAACAATTTCAAGGAAACAACCATGATTATTTCAGATATCTCTCACATCGAAGTTGCAACCGAAGACAACAACATTCAAGGCGGATATGCATTTGCTGATGCATATGCTGGTGCATCTGCATATGGTCCAAACTATGCTTCTACCTACACCAGCACTTCTACAAGTGCTTACAAAGATAGCTACTACTACTACGACTACTTCTACGGCTACGGCTACAACAGCGCCTCCTCTGGCTCTACCTCTAGTTCAGCGGCAGCTTAGGCACTAATATGGCAACCGCCATATTAAGAGGTTATTTCTAAAGTTCCTTCGCTTCGTTATGAATAGTTGAGAACTTTGTAAATAATCACTTGAAAAATAAAATCGCTGAAAGCTTTTAACAGCTTTCAGCGATATAGCTATCTCAAGAAGGTGACTTATGAGCAGAATAACAATTCTTGACCTCAGCTTTTGTGAAAGTGAAATTTCTGGTAGTAGTCAAATCCAAGGCGGAATAGGAATTACCGTTAACTCCCCTACAGGAGCGTGGTCAGTTAGTGCTAGTTCCGCTCATTCTCAGGGCTACTATACAGACCACTTCTTTGACAAAGAAACTGGTAGTTATGGCTATGTAATCGGGGCTTACGTTAGCGGAGCAGTCGCTGGTGCAGTAGCTGGCGCTGTTAGTGATGGCACTCAGTATGTCTCAACTTATTCCGGCACCACCGCTTACTAGCTTAATTTGAATAGGAATGAGCGCAAAAATAATTGTGCATACACATTATACAGTCGCGGTAATTCATGAATTACCGCTACTTACGACGTCGGATTGCGTAAGTCCTGTTCAATTCAAAAAGCTATTGAGTACTGCCTTAACATGGCTACTCAATAGCTTTTCTGCATTTATTTAGAGGCTAAAATTAACCTGAGTTCGACAAATTTAAAGAACCCCGCTTCCATTCCTCTCACGCGGCTGTGCTTCACGCAGGTGATCCCCAAGACCGCACTGGCTCCCCCACCCCTCCCTAACCCTCCCCTAAGAGGGGAGGGAAGAGGAGCAGCTTTTATTACTGGGAGAGGCTTAAAAACCTTCATTTTTAGCCCTTGCAAAAACCCATCGCCTTATGGGGACAGGCAAGTTAGGTAGATCCGCTTTTTCCCCACGACAAATGAGTGATGTTCGCGCTTCGCGTCTCCCCGAACCCTTGAAGCCTGTCCCCAGAGGAGCGAGCGTAGGGCTCGCCCCTTCCCTTGTAGGGAACGGGTTGGGGTTAGGTCCATCGAATTCACGTTAAAATTAGGAATGAGTCTTGAAGTCTATTCCACAAAGATGGCTTAGACAAGCATAAATCACTTGCGCCTAACGCGCCGAAAAGCAATACTTTTACGCTTCAAAGCAGCACCAATTAAGCCCGCTACTAAAAAAGAAGCTACATTAGGTGCTTCAGGTACTGCAACAACTCTAGCCTGATTTGCTTCAAATTCTATCAAACGCAGATTTATTTTGTCAGTAAAAGTACGTTGATAATAACCTTCAAAATAAGCTTTAGCAAGTTCTTCGTTTCCTCCAAAAATCTTTTCTTGGCTTTGACGACTGAAACTGATATTGTCAGTGTTTTGTAATTCTAGACTATCGCCATTGCCTGCGGTGTTGAGATTACCGACAACGCTAAAATAGTCTACAATACTGTGATTATCGATGTCGAATAAAGCAAAAGATGTTGTGCCAGTGGCTATAGCATTTTCTAACTGTGGGTTATCTATTGCTGTTAGCAGATTGAGGTCACTTGTAAAGTTGAAAGAAAAAGATTCATTGGCTTCTATAGCAAAGTCAGCAATAACTTGGGCGAAACTTTTTGCTATACCAAAGTATTTTTCCCCTTTACCCGAAGCTTGGCTAAAAGCAAAATTGCTTGCAGATGGTTTTGGTGTATTGTAAAAAGTAGCTTCTGCATTTGCCTTTGCATCTACTGTGCCTTTGTTGGCATTAGTAAAAGTGTCAGTATTACTTCTAACTATAGGCTCGGCAGAAAGGCTTTGATTGAAATCTGTAAATTTTACTTGACTCTTAGATAAAGCCAAACTAGCAGCTTGACTTGGTGTGCTTGCTAACACAGAACTTGCTACCATCGGCGTAGCTAATAACAATAGGCGCTTAACAAATTTTCTGTATTTTTTCATGTAAGTGCTATGTGTATATTTTTGGCGTTGACGTAATCTATTAGTGGTTAGGCGATCGCCAATTTTGGCAACCAGCATTATTGAGCTGGGAAAATTCTCAAGCCCATTAATCACCTTTCAAGGCACCCTTCAAGGTAAATTTGTTGTTGATAAATGATTTAACCGTCTTTGCACCCAAAAAACGGTAATGCAATTAGAAAATTCTGCTTACGTAAATATACTAAAATAACAGTCAATAAAATTGTGTAATTTTTAATTAAAATGATTTAGTTTTTCCATCAAGTTAACAATAGTTTCCTGTAAAGACACTGAAGTATGACTAGTACAAACAAATACTACATTACATAGATTCCTTATTCAGTAATCTATGTAATTTTCCGGAAGATTTTGAAAATTATTCCCTAGAAGAATCCGAAAACAACTAAACTAAAAAAGTAGGGGCGATTAATCGCCCCTACCTTGCACAAACGAAGATATATTAATTAATTCTGCGCTTGTGGTTGCGGTGAACCGGGAATTGTTACATCGATCGCTGTCACCTGTGCTGCTAACTGCGTCAGTGGAGGGTTAATAGCAGTTTGATTCCCCACTACCAGTGTCACCATATTTTCTGGCTTGAGATATTTCTGCGCTACTCGTTGCACATCATCTACTGTGGTTGCAGCTACGGCTTTTTGATAGCGGAACAGAAAATCAGCGGGATAGCCGTAATATTCGTATCGCATCAAGCGTGATAATGTTTGTGTGGGGTCTTGAAAATTGAAAACAAACGAGTTGAGTGTAGACTCTTTAGCAAAAGCCAATTCTTTGGGAGTGACTTTTTCAGCTTGGGTGCGCTTGATTTGAGTTTGCATAGCTTTGACAAACTGTACCGTAGCATCGGATCGCGTTTGTCCCCCAGCAATAAATAAACCAGGATAATCATAGCGGGGATTCCAAGAACCGTATACAGAATAAGCTAAACCTTGACGCGATCGCACTTCATTAAACAAGCGTCCACCAAATCCATTTAACACTTCATTCAACACACCCAACGCCGGATAATCGGGACTGTTGAACTGTCCGCCCAAATGCCCGATGAGAATGTTACTCTGAGTCAGTTGTGGCTGATTGACAAAAAACACACCACCTGTTTTCGCTTGCTTCACAGCAGGTAACTGAAGTTTAGGCAAATTTGGATTAGCCTTCCAATCACCAAACTTAGCTTGAACAAGTTCGCGCATTTTCTTAGAGTCAAAATCCCCAACAATCCCCAAAATCATATTATTCGGGTAAAAATATTGCTGATAAAACTGACTCAAATCCTCACGCGAAATCTTATCTATCGTTGCATACTCCGTCGTTCTGGCATAAGGGCTATCCTTGCCATAAATCAACTTACCAAATTCCCGACTGGCAATATCATCAGGATCGTCATTGCGTCGAGAAATACTACCTTTCTCCTGCGTCTTCGCCAACTCCAGCTTATCAGCAGCAAACACCGGCTCTCGCAGCACTTCCGCAAACAGCCCAAACACCGTTTCTAAATCTTCAGTAAGCGACTCAAAACCAGCACCAGCCGAAGTCTCACCAATACTAGTTTCCACCGAAGCCGCTCGTTGTTCCAACATTTGATTTAGCTGATCCGGAGTATGCTTGCGAGTTCCTCCAGTTCGCATCACCTCCCCAGTAAACTCAGCCAAACCGATTTTATCAGCCGACTCAAAGCGATCGCCAGTACGCACCAAAGCACTACCACTCACCAACGGCAGTTCGCGATCCTCCATCAAATATACAACCATCCCATTTTGCAGCACAAAGCGATCGTACTTCGGCAACTTCACCTCAGGTATAGGTGCAAACCGCAACTCAGTATACGGCTTCGCTCCCGGTGCCGCCACAGCAAAATCAAACATTCCCAAAAGCAACAGGGTAAAACAAAGCATCAACGAATACAAAAGCCTCTTCCCCATTACCCTCTTCCTCTTACCCCTTACCTTACGCATATCTCTCTCCATTCCTTCTTGGTGTCCTTGGCGCCTTCTCCCGAAGGGAGAGGCTAGCGCCAAGGCGGTTCGTTACTCATCCCTTCTTCGACAACAACTTACCAACAGTGCGATTCTCCGGCGTAAAACTTACCCTTGCCACCCGCTGAATATCCGCAGGAGTCACAGCCGCAATTTGATCCAACTGCTTAAACAAATTGCGCCAAGAACCAGTTTTCACCTCATATTCCAACAATTGCTGCGCCATACCCATATTAGAATCAAGCGATCGCAACAAACCCGCTCGCGCTTGTGTCTTTACTCGATCCAACTCCATCGGGGAAACAGGCTGAGTTTTCAATTCATCAATTTCCTTTCTTAAAGCGATCGCCACCTCATCAACATTGTGACCCGGAGCCGTGAGAACATAGAACAACATCAAATTAGGATACTTATCTCCCGGATATCCGCTGAAACCTTGAGCACCTAGCGCCAAACGTTGTTGTTCTACCAAAGACTTATACAACCGCGACGTGCGCCCACTACTCAACAAACTGTCAATAATGTCATAAACTGCATTATCTGGATGAGTAATTGCCGGACGGTGATAACCTTCTAAATACCAAGGTTGCGAACGTAGTTCTAAAGTAACTTCTCGCGTTTGCTTTTGAGGAGGTTCCACCGGGACTTGCGTTTGTGCTTTCGGTTTTGCCTTAAAGCGTCCAAAGTAAGTTTGCGCTAGTTGTTTCACCTGATTTGGCTTGACATCTCCGACAATGGCGATCGTTAAATTGCTTGGTACATAGTACGCATCGAAAAACTTCCGCACATCTTCCCGTGTTAGGTTGCGGATATCTTCGTCATAACCAATCACCGGACGCCTGTAAGGATGTACTTTATAAGCAGCATCGCTAAACTTCTCCATCATCAAGCCGATAGGCGAGTTTTCCACCCGTAAACGGCGTTCTTCTAAAATTACATCTTTTTCTTTATAAAACTCGCGAAATACAGGATCGAGAAATCTGTCAGATTCCAAAGACATCCACAATTCCAACTTGTTAGAAGGAAAGCTGTAAAAATAACGAGTCGCTTCTGTGGAAGTATTCGCATTTAAACCAACACCTCCCGACTGTTCGACAATTCGCCCTAACTCGTTTTGCTTGACTAATTTGGCTGCTTGTGCTTCCACATTTTTAAATTCAGCGGATAACTTAGCAATCTCATCTTGTTTACCAGCAGCTTTCGCTGTTTTAATTTGGCTAGCTAATTGATCCAAACGGTCGAGTAGAGGTTTTTCGGCTTTGTAGTCTGTTGTACCAACAAGCGTTGTCCCCTTAAATGCCAAATGCTCTAGAAAGTGAGCCACGCCTGTTTTTCCATTTGGCTCATCCACGCCACCGACATCAGCGTAAGTAAGAAAAGAAACTACAGGCGCTTGATGGCGTTCTAAAACTATGAACTTCATGCCATTATCAAGACGAAACTCCGTCAACTCCTTAATTACCCGATCTAAATACGGTTGAATTGAAGTTGGAGGTGGTGGAGTTGACGGTTTGGCGAAAGCAATTTCTGGCGAAAACCCCCAACAGAGGAATATTGGCAAAAACAGCGTGACAAAAGTCAATATTTTCAAGCCACCAGAAAAAAAGCGCAAAAAGCTAAAATCTACAATTCGTGGGAAGTAACTAAGCTGCTTCATAAGGAAAAATGAAAGGGACTAGGGAATGGGGAATGGGGAATGGGGAATGGGGAATGGGGAATGGGGAATGGGGAGTGGGGAATGGGGAATGGCTAATTACCAATTACCAATTACCAATTACCAATTCCCAATGCCCAATTCCCAATGCCCAATCAAACAGGGCGTTAATCTTGTATTAAGCTTTCTGTGGTTTTTATACTTCACGTTAGACAATAATGCTACAAATCCTGTTCCGGAAACATTACCGTAATTATTATGCGAGTTTTTAATTCTTCCCCGCCAGCTGAAGCACAAACCCGTACCCGTATTTTAAGCGCGGCACTGCGGTTGTTTGCTTCACAGGGATTTGACGGCACCACTACCCGCGACTTAGCGCAGGCAGCGGGTGTAGCTGAAGGTACTTTGTTTCGTCATTTTCCTAATAAAAAGGCGATTTTGATTGAGGTAGCAACTAACGGCTGGGTGGAGATTCTCACAGATTTGCTCACAGAATTGAGTGAAATGGGCAGTTATAAGGCTGTCGCGCAGGTGATGCGCCGGCGGATGTGGAATATGCACAAAAATGTCGATTTGATGCGAGTTTGTTTTATGGAAGCGCAATTTCACCCAGATTTGCGCGATCGCATTCAATTAGAAGTCATTGATAAAATGAGCTCAGTTGCCGAAGCTTTCTTTCAAACCGCGATGGATAGAGGCATCTATCGCCAAACGAATGCTAAACTAGTTGCCAAAGTTTTTTTAGGAATGTTTGCCGTTGCAGGTTTTTCCAATAATACTTTAATGCAACCTGACGCTTCCCCGGAAGAAATGAAAGAAATGGCAGAAGGACTCGCTGATATATTCCTTAATGGTGTGTTGGCAAAAGAGTGAGGAGTTAAAAGTGAGGAGTTAGGAATTAAAAGTGAGGAGTTAAAAGTGAGGAGTTAAAAGTGAGGAGTTAGGAGTTAAATTAAATTCGTAACTCATGAAGGAATAACTCATGAACTCATAACTTATAACTCATAACTTATAACTCATAACTCATAACTTATAACTCATAACTGTTTTTGCTTGTTGACACCACTGTTGCACTAACTCAATCGCCGGACATAAATCTCGTCGCTGCATAGTTGCTACCTGCAAGCGCATAATTTGTTGATGCAATCTGTGGGTGGGAGTTTCAGCCAACTGCGCTACTGAACCAATACCCGCATGAAGCAATAATCCGCAATATTGCGTCCCCACACTCGGAATCCGAGCCAAATCCGCCAAAGCTACCCATTTATTTACATACTGAAGATGAACTTGTAATTTATTTGCCAGCGCCACTTTAGATTGGAGAGTATTTCCTTGTTTAAATAGCTCTTTTGTGGTAAAGATACCGCAGTTTTGGAGTTGGGATAGTTCTTCTTGACTTAATCCCGGCAATTGCTCAATCGACCAATCGCCGATTGGCGTATTGCTCAACTTTACTTGATTTTTAGCAGACATTTTTTTAACCTGAGAAATAAGTTTCTTTAACTATTGTGACAAATTCACAAGTTGATATCTTTGTCAATAGTTTGATAACAACAACTGGCGATCGCAGTACTGTAGGATTAGTAATTCTAACTCCAAGAGTTTGAGCCAATGTTAAATAAAAACGGAAACTTATGGATAAAGGCGATCGCCAGCATTTTCACTGCTGTCAACTTAACGCTAATCTCCGGGGGTTTAGTCAGCTGCGGTCAGGACGAACCAAAGCCACAGACTGAAACCCAGCAACAAAATCAACAAAATACTCAGTACAATAATCAGACTAACCAACAGCCTGTCCGTTCTAACAACGACCAAAAAGACGACAAAGACGACGACAAAGACGACGACAAAGACGACGACAAAGACGACGACAAAAACTAGGGAATGGGTAATGGGTAATCGGTAATGGGTAATAGAAAAAGCTTTTTATTCCTTTTCCCTTTCCCCTTTCCCCTTTTCCCCTCTGAAAATGCCCAATGCCCAATGCTAATACAAAACACTTCTAACTCCCTCGTCGATACTCTACGGCAGCGAAGACAAAAACTAGCCAGCCTGATTGATTTTCCGGTAATTCTTTGGTCAGGAAACGACAGTCCGCGTAACTACCCTGCAAATGTCTTTCCTTTTCGCGCTAGCAGTCATTTCCTCTATTTTGCGGGACTTCCCTTACCAAATGCGGTTATTCGCTTGGAAGCCGGCTTCTTAGAACTATTCATGGACGATCCTAAACCTAGTAGCGCTTTATGGCATGGAGAAATGCCTAGAAGAGAAGAAATCGCCGAGAAAATAGGCGCGGATGTTGCTAAACCAATGGTGGAATTAGAATTATCAGTAGAAGGTGCGGCAACAATTGCCGTGCAAGATGCTGGTACTTGGACGCAACAATCGCAACTGTTGGATAGATTAGTATTACCGCAAATTCAACCAGCCGGAATTGACTTAGAGTTAGCCAAAGCAATTGTTACAGTGCGTCTCACCCACGACGAAGCCGCATTAGCCGAGTTAAGAAAAGCCGCAGCTGTCACCGTCGAAGCGCACAAAGCGGGGATGGCTGCTACAACTAGCGCCAAAATAGAAGCAGAAGTGCGGGCAGCGATGGAAGCAGTTATCATCGCCCATAACATGACTACTTCTTACAACAGTATTGTCACCGTTCATGGGGAAGTTCTGCATAATGAGCAGTATCACCATTCTTTGCAACCAGGTGATTTACTACTTGCTGATGTCGGTGCGGAAACTGAAATCGGTTGGGCGGCTGATGTCACTCGCACTTGGGCTATATCTGGAAAGTTTTCATCTACCCAGAGAGATATTTATGATGTAGTATTGGCGGCTCATGATGCGTGCATTGCCAAAATCCGTGCTGGTGTAGAGTATGAGGATATTCATTTACTAGCTTGCACCGTCATTGCTGAAGGTTTGGTAGATTTAGGCATTTTCAAAGGAAATGCTGAAGAGTTAGTAGAAATGGATGCTCACGCGCTGTTTTTCCCCCACGGAATCGGTCATTTGCTGGGTTTGGATGTGCATGATATGGAAGACTTGGGGGATTTGGCAGGGTATGAAGAGAAAAGAGAAAGAAGCGATCGCTTTGGTTTAGGCTACCTACGTTTAAATCGTCCCCTGCGTCCGGGAATGTTAGTTACAATCGAACCTGGTTTTTATCAAGTTCCAGCCATTTTAAATGATGCTAACTTGCGCTCAAAGTATCATAATCTCGTCAACTGGGAGCGTTTATCTCAATTTACCGATGTACGCGGAATCCGCATTGAAGATGATGTTTTAGTTACAACAGAAGGCAGCGAAGTATTAACAGCCGCATTGCCAAATCAAGCCAGTGCTGTAGAGGATTTGGTTGGTGGATAGTTGTTAGTGGTTAGTTGTTAGTTGTTAGTGGTTAGTTGTTAGTGGACAGTGCTTATTGCTGAAAAAATAACCCTCTAACTCCTAACTCCCAACTCCCAACTCCTAACTCCTAATTCCCAACTCCTAACTCCTAACTCCTAACTTTTATTTTCCCGAACTTGACTTTTAATCCAACTTCATCTCTTCAGAAAAGCCTTGATTACATCCAAAGCGAGTTTTCTCGACTTTCACATTATTCAAGTTGGCATTGCTCAAATTAGCATTTCTCAAGTCAGCATTATTCAGGTTTGCACCTTCTAAATTAGCCCCACATAAATTCGCATCTTTGAGGTTAGCATCGCTAAAGTTAGCATTCTTCAAATTAGCACTGCTGAGGTCTGCCCCTCTCAGGTCGGCATTGCTGAGGTTAGCATCCTTAAGTTTGGCATCGCTTAGTTTAGCATACATTAAGTTAGCACTGCTGAGATTGGCATTCTTCAGCTTGGCACTATTCATGTAGGCATTGCTGAAGTTCGCACCTACTAGTTGAGCATCGTTGAAGTTGCCATTCCATAAATAGACACCACTCAGGTTGGCATCACTGAGGTTGGCACCACTGAAGTTGGCATCACTAAGGTTAGCATTGCTGAGGTTTGCATCTATTAACTGAGCATTGTTCAGGTTGGCACTGCTGAGGTTTACATTGCTGAGATTTGCATTGCTGAGGTTTGCATTGCTGAGATTAGCACTGCTAAGATTCGCATTGCTGAGATTTGCATTGCTGAGATTTGCATTGTTGAGGTTAGCACCGCAGAAGTTGCCATTTAAAAAGCTGACATTTACTAACTGGGCATTACTAAGATTAGTACCACTGAAATATACATCATCAAGGTTGATATTATTGAGGTTGGCATTGCTGAGGTTGGCAAGGAGAAAGTGAGCTTTGCTTAATTGCTCTGAAGATACTTGATAAACTATTTTTTGCAGCAAATCTTGATGAACTGATAGCTGGTTAATTTCCGCATCGCTCAAGTCAGCATCGTTGAGGGTAGCTGCTGATAAATTGTTAGTTTGAGATGTCACTTGAGACTTTTGCAAAAGCCGCTTATGTTCGCTTATGGCTACAAAAAAAGCAATTAAGCAAAAGCTCAAACCAACCACAACTGCTGGTGGTTTACCGTTCGTCAGCAGCATCACTATAAGACCTATAGCAGCCAGAATAATAATCTGCTTGAACAATGAAATCAGTTCTGCTTTCGCTTCTTGAGAAAAAGTACTATTTTTCCGATTGGTTAGAGTCATGCTTAAATACTTTCCTTGTTGTTTTTACAATTAGTTTAATCAGCCCAGAATTTACCAGTGATTCAACCCGCGAACCCTAAGGCAAAATAGGAAATTAGACGATATGATGCACTCTTGCTGACATAACGTGGCATAACTAAGGCATTTTGTTACAGACAGGTATGAAATACTAGAGAAGTTTTTATCGATAATGTAGTGCCCGATTAATTAGGTAATTTTGATAAGAATATATAAGGCGATCGCCAAGCTGAATTGATAGATAAATTCCTAATTCGGAAAATTATGTATCAGTTTTCACAAAAAAATCTTTTATTTGCGTGTATTAATCTGTGACACTTTTTGATAACTGCCTAATTCCGTCTTTGATAAAGCGGTATGAAGGCAACGTAAGAGTCATTCTTTCTAAAAGATGTCTGAACTATGTGAAGCTTTGGCGCTTGTCATCTGGTTAGGGATAAAGAAAGAGATGGGAAAGAGCGATCGCTTTACTACTGTCCATCTCTCTTGTCAGGAAATCAAGACAATGTATGAATCATAACTCAATATATATTGTGATATATAAATGTTACATTGTTTTTGGCATAGGGAATTGGGCATGGGGCATTGGGGAGGCAGTGCGGTCTTCTCCCAAAGGGAGAGGCTAGCGCCAAGGGGAGCCAGTCGCTTGCGGGGGTTCCCCTGCAATAACCCACGACAAATGTGGACAGCCTTCATCAAAAATATTCGTGGGGACCTGTGGATCTACAAAACAAGGCTGTCCACATTTGTCTAG
>NZ_JTCM02000134.1 GCF_000817785.2 Hassallia byssoidea VB512170 | reverse complement strand
TGATAAGCACCTCTTCACTGAGGAGCCGTGTAACGGGAAACTGTTAAGCACGGTTTTGGAGAGCAACGGCTCTCGTGAGGGAGTCGTTGACTTTAATGAAGTGATACGAGATGCCGAACTAGGAAGACGGTTTGCGGACAAATTGGTGAAGATTTATCGCACCGGGGGAGAAGAATCCTGGATACTTGTACATGTCGAGGTGCTTTCGTCAAGAAGAATCAAACTTTGCGGCTCGTATGTACACGTACAATTATCGCATTTATGATAGGTATAAAAAGTCGGTTGCATCACTTGCTGTTCTTGGTGACGATAGCGAATCGTGGAGACCCAACCAATTTGGCTACCAATTGTTTGGGTGTACGGTTGACTTTAGGTTTCCCGTGATAAAACTGCTAGACTACGAGCAAAGGCAATCCGAACTTGAAGCTAGTAGCAACCCGTTTGCGATCATTGTGATGGCACACCTGGCAGCCTTGGAGACTAGCAGCGATAGACCGGAACGCAAGCGGCAAAAGCTTACTTTGGTAAAAAGATTATACGACCTAAAATTCGAGCGGGAAGATATCATTAGCTTATTCAAATTTATCGACTGGATGATGACCCTTCCGCTTAATTTAGAAGGCGAGTTTTGGCAAGAATATCGTAACTTTGAGGAGTCTAGACGTATGCAGTATGTAACTAGTGTTGAGCGATTGGGTATTCGTCAAGGGCTATTGAAAGGCATAGCGTCAAGTTTGAAACTTAAATTTGGCTCGGAGAGTCAAAATTTATTACCAGAAATTGAGACTATTCAAGATGTAAGCATATTAGAAGCAATTTTGTCTGCGATAGAAACAGCGAACACAGTGGAGGAGTTGCGCTCAATTTATCAGCCAGCAACCGAGTAATCAGATGCTGTCGTGAACGTCAAAATTTTCTTTGCTTACAATTTCAAATTATTTAAGCGGTGGTAGGAGTTGCCTCCTTTTTGGGTTATGCGTGGCTTTTTCTCTTCATGTTTGTACGTTGGGTTCTTTCAACACAAAACCATTGCTTCATTTGTCGGATGAGCGATCGCTCTCGCAAAGCGCGATCGCACTCTCGCTCATAAATATTGGCGCACTCTTTATGGGTGGTGCATTCGCTTTAATGTGTGATGATTGCTGTCAATGAATTTTTCGTAGAAATTCCCTCTTAAGAGGAAAAAATTAATCTGCAACCAATTCATTTAAATCCCAGCACCACTGTTGCCAGCTATCATCTACGCATTGCAAGTAAGCCGTTGCCGTTCCCAGTACTTTTATAATCCATTTACCAGTTTTTTGGGTCCACCTCACCACAGCCCCTTCTTGAAGTTGTTTAGCCCAGGTTTTCTCTACAGGCTGGGGAGAATAAATTTCATTGGTGTCCAGCACTTCTGAGTTGGTGTCCAGCACTTCTGAGTTGGTGTCCAGCACTCCTGAGTTGGTGTCCAGCACTTCTGAGTTGGTGTCCAGCACTTTTTGTATTGTTATATTATTAGAATCTGCTGGACACGGTATCATAGTGATACATTTTTCCGACCAAATAAGGGGATTAGCCTCAGCCTGAGATTCCAGGAGTTCGTCAAGCCATTTTTCTGACCACTTGGGGAAAATCTGGACTCGCTCATCGTTGAGCAATGTTTCATCCAAAGTGTAAGTTCGTAAACGTTTTTCGCCTCGCTTACCCTTTCTTTGTTCACTCGTATATTTCAATGCAACCAATTCTAGAAGGCGATTGAGCATCCCAATGGGATCTACCACCGTCTCATCATTATGAGTGGGAACGTGGTTATTTAAGTTGATGCCGAATATCTTGTAAATATCTTTCCTGAAGCCCAAAACCCATTCGAGCCAACTTAATAGTTCTGGACTATCCTTGGTGACTACGACACCTGGTTTTATCCATTGCTCAATTTTGAGCGCATTAAGAGTTTCAACTTGTAAGGTAATATTTTTTAAATCAGGAAGATAAATTTGTTCACCGCACTCAAGCTGGTGAGAAATTTGCTTGCGGTCGGAAAGTTTTGCAAATTCTGGGTTGTGGGTGCGGAAGAAATCTAACAGACACCGGGGGTAATATTTATTCTCCTCCGTTTTTTTCACCAACTCTGGTGTTATCGGTACAGCACTCGCATACATCTGATCCAAGGTGTATTTTTGTTCTTGACATTTTTCCTTTTGTGTTTTTACAATTTTGCTTGCCAGCTCCTCGTATTCCTCTTCAGTTGGTAACGGCACTTTACTTACATTTTTGTATTTTGTTTCTTTACGGTCAAGAGAAGTACTTTTGAGTTCTTGCCGAATTAGTGCATCTTTATTTTGTTCTCGGTCAAGAATATCAGCAATCCTCTCCCTTTCTTCACAAAGTTCTGACATTCGCCAATAATCTTCATCCGAACACTCCCGATTATTTAGCGCCTGTAGCTCACTACATATTTCATCTAGTTTCCGGTTTAACTCATTATCACTCTTTACCTCAATTACGCAGCCCTCTTCTTTTAGCCCCTCAAACATGCACTCTCCGTAATGCCACATAGAAGTATTAATTTCGGCTGCATATTTTGCCCAAGTTTTAATATGTGCTGGTTCAAAATGCCCTTCTAAAAAGTCATCAACGTTCTGTGATGGTGGAGTTAGTTCAGCCCGGATGAAATTGTATTTAGCATTATTTATCAACAGTGACACAATCTGTTTGTAGTTGGTGCAGCGGATGGATTTATTAACAAAACCTACCCCAAGTTTTGCACACCAAACATGCCTCTCAATTCCTTCCCTGACTCGCGCTAATGCCTGCCGTGCCTCCCAATCAGGAATTACACCAATAAAAATTCCAAATACTTTATCAAAGTGTCCTTTAACGTCAATTGAAACTCCACTACCAATTGAGGGACTACAAATTACCACATCCCAATTGGTAATTTGTTCATTAATCTTGTCAACAAATCCTACTGCTGGATGCCCTAACGTGCTAGTAGTATTGGCATCCACGCACAATATTTTTAAAGTAGGAAATCGTGTTTGGAGTTTTTGAGTCAAGCCGGTGGTACTAAATGTACCATCTCTAGAATCAGCGCAAATGTAAAGTTTTTCCCCATTCGCAAGAGATTCTTCGAGTTTACGTACTATCCTGCTGGGATTACGGTAATCATAGAAAACAACTTTGGTCTTAGTTTCTGGTTTGTAATTATTTACGCAAATCCAAGGCTTTGGTTTTATTTCACCTTCAATTAATTCAAGTAAATAATCAATAGAGCGGTCAGATAAGTCAGCATCCAGCCCGATTATCAAACCACCAGTGCTGAGTATTGTATTTATAAATTGCTTTAATTTTTTGAGAATCTCAGTTCGGCGTTGGCGACAAGTAGAGCTATTTAAAATATGCCAAATTACTTGCTCAATTTCATCGAAGATAAGAATGGCGTTACGGTAATTCTCTGGATTTAATTTCCAGAGCGAATCGACGCATAGCCCGACAAATCTCCTACCAAGAACTGGGTCTTTATCGCTGATCCACGTAAGTCCTAGTCGGTCGCAAAGGTGTCTTCCTAGCTGAATGCGATGAGTCAATGAAATAATTGGTCTGCCGATTCCAATCGCTTCGGTGACTAATTTATCCAAGCTTTCAGTTTTGCCTGAGCCTTTGGGTGCTTTAACAAATGCTAATCCGCTTTCAGTTCGTGGTAATTCACCCAAGTAGCGTTGATTTAAAATTAAATCTGGTTCATAGGTGAAACTGGGAACTCGATTTGTAATTCGGTAAAGTCTTAAGGTTTTAGCTTTTTGGTAAAGTTTTTCAAATGCCTCCTGACCGTGGGCAACAATCCAATCATCACAACCTTTTTCTTCACCATTAAGTTGGATAACTCTAACTGTGCTGTGGGCATCGGAGAACAGTTTCCCTAATCGACAAGTCGCAATAACAACGTTACGCTTCGTCGTGGGCTTTGGGTCATTGTCAAAGCAAATGTAAATGTCCCTACCGTCGAATGGTTGGAAGCCGGGAATTGGGTTTAAAGTAGTGGCGAATGGCTTTAAATCTGGAATTAAGTGATAATTATTTTCTCCGGATGACTCTTGTGTTTTACGATATCCGGAGTTAATTCCAGGTAGTCCTACAGCTGCATAACCCGCCGTCAACAAGGCTCCTGCTTTTTTGGCTCCCTCAGTAATGATAAGTGGAATTTCTTCAGATAGTACCCAAGCCCAAAAACCGATTGCCGAGCCTAGAGAATCTACCACAATATTTTCTGGCATTGGCACGTTATAGCGATCTGCTACTCGTTGCCAAACATTTAGCGGCACTTTCAAGAAAAATGCCCGTGTAGGTTCACCTTGAGGATGTTCGTATTTACGGGGTTTTTTCTTATCCCCGTCGCAGTCAATCCAGGGCGAGTCCGCTTTAAAACAGCCCCAGCACATTTCTTGCCAATTGTTTTGTGGATCTAGCCCTCGGCAGATCCAACCGCTGGCACTTCTCGCCCAGTCTTGGCGATTTAATTTACCCCAATCTTTAAAGCCCTTGCGATTTATCCAGCGTCCTCGCGTGATGGGAATATTTAGAAATTCGGCGACCGGTAAAGAGTATTCTCCATCAACGCCAGCTAATTCACCCTCGACCGAGCGGACGTTGAGAGCAATAATTCCTGGGTCTACACCGTCAGCAAGCCATTCAAGGTAGTGGTTCTGTTTAATGTTAGAGGGCGGAGTTGTCATTGTGCCACCCCCCAGATGCAGCCTGGAATTTCCAAGAGAGGGAATTTAGCAATTTTGTTGTTCTGTATTGATATAATTGAAATCACGATGAAATAGCCGTCAGTCATGCTGCCGGAAATTAGTCGTAAGAATGATGATGAATAGCCGTCAGCTTTGCTGTCGGAAGCTAGTCGAAATAACCGTCACGATGAAATAACTGTCAGTTATGCTGTCGGAAGTTAGTCGTAAAAATGACGGTCACGATGAGCAAGATGAGTTAGTCGTACAAGAGTTGGTCGTACAACTCGCCTGCAAGGAGCTTCCTGGTTTAAACTCAAAGATTTTTTCCTCGTCGCCAAACTCAGAAAAAGGGTCAATGAGTGCTACCAGGTAAGCTTCGGGTACTTCAACAAGAGCGCTTCACAATACCTGCAAAGTTTTCTTCCATACCCTCCATATAACTATAGTTCACAATTGTCCTTTTCTGTAAACTTGAGAGCAGTAGAATAATTCCGTAGGAGATGGAGAAGCTGGAATGAAGCGGGAACAAAGGCTTGCAAGGCTAGAAAAATCTAGAATGTTTTCCCAGAAGGAGACGGTAGAGCTTTCTGGTTTTACTCGAAAACAATTACAAAAATTAGAGCAATTAGAAATTATTAAACCTCGTAAAATTCCAGCAGTCTTGTATAGTTGGAATCAAATAATATTTTTGAGGATTTTGTATCACTTCCGTAAAATTTGGTCGCTCCAGCAGATTGACAAAGCTTTTAAAGATTCTGAAAAGCCTATTGATATAGAACTTATTATTAAAGATATTGACAAGTTTCTGAATATTTATTTTGGGGAAAAGGGCGTTATCGGGAATCTTGGGATATATGTCCAGTTTAATGCATATAATTTGTCAGAGATACAATCAAAAGCAATTTATAAAATGATTCTTGAATTTCCAGATATAGTTATTGATGATGGTGTCGAGATAGGACAAGGGAAATTCACAGTTTTGAACGTGCCAAAAGTTATTGAAGAATTGAAGGTAATGGCTAAAAGCCTTAACCTGGAAGAATCTAAGTTAAAAGTTATTTGAGTTAAGATTCCCGTCCATGAAATTCTCATTTTTCCCATTGATGGGAAAAATGAACTATCAAGTTGCTGCAACTTTATCGGCTTTTGGCTTTTTTTCAAAAACTTGGATGTTCGGTTCTAGCAGGATAAAACCATTTTCGGTCGCCTCACCCATTTTCCCTGCAATCGCACCTACCCATTCCGGAAAGTTTGCTTGGGCATCAGTAAGTTTCTTCCAAACTTTGGGCTTAACAGTGACACTGATAATCTGCCCGTCGCAGTCAATTTGGAAATGCTGCCAACCATTTTCGACTGCGGTGGCGGTAGGCAGTTCGGTAATTTTAATAGTGATTTCGCGCCTTGCCTTGGATCATAAATCCTCCTAATTTAATTACTCGGTGGGGTATTCCCATTGCCACCCTGCTGTAGTAAATATTCCCAAATCCGCCTAATCTCAGATCTGAACTCTTGCCGATCAACGGCTGCTTGCTGTCTGTCTTCTGCGGCTTGGGCTGTTAAAATTTCAATATTTGCAGTTGAACGATTAACAGCAATAGTCAGATTATCGACACTATTATTTAGTCTGTTGACGTTCTCGGTTAATTGATTGATGTTCGCCACGACAACATCAATAGTGTCGCTTTGTGCAACCACTGTTTCACCAATGTTGGCAAAGATGTTTTCTAGGCGGCTTAAGCGTTCTTCAATGGTTGGTGGTTGTCCTGCGTTGGTCATGTTGTTTCCTTATTCTCCTGTTTGGACTCTATTGCTTTATCGAGCAACATCGTTATCAAGTTATTAACAGAGCGATGTTCTGACTCTGCCCACTTTTTCAAAACCTCCAATTTGTCTGGGTCTAAATAAATCATTACTTTTGGCTTTTTACTCGGCATTATTAGCAAGTACATATAAGTGCTATCCCTTGCTAGCAATTTTCACCCAAAAATAATTACTTGCATAGGGGTTGACACTTAACTGTACTTGCCTTTACTATCCTAGTATCGGGGAATTGAATACGTCAATACTCCTGACAAAACCATTTGTTCAACGCAATATCTGTTGTGCGATCGCTTTATGTATGCGGTCGTTCTAATGGCGCGTGTCTGAACCATGAAAACTTAATAGCTGACAAGTTAGACCCTGGCAGGTGAGTCTGCGGGGTAACTGGACGGGCAGAAACCCCTCGGTTTCCAACAACCAATTATCCAACATCGGGAGATACGGTTATGCGGTTGCTATTAACTGAGTGAGGTATTATCTATGAATTTCGCAACCCAAGAAGTTCGAGACTTAACAATTTATCAACCATCTAAACAAGAGATTTTATTGAATGCAATCCAACAGGCAATTTCGGAATTATTCGATGCAGTGGAAAGTGCGGAAGACGGTAATGAAGTAGAGAATTACATGCGTGCTGTTAAGCCGTTGACCGACGCTTTGATAGCCTGTGTCCGGACGCAAGATGGAGTGTAGAAGTGGGTAACATCTGCAACTACACGAAAAAGCGATCGCGCATCCTTTCCAAGGCTGGATTTCTTCCAAGGGGTAGCTAAAACGGGGTGGTATTTTGCTCTGTCCAAAGACCCCCGCTCGCGGGTATCGCTTTACTGCGACCAGGGTATAGCCGACGAACAGACAAATTTTTATTTTGTCCAAAGCTCAAAATCTAAGGTATTTGATAGTGTCCATAAGAATGGATAGGTCGAATTCCCAAATCCATAAATACTACATAGCCCGATTCTTTAGATTTACGGAAGGCATGTAAATTAATCACACACTTTAGTAACAATACGAGGTGAAAGTGGCAACAAAGGAATATTTAAGTAAGTATCGACAGTTGAAAGAGGCTTATGAACGTATTATTGGTAAGTCAATTGCTGACGTAACTTGGTACAGAGTCGTTGGAAATTTAAAGCGATATTTTGGCTTTGAGGTTGAAGCTTCTAGCGCTTTATTGATTGTTGAAAGTTTTGCTTCTTTAAAGAGACGATATGGAGCTTTTTCTTTCAGCAGTCCAGACTTTAACGAGCGATGGGCAACGTTTAAGCACTTTTACGATGGAGAGAATATTGAGTACACCTGCAAGCAGTTCTTAACGCTACTAGCGGAATATTTAAAGATTGATTTGGAAGACGTGCCACGCTCTACTCGCTACTACTGGTTTGAGAGAGCCGGCATTAAATACCAAGCCGATAAATACCGTCGTAGCAAAGATTTGGCATTGGTTGCTTTTGTAGCTACTAATTGGGCTATTGCCAAGCGATCGCAACCTATGAAATCTGCCAATCCAGAAGACAACAAATTAGTAGCATAAGGAGCAAACTATGTCTAACAAATTCACAAATAACGTCCGCACTCGGTTGTATAAGCAAGGCTATCAGGGATTCACAAAGGAGGAATTTACCGAAGCTGCTTACGCTGCCGAGTGCGACGACCTTGATAATCCGACTAAGGAGCAACTAACTCAGGCTGTCAATTACCTCATTGAAAAGCAATCAACTAAACTAGCAGTTCCTGTAACGTTATCAGAACTAGAGACACAGCCACCACTAGATGAGGAAGTTATTGAGGAGTCAAAACTTGCCACCATTCCACAATCTCAGGTAGGCGAGATGGTTGCAACTAAGGCAGCAGAATTGGGAATGGTGTTAAGCGAAGCCCAAGTTTGCGATATCGCAGACAGCGTTGACAGTTCGGCAAGCACTTTTGATGAAATCCTTTCAGATGTAGAGACTGCGCTGCTAGCTTACGCGGATTATTCCGCTAATCAAGTTGATGCAAAAATTCAGCAGACACTTACTAGGGTGGAAGAGCGCGTAGTTAACCGCCATGAACAGAGTAGAGACAAACTTGCTCAAGGACTGACGGGCATCAGCGCGGCGCTGGAGGAAAGCCGAACCCAAACTAAAAGCCAACTCAAAGGCATCCTCTCAAGGCTCAGGGTGGGTTAATAGCGATGAATTAACATTTGCCCAATGTTTCCTTATTCGCTGGGCAAGGACGAGTCATCTGTCAAGAATTGCTGTTAGTTTGGGCGCGTTCGCAGGGGTAATTTTACCTCTGCATTACTGGGTGTATCTGCCAATTAATGAGTCTTTCAGCTATCAGCAATATCTAAAAAGGAGGCAAGCCACAGAGCAATATGTCAGGCGGATGGAGTATCAATGCAACGTAATTTGGACTGAGGATAAAAAGTATGGCTGTCAGAAATTCCATGAAGCTAAGAAATCTGGTAACTTCCAAATCCAGGCAGATCGAAAAGCAACTCAAAGGTAAATTCAATGCATCTACTAATTTGGTAGTGAGAGCATTATCGGGTGATAAGTCGGCACTGAAGCTGATAGGGCAAATGGGTAACGACGGGGCAAGAATTAGTGAGTTTGCTCCACAAGTCAAAGAGCAGATGCTGAATGCAATCAAGGGAACTGAAGACCTAAATCAAGTTCTCAGTGATATCTACAAACAAGCTGGTGTTAGTGGGGAAAAGATTGAGAGAGCGGTGCAGTCAGCAACATTGGCAGACACCCATTTAGCTAATGTCCTTGAAGAGATGAAGCTTGATTTCACATCAGCCAAGGACAAAGAAGTACTGCGCCATCAACAGGCAACAGACCACCTTAAATTAAAAGCTTGGGTCGATAAGCACATGATGGAAGTTGACGGACAATATAAGATGCTGCAAGCGGAACTACAAACCGATATCAAGCAACGCACTATCGACTTACAGCACGACCGAGAGTTGGGTAAATATTATCTCGAAACTGGTGATAACGCTGTTGATGAATTCAAGCCCAAGAAGCAATATGCAGGACGTTCTATAGTCCAAAGAATTAAGGATACTTTGCTGGGTTTCTGAAACTAAAAGTCAAAACCCACTAGTAACTTTGTCCGGCTGCTGGTGGGTTCATATTAATAATTCAGTATCAATATGACATACGACATTGATGAGGGTCAAGAGGAAAGTTTAGGCGAGATTGTCTCAGATACCCAGTTGCCGAAAGATTTAATAGAACACTTGCAATCACGTAATCAGCAACGCAAGGAAGTTATTGATACGACCGAAAAACTATCCAGATTTTTTGTCGGGTGGGCGCTTAATTCTACAGGCTTTTTTATAGCTAAGTTTTTATTACTCACTGGCGGCAGCGTTAATTATTGGCTAGCAATTACATTGTGTTTTTCTGTTTGCAGCGTTGGCTCTTTCGCGGGACTAACAGGCTTTCGAGTTAATTACAACAGGGATGGATTAGAAGTTGACAATATGCAGAACATTTTTAAAAGCGCAGCTGGGTTAGCGACTGCTGGCACTGTAACTTGGCTGGCAACAAAAGACTATCAATACTTTGAAGCACTAACTAGAGAAACGGCGACGCAAATTAATCAAGACATTCAAACTATCGAGCAAAAACATCCAAGTCTTGACCCTTGGCTAAGTATTGGAATTGCGGCTCTGCTCGTATTGGGTGCGCTGGGAATCATTTTTAAAGGAGGGAGAGATTGAAACGCAACTTACTTGAGTTGGTTGCCGCTGGCTTTTTTGGGATGGCAGCGATCGCAGGCTTTGCTGCAACTCAAACTAGGCAGGCTTACGACTTGACGCAGATTGAATTCTGCCCAGTGTCAAAATCCCAAAAAGGACAGCTTTACCTCGACAGGACTTATTGCAACCAACCCCGATACGTCTTGACAGAAGAATGGGATCGATATGGCGGATATAACAGTGTTATCCCATATAAAGGTAATGCAATCCAATGGGTGCGCGACCTGCCTACAGACAATCATCACCAGTTAGAAAGTAATGCAATTGCCATTGTCGGGCTTTGGGGTGTGGCGGCTTGTTTCACTGTGCGATCGCAACGACTTAAGCGCAGAGACTACGAATTAGGTGAAGCTGAGAAAACAGACGGTTACACTACCTGGCTAAGTAGTGTGCATCGCAGGGAAGTCAAGCAGCATTCAACCGCATTGCACACTGAGCGTCTTAAAGATGGGCTAACAGCAATGGACACCGAAGAACGTAAAGCTTTGGGTTTAACTGACGAGGAGAATGAAAATGCAAAAAGTCGAATTCAGTTTGAAGATTTCATAAAAGCGCGTGCTGTCAACCACTCGGCTCAAGATAAAACCATCGCCGAGAATCTCCTAGCTAAGGCGAAAGCTGATAAGGAGCGAGCTAAGACAGAGAGTAAAGTCAAGGAACCAGAACAGGTTTCAGCAGATGAAGACCTTAAGCATACCCTTATAAATGCGCTCAAAAATCATGAAGATGGTTATTTATGGAAAATAATCAATTCGCTTAAACCCTTATGGCTTATAGGGAATCAAGGGAGCGGCAAGACTTACACCGCCACAGCTATTGCATTAATTAGAAAGTATTGCCTTGACGCACCAATTCATCAACTGATCGATAGACATGCCACTGGGGATAATGCCGATGTATGGAAGTTATTAGACGCTGCTAGTAAGGCAGAGTCAGAGTCTGAAATAAGCCTTGCTTTTGAAGATTGTTGTGAACGTTGGCTAACCAGAATTAAGCAAAAACCGACCACTAAACAGCAAGTCATTGTAGATGAATTTACCAATTTAAAATCCCTGTGCGGCGAAAGTGCGATCGCCTTTTTCAAGATGAGCTTAACTGATACCCGCAAGGCTAAGGAATATCTTTTGGGCATTACTCACAATGCTACCAATGAATCATTTCCAGACGGTACAGCAAGCGCTAGAAAATCGGGTACCGTATTGCTTGAGAAATTCTCAGCTAATGGTGAAACACCGCTAAAAAGGGTCGTTGTACGTTACGGGTTAGTGGATGAGCAAGGAAACAACCTTGACGACGTTGAGAAGACCTTGCCCGATTGGTTTCACCCTGAGCAAATTTACCAACACTTCAATGGTAAACCACTCAGCTTTGAAGACTAAGTAATGCTTGATAGCATTAATGTTTGCCGAGAAACAAACAATCGCATTATTAACTACAACAAAACACTAGGAAATATCATGTTTGAAAAATAAATTCATGCCATCGACGACGAAAATACTGAATGTTTCCGCGCTCGCAACAATTCAGTGTTGGGACATTTGCTTTAATCCGGCATGAACTGCTGGAAGAGCGGGGAGTGGGGACACGCACCATTGCACGCTTGTTTATTATCATCACAGGAAGAAGACATGGTGATAGCAGTATTGATAGCAGAGAAGCACGATATCGAATCTTATTGCATTGATATCAGCGGATTAGGAATTGGATGCTGAAAGCATTGCTTAATTACTGGGATGGTGTAAAGTGACCCTCCCGACTCGCGGATTGAGCGAGCGGCTGGGGTTTTAAGGCGATCGCAAAGGAAGAACAACATTCACTCTCATCAATTACCGCATATTCACCCACGCGGTATAATCTAAAAACTGCTTCCTGTAACTGCACTTCCAGGAAGTTATTTTTTAACGTAGCCGTAACCGTTTTTTCCATAATGGATGCGAACAATATTGAGGTCTCTCAAGTCGAAATTCTGCCAGCAACTCCACATATGGGTGTAATTAATCACCAAGAATCTCAAGTGACCCCGGAGTTGGTAGAGTCGGTAATACGTTCGTATTATTATGGGACTCCGGCTGTGGGTAGCGATTCTGAGTTGATTTTGGCTTGGGCAGGGTCGCAAAATCGGGAGCAAACTAAGCGAAAATACTATCGATTTGGTCAAAAATTACTCGATTGGGTACGAAATGGAGGGATAGGGGATTTGCGTTTGGTGCAGCTACCATTGTTACTGGAATTTATTAATAGTTGGGGTGAGGTTTCCCCTTATACTAAATCTAACCAGATTTTAATGCTGCGTTCGCTGTGGAGTTATGGCAGCGCCTCGAGTATTGGCTATTTTTTAAGGAATATTGCGAGTAGTATAAATTACGATAATTTCAGCGATTTACCTAAATCTGAGCGATATCTCGAAGATTTCGAGATGAAGAAGCTGGCTCATGCTGCCAAACAGTTGGGTGGGAAGCATTGGCTTGTATTCAATCTCCTTTTTTATAGTGGAATGCGGGTTGGGGAGGTTGGAAGGGTGACGGTTCCAGGTGATGAAAGGGGGAAACCGAGGGAAGATTATCCGGGTTTATATTGGAGCAATTTTAAATGGCAGCCTGACCCGACAAGAGAAGACAGGCAGCGGGGTTATTACACCATTAAGTTCCGAGGAAAGGGTGGGAAGTACCGGGAGATTGGGTTGGACCACGAGACATCATCGCAGTTTAAGAAGTATCGAGGGATGGCTGCTGATCGCGTGCCGGTGTTTCCAAATGTGTCGCCGAATCCCAAGAAGCGGGGGTTGCCGTTGAGCGATCGGGCGATTAAGCAATTGATTCAAGATATATCTGAGGTTGCCAAGGTTAAGTTTTCGTGTCATTGGCTGCGGCATTCTCATGCGTCGAGGGCGGTGGAGTATAAGAATGTTTTTGAGGTGCAAAGCCAGTTGGGTCATAGCAAAACTGATACGACAAAACTTTACGTCCGCACTCAGAAGGATGCGGGCACTGGTACGGTGTTGCCGAGGTTCTGATCTAACAAAAACAAGGATAAATATAAAACTCTTAAACAGGGCATAATGCAAGAGTTGTTAACAGGAAAACTCGACGCGCATTCTATGCTTCAAATGATTAAACACTATGAGCAAACAATATAAAATATAACAGCAATGCCTGCTGTTTCAATCGTCCATTTGACGACCAAACCCAATCCCGTATTTATTTAGAAGCACAGGCAGTTATGACAATTATGAGTCAGATGACACCAATCAATATGACGAAATTATTGAGTAGCGACGCTTGTTGGACAATTACGCTTATAGGTCATTTTTTAGTCAAATTGTGGAGTTTGGTAAGACTGGAGCGAATATTACCCGCCTCCTTCCGACTTTTCAACCGCTTTTTTGCTTCTTTAACAACCTGCTTCATCACGGATTCTTTATCAAAGCAGGTTACGTAAAACGCTTCAAGTAATGTTTCGATTGTGACTTTTTCTCGGTTGCACAGTTCGTCGAGTTCGTCTTTAATTGGAGTTTCTAACCGCACGGGTATTCTAGCAGCAATTTCTGGAAAGTTGGCGAGTAATTCTTCCAAGCGTTTGAGTTCTGATACTTCGGTTGGTTGCTGCACCGCATCAGTTGCACTCAGTTCTGTTAAAGTATCAGTAGTCGGTTGTTGCAATACGTCCTGGCGTGGGGGAACGGTTGGTTGGGTTGCGCGAGAGCGAATTTCATCTAAAAGGTTCATGGGTAACTCCTGGTACTATAAATTACACTGTTTCTGTCGGGATAAGTAAAGCGTACTGTTCTGGCAGTGTTGGTTTTAGCTTCTGCGCCAATACTGAAATTGGATATTCCAGTCCCGGTTGTCCTAAGTCTGTGGGGGATACTCGTTGGTTAATGGCATTTTTATATACATCGGATTCCAGAATGTGGGGTAACATTAAGTCAAGTCCCACTATCTCGCCCATTGCTGAGATACTGCTTTTGGTGGCTTTTGTGGGGTTTACACCCGTCCACTTTGCACGGAAGGGTACTACTCCCATTAGTTCACCGTATGGTAAAGCTGGCTGAAATTCTTTGACTAGTTCGAGTGTTCGTACCAACGACTGCACTCCCTTGACGTTGGCTTCTGCGGGGATTATCCACTTGTCGCCTGCACCGAGGGAAGTTTGAGCAAGGTGTGATCGCTCAGGGGGTGGGTCTACAATTATTACCCCAAAGTTGTTGGCAATGGGTTGCAAGCGGTTTCTCAGGATAAATAAACTAATCCCGCTGCTTGCAAGCTTATAATTCGCGTTCTCAAGTCCATCGTCTGAGGGTATTAAAAACAAGTTGGTGTTATTGATAGTGCGGTTGTCTAGTTGGACATCCGGTACGGGTGCGATCGCATTAATAAGGGGTGTTTTTTCTTCCGTAGTGGTAATTACCTCCAGCAGGGTAGGGGTATTTGGCTGTACCTTGACTCCCAAAAAACTGGTCAGACTAGATTGGGGGTCGGCATCAACAAACAGTACCGGAATCCCTAACCGTCCCAGGTATCGACCGAGCATCAGGGCGACGGTACTCTTGCCCTGTCCGCCTGCTAGCCCCAAGGTGACAACTGTAGTCGTGTGAGATTGTTGCATTGTACTATAGCACTAATTATTTATTGCATAATAATACTACTATATACTTTAACTTTAGTATTTTAATACAATAGCACTTTTGTACAAAAGTTTATGGATGCAATTGACTTGTTTTGTACAGATACTCCAACCGTCGCGCTCATGTGCCAATGATGCGCGAACTGGCAATGCGGCTCAAGGTAAATCTTTATTTTTCCTTCTGTTTGCGATCGGTATGAAATTTCCAAAGCCTTAAAGGGAACATTTATATAAGTAAACCTTTGACGTTTATTTGCATATGTCATCATCGAAATCGGAAAAATTTAAGATTTTGGCTTTGGATGGTGGTGGAATTCGGGGAGTAGTAACCGCAACAATCTTGGAAGAAGTTCGGTCCGAAGTTGGGAAACCTCGCGCACGAATACTTCGACCTAATCGTTGGGACGTCTACCGGGTCAATTTTGGCTGCTGGTATAGCTCTGGGCAAGGAACCTGAAAATTTCAAAAACATTTACTCGGAAAGAGGGCGAGAAATATTCAACGCTTCATGGCTCAGGAAAAATGTCATAAGGTGGTTGCTTGGCTCCAAGTATTCCAATGAAGGACTAATTAAAGTTTTGAAAGAATACTTGGGCGAAATTACACTCCGTCAGGTTTCCGAAATCTCCGATGCAGAGTTACTAATCCTAGCCTATGACACTCTTTATCGCAATACAACCTTTTTTACCAGTCGTCATCCTCAGGAGAATCGTTGGTTCAATAACACGAAACTCTGGTCCGTTTGTCTCAGTTCTCATCAGGGGTATGCACTTCGGAGAGAACTATCGCCCGGTGGGAACCGTGACTAACACCTCCCTCGCTCGTCTAAGTATGCTGCCAACCAGAGCCTACCTGTCCTAATTTTACACTGAGTGTTATATTTAATATAAAAATCAGTTGGTGCGGGTGGTTGAATAGTTTCAGTTTCGGTTGCTTCATTAGTTGCTGGTGCTTGCATGTTGTCAGATTTATTCGAGTTATAATTGGCAGTGGCTTGGTTATTTTTCGCTTGCTCCCGACTGCTTGCTTTGCGATTAATATCTGACTTTGTTTGGGTTGATGCGGGATTATTATTTGCCGTACTGGAGTTTTTTGCTCGTGCTTTCAAGAGATAGGATTTAATTGTTGTGGGTTGCACGTTAACCCCTTCTGATTTGAGGATTGCTGCAACTTCTTGTAGCGTATAACCCACTGCCAGCATTTTATCGATTTGGGTGGAGAGCGCTTGGATAAATTGCTGTAGAGTTAGGTTCTTCGGTTGCTTTGCTTTTGCTTCAAAGATAGCGCTAACTTTTTTGAGTTTGTTTTTGGAATCGGATATTAATTGTGCGCTGCGTGCCATAGTTATATAAATAGTTAAAATATTCTTTCATGCTATTCAAATTTAAATCGACTGCCCAACGTGGAATTACTAAAATTGAGGAAAAAGCAGTTAAATCAGATGTCGGTGAAGATAACTATAAGTATCAGGCTTTTCGAGATTCTAATAGGCTTACTGTTAGTCTCAGTCAGGATGATTATATGTATATCTACTTATGTTTCTGGCGATGAAAGGGATAGACGCGCTTGATAAATGTAGAGATTGCGACGAATACGATGGGTGCATTCGTTGGACAATTTGGTAGCTATACACAGAAGATAATAAGTTGTTAGTTACATTTTTATTGGTAGCTATATTTGGATAGTTTGTGCGTGCGGAGGATATTTATCAGAGATGAATGGGAGATTATTGTCCGAGTGCTGCGTTGCATTCGCTCTCTTTGAATATTTGCTGTGGTTAAGATTCGGTTATTTTTGGGGATATTTTTGTTATCTCAACGGGAGCGGTTAAGTTTGTCCAACCGCTTGCCCTTGCGTTATAGCATTGTCAAAAGATATGAATGTGGCTGCAAGGTAAGTAGAAAACCACTCGTTGTTTTCATATTAATCTCAGCTTGAGCGATTATTATTAAATGCGGGATTTGGTACGGACATACACAATATTTGCTTGAATGAAAGGCGGCTAAATTGGAGTAGTCAGTTGTAAATATTGTGCTTGATTTTATCGTATATTGAGATGCAGAAACGTTGAAATAACTATTTACTCACATGACTAATCCTCCAACTGAATATGATTCGCCCTGGAAGGATATTTTACAACTGTACTTTCAAGAATTTATGCTTTTCTTTTTCCCACTCGAACACCGGGAAATTGATTGGACGAAACAACCAGAATTTCTGGATAAGGAATTGCAGGTGCGAATCGTTCTGTTGAAATAAGCTAAGTAACCTAGAACAGCTTAGGGATAACAGGCAGGGTATGAAGAAGAGGAGAACCTCAACAAAACCCTGA
>NZ_JTCM02000133.1 GCF_000817785.2 Hassallia byssoidea VB512170 | reverse complement strand
AGAACACAGCATTGAGCTGGAATTACAGCAACTTCTAACTGATTCAAAGTTTACCGCGTACCGCGAAGTATTTAAACTGTTTGGTTTCGGGCTGCGGCTAGAGGCAATCATCCTCTCCCAAATTTACCCGCTTGAAGCTTACTTTGGCGCTGACGGTAAGCCAGAAATCAGGATTAGGAAGGGTCGAAAGTCTGGGAAACCGACAAAGCGCTACTTGTCGCTACGCCGCGCTCATTAGTCACGCTTGGCTTGCACCGTCAAAAGAAGCGTCTGGGGATAAAAGTAAAATCAAAATTGTCGGTGGTTCTGACTTGTGTCGTATCGCCAGAGGCAAGTGGGTTTTCACCCGCATCGAGGTTAAGCGCTGTCGCCTGGATAATGAAATTGGTTCAGCGCTGGGTTCTCAGATGGATGCCGAAAAAGCGGCGGGGCGTCCAGTAAGGTTAGTGCGATCGCGCATTAGTGCCAAAGCTGCAAAGTTACTATTCAAAAAACTAGTCGAGGGTCTAGAGTGAAATAACAATCAATTCCTGATGGGGGGCTTGCATCAGCATCAGAATTGATGGAAAAATTGATTGGCGAAAAGACTTAAGGCATAATCATCGCAAGGATAGCGCGTGAAAGTTTTAGTTGTTGGTAGTGGAGGGCGGGAACATGCTCTAGCATGGAAACTGCTGCAATCTAAGCAAGTTGAGCAAGTTGTGTGCGTGCCGGGAAATGGTGGTACGGCTTCTTTAGAACGCTGTGAAAATTTAGCTCTGGCGGTAGATGACTTTGAAGGTATCAGCCGCTATTCTCTACAAAATAATATTTCTTTGGTGGTCGTTGGTCCAGAAGTACCGCTGGCAAAGGGAATTACCGACTATCTGCAAAATAAAGGTTTGATGGTTTTTGGTCCGACGAGAGCAGGAGCGCAAATTGAGGCGAGTAAGGCTTGGGCAAAAGCTTTGATGCAGGAAGCGAAAATTCCCACAGCCAAGGGTGCGGTATTTACGGAGGCAAAAGCAGCTAAATCATATGTGAAATCGCAGGGCGCACCAATTGTTGTCAAGGCTGATGGTTTGGCGGCTGGTAAGGGCGTAACTGTGGCAGCAACAGTGGAACAGGCACAGGCGGCTATTGATGCGATTTTTCAAGGGCAGTTTGGCAGCGCTGGAGAATTTGTAGTTATTGAAGAGTGCTTGACTGGGCAGGAAGTGTCAGTTTTAGCCTTGACGGATGGGTTGACGATTCGCCCTTTATTGCCCGCTCAGGATCATAAGCGAATTGGCGAGGGCGATACAGGAGATAATACAGGGGGAATGGGAGCTTATGCCCCAGCACCGATCGCTACACCGCAAATTATGGAATGCGTGCAAAAAGAAGTGCTAGAGAAAGCGATCGCCATCCTCAAAACCAAAAACATCGACTATCGAGGCATTCTCTACGCTGGCTTAATGATTGCCCCAGATGGCAATTTTAAAGTTTTAGAATTTAACTGTCGCTTTGGCGACCCAGAAACACAAGTCATTCTCCCACTGTTAGAAACACCCCTAGAAGAATTAATGATTGCCTGCGTCCAGCAACGCCTGGGAGACATGCCGCCCATCGCTTGGAAAGGTGGGGCATCTGCGACCGTCGTCGCAGCCGCAGGCGGCTATCCTGGGGCGTATGAGAAAGGAAAAGTAATTACAGGCATTGAACAAGCTTTATCCGCAGGAACTAATGTATTTCATGCTGGGACAAAGTTGCTTACTCAGCAAGTAGTGACAGATGGCGGTCGGGTGTTGAATGTCACCGGCATAGGAGAGAATTTTGATCGAGCGATCGCTTCTGCATACGCCGGCATCAAATGCATCCACTTTGAGGGAATGTATTATCGGCGCGATATTGGTCATCGGGTAATGGGGAATGGGGGAATGGGTAATGGGTAATGGGGGAATGGGTAATGGGTAATGGGGGAATGGGTAATGGGGAATGGGGAATGGGTAATGGAAAGAAAGAATTGTCCCCGTACTCCCCACTTCCCCCGATTACCGATTACCGATTACCAATTACCGATTACCAATTACCCATTCCCCATTCCCCACTAACATATTTGTCAAATTAACTGTTAATTTTTAGTTGTTGGGGTTTATAAGAGAAACTACTAACAATTTATTTAAAATGCTGGCTTTTTTTAAAACAATCCGAGAAGCGATCGCCAATTGGTGGTCGGAGTTCACTCTCCAGACCAAGCTTTTGGCTGCTGCCACTTTAGTGGTTTCTTTAATTATGAGTGGTCTAACCTTCTGGGCGGTGAATACGATTCAGCAGGATGCACGTCTGAATGATACCCGCTTCGGTCGTGACCTCGGACTGCTGCTAGCGGCTAACATTGCCCCGCTGATAGAAGACGAAAATCTTACCGAAGTTGCCCAATTTTCCCAACGCTTTTACAGCAGCACCTCTAGCGTGCGTTATATGCTGTATGCTGATGAAACTGGGAAAATCTTTTTTGGCATTCCCTTTTGGGAACCAGAGGTAGAAACGTCCCTAACAATTGAGCGTCGGATACAGCTACCAGATGATTATGCTGCCGATGCAGACAAGCCGATGGTGCGACAACATCAGTCCCCGGATGGAGTCGTAACTGATGTATTTGTGCCTTTGATTGTTGATAACAAATATTTGGGTGTATTAGCGATCGGCATTAACCCCAATCAAACCGCAGTCATTTCTACAAATTTTACCCGCGATGTCACCATTGCCGTATTTATCACGATTTGGGTAATGGTGATTTTGGCAGGAGTAGTCAACGCTTTGACCATTACCAAGCCAATTAAAGAACTTTTAGCCGGAGTAAAACAAATTGCCGCCGGAAATTTTCAGCAGCGAATTGACTTACCACTAGGTGGCGAACTGGGAGGGTTAATTTTAAGCTTTAATGATATGGCAGAGCGCTTGGAGAGTTACGAAGAACAAAATATTGAGGAACTAACGGCAGAAAAAGCCAAGTTAGAAACGTTGGTTTACACCATTGCTGATGGTGCGGTGCTGATTGACAACAACATGCAGGTGATATTAGTCAACCCCACAGCGCGGCGAATTTTTGGCTGGGGAAATAGTCATGTCGAAGGTAGTAGTGTTTTGTCTCATTTGCCCTCAGCAGTGCAGATGGAAATTACCCGACCTTTGTATGAAATGGCAGCAGGGGAATGCGAAAGCGCTGAGTTTCGCATCCCGATTAGCGAACCTACCAAGCGCACCATCCGCATTCTTTTAACTACAGTTCTCAACCAGCAACGGGAGAATATTAAAGGTATCGCCATCACCGTGCAAGATATTACCCGCGAAGTAGAACTAAACGAGGCAAAAAGCCAATTTATCAGCAACGTTTCCCACGAACTGCGAACTCCTTTATTTAATATCAAATCGTTTATCGAAACTCTGCACGAATACGGTGAAGATTTGGGTGTAAATCAACGGCGGGAATTTCTAGAAACAGTTAACCATGAAACCGATCGCCTGACTCGTCTGGTTAATGATGTTTTGGATTTGACCAAGCTAGAATCTGGTCGCAATTATCACTTTAATGGAGTTGATTTAGCGCAAGCGATCGACCAAACTCTACGTACTTACCAACTTAATGCTAGAGATAAAGGCATCGAACTTATTCAAGAAGTTGCCCCTAACTTGCCCTTAGTAGTCGGTAATTACGATTTGTTACTACAAGTGTTAGCAAATCTAGTTGGTAATTGTCTCAAATTTTCTCTTGCTGGTGGCAAAGTTGCAATTCGCACTTACCAATTAGACTCAAAACCCAATCACAACCAGCCAGGTCAAGTGCGGGTAGAAATCTCCGATACTGGTATTGGCATCCCCCCAGAAGACCAAAAAGCAATTTTTGACCGCTTCTTCCGGGTTGAAAACAGAGTTCACACTTTAGAAGGCACAGGTTTAGGACTATCAATTGTCAGAAATATCATCGAAGAAAAGCATCATAGTAAAGTCCATCTCGTGAGTGAAGTTGGTGTTGGTACAACTTTTTGGTTTGATTTAACCGTTTTTAATGAAGATGCAATTCAAGTTTTTGTTGAGGGTGCAAATGTAGTTTAAAAAAGTCAAAAAGGATTGTTGATTATTAAGTTATTTCCATCAAATATCCCGATCCAATCTCAGATAAATTTCAGATTCATGTTCAATAGCCCAGTCAATGTTCCAATCTACAAATCCAAGGCTGCGGTAAAGTTTGGCTGCGGTTTCATTACCTCGTTTATGACTAGTTGCAATCAATTCAACTTCTGGATGCAGCTTTAAACGCCTTATTAGCTCTAAAATTGTCGCTTGTCCGTAGCCTTGTTGCTGATATTTGTGGTCAATCATGAGACGGAGAATAAATCCAACGCCAGCCACTATTTCATACATCGTGAAGCCAATCATTGGCAACTGAGGCTTTTCGTAACCCGCAACTTTGGCATCGTAGATAGCCAAGGGGAACAAATTTGAATTTACATAAGCCTCAGCCAGTGATTTCACGTTCGATGCTATAAATCCTTTTTGGGATTCTTTTACTTCCAGACTGATGCATTCAAATAAATTATCATGGATGACTTTGCGTAAATGAACCTTAGCCAAATTTACTCCTTTATTTTGGTTTAATTAGACTTAGTGGTATTAGTCAGGCATTCATGCAAAGGTGAAGGATTAAAAGAATTGAAAAATCATGCATTTATTTGTCCTTTAACCTTTTTTCAGTCATAGTGCAAGTTAAATATATATTACCTAAATAAAGCTATCAACAAACAAACTAATACTAAACTTAGTAACAATAACAAAGAGGAATTGCGTTTAATCCAGTTTTTTACAGTTGCAGCAAAGCTAGTGTTTTCGCGTTGTTGTTGCAACTCTAACTTGTTCTCTTCAACGTTTTGATAGAGAGTACATTCTTTAGCGTAAGGACGTTGAGGAAAGTTACAACTATCATCAGCGTGGTAAGTGCAACTGTCACACAAATACTCTTTCCCGGTAGCACGATGTAACGGAATGCCGGGATGTCCGAATGCTTTGAGAGTTGTGCGGCAATGGGGACAGGTGACAGCTTGACTGTCAACGGATTGATGACAACGGGGACAAGATACAGTAGCCAAAACTTGAAGTCAATAAATAAACATTCTGATTTTAGCTATTTACTGCCAAGAATGGATCGATTTAAGATTTAGAATTTGGGATTGGGTATTATTAATTAATTTGTATCTTCACCTATAGCAACTCTAAATCATTTATAAAATTATCTTCTCTCTCTTCCTCTGTGTCCTCTGCGTTCTCTGCGGTTCGTTTATCATAAATAAAATAGCATTGCTATATACTTATCTAAATATTTTCATTATTTGAATTTAAATAGAGATACAATCAAAATAAAAGTCTTAGTAAAAAAATGATGGGAGCAGTTCACGCTAAAGTAAAGTTAACCAATGCTGTAGATGAGGAGTTAGTAAATCGAGGTTTGCTAGCACCAAGATTATTACGCGAGCATGAAACTCAAGGGTTAGTTGATACAGGAGCAGTATCTTTAGTAATTTCAACAGAGATTGTAGAGCAGCTAGGTTTGCGAATTAGAGGTCAGCGACTTGCTCAATACGCTAACGGGAGTGAGGAAATTGTCGGAGTAACCGGACCTGTAATCATTGAGTGTGAAGGACGTACAACTGTAGATGAGGCATTGGTTGTAGGTAATGAGGTGTTGATTGGTCAGGTGATTTTGGAAAAGTTAGATTTACTGGTAGATTGCAAAAATCAGCGCTTGATACCGAATCCAGCTAACCCTGATTATCCAGTGGCAATGATTAAGTGTTTAGGCGATGTCTAGCGACAAGCTGCTTTGCGTCTACGCTTCTCAATATACTTCAGTTACCTTGCTTATCTCTCAAAAAACTACTATATATTTCAAAATTAAACGAAACGTTAACTTTATTAAACAACCGATTCCAATCTCAGATTTGAGTGATAACTTAAATAGTAGGACACCAAAGAAAACACAACCAAAGTCAAAGGGCAAATGACTTCGTGTCCCCCGTCATCAGCCCAAGCAAATAGCAGCATAAAAAATGAGTGGCACTGCCCCTAAGTTGAATAGGGAAGCCAAATCCTAAAACGGAAAAACGTAAATATGCTGAGTTTGCCCGTTGTTGTATCCACCCTAGTAGTTGACTGATTCTATTACTTAGCAAGTTTAACAATTTGAGAATCACAAATTTTGAAAAACCTGGTCAACCTTGACCAGGTTTTTGAGTGTTTTAGTACTTTTATAATGAATAATACGATGATTATGATCTATACGGCAGAAAGAAGATAACGCTAACAAAAGGTACTTCACCTAGTTTAGATTTTACAACTAGCCAGCACATGTAAGCTCTTTTTCGCTTGTAACAAAGTTACAGCGAATACAATAAGATAAAACATCCGGCTGAAATTTAATGATAAATCATAAGTTGAAGAAAATTACTACAGCTATTATCGTCGCTACACTTTCTTCCTCATGTCAGGCAAATGTTTTTAGAAAAGCAGAACAGGCAAAAACTTCTTCAATTGCCGAGGAAAAGTCACAACCCAATATTGTCTACGGCGATTTAATCTTGAAAGAACAATCAGATTATCTGATGATTCCAGTTAATATCAAAAATTCTTATCCAATTAGTAGAAAAATTTCTTTAGATTCTTCATCTTATTCTGATAAAGAAATTGAATTGTATAATATTATATTTTCCAATAAAAAGAATGGTGAAACACATCTATTACTAAAGAAAAAAGCAATTATAACTTCTTTTGATTTTTTGGAGAAAAAAGAACAGGAAAAGCCATCAACAAGATTTTGGTTGTATAGAATAATTGAAAACGATACAAACAAAGATAATAAACTCAACTCCCAAGATGCGATTATTGGATATATATCAGATTCGTCAGGAAAGAATCTCCAGCAAATTACCCCGAACAATACTCAACTCATTAGTTGGACAATTGTTCAAAGTGTTGGTGCTATTTTTCTAAAAATTATTGAAGACTCTGATAACGATAAAAAATTTACAGAACGAGACAAGATAAATTTTCTCAAAGTTAATCTTAATAAACCTGCGATCGCCGCTGAAATTATTAGCGACCAAATAGATCGAGAAATTAAGTCATATCTGAAATAAATCTGCTTGTAGTAAGCGCTTAAGCGCTTAAGCGCTTACTACGAACACTATGCAATAGACAAAACCCAATCTCGTAAAAGTGGGTTTAGTTGATTCGGTACTTCATCATGAGGACAATGACCGGCTTGCAAGAAGTATTCCGTCAGTTGAGGATAGTATTGGCGAAACTTCCCAGAACGTTCTCTGGCATTCATCCAAGGGTCAGCTTCTCCCCATAACATCAACAACGGACAAGTTAATTGCTGCAATAACACATCATTTTTCTCTCCTTGAGGAGTGCTAAACATCGAAGCAAATACATCCACTGCACCAGGATCGTTAGAAGGTCGATGAATTTCTTCTATCAACTGGTCTGTAATCGCGCTTTTGTCAAGATACACTTTCTCTAAAGTTTGGCGAATTACCCAACGCTGTCGCACATATTGAAATAAAATAAACTGAGCCAAAGGTTGTTGAAAAATCCATTTCACAACGTCACCCAATAGTTTTTGCAGTGCGTCTGTTTGCTTGGGAGGCTGAATTTCTGGTTGTAAGGCTTCCGGTTCTGATGAAGTCTGATTTTCGCTAAAGGGTCCAGCACTGTTAAGCAAAACCAAACCCGCTGCTGCGTCAGGACGTTGCGCTGCCAAACACAAGCAAGCGTACCCACCAAGGGAATTACCTGCTAAAACCGCTTTTTCACCAATCACTTCAGTGATAAAATCATAAAGTTGGTCGCGCCATAAGTTACCGCTATATTCCAACTTCGGTTTAGCGGAACGTCCGTATCCCAAAAGGTCGATCGCAAAAACTTCAAAATCGTTACACAGTCCTGTGATATTCTTACGCCAGTGGTCAGTAGAAGCACCAAACCCATGCACTAACAGCAAAGGTGGACGTTGGGGTTTTTTTTCTCCCGCTCTTACGTAGTAAACGTTGTGCCCTCGCCACTGCCAGTATTTTCCCGGAATCGGGGTTGCAGCTGGGCGTGTAGTTGCCTGCATGATATGACGAAATGTTAAGTATCCTTTAATAATTGTAGCTCGGCATTCTCAGGCTATAGGCTGATTATTTAAGGGTTTTTAGCGCCTAAACTAAATTTCTATCTTTAGGCGTGCTTGGCGCGTGCGAGATTTAAAATATTAAGATTATGCAACGATTGATTACGGGAAAAAACATTAGACATCGACCCCTCTTTTATTATGCGTTGCCCGAAACCCTTGTAGAGATTAGCAAGTGCTACGTCTCTACGTCTTTTCTGGAGATGTCTATTTACTAGGGTCAGTAGTGTCTTGTGTGTAAATTACTTTAAGTAAAATCTTCATCACTGGTTTCTAGTTCGCTCAAAGCCTTATAAATGGCTTGTCTACAGAACTCTGCGTGATTGTCTAATGATTTTAGCTTTTGCTTAATGGATGCGGGAACCCTGATAGTCACCGTTTCAGTTAACGGTTCATCTCTGTCAGTAACAAGCTTGATAAGGTTTTCAGGGTTCCCTTTAGGGTTTGGCATCAATTAAGAAATGTAAATCTAGGTTGAATCGAATGTGTACATAGGGATAAATTGTTTAATTGGTGGTTGATTTGTTTGACGACTAGCAACCACCAATATCCACCTTTTTAAAATGGACAATTCCATGTTTACACGTTCACAAATTAAAATCAAAACCTTAGGGGAACTTAAGGGACTCTGCAAGCAGTATGGATTGAAGCCACTGGGAAACCCTAGTTATAAAACTGCTTGGATTGATACTTTATTTACCTTTGCAGCTATTGCCTTACGTCAGATGAAGGAAGGGGAAGGATTAAGAAGAATGACATTTATTGGCTATCAGGACTTAGGGCAAGCATTGGATCAGATGGGAGAACCTAGCGACCAACAAGCTGCATTGATTAAAGCAACGATGCAAGGGAAGCGTTTAGAGTATCCCCATCGCTATGACCAGGAAACGCTGCTTAACTTGCACAAAGCTAAGATGCACTTGGAACAAGCGCTCTTACTGTTGAACATGTAATCTACATTAAACTCCTACTTTCAAGTAGGAGTTTTTTTTTAGATGTTGTTGAAATTACTTAAAGTAATTACTTAAAATTAAGCATTAATTCAAACTTAGAAGCTGAAAGTATTGATTTTAAATGATAACTGGAAAAACTAAACTGCTAGGAGTAATTGGGCATCCGGTTGAACATTCGCTATCACCGTTGATGCATAATGCAGCTCTGGAATGTTTGGGATTAGATTACGCTTATCTGCCTTTTCCCATCAAACCAGATGATTTGCCGAAAGCTATCCAAGGCTTTTTGGCGATTGGCGTTACAGGCTTTAACGTGACAATTCCTCACAAACAGGCGATTATGAGTTGTTTATCGGCAATTCATCCAATTGCTAAATCTGTAGGTGCGGTAAATACTGTTCTTCGTAAAGATAACCATTGGATTGGGACAAACACTGATATAGAAGGATTTATCTCTCCTCTGCAAACAACGTATAGGCGAAATTGGCAGCAGACGGTAGCTGTAATTTTAGGCAATGGTGGGGCATCTCGCGCTGTTGTAGCTGGTTGTATCCAGCTAGGTTGTACGCAAGTTCATGTAATTGGGCGCAATGAGGAGAAGTTGAAAGAATTCCGCAATAGTTGGGATAATTTACCGCCAGAAGTTAATTTGCAGATACATAAATGGGAGGAAGTGTCAAGGATAATTTACCAAGCACATTTGTTGGTAAACACAACGCCAATGGGAATGCATCCCAACGTTGATGTGTCGCCTTTAAGTGCAGAGGAAATGAGGGATTTGCCTAGAGGAGCGATCGCCTACGATTTAATATACAATCCTAGCCCGACACGATTTCTTCAACTAGCACGACAACAAGGTGCGATCGCCATTGATGGATTAGAAATGCTAGTCCAGCAAGGTGCATCAGCCTTAAGAATCTGGTTAGATTTAGAAGCCGTCCCCGTAGACATCATGCGCCAAACACTAAGAAATCACTTGGGTTGGCGGTGAGGGGATGAGGAGGACAAGGGGACAAGGGGACAAGGGGACAAGGGAGATAAGGAGACAAGGGGACAAGGAGGAATTTGCTTCCTCATCTCCCCCATCTCCCCCATCTCCCTTGTCTCCACGCCAGTCGCCTCAACGGAGGGAACCTCCGCACAGCGCTCGCTCCCCCTCTCCCTTGTCTCCCCACTCCCCCTACCTCCTCAGCCAGCGCCAATTATAACGATTCCATTCGTAAATTCCTTGAATTTCGTATTCAGTACCGTTGCTGAAGCGGATGATGCAATTGGTGTATGTATCATCGCCATTGCCAATTTGATTTACTTGAATTACTGTGCAGGGAAACCATTCGCGGGTACACGGACCATTTTCTTGTACCCATTCCCATAGAGCATTGGAAATTTCGATGCGATCGCCTATCCTGAGCTTGAGTGCATCCTCAAAATAAGAATACTTTTCAAAATGATATGGCTCAACGCGATTTAGCCACTGCAAACCGTAGCGTTTGCGAACAAAATTTACTTTTCCAGAGTCCTTCTGTTGCAGCCAGTCGTTAAGTAATTGTACTTTCCAAGTGCGGTTGTGTTGCTCTTGTGTTTTGACGAACTCTAAAAATGCTTCTAATTCCGCCGGCGTAAGTTCGTCTAACGGATTGCGAAGATCTGCAACACCAGCATAAGAGTTTTCCTGAATTTCCGAAATTACTTGCAGTAATATCTGTTTCTGCATATCAGTGAGAGGACAGCTGGCTGCATCACAACTATTAAAGGCTGCTTGCAAGGCTGCTTCAATCTCATCAGGACTCATAATTTCAGGGCAATTGAGCGAATATATTTTTTAATTATTACAAATCTTAAATACAACTCTCCAACTCCCTTTGGAGTTAAATTCAAGGTAAGCTGGGTTTTAAAATTACTATTGTTGAATTTATTTACGGTGTCTTTTATGCGGTTGCGCTCCAAAACGCTTGTTTTCATTTGCTGTGTCATCGGGCTTCTTTCGTGGGTGTTTACTCCGCCCGCTGTAGCGCTGACACAGGTTAAACTATTCGATATTTCCTATCATGAGTGTCCACCAGAACTGGCAAAAGGAACTGTTACTAGTAATAGTTCTGCGGCTGCTAACTGCTTTATTGTCACTGGTAAAGCTCAAAATGATACTAACAAAACAGTTTACGATGCAGATATTTTTGGACGTATCTATGATGCTAACAACGATTCGGTAATGCAAAATCGTACCCGTCTGGGTTCAATTGCGGAAATACCACCAGGTATCAGTGATTTTGATTTGAGAATTTCTGTACCTGCGAATCAGCCTACACCATTGAAGCTGAAGCAGTTTAAAGCTGCGGGATTTAGCGGTCAAGTCCGGCGTTAATGAGTTGAAGTAGTCTGGGCTGGTTAGCCCAGACCGAAAATCTTTTACTTTAACGAATGTCGCGGAATTCCCCATCCATCGATCAAGGTGGGGATGGATAGCGACCAATAAATAAACCGCGAAGCGTCCTTACTTTCTTGATCTATGTTATTATATTATCAGCAACATGCAATACTGATAATGTATAAAGCTTATAAGTTTAGAATTTACCCAACTAACGAGCAGCAGAAAGCTTTAGCAAAAAGCTTTGGTTGTTGTCGTTGGTTTTGGAATTATTCTTTGAACTTGTGTCAAGAGACTTATAAAGTTTCGGGAAAAAGCTTATCCAGAGGTGCTATTCAGGGTTTATTGCCTAATCTCAAAAAAGATTACCTTTGGTTAAGTGATGCTTATTCTCAGTGTTTGCAGTATGTAGCACTAAACTTATCAACTGCCTATAAAAACTTCTTTGAAAAACGAGCAGGATTTCCTAGATTCAAATCTAAACATGATAGGCAATCAATTAGTTATCCGTCTAATGTCAAACAAGATGGAGACTACCTCAAGCTTCCAGGGAAGATTGGCAAGGTTTATTGCAAACAAGATAGAAAGTTTGACGGTCAACTTAAAACTGTCACTATCTCTCTAAATCCAGATGGTAAATATTTTGCTTCTGTTTTAGTTGATGACGGAAAAAAAATGCCTGAAGCCTCCACTTCACCGAAAAGCTATAGGTATTGATCTGGGGTTGACTCATTTTTGCATCACCAGTAATGGTAATAAGTTTGACAACCCTAGGCACACCAAAAAACACAGCATTAATCTCAAAAAGAAACAACAAAGTCTTGCTCGTAAACAAAAAGATAGTAACGCTAGAAAAAAAGCGCGTAAATTAGTAGCTAAAATTCACTCGAAAGTTAGCAGAGTTAGAGAAGATTTTCTGCACAAGCTATCCCGCAAGATAGTAAACGAAAACCAAGTTATTGCAGTGGAAAATCTTAACGTCAAAGGCATGGTACGCAACCATAATTTTGCTAAAGCGGTTCTAGATTGTGGTTGGGGTCAATTTTGTACAATGCTTAAATACAAGGCTCAATGGGAAGGAAAAACTTATATCGAAGTAGATAGGTTTTTTGCTTCTTCTAAAACTTGTAGTGTCTGCCTCAACAAAGTAGATAGTTTGGCGTTAGATGTTAGGTCATGGACTTGTACTAAGTGTAAAACTCAACACGACCGCGATATCAACGCTGCGCTCAACATTAGAAATGAAGCCTTGCGGATATTGTCGTTAGGAACTAGCGACACAGCCAATGGAGGGAATGTAAGTCAACCTGGCAAGACTTCGGTTTTGTTAGATGCTGTTCCCCGTGAAGTTGGAAACCCCATCCCTCTATAGGGTGGGGTAGTTCATAATGAGGCAAACTGCAAACTTTATGCCAATCTACCAAGATTACTACCGACAAATTGAAGCAGTATAATCGCTAACATCGGTGAGAAATCCATGCCGCCTAATGGAGGAATGATTGAGCGAAAAAGATTCAGATAGGGGTCGGTGATCTGACTCAAAGCAGAAAATGGTTGATTGTACCAGTTGACGTTGGGAAACCAAGTCAACAGAACCCTGATAAATAGCAGGGCGACATAAATCTGTACGAAAGTAGCCAGAGTAGTAACCAGTAAATTCATGGATGTGTCCGTTTTCGGCTAGGTGTCACGCATCGGTCTTTATATTGATTTTAATTGAGCCTGGGTCATGGTGTGTGCGGATTGTTTTAACATATACCACAAGTGGTATCTCCACATTAGCTTTTTTAGGAGCGGCGCACTTACCCTGTCTTGATTAGACGTTAGCGAGGCTCATCGCTGCGCGAGGCTCGATCGCTAATTGACTGAGTAGAGTTAGTATTGACATTTCCCAGTTGCTTGCGGACTTCATCAATTGTGGCATTGAGCTGGGCGATTTTATCTTCAAGCGATCGCCGCGCCGTTTCTATTTCCACACCTTCATTTTCGGCGGCTTTCATAGTACGCCGTTTCAAAATATTTGTTTTTTTAGCCTCTGCTGTTCCATTTGTCTGTTCTGACTCCTCTTCTATTAATTCGAGATCGCGTTTTTGAGTAATCAGGGCACCCACAACGCCACCGATTACGCTGCCGACAATTGCCCCAGCAAAAAAACCACTCGCAAAACCATCACGCTGACTCATATCTTTACCGCCTTGATGAAACGCTTTGCATCTCCCAACTAGTTATTGCACCTTACTGTTATAGCTGCATACTAGCTTAAGTCCCAAAGATGCGATCGCCTGCATCTCCTAATCCCGGTACAATATACCCCTGGTTGTTGACGGTTTCGTCAATGGTGGCGGTGTAAATTATTAAACCCGGATAAGCAGCACTCAATTGTTGCAAAGCTGGGGGAGCTGCCACCACACAAACAATCCGCGTCAAAGTCGGATCGACACCCCGATGTGTTAATTCTGCCATCGCTGCCATAATCGAACCTCCCGTTGCTAACATCGGATCGGTAATTAACACTCGTGTTTGGGGGTCAAATTTTTCTGGCAATGTGTTTAGGTAACACTCTGGTTGCAAAGTTTCTTCATTTCGCACTAAACCCAGATGATAAATAGAAGCCAAAGGTAGCAACGTCTGCGCTCCCTCTAGCAATCCTAACCCTGCCCGGAGAATTGGCACGACTGCGATCGGCATCTCTGGGTCAATCAAAGTCGCAGGACACGATGCTAAAGGACTCTCAACAGTTGTTTCTTGAGTTGGCAACCACTCGCGAGCAGCTTCATAAGTCAACCAGCGTCCCAATTCAGTCATCGCACTGCGAAATAAAACTGAAGGTGTCGCAGCATCACGAGCGACTGCCAGCCAGTGCTTAATTAAAGGATGGGGCGGAACGTAAATACGCAATTGGAGCGTCATAACTTGCGGATGATGGCGACTATACATTATATAACAACTGAAACCTCATAATACTATGCGCGGGGCGTACTACTGAAAGCTAAAATTACATCGGCAAATTTATTGCAAGTTTTTTTCATTTATAGTTGACATTTATTCTCAATCAAGTTTATATTGGTCTCAAGTGTTCTCCTCTCTTTAAGGATCGGCAGACGGGATTAGCCAGCAATATAACGGCTCGTCCCTCTTTTTTTTGGGAGTGGGGAGTGGGGAGTGGGGAGTGGGGAGTGGGGAGTGGGCATTGGGAATTGAGTAAAACGTTATCTACATCCGGTGAACATTTATGCATGATTGTGTGAGAAACTCTTTCTATGCCCTATGCCCCATGCCCTATGTCCAATGCCCAATGCCCCATTTTCTCATTCGATGTAATCGTCATTGGCTCTGGAATTGGTGGTTTAGTGACAGCAACTCAGCTAGCCGCGAAGGGTGCTAAAGTGCTGGTGCTAGAACGCTATCTAATTCCTGGTGGTAGTGCTGGTTACTTTGAAAGGCAAGGCTATAAATTTGATGTTGGGGCGTCGATGATTTTTGGGTTTGGCGATCGCGGCACCACCAACTTATTAAAACGCGCTCTTGATGCTGTAAATGTCAGCTTAGAGACAATTCCCGACTTGGTGCAGATTCATTATCATCTGCCCGACAACTTCTCTCTTAAAGTTGATCGAGTTTATGAGAAATTTTTGCAAAATCTTACTGCCAAATTTCCTCATGAAAAAGAAGGAATTCGTCGTTTTTATGACGAATGTTGGAAAGTCTTTAATTGCCTCAATCGCATGGATTTGCTGTCTCTGGAAGAACCTCGGTATTTGTTGCGGTCATTTTTCCAGCACCCATTAGCGTGTCTCGGTTTAGCTAAGTATCTGCCCCAAAATGCCGGAGATTTAGCGCGACGCTATATTAAAGACCCGGAATTATTAAAATTTATCGATATTGAGTGCTATTGCTGGTCGGTAGTTCCAGCGGACATGACACCGATGATTAATGCGGGAATGGTGTTCTGTGACAGGCATTATGGAGGAGTCAACTACCCTAAAGGTGGGGTGGGACAAATTGCCCAAAAACTAGTTGAGGGTCTTGAAAAAGCTGGGGGCGAAATTCACTATCAAGCGAGAGTAACAAAAATCATTCAAGAAAATCAACGAGCCGTGGGCGTGCAACTGGCTAACGGTAAAATATACTTGGGAAAACGCATAGTTTCTAATGCTACACGCTGGGATACATTTGAAAATTTACTACCAGCAGAAGAAATACCAGAAAGTGAAAAAAAGTGGCAACAACGCTATAAAAAATCGCCCAGTTTTCTTAGTTTGCACATGGGGGTAAAAAATTCGGTGTTGCCGAAGGGGACAGAATGCCATCACATTTTGCTAGAAGACTGGGAAAAAATGGCTTCTGCGGAAGGAACAATTTTTGTGTCGATTCCGACTCTGCTTGACCCAGATTTAGCACCGACAGGCTATGATATAATTCACGCTTTCACGCCGCATTGGATTGCAGATTGGCAGAATTTATCAGCGGGTGAGTACGAGGCGAAGAAAGAAGAAGCAGCGTGGCGAATTATTGACCGTTTGGAGAAGATTTTTCCCGGTTTAGATGCGGGATTGGATTATTTAGAGGTGGGAACACCGCGATCGCATCGCCGCTTTTTAGGTCGTACAGATGGCACTTATGGACCAATTCCCCGGCGTAAGTTGCGGGGTTTATTGGGGATGCCGTTTAATCGTACAGATATTCCCGGACTTTATTGCGTGGGAGATAGTACTTTTCCGGGTCAGGGTTTGAATGCGGTGGCGTTTTCGGGGTTTGCCTGCGCTCATCGCATTGCTGTAGATTTAGGCATGTAGTAAGCGCTTAAGCGCTTAAGCGTGTGGATGATGCAGCTTTTCGATTTGGGATTCAGCTATATCAACTGAGTGATTATCTTGATCTTGAATGGGTTTGATTTTACTCAGCTTGTCAGCTGCTGGCAAATCTCCCTGTGCTTCGTCGTAAAGAGCAAACCAGGGCAACTTATACTGAGCGTAAACTTGAGCGGTAATTGGTGTTGGCGGAGGTTCGAGGTTTGTCAATTCGCGATACTGCTCGCTATTAACAATATGCACGAAAACAGAGCCGTAATTTTCAGTATCCCACACGTCAAGACCGTAAGAATCGGGGTAGATTTTTTGCTGCATTTTACCTCCTGCCCCCAAACCCATTTCCATCGGGGCGGCTGGTGGTGCATCGATCTCAAAACTACTGAAGCCGCGTGTTTGTGGCGGTTGGTCGGGAAATCTTCCTGGTTTGGGTTCGTAAACCAAAATCTGGATTCCACCAAATTCCTCTGTACCAGTAACTTGCGCCTCAACAGTGTAACCTTGTCCCAAGGGCATGGCGACAAACTGACGAATAAAGTCATCACCTGCATTTATGCCGTCTAGCCAGGGTTGGTCTGGACAGACGATATAGTTTTGGGGGTCGGTGTGGAGTGTTTCATCCAAAGCTTCGCCGGAAATTGCGTTGATTTTACCGATCGCAATTTTGACTGCGTTTGGCTTGAAACTCGCACCGTCGAATCCCAGCCACAATGCTTCTCGTTGATACATGGGAATGAAATAACCGCCTTGTTCGCGCCAATGAGGGGGAACACGATCTAGGTAATCGGCGACACGCTGAATCGGAAAAGCACCCAACCCCGGAGGAAGAGGGTAGATGCCATCATTAGGTATTCGCAGAGTGCGTTGGAAAGACACGGAGAATCTTTCGCCGATGTGAATGCGATCGCCTGATAAAGTGACTTTTAGCATGGTACTTCCGAGATAAAAAGACAAGGAGACAAGGAGACAAGGAGAATTTTTGAATAATACTCCCTTTGTCCCCCTTGGGCTGAACCTGGACAAAAATGGACAGCCTTGTTTACTAGATCCTCAACACCCCACGACATTTTCGGATGAAGGCTGTCCATTTTTGTCTAT
>NZ_JTCM02000132.1 GCF_000817785.2 Hassallia byssoidea VB512170 | reverse complement strand
TCAAAGACTCATTAATCAAGTTCAAAGACTCATTAATCAAGTTCAAAGACTCATTAATCAAGTTCAAAGACTCATTAATCAAGTTCAAAGACTCATTTTTGATTTTTAACCGCACCCTGTAGCGGATACACGCGGATATTTATTTATACATTTTGTTTGGCAAAGAGAAATGCTGTAACTTCTTCCAATACTTTTAAACCTCGCAGGGAACCTTTAATTAAGCGAGTAGCGGCAATAGGTTGACGAATCATGCTTATAGCTAAAGGCAAAGGTTGAAGCGAACCATCAGAATTGATTGCTGATGTTAAATCAGGTATATCGTGCCTAGAGTCATCGCTGACTACTCGCACCATTGCTACTTCTACACCTGCTTGCTGAAAAAACTCTAAAGTTGCAAAGCCTTCCATGTCAACAACATCAGCTTTGGATATTTCGCTCAAATGCAGTTTTTCTTTAGCAGAACAAACTACACGATCGCTTGTTAACCCCTTCACCAAACAAACCTTATCTTGAAGATGTGCGTAAAGTTGTGCAGTGAAAGAGCGATCGCACTGTTGCACCTTCGTTTGATATACACATTCAGAATACAACACAATATCGCCGACTTGAAAGCGATCGCGCAAGCTGCCACATAAACCCATCACCAGAACTTTTGCTTGGGGATTCCACAATTTATCTTGACAAGCTTCCAAATACCTGCTTACAGCCTGACTACCCACAGGAATCGGTATTACACTTTGTTTCGAGGTTAAACCACGACACACAGCCTTATACTCCGCTCCCTGAGGAACCACAATTATCGGCATTGTTGATTCAAACATAAATTTTCGTAGTGAGCGCTTCAGCGCTCAAATACTACTCATACTCATCCCAACCATTACCATAATCTTGCACCGAATATTGAACCCAACAATCGCGCAGCCATTGTCGTCCATATTCTTGAAAATACCAATGAACACTACTATGAACCCAATCGTAAGGAGATTGTACCCAACCATGTTTAACACAGTTGTAGTGAATATAGTTGAGACTATTATAATAGTGCGTTTGGGAGCGAATAGCGCGATCGCTATATCGATACCAAACTTTTCGTTGACGTAGATTTTCCTCAAGATTCCATTGACGAGAAGTCACACCATGAATTGAGCGAAATAAATTACCCAAAACATCAAAATTTACAATATGTACTAAAAGATGATAATGATTAGGCAAAATAACCCAAGCAAGAATTTCCACATCATTAGCAATAAATTTCTCAAATAGCATATCTAGCAGTAGCTGGCGCCGAGATTCTGAGTTGAGATGACACTTATGTTCATAGCAAGCTGCTGTTAACAGATAAAATGGTCGATCTCGCACTGTATGTGGTGGTGAATGAGGTGGATACCCACGACTTAAGCGTTGTTTAACTAATTGTGCTTTTTCTTCTGGTGTTAGTTTGCGATATTCGTACATGAACCGTAGTGAGCGCTGAAGCGCTCAAATGAATAATGGTGCTTTCTAGTAGTGTTCCCAAAAAACTGGTGTAAGAAAGCACTCTTCGTACATAAACCGTAGTGAGCGCTGAAGCGCTCAAATAACTTAAAAGCTTTCTAGTAGTGTTCCCAAAAACACGGTGTAAGAAAGCACTGAAGTGCTTACTACGGTAAGAAAGAACTCGCAAACTGAGGATGATTAATGTACCATGACTAATAATTCGTCCGCACGATGATTTTGCAAGATGATACCTCATAACTCAAAATCCGCACGAGAGCGCTTTAATATTTCTAAGTTAGCGATTCAATTTTCGTGGGTGACGCTCTCGTTTTGGATTGCGGTGACGGTAGCTGGATTATTGGCTTTCAGTTCTCTCAAATATGCTTTGTTTCCTGATGTTACTTTTCCGGTGGTTGTGGTGAATGCCTCTGCACCGCTAACAACGGCTTTGGATACGGAAGCAAAGCTAACTGTACCTGTGGAAATGCGTTTGCGTGAACTTCCCGGACTTGATGATATTCGCTCTTCGTCGTATCCCGGTCAAAGTGTGGTGAGTTTGGCTTTTGCTGTCGGTACGAATTTGGAAAAATCGACGAAGGAAGTCGAAACGAGACTGAAGCAAGTAAGTCTGACTGAGGGAGCAAGTTATAAAGTTATTCCTTTAAATTTGAATGAGTCGGCAGCGATTAGTTATGCTGTTGAAAGTGACGATCGCAATTTAACAGATTTAAGTAAACAGACTAAAGAGCAGATTGTGCCGGCGATCGCTAATCTCCCAGGAGTCCTAAAAGTCTCTTTATTAGGTGCCCCTGTTGATGTTACTCCAGAAGCATCAATACCGACAGGGGGAGCGACATTAGTTAGGTTCAACGGTAAAGACGCTTTAGCATTTCAAGTCATCAAACGCGGTGATGCCAACACTTTAGAAGTTGTAAGTCTTGTAGAAAAAGAAGTCAAAAAACTGCAATCTAACCTGAAAGATATCAAACTTACCTTAGCAGCCACCCAAGCAGAGTATATCCGCAATGCTACCCAATCAACAATAGATGCGTTAATTGAAGCGATCGCTCTATCGGTAGTTGTGATATTTCCCTTTTTATGGAACTGGCAAGCTACCTTCATATCGGCATTAGCGATTCCCGTCTCGATGTTGGGAACGTTTATTGTTATGGCTTTGTTTGGCTTTAATTTAGAGACGATTACGCTGTTAGCTTTAGCTTTGGTAATTGGTAGTATAGTTGATGATGCGATCGTTGATGTAGAAAACATCATGCGACACATCCAAGATGGTGAAAGTCCTCGTCGAGCAGCACTTTTAGCGACAAATGAAATTGGTTTGACTGTCACCGCAGCCACCTTTACAGCAGTAGCAGTTTTTCTGCCAATAGGTTTGATGGGTGGAGCGATCGGTCAATTTTTCAAACCTTTTGGTATCACTGTTTCCGCAGCAATGCTGACTTCTTTGCTGGTAGCGCGTACTTTATCCCCAGTTTTGGCTCTTTACTGGCTAAAACCGACATCTTCACGTCCTCCTCGGCAAACTAGCAACATCGGCGCAAGTTTTAACCGATTGTACCGCGATTTACTTGGCTGGTCTTTAAACCATCGCCGGATTGTTATGGGTTTAGCTGCACTCAGCTTGATTGCAGGAATTGCGTTGATTCCCCTGATTCCCAAAGGATTTATTCCCAAACTAGATCGCGGTGAGTTTAATATTGTTTATACCGCTCCTTTGCCGAATGTATCGGAATTAGAGAAGCAAGGAAACGAACTGTTAGGAAGCTTGTTAGGTGAAGAACAATCTCCACTCCCTACTCCCTACTCCCCACTCCCCAGTTTCAACCCTTTAAATGATTCTCTCGAAGTTGCCAAGAAACTAGAAGAAGTAGTCAGAAAATCCCCAGCAGTGGAAACAGTATTTACTACCGTCGGTTCCCGCGAAGGTGAGCCGAATAAAGGTACACTTTATATTAAACTAAAAGATAAGCGTGCGATCGCCACTTTAGAATTGCAAGAGCAGTTTCGTACTTCTTTGCCAAATCTTGCCGGCGTGACTACCAGCGTGGAAGATATTCCATTTGTCGATAGCGGTGGACAAAAACCGCTACAAGTCGCATTACAAGGCAATGATTTGAAAGCTTTGAATACAGCCGCAAAAGCGATTAAAGATAAACTAGTGAAAATACCGGGATTTGCAGATGTGACGGTAACAGGTGAAACAAATCCCCAGGATACAATCTTTCAAATTGAGCGTTTGAATAATCAGCGGGTAACTTATATCAGTGCGAATCTGGGTAAAGAATTATCTTTGGGTGATGCAACTGATAAATTAGTAGCGATCGCTAAATCGGTGATTCCTCCAGGTGTTACTTTAGATTTGGGAGGAGATTCTGCCAGCGTTAACACAGTTATTAGCAGTTTCGGTACTACTTTGGCAATGTCTGCTTTGTGCATTATCGCGGTATTGATTTGGCTGTTTAGAAGCTGGGTAGATCCGTTGGTAATTGGAGTTTCTTTGCCTTTAGCAATTGTCGGTGCTTTATTGGCGTTACTGATAACTAAAAGCGATTTTGGAATGATTTCGCTAATCGGCTTTGTCTTTTTGCTGGGAATCAGCAATAAAAATGCCATTTTGATTGTAGATTATATTAACCAATTGCGCGACACCGGCTTAAACCGCACAGCCGCAATCCTCAAAGCAGGACCCGTGCGCCTGCGACCAATTATGATGACCACTGCGGCGACGATTTTAGGGATGCTACCGATCGCTTTAGGATTGGGTGCAGGTTCAGAATTGCGTACACCGATGGCTGTTGCGATCGCTGGGGGGTTAATTAGTTCAACTGTATTAAGTTTGATTGTTGTGCCGGTGCTTTACACTCTGATGGATGATTTGTTTCCCCGCTTCCAGAGGAGGGGGGGAGAGGGACAGGGGGAGAGGGGGAGAAAGAAATGAACGTTTTTGTTACAGGTGGGACGGGTTTTGTCGGCGCCAATTTGGTGCGGTTGCTGCTACAAGAGGGATACTCTGTTAAAGCGTTGGTGCGTCCTCACAGCAATTTGGGGAATCTTCAAGGACTGGATGTAGAAATAATCAAAGGTGATTTAAACGACTTTAATTTATGGCAGCAAATGCAAGGTTGTCAGTATCTTTTTCATGTCGCTGCTCATTATTCACTTTGGCAAAAAGATAGAGATGCATTATATCGCAATAATGTATTAGGGACGCGCAATGTTTTAGCCGCAGCAAAAAAAGCAGGTATTGAACGTACTGTTTATACTAGTTCCGTGGCAGCGATCGGTGCAGGAAAATTTGATAAAGTCGTTGATGAAACTTATCAAAGTCCTGTAGAGGAACTTGTTGGAGACTATAAGAAGTCTAAGTTTTTAGCTGAACAAGAAGCGATCGTTGCAGCTAGTAGAGGTCAGGAGGTGGTTATAGTTAATCCTAGCAGTCCGATTGGACCATTGGATATCAAACCAACGCCAACAGGAGATATTATCCTGCGGTTTTTACGGCGTCAAATGCCGGCATATTTAGATACAGGTTTAAATTTTATTGATGTGCGTGATGTAGTTAGGGGACATTTACTCGCATTGCAAAAAGGAAAATCAGGCGATCGCTATATTTTAGGACATCAAAACCTCACCTTAAAAGAACTACTTGACAAACTAGAATTAATTACAGGTTTAAGCGCACCTCAACGCACTGTACCAGCTTGGCTACCTTTAAGTGTCGCCTGGGTTGATGAAAAAATTCTCGCACCTTTAGGTAAACAGCCTTCCGTTCCCTTAGATGGTGTCCGCATGGCAAAGCAACGTATGTACTACAATGCATCAAAAGCAGTACGAGAATTAAATTTACCTCAATCATCTTTGAATACCGCACTCAAAGATGCTGTAAACTGGTTTGTCTCTCAGGGATACGTGAATTTATAGAAGTTTGTAGTAAGCGCTTCAGCGCTTTCAAGCCTTTCAAGCACTAAAGTGCTTACTACGGTCATATTTTTATCCGAGGAGTGATACGAGAAATGACAATTAACTTACAACAAGCAATGGATATCGGGAAGTATCTCGTAACCCAGCGTCTCTTAGGACGCAAACGCTTCCCTTTAGTCTTAATGTTAGAACCGTTATTCCGTTGCAATTTAGCTTGTACAGGTTGCGGTAAAATCCAACATCCCACAGACATACTCAAGCAAAACCTCACCCCCGAACAATGTTTCAAAGCAGTGGAAGAATGCGGGGCGCCGGTTGTCTCGATTCCTGGGGGAGAACCGCTGCTACATCCGCAAATTGCTGAAATTGTCAAGGGATTAGTTGAGCGCAAAAAGTATATTTATCTATGTACCAATGGCTTGTTGTTAGAAAAAAGCCTGGATAAATTTCAACCTTCTCCTTATTTAACTTTCACTGTACATTTAGATGGGTTGCGAGAATGGCACGATCGCTGTGTCGATCGCAAAGGTGTTTTTGATACTGCTGTCAAAGCGATCAAAGCTGCGAAAGCCAAAGGATTTCGGGTTGCGACTAACACGACTATCTTTGAAGGTGTCGATCCCAAACAAACGCAAGAGTTTTTTGACTTTCTGGGGACGTTGAATATTGACGGAATGACAATTTCTCCAGGTTACAGCTACGATTGGGCGCCAGATCAAGAGCATTTTTTAGGACGCGAACAAACACGCGCTCTTTTCCGCGAAATTCTCGCACCCTTCAAAGCAGGTGAGAAAAAATGGGATTTCAATCACAACCCGCTTTTTCTCGATTTTCTCACGGGGGAAAAAGATTATGAATGTACACCTTGGGGTAGTCCAAGTTACAGCGTCCTCGGTTGGCAAAAACCTTGTTATCTGCTAAATGAAGGTTATTACAGCACCTTTAAAGAATTGCTAGAAAAAACAGATTGGAGTGAATACGGTCATAATAGTGGCAATCCTAAATGTGCAGATTGCATGGTTCACTGCGGTTATGAACCTACCGCAGCATTGGACGCAATGCAACCAAAAAATATGGCGCGATCGCTTGGTAGTGTGTTAGGGATGAATTAGAAAGCTTTTTTGCAGCGGTTTTGAAGCCAAAACAAACCGCTGCAAGCAATATTATCAAAATTAATAGCGATCGCCGGCATCTGTGTTGACCGTTGTATATACAATATTTGTATATTCATTGTATGGACACAAGCGGAAATTGATGCAAAAGCAATCAGGTGAATCGGTGAATCGAAACCGTGATGTAACCATCAACATCCGGGTACACCAAGCGCAACGTGATTTAATAGATCGTGCAGCAGAAGCTGTTGGTAAGAACCGCTCTGATTTTATGCTAGAAACAGCTTGTCGAGAAGCAGAAGCGATTTTGCTAGATCGTCGGCTGTTTATGCTGGACGATGAGAAATTCAAACAATTTACGGATCTTCTTGATGCACCACCATCTGCAAATGAGAATCTGCGGAAATTGCTTTTCACTAAAGCACCGTGGGATTGAGAGTGGTAGATGCAGTCTCCTCAACCCATAAAACCAGGGCACGATCTGAAAGATTTTGATTCAGGTAATCTTGAATTAGATGATTGGTTAAGAAAACGTGCGCTCAAAAATGAAGATAGCGGTGCTTCGCGAACGTATGTTGTAACTGTCGAGCAAAAAGTTATTGCCTACTATTGTCTAGCTAACGGTAGTGCAGTCAACACCAGTGCGCCAAGCCGAGTCCGACGCAATATGCCAGATCCCATTCCTGTGATGGTAATTGGGCGGCTTGCTGTAGATTCTAACTGGCAATCTCAAGGAATTGGGCGTGCATTAGTGCGTGATGCCGTACTTCGCACATTGCAAGCAGCGACAATTGCGGGAATCAGGGCGATTCTTGTACACGCACTAAACGAGGAAGCAAAGCAATTTTACGAAAAATGCGGTTTTATCTCTTCGCCTGTCGCGCCAATGACACTTATGGTAACAATTAAGGATGCGTCATCGGCGCTGGGCGCGGAAATGATATCATAATTAAGCCGCTTCGGGAATTTGTAATTTTTGCAACACAGAAATTACTTGAGATGGTTCCAAGCGATCGCGATAATCAACATCAACATGTGCTAAAATAACTCGTTGATTTTGGTCAATTACAAAAGTAGCTGGAATTGGTAGCATCCAATCATCAGTACCATTAGTATCCGGTAGTGGATGACCTAATTCGGTGTAAAGTGCCTTCAACTCATCCGGTAATGTAAAAGCAATCCCATAAGCTTCTGCTACTTTTGACCCCACATCGCTAAGAACATCAAATTCCAAATCATTTTTTTCAGCAGTACTCAGCGATGCATCCGGTGTTTGCGGAGAAACCGCAATTAATGAAGCACCCAATTCATCTATCTGAGGTAGTAGTTTTTGATATGCACGCAATTCCAAATTACAATAAGGACACCATCCACCGCGATAAAAGGTCAGAATTACAGCACCTTCCTTAAGCTTTTCGCTGAGACGAATTTTTTTACCCACAGCATTAGGCATCCTAAAATCAGGTGCGATATCTCCCACTTGCAACAATTGTCTAGTTTGAAATTCCACAGCAAGCGCATCTGTAGCGCATTGCATAATAGCAGCTTTTTCCTTTGGGAATTTTTCGATAAATTCAGCACGAAAAGCATCAAGTGCAACTTTTAACATGATATTCTCCTTATGTAGTAAGCGCTTCAGCGCTTTAAACGCTTTAGCGCTAAAGCGCTTCTTACGGTATACTCATCCATAAAACTCACAGTACAATTACTGAGGCAACATCCCCGCAAACTGTTTTTCCACAGCTTTCGGATCTTGGCGAATACCTGCAAATACCTCTTGTGACACCGGGTCTGGATTGACATCTTCAATACCTTGCTCCACAGCTTGCAATGTAGCCAAAGCGATTTGGCTGGGAGGAACCTTGTCTAAAGGCACACCATCCGACATTGCGGTATCCACAGGTCCGGGGAAAATTCCCACTACCAAAGTTCCTTGTTGAGCAAGTTCCGCTCTTGCTCCTTGTGTGAGAGAATAAAGTGCAGCTTTCGAGGCACTGTAAGAACCGAACACCGGCACATTCACAACCGAAGAAATAGAAAGTAAATTAGCGATCGCACCGCCACCATTGCGTTTTAAAATTGGTGCAAAGGCGCGAATCATATACAGCGTGCCGAAGTAGTTGGTTTCCATTTCCCAATGTGCGGTTTCTAAAGAAGTGGAATTGAAAAATCCCCCCGTACCCAACACACCTGCATTGTTAATTAACAAATTGACATCTTGTAAACTTTGGGCAGCAGTTGTAATAGAATCAGGATTGGTGATATCGATCGCTATGGGAATAATTCTTTCTGGGTCAATCGCGACGATATCTTTAAGAGAATCAATATTGCGAGCGGTTGCATATATGCGTTTTGCACCAGCTTGATGTAACGCTTCCACAAATGCTTTACCGATACCGCGATTAGCTCCAGTAACAAGGGCAACTGATGTGTTGATGTTCATAATAATCCTTTGTGTAGCGGCGTTTGTGTTTTCTTGTCCGCTTGTATATGTACATCTTGATTCATTCATTTGGGTTTGAGAAGACGGCAAAATAGAATATGATTTATTCCAAATCAGAATGAATCGACAATGGATCGCATCGACTGCATGAAAAGCTTTGTGCGGACGGTGGAGACTAATAGCTTCTCCGCTGTCGCAAGGGAAATGAACACCACGCAACCGACAATTAGCAAGCAGATTGCTGCTTTAGAAGAATATCTAGACGTGCAATTGCTTGTGCGTTCTACTAGATCCCTGAGTGTGACTGAAGAGGGACAACGTTTTTACGAGCATTGTCAACGAATTTTAGAAGCGATCGCAGAAGCAGAAGCAAGCGTGGGAAAAAGGCAAAAGCCTTTTGGTGTACTGAAAGTCAACTGTCCGGTTTCCTTTGGACAACTTGTAATTATGCCATTGTTGAAAGCATTTCTGGAACGCTATCCAGACATTAAGCTTGATTTGATGATGACAGACCAATTTATCGACTTGGTGGAAGAAGCTGTAGATGTCGCAATCAGAATTGGCAACGTGCAAGATACTTCACTAATTTACCAGCAAATTGGTATAACTCGGCGCGTCACAATTGGGGCAACAGCTTATTTTGATTCTTCAGGTGAACCGCTTTCACCTCAAGACCTGATTCATCATAATTGCATCGTTTACACGCGACTTGCAACCGGCAATGAATGGCACTTTCAACGAAAAGAACAAACGATAAAAGTCAAAGTTAGCGGCAATTTTCAGGCAAATAATTCAACAGCAGTGCGTGAAGCAGTTTTATCTGGTGTTGGGATTGCGGTTTCTCCGATTTGGTTATTTGGTGATGCGGTTAATACGGATGCTGTCAAAGTTGTTCTCAACGACTATCAACCAACACCTTTGCCAATTTACGCTGTTTACAGAAGAGGTCGCTTTATACCAGCAAAGGTGCGCTGCTTTATCGATTTTCTTGCCTCAGAGTTCCAAATTGACCCTTGGGTATCAAATTACGGTCAACGTCAGACTACTTAAATGATTATTACAAAGCATTCTTAACAGCTGCCGTGATAATTACGCAACAGCTAGACTAGAACCAACAGGTAACAATTAAAGGAATATATGATGAGCGATCGCGATTACACATTAATCCTTGACAAAAGCGGTAGTATGTCCACCCCAGACCAAGCCGGTGGTAGAAGTAGATGGGAAATAGCTCAAGAATCTACTCTCGCTTTAGCAAGAAAATGCGAACAGTTTGACCCCGATGGACTTACAGTATATGTATTTTCTGGCAGATTTAAACGTTACGATGATGTCACATCTGCCAAAGTCGCGCAGATATTTTTAGAAAACGATCCCGCAGGCACAACTAATTTAGCAGGTGTACTTCAAAACGCACTTGATAATTACTTTCAACGCAAAGCTGCCGGCAAAACTAAGCTGAATGGTGAAACAATTTTAGTTGTTACAGATGGTGAACCAGACGATCGCAAAGCGGTATTTGAAGTCATCATCAACGCTACCAGGCAAATGGAACGCGATGAAGAATTAGCAATATCTATGATTCAAGTTGGTTCAGATGCCCAAGCAACTAAATTTTTGAAAGCTTTAGATGACCAGTTGCAAAGTGTCGGTGCGAAATTCGATATTTGCGACACCATCACCTTAGATGATATGGAAGATATGAGTTTAGCAGATATATTAATGAACGCAATTACTGATTAAGTAGTCCAAAGTCCAAAGTCTAAAGTCCAAAGTTTAAAGTCCAAGATATTTTGACCATTGACCCTTGACTCTTGACTCTTGACCCTTGACTATTGACCATTGACTGTTGACCATTTACCCTTAACTTAGGAGAATTTACAAATGTTAGATAATCGCGATTACACCTTAATTATCGACAAAAGCGGCAGTATGGCGACCCCAGATCAAAAGGGTAGCAAAACCAGATGGGCAACTGCACAAGAATCTACTTTCGCCTTAGCGAGTAAATGCGAGCAATTCGATCCAGATGGTATCACACTTTATGTATTTTCTGGCAGATTTAAGCGTTACGAAAATGTCACCGCAAGCAAGGTAACTCAAATTTTCACTGAAAACGATCCCTCTGGCACAACTGATTTAGCTGGTGTTTTAAAACATGCGCTAGATAACTACTTTCAGCGAAAATCTTCTGGTCAAACTAAGTTGAATGGTGAGACAATTTTAGTTATCACTGATGGTGAACCGGACGACCGCAAAGCGGTAATGAAAGTAATCATCGAAGCTTCTCGAAAAATGGATCGCGATGAAGAATTAGCTATTTCTTTCATTCAAGTTGGTACAGATGCTCAAGCTACCCGCTTTCTCAAAGTCTTGGATGATGAACTCCAAAGCGCTGGTGCCAAGTTTGACATTTGTGACACAATCACAATGGAAGATATGGAAGATATGAGTTTATCAGAAGTGCTACTGAATGCTATTAATGACTAAATATCCGTTTTACAGGATTTAAAAGATGGATTCCATTGATAAGCTGTTGGCTGAACTGAAAGCTGAATATACTGAACCAGCAACACCACAACAGCCACCACCACAAACAAAAACATTCATCCAACCACCGCCAAAATCGACATCTTTAATAGATAACCTTTTGGCGGAAGTTAAAGCTGATTTTGTCGAAAAAGATGCAGTTGAAGAGTTAAGAAGACAGCAAGAATTAGAACAAGAGCGAATTAAACAAGAACAACTCAAAGCACAACAATTGGAGGGTTTGAAAAATCAAGCTAAAGATTGGCTGAAAAAATTAGATCCATTCTCAGCGGAAGGACTTTGGTTTGAAAGATTTGCTGAAGGTTATTCTTCAAAATTAGAGGCAGCGATTGAATATTTACAAACTAATGAATAAATTATTTAATAAAGGTAGAGACGTTCCACACCGAACGTCTGTACGAAAGTTAGGAGTGCGATTCGCTCTTAATTTGACTTGCATTTTGACCCAAATAATGCTGTACTGCCCACTCATGCATTGCATAAAGAATCGGTTGGAGACTTTTTCCTAAAGGTGTGAGTGAATATTCTACCTTTGGAGGAATTTGTGGGTAAATTTCTCGATGAATAATACCATCTTCCTCCATTTCTCTGAGTTGCTGAGTCAGCATTTTTTGAGTAATTCCAGACAAAGCTCTTTGCAATTCACCGAAGCGTTTAACTCCAGGCATTAATTCTCTAATAATTAACACCTTCCAGCGTCCACCAATCACCTTTAGCGTAGTTTCTACTTCACAAGTCAGCCTGCTATAGTTTTCTGCTTCAGCTTTCATAGTTACTTTTTGGTAAGTATCTTACTTTTAAGTGCCTACTGTTTATATTAGCTTTACATGGTTTAAAGTCTATACGGATGCTCGCCGTGTATATCAAGGTGAAAACCAAAATTGATCGGCAGCATCTTTGCAAAGGGCAAAAATGCCTTCAAATTTTTCAGGAAATTAATTAATGGCACATATCCTGCATATAGATTCTAGTCCTCGTGGCGATCGCTCTTTTTCTCGCAAGTTTTCTTATGAGTTCATCACATCTTGGAAAACCGCTCATCCTGATGATACAGTCACTTACCGCGATTTAGGACACAATCCCGTCCCCCATGTAGACGAATCGTGGATTGCTGCGGCTTTTTCACCACCGCAAACACGTTCACCGGAACTCAATCAAGCGATTAAAATTTCTGATGAATTGGTAGATGAGTTTCTCGCGGCTGACCGCTATGTTTTCGGTGTGCCGATGTACAACTTTAATATACCATCTACTTTTAAAGCTTATATTGACCAAATTGTTCGCGTTGGTCGTACTTTCGCAGTCACCGAACAAGGTGCTTTTCAGGGCTTAGTTTCCGGCAAAAAAATGCTGATTGTTACGGCTCGTGGTGGTAGTTTTACGCAAGGAAGTCCCGCTGCGCCATACGATTATCAAGAACCTTATTTAAAAGCGGTTTTTGGCTTCTTAGGGATTACGGACATTTCCTTGATTCATGTAGAAAACCTGAGTGCGGGTGATGATGTGCGCGAACAGTCTCTTGCTCAAGCTCAAGAGGCGATCGCTCAAGCTGTGGCTAGTTGGTAATTGGGCATAGGTAATTGGGCATTGGGGAGGCAGTGCGTTGCGCGGGTTAAGCGCGTTGTAGCACCTGCCGTCATTGGGCAATGGGCAATGGGCAATGTGAATAAAAAGAAGCGATCGCGTATTTCACAAAGGGACTATGCCCCATGACGGCAGGTGCAGATAGCGTTCGTGACCTCCCTTCTCCTTCAAAGACGCTCCGCGAACGGGTTCGCCAGAGCCGGCACTCTTGGAAACCCGGACGCAGCGCTGGTCTCACCGCAACGCACTGCCTCCCCCATGCCCCATGACGGCAGATGCTTACTGCTGTGGGAACCCGTCCACCGCACTGCCTCCCCCATGCCCCATTACCCATTACCCATTACCCATTACCAATTCCCAATTCCCCATTCCCCAACTAAATTTACGCTTTGATAAAAAACTTATTCCAAACTGTGTTAAATGTTTGTTTAAGTTGATGCTTGCGATGCCATTTTTGAAAAGCAATTTCGTATTCTTCGCTGTTAGTTTGATAAGTATTGCAAGCATCAAACGCTACTCCCAGTCCCCAGAATAGCAAAATGTAAAGCGACCAAAAAAGACCACCACCACCAACTAAATCGACTAATATCAAAACACTATTGACAATTGCATAGTTGCCAAAACGCTTCTTGAATCTTCTTTGGCGATAAATGTTAAAAGCTTGGCGCTGTTGCATTTCTCCTTGTTTGTCCAACCAATCGCGCTCTGCTAATTTTAAAGATTCTGGAGGAATTTCTAATTCGGCAGCGATTTCTAACAATTGCTCGTAAGAAAATTCTTTTTCTTTGTCGTTTGCTTGACGAGCGATCGCTAAATGAAGAATTTGCTGCACATCTTCTTGATTATAGAAACGGGTGACTTTAGATTCAGAAGCTGCCATAATTCTGTCTCTTGTATTACTTTTAATAAAGTTTTGTTACCCGATAGATATTCAGCAATTATGCCACCACCATCAGGATTATTTTCATTATCCCTAGGCTAGCAAATATAAATAGTGCTGTGGGTACGGTTTTCATGCCATGCACACAGCATCTTGGGTGCGATCGCTCTCTTATTGAAAGTTAATTATCGAGAATCCCCAGAGCGAATACGTCCGCTTCAGGCAATATTTGACCCAAATACCCCCCGACGCCAACTGAGTGTTGGCAGAAAGCTAAAGAGTTTTTAGTTAAACAAAACCTTTTGTCGGCTCATTTTTGGTACTTTTCTTATATTGTATTATTCCTGTAACTTGATGTTTGCGTGCGACTAATTGGTGTGTGGTTTCGCGTCTTAGTTCACTTGTTGCACCAGTAATGACGACATTCAGTTTTGCGATGTTGTTTTGTTCCATATCAATAATTTAGCGATCGCCATTAGATGTCTTCGTACACCATTAGAGGTAAATTGAGCGAATCTCAACAAATTTAGGACTTACGGAATAACGAACCACCAAGGACGCCTTCTCTTCTCCCAAAGGGAGACGCTGCGCTCTTTTAGAGGCACGCGGCGCCAAGCAGCGTCTTTGATAGGAGAAGGATGCCAAAAAGTAAGAGTTTGGGAGAGTTTTTGCGTAAGTCCAAAAATTCTGTTACCAAAACTGTTACGAGCGTCAAAGTATTAGTAACTGCCTATATGATGATCGATAGTTAAGTTCCTCACACCACACCGAAGCCGCGAAAGTCAATATTTCGCGGCTTTTTCATATTCAGGAATTAGGGAAAGGCGATCGCAAACAATAGAAAGTGTTTCCAAGCTAAGTGCTGCCATAACTGGCTTGCCATGCTTGGTAATTATTACTGGCTCATCGTTCAACCGATCCGGTAAATCTAGCAATTGTCTTCTAGCTTCGGTAATACTCAAGTACTTAGACATATAAATAAGTGTACATTTATCATAGGATTAAGGCGATCGCTCTGGTTCCTATTACGCTAAAGTTGCCTTAGAAGCGTGCATGTAGCTTTAGTTTGGAGGAATAAGTCGTGAAAGCAGTCTTAATGACAGCACCTGGTAATCCCGAAGTTCTGCAAATGCAGTTTATAGCAAAACCTGCTGTCCCTCCAGGAGAAACGGAACTTCTGGTACGCTTGGTAGCAGCTGGGGTAAACCCGATTGATACAAAACTTCGCAAACGCGGCACTTTTTACCCAGATAATATGCCTGCCATTTTAGGATGTGATGGTGCTGGTGTGGTTGAAGCCGTCGGTGCTGCCGTTCAGCGTTTTCGCGTAGGCGATGAGGTATATTTTTGCAATGGCGGGTTGGGCGCACATCAAGGTAATTATGCGGAATTTACCCTTATCGATGAGCGATTTGTTGCTCGTAAACCTGCTTCGGCAACCTTTATGGAAGCTGCTGCTGCACCTTTGGTGTTAATTACCGCTTGGGAAGCGTTGTATGAACGAGGACGACTGCAACCTGGGGAAAAAGTTTTGATTCATGCGGGTGCCGGTGGTGTTGGTCATGTAGCAATTCAACTAGCGAAACTCAAAGGCGCTGATGTCTGCACAACTGTGAGTTCTGAAGAAAAAGCTAATTTTGTCAAACAACTGAGTGCTGACGAAGTAATTTTTTACAAACAAACCGACTTTGTGCAAGCTGCTTTAAATTGGACAAATGGTGAAGGTGTAGATTTAGCTTTTGACACTGTGGGTGGAGAAACTTTTCACAAAACCTTTCCCGCAGTGCGGGTATATGGCGATATTGTGACGATTTTGGAACCTGATGCCAATACAGTTTGGAAGACTGCCCGACAGCGTAATCTCCGCGTTGGTTTTGAATTAATGTTGACACCAATGTTGCAAGGCATAATGGAAGCACAAAAGCATCACGCAGAAATTTTAGAACAGTGTGCCACTTGGATTGATGAGGGCAAGTTAAAAATTTGTGTTAGTCAAACTTTTCCTCTAGAAAAAGCGGCAAAAGCTCATCAATTATTAGAAAGTGGGTCTGTGACAGGTAAAATTGTTCTACTGATTAGTGATGGATGATAATCGAGTGGTCGCATCTATTTGATTTCTACATGCCAACGAGAGAACAATTACAAACCTATTTCATTCTGACTTCCAGGCTGACTAAAATGTATGTATCGGTAAATTTAGGAACTGTAGACGAGCGTACACAAGATGTGTATGTCCTGGCTGGAGAAGAAATAGAAATTGTAATTTACCCGAATGGGAATTGGATATTTGTATGAGTAAGCCTGATTTTTCATCAATGACCCGTGCCGAGTTTCGTCAATATATCCTTGACCACAGAGACGATACAGAGGCTCTTTCAATTTACCTTGAAAGATTTAAATCCCCTGACAGCAAGGTGTTTCCCGCTCCTCAAACAATAGAGGATTTAGAAAACTTTCCAGAGATACACCGCGAACATCTGGAGAATAAGCGAAATCAAGCATAGAAACAAACGCAACGGGAATTATTCGATAATGTCGAACAATAACCGACGCTAGGGTTAATCCGCAACAAAAATTATCATTAACCAATTTTTCTACGTATAGAAAAGAAAGAGTCAGGGAAAAGTAAGAAACGCTAGCTGCCACGCGATCGCACAAACTCTTATCCATCATTTGATTTTCAAATTATTACTAAGTTCAACAAAAGAGGTGTCTGAGTTATGCGATCGCTATAGTAAACGGCAGAAATCGCCTTTGTCTGTGCGTAATTCCTAAAATATTTAAACTTGATTATCTTCTGACCATAAAACAGGAAATATCGCTGGATCGCTGAAATCTGGCTCACCATTAGGCAATTTTTGACATAATAGTTCATCAATGATATGAATTTATTTTCCTTGATGATTCCAAAAAGGTTGATAACAATTCCCCTCATCTTGTAGATGTACTGCCATTGCCAAGCGAAACGAGTTGCTGTAGTTAGGGTAGCTTCCATGAATTGTCCAACAGTGATGAAAGCTGACTTGACCTTTTTTTAATGCGATTGGAACTTTGATAATTTCCCGTTTTTGCTGAGAAAATTGCTGTTCGATATCTTCTAAATTGTAGTTATTAAAAAATCGCGTATTTTCGATACCTGACCATTTATGACTTTTGTCTAGCACAACCAACGATCCATTCAACTCATCGCAGTCATGAAAGGGAATCCAAGCGGTGATTAAGTTGTGTGAACTGCAAGTAGACCAATAAGCGCGATCGCTATGCCAACCAATGGCAGTTTTACCATTTTTGTCTTGAGGTGGTTTGTAAACTAGTTGGTCATCTAATAGTCGAATTTGGGCGTTGCTGAATCAAAGTATGAATCATGCGATCGCTTCAAGCTTGTGGGCGAGTCCTTCCCTAGACAAATGGGGACAGGCTTCATCAAAAATAGTC
>NZ_JTCM02000131.1 GCF_000817785.2 Hassallia byssoidea VB512170 | reverse complement strand
ATCGCCTTATGGGGACAGCCTTCAACCGAGAATGTCGTGGGGTGTCGAAGATCTATTAAACAAGGCTGTCCCCATTTGTAAGCGTGAAGGACTCGCCGCCGAAAAATTTCAACTAATGCAAAGCTGTACTTAGCCTCGTATCATGAGAATGCGTATTTCCCAAATTAATAAATCTTATCTGCTAATAGCTATTCTATTAGCTGCTGCAATCCTGCGCTTCGATCGGATAAACCAACCATTCATTGATGTGACCACTTGGCGAGAGTCGGACACAGCAACGATAGCAGACAACTTTTACCGTGGAAATTGGAATATTTTATATCCAGAAATTAGCTGGAATGGTCCGGGACAAAACTACGTTGGGTACGAATTTCAAACGTTGACCTATATTACAGCAATGTTATATCGCCTTTTTGGTCAGCATGACTGGGTTGGGCGCACTGTAACAGCGTTGTTTGGCTTATGGAGCATTTTTGCATTCTATCAACTAGTTCGTCGTGTGTGGGATGAAAAACATGCTTTTGCCAGCGCCACATTCCTGGCAATTTTACCAGGGAATATCTACATCGATCGCTCTTTTGTTCCAGATCCGGTGATGGTTTCGCTGGTAGTAACCAGCTTCTGGTTGCTGGTCGCCTACTTACAAACGGAACGCCTATATTATTTATTATTAGCAACCCTGATTGGGATGTTGGGTTTCTTAACTAAAATTACTGGTATTTTCGTCGGAATTCCGATGCTAATTGCAATTATAACAATCCTGGGTCGCAAGCGAATGCTACGCTCAAAGCAGCTATCCCTCATTTGCGTTGCAACCATTGTAATGTTTGTACCAGTGATTGCATACTATTTGTGGGCACATTACATTTCTTTCAATTACCCACCTTATCACATTGCCGCTTCCGGAAATTGGCTTTGGAGCGAGGGGTTAAGCAAATGGTTGCAAGAAAAATATTTCCTTGAAAAACTGTTTTGGATTTTGAGGGACTTCTGGACGAAACCTGTAATCATTCTTGTTTTTGTTGGTTTGTTGCTTCGTCCGGACCTATACAATCGTGATGACAATAAAGCACCGTGGCTGTTCCATTGGTGGATCGTTGCTATAGTTATTTATTATCTCATTGGAGCCAAACAGCTTGTTGATAACCGCACAAATTTAAATATTATTAACCCGGCTGCCGCAGCATTAGCAGGACATGCCGTGATTGCGATCGCATTATGGTGCAAACGCAGAGTGGGATATCCTGCTACAGTGGCGTTTATGGCAGCAATAATCTTGTTTATCGGTGGATTTGGATATCAGGATTTGAAGGGTATATACTACCAGCCCACGGCTGAAAAAGACTACAAACTAGGACTTGCACTGCGATCGCTAAGTCAACCAAGCGATTTAGTCGTCACTATAGCCCATAATATTGGCAATCCGGTTGCTATTTACTACTGCCAACGACGTGGCTGGGTATTTCCACCTGCTTGGAAAGGCGTCGTATGGTGGGCAGATGATGACATGAAAAATAATAGCAAGACAATTCGACTATTAGAAGAACTTCGCGCTAAAGGCGCAGACTGGCTTGGCATTGTTAATCAGCAAAAAATTCAGCTTTCAAAAGATAATCCTAAATTCTTTAAGTATATACAGCGAACATTTGAAGTTAATCAAGAAAGCCCAGATTACGTTATTTATCGAATTTCTCTAGATAAGAGACTGCCTTCTAAGACCTGAGTTGACCTAAGTATAGTACGATCGCATGGCAACCTTCATCTACAGAAAACAATCATGAAGGAATAGCGATAATTATCAGCCTTAAATGGCTTCTGAACAAACAACATGAAATTTAGCGAAATCGTTGAAAAACTCAGCCACACTGCCACCGCGAACAGCCTCACAGCTAATAAAGACGAAAATATCGAAATTACAGGAGTAGCAGCGGTTGATGAAGCGATCGCAGGTCATCTCAGCTACATAGAGGGACCCAAATTTGCTTCTTTTGTCGGCAAGACCAATGCTAGTGCTTTAATTTTACCACAAGACGAAACATTACAAAAGCTTGCATCAGAACGCGGTATCGTTTGGATAGCCACGCGAGATCCGCGCTTGATGTTTGCTGCATCGATCGCACTTTTTTATCAACCATACCGCCCAACTCCAGAAATACATCCTACCGCTGTCATTCATCCAACAGCAAAAATTGGCACTGATGTTTACATTGGTCCTCATGCAGTGATTCAGCAAGAAGCAGAAATCGGCAATCAAGTCTGCATTCATCCGAATGCAGTAGTTTATCCAAATGCGAAAATAGGCGATCGCACAATCTTACACGCTAATTGTACCATCCACGAACGCGCCCGCATTGGCGCAGATTGCGTCATTCACAGTGGTGCTGTCATCGGTGCCGAAGGCTTTGGCTTTGTTCCCATTGCCACCGGTTGGTTCAAAATGGAACAATCCGGCTATACTGTCTTAGAAGATGGCGTAGAAATTGGCTGCAATAGCGCCATAGACCGCCCATCCGTCGGTGAAACCCGCATAGGACGCAGTACAAAAATTGACAATTTAGTGCAAATAGGACACGGTTGCCAAATAGGTGCATACTGTGCTATAGCCGGACAATCTGGCATGGCAGGAGGCGTAAAAATTGGCAATCGCGTCATTTTGGCAGGACAATCAGGAATAGCCAATCAAGCGAAAATGGGTGATGGTGCGATCGCTACAGCGCAAGCGGGAATTCTTAGCGATGTTCCCCCAGGAGAAATTGTTTCTGGAACACCGGCAATGCCTCACAAAGTCTTTTTGAGAGTAGCTGCTATTTATAGCCGCCTACCACAAATGTATCAAACATTGAAACAATTGCAGCGTTTAGGGCAAAAGTAAGTCCTAACTTATTTCTGGGAAGCACTACAAAAGTGGTAGGGTTTCCCTCACTAATCAAACTTTGATTTGATTTTAATATAAATTCAAAGGCGATAAAGAAAGCGCCTAATAAAAACAAAATACAAGCTGCGCCTTGTGTTTTTTGCTAAAGCTTGACTGAACTTTTACTTCAATCACAACGCTGATTTAATGGAGGTTAATTAAGTTATGGCATTAATACGTTGGCAACCCTTCCAAGAAATGGAAACTCTGCGGCATCAAATGGATAAAATGTTTGATGAACTAGCAGGATATAACCGAGAAGTGACAAAAACTTGGTCCCCTGCGGTCGAATTGTCAGATACAAACGACCAGTTGATTTTACGCGCTGAAGTTCCCGGTCTTGAAGGTAAAGACTTAGATATTCAAGTAGCACGGGAAGCAGTTTCGATAGCGGGTGAAACTCGCTATGAAAACAAAGCTGAAGAACGCGGTTATTTGCGCTCAGAGTTCCGTTATGGTAAATTCCAACGGACAATCCCGCTACCTGCTGCAATTAAGAATGACCAAGTTAAAGCCGAATTCAAAAATGGCATTTTAACATTAACAATGCCTAAAGCCGAAGAAGCCAAAAACAAAGTAGTGAAAATTAACTTGGCAGATGACAAAACGGCGCTGACTAGTTCATAATTAACTAAAACTGTGGAAGTTTGTTTAATTGCCATAGGTGAATAGTTTACTCTCACGCGATCGCACTACATTACAAAAGGGCGATCGCGGTTATTTTTTTCAAGTAAAACAATACCTATTTTATAAATCGTTTAAATCATCCTCGCTTTCATCAGCAGCAGCGTGAGGTAATATAGAGCGATCGTCATCTGCGATTCGCGTGGGTACACCTAAATGCTTACGAGCATCTTGCTCGGCAATATTACGGTCTTCATCGGTATCAAACTGTTGCTCATCCAAGAGATATTTGCTACGTGCTGCTTGATCTAGACTTGGAGCTTGACCATTTTTCCACTTATACTTAAAGTCCATAAATCAACCTCAACTAATCACTAGCATTTAATCCCATCGCCTTTGTTGAGTACCTCTAACGCTAGATAGGTTGAGGAAATTATATTTACCGTAATTTTGGGGGATGTTTGTAATTTGCCGCGTGAAAAAAGCGCGATCGCATTTGTTGAATTTGACTCATGCGATCGCGCTTTTTTAACGTAGTAACGACTAAAGTCGTTAAATTAAGCGTTAAAACGCTTACTACAAACTCAATTTCTCCAACACTGGCTTAGTAGAAACAATGTGCCTTTCTAAACCGAGTTCTTGCGGACTAACTCCTAACGCCAAAGCAATCAACTGCGGTAAATGCAACACCGGCAAACCTAATTTTTGCCCGATGACTTTTTCCACCTCAGGCTGACGAGAATCTAAATTCAAATGACACAGCGGACAAGGTGTGACAATACAATCAGCACCAGATGTTAGTGCATCTTGAATATGCATCCCCGCCATTTTGAAAGATTGGCTAGTAGCATAACTCGAAAGAGGCCATCCGCAACATTGCGTCCGACCTCGATAATAAATTGGCGTTGCACCGATTGCCCGAAAAACATTTTCCATCGCTTGCGGTTGGAATGGGTCATCATAAGGCATGTATTTTTGGGCACGGAGAAGATAGCAGCCATAAAAAGCCGCGCATTTTAACCCACTCAACTTACGGGTGACTCGTTTTTGAATTTCCTCTATACCATAATCTGTCACCAAAGCATACAGGAGATGTTTAACTTCAGTACTTCCCCGATAAGGCGAACAGCTTTCTTTTTCCAGCAAGCCATTAACTTTGTCAATGTATTGGGGGTCAGTTTTTTGACATTCTTTCAAGCGCTCATCAACGTGACCAATCACGCCTTGACAAGTGCTGCAATGTGTGAGTAGCGGCAAATTTAATTCTTCTGCTAAAGCGATATTCCGGGCATTAACCGTATCTTCCAACAGTTGAGAATCTTCCTTAAAAGTGCCGGAACCGCAGCAAGCAGCCTTTTTCAATTCTACCAGTTCAATACCCAGAGCTTTAGTTAAAGCTTTGGTTGACAAGCTTAACTCGCGGCAAGCACCTTGGGCAACACAACCTGGGAAGTAAGCGTATTTTAGCGTCTGAGATAGCATAAAAGTATATTTGAGTTAGGCAGTTGCCCTTAAACAATAACTGTTTTATCATTTCTTGTCCGTGATGCTGGCAAAGCTTTGTATCTAAATTGGGACATCGGCGAAAAATTTAGTCAGAATTGAATAAGGAAAGCATTTACATTCATCAGCGCGATCGCGCATCTTCAATTGGCGTTGCCCAACTGTTCTTTAATAGAAAATGGGTCAGGGATTTTCCTAAGAAAAACCCTAATCCTGTGTACGGGCGATCGCGGTTGACGATAAGATGTATATGCTCAAAACCACATCGCCCATAAACGGCGGATCGTAGCAACTGGTTAAGGACTTTTATCTATGAGTGAAGCGGAAATTTTTGAAAAGGTCAAGAAAATCGTCGCCGAGCAACTTAGCGTTACTGAGGCTGACACAATTAAACCACAATCCAATTTTGCCAACGATCTACAGGCTGATTCCTTAGATACAGTTGAACTGGTAATGGCTTTAGAAGAAGAATTTGATATTGAAATTCCTGATGAAGCCGCCGAAAAAATTACCACAGTTCAAGAAGCAGTAGACTACATCAACAACAAAGTTGCCGCATCCGCCTAAAAGCATGGGGAATGGGGAATGGGGGACAAGGAGACAAGGGGACAAGGAGACAAGGGGACAAGGGGGACAAGGGGGACAAGGGGGACAAGGGGGACAAGGGGGTAAGAAACAAATTCCTATATCTCCCTTGTCCTCCCCCTCTCCCTTGTCCTCCCCATCCCCCCACTCCCCCACTCCCCCACTCCCCCACTCCCCCACTCCCCACTCCCCACTCCCCCCTCCCCCTTTTATGCAGCTTTCTCGCCACCCTAACTATCGTCATGACAGATTTTATACGTAAGCGCGTTGTTGTAACTGGTGTTGGCGCGATTACACCGATTGGTAAAACACCACCCGAATATTGGTCCGGATTAATGGAAGGACGCAATGGCATCGACTACATCAGTTTATTTGATGCTACAAGCCATGATTGCCGCATTGCTGGTGAGGTGAAAGACTTCGATCCACATGAGTACATGGAGCGCAAAGAAGCCAAGCGCATGGATCGGTTTTCCCAATTTGGAGTTGCGGGTGCAAAACAGGCTCTAGCAGATGCTGGATTAGTCATCAATGACCTGAACGCAGAACAAGTGGGTGTAATCATCGGTTCGGGCGTTGGCGGCATTAAAGTGATGGAAGACCAGCAAACGGTCTACCTCAACCGCGGTCCGGATCGCTGTAGTCCTTTCATGATTCCGATGATGATCGCTAACATGGCAGCGGGGTTGACAGCAATTCACACTGGTGCTAGAGGTCCTAATTCCTGCTCCGTCACTGCCTGCGCCGCCGGCTCGAATGCGATTGGAGATGCTTTTCGCCTAATTCAAAATGGATATGCCCAAGCGATGATTTGCGGTGGATGCGAAGCGGCAGTTACACCCTTGTCTCTAGCCGGATTTGCCGCATGTAAAGCCCTTTCGTGTCGGAATGATGACCCCGCACGCGCAAGCCGTCCATTTGACCGCGATCGCAACGGATTTGTCATGGGTGAAGGTGCGGGAATTTTAATTCTAGAAGAGCTGCAACACGCCTTAAGTCGCAAAGCCCGTATTTATGCGGAAATTGTCGGCTATGGCATGACTTGTGATGCATACCATATCACCTCCCCCGTCCCCGGCGGTGAAGGAGCCGCCAGAGCCATCCAACTGGCATTAAAAGACGGCGGAATAACTCCAGATATGGTAAACTACATCAACGCTCACGGCACCAGCACCCAGGCGAACGATTCGACAGAAACCGCCGCGATGAAGAAAGCTTTGGGGGAACATGCTTATAAAGTGGCAATTAGTTCCACCAAATCCATGACCGGTCATTTATTGGGTGGTTCTGGAGGCATTGAAGCCGTGGCAACAGTATTAGCGATCGCCAACGATAAAATTCCCCCGACAATTAATTTAGAAAAGCCAGATCCAGAGTGTGACCTGGATTATGTTCCCAACACAAGCCGCAATTTGAATGTCGAGGTGGCACTTTCCAATTCTTTTGGGTTTGGCGGACACAATGTCACGCTAGCCTTTAAGAAGTACCGCTAAGATCCAAAATCTGCCGCTGGTCGGATCTCTTGATATTAGGAAGCAAAATGTATCAAAAATGTCATTCTGCTTTGATTTAAGAGTTCAGCATGACCAGATTATCTGTTTGATCGATCGCTCTAATTCAAGAGATCCCGCTTGTCTGTCGTCAGCAGGCAATGGGATGATGAGGATACTGCTTGGGGTGATAAACCAAAACAACCCCAGCAATGATTAGCTTAAAGAGTGCTAAACCGTCGTTAAATATAAGAGATTATGGCTGTTGCAACCCAATCCCTCGAAGAACTTTGTATTAACTCGATTCGCTTTTTGGCTATTGATGCCGTAGAAAAAGCCAAATCGGGACACCCAGGACTGCCAATGGGTGCGGCACCAATGGCGTTTGTGCTGTGGGACCGCTTTATGCGGTACAATCCCAAAAATCCCAAGTGGTTTAACCGCGATCGCTTTGTATTGTCAGCTGGTCACGGCTCGATGTTGCAGTATGCCCTCCTACACCTGACAGGCTTTGACAGCGTAAGTATTGAAGACATCAAGCAGTTCCGTCAGTGGGAATCCAAAACCCCAGGACACCCGGAAAACTTCATGACCGAAGGTGTAGAAGTTACTACCGGACCATTAGGACAAGGAATTGCCAACGCAGTCGGTTTAGCAATGGCAGAAGCGCACCTAGCCGCTAAATTCAACAAACCCGATGCCAAAATTGTTGACCACTACACTTACGTAATTTTGGGTGACGGTTGCAACATGGAAGGTATTTCCGGTGAAGCTTGTTCTTTCGCAGGACACTTGGGATTAGGCAAACTCATCGCTCTCTACGACGACAACCACATCTCCATCGATGGTTCTACAGATGTAGCATTCACCGAAGATGTTTCCAAGCGCTTTGAAGCATACGGCTGGCACGTTTTGCATGTCGAAGATGGTAATAAAGATTTAGACGCAATTGAAAAGGCGATCGCCGAAGCTAAAGAAGTCACCGACAAGCCGACCATGATTAAGGTGACAACCACCATCGGTTACGGTTCCCCCAACAAGGCAAACACTGCCGGCATTCACGGTTCAGCGTTAGGGGGCGATGAAGTAACTCTAACCCGGAATAACCTAGAGTGGACATACGAGCCTTTCGTAGTTCCAGAAGATGCCAAAAATCACATGGGTAAAGCCGTTGAGCGCGGTGCTAACTACGAAGCCGAATGGAATAAGACCTTTGGCGACTACAAAGCCAAATATGCCGAAGAAGCGGCTCTATTTGAACGTTTCATTAGTGGCAAACTCCCCGACGGTTGGGACAAAGTACTACCCACCTACACCCCGGAAGACAAAGGAATACCCACCCGCAAACACTCAGAAAACTGCCTCAACAAACTAGCGAAGGTTTTACCTGAGTTAATTGGTGGTTCCGCTGACTTAACCCACTCCAACCTTACCGAAATCAAAGGCATCGGCGATTTCCAAAAAGGACATTACGAAAACCCTAACATCCACTTTGGCGTGCGCGAACACGCTATGGGCGCGATTTGTAACGGTATAGCGCTGCATCAATCCGGATTAATTCCTTACGGTGCCACCTTCCTAATTTTCACAGACTACATGCGTGCTGCCATCCGCTTATCTGCCCTGTCTCAAGCGGGTTCGATTTGGGTGATGACTCACGACTCGATTGGACAAGGTGAAGATGGTCCAACGCACCAACCAATTGAAACTTTGGCTTCTTTGAGAGCGATTCCTAATTTAATAGTGATTCGTCCCGCAGACGGAAACGAATCTTCTGGAGCTTACAAAGTAGCAGTTGAGAAGTCGAAGCAAAACGCTCCCACTTTGTTAGCGTTCACCCGTCAAAATGTCCCCAATTTAGCAGGTACATCAATTGAGGGCGTAACTAAGGGTGCATACACCGTGGTAGATTCCGAAGGTACACCGGAGTTAATCCTGATTGGTACTGGTTCAGAATTGAGCCTCTGCGTCACCGCAGCTGAGAAACTCACCAGCGAAGGTAAAAAAGTCCGTGTTGTCTCAATGCCTTCTTGGGAACTGTTTGAAGCACAGGATGCGGCTTATAAAGAGTCTATTCTACCAAAAGCCGTTACCAAACGCGTGTCTGTAGAAGCTGCCGCTAGTTTCGGCTGGCACAAGTATGTCGGCATGGAAGGCGATTGTGTGAGCATTGATCGCTTTGGTGCTTCCGCTCCCGGTGGCGTTTGTTTGGAGAAGTTCGGCTTTAGCGTTGAGAATGTGTTAGCGACAGCTAAGAAAGTTTTGGGTTAATTAGCAACAGATTAATCTCATTTTTTTTAAGGGGTGGGCATTTTGCCTGCCCTTTTTTTAACGCAGAGGAGCGCTGAGGTTAACGCGGAGGGACGCTGAGGGAGATTTAGAGAAATAAATTTTAGTTTTTTTACAAATGTAGGTTGGGGAGCCACTGCGGTGGACAGGTTCCCCGGCATAGAGCAAGTGGCGTTGGAACAAAGTGTAACCCAACACCAACGAGACTATGACGTTGGGTATAGGGACAGCGAAACCCAACCTACGAAGCTTTTTTATTTATGTAAGCTTTGATTTTTATATTTATTTTGGGAATAATGAAAATGTAGAGAATCAAACATAACTATGTCTGTAGATTGTATTCTCAATCAAATTTTTGTCGTGTTGGATCTCAATAATCAAGCATCATATTTAAATCGATTAGGGTAGACAATGAAAAAGTACCGATGTGAGTTTTGCCATGAATGGTTGGATCAAGAAGATTACTTAAGGCATCACCAAGAACATTTAAAGTTACGTCCAGATGGTCAACAAAATGAGTATGTCACCTTACCCCCGAAAGAGCGCGAACAAGCTTCTCTAGAAGGTATTCCATGTATTTATTATCATGCTAAATGCGATAGTTACACTCGAATGCCAGAAGAGATTATTCGCAGCTATTTAAAGAACCCATATTTATATTCAGCAGATATGAGCTTTTGTACAGGTTGTAAAACTCATGTTCCGTGCCTTGAACTTGTTTGGACGGAAACGGGTGAGAATATGCAACTTTATAATGATCGCTTACGTGCAGAATTCTCATACTCTCAAGAACAATCATTTTTGAAGCGTGTCTGGCAATGGCTCAATCAATCTATTTGAAAATGCAGCGATATATGATTTTGTGAAATACCCAATGTGTTATCGATAGCTAAGAAACTTTTGGGTTAATTAGCAACAGATTAATTTCTAATTTATGTGGGGTGGGCATGATGTTCACCCCTTTTTTTAAATTGAGGGAAAGTAATTATAATTAGAGTAATTCAGTAAAAAAATAGTATTTGCGATTTGAAATTGCTGGAGGATATCGACATAGAGAATAATCCCAAGTGGTGAAGCGATCGCGCTTTATATTCAGGCTGTTGTGTTATGCGATCGCATTGTATGTTCAACCAACAACCTACGGACTACCATGTAAGATAGGATCGGTAGTCGATATTAAAAGCTTGGAGTAAATCATGCAAGAAGTATCTAACTATACTCAAGAACTTATTGACCGCATCTCACCAATAGTTGAAAAGTTATTTAAGACAAATAGCTTATATTTGGTGAAATTGAAAAGAGGGGAAATGATAGAAATGTTGGTAGAATTATTTGGTCAATTTACTCCTGAAGAAATAAGAGCTATTAAAGATGATGACTTAACTAAGAGAATTGATAGTATCTTAGTCTTAGATGCTATTTCAGGTACGTTAAATGATTTAACTCCAGAACAAATAAAAATGTTCGATGAAGCAGTAGAGGGAAGATAGAAAGGGTGACTTATCTACTGGATACAAATATTGTTAGCTACATTTTAAAGAGAAAAAATACAACTGTAGAGAATAAACTGCGCGAAACACGCCGTTCAGGGCAAGATGTATTTATTAGCTGTATAACTTACTATGAAGTAAAAAGAGGACTTTTGTATGCCAATGCTACAAGTCAGCTAGCAGAATTTAATCTGTTTCACCAAAAATATCAAATTTTATTTATTGACGATATAGAAATTATAGAAAAAGCTTGCGAAATTCATGCAGATTTAAAGACAAAAGGTACACCAATACAAGATGCCGATATATTGATAGCGGCGACAGCGATTACACGCAGCTTAATTCTGGTTTCTAATGATAGCGATATGTCGAGAGTAGAGGGGCTAACTCTAGAGAATTGGCTGTGAACGTGTACTTAATCACCTTAGTTTTTAATATTGTTGGACTCAGCACATACAATAACAATTTATAAAGCTCTTCAAAAGGGTAAAGGGCAAAGATTGTTAAAGGATGGTTTTCAACCTGCCGATTTTCCTTACAGTCCTCCTAATGCCGATGGAAAATGCTACTTCGTAGCTCCAAATAGCAGAAGTCTTGCTGAGGAATACAATAAATACTATAAGGACGGAGTTTTGGAGGTTACAATTGATCGCAAAATTTATGATGAATACTTTAAACCGCTTGAAAAACCTTATCAAGGCAAATTGCAGCTCGAACTACCAATACCTCAAAGCCTGTTCCCAGTTTTAAACCAATTTCCTACAATTCTCAAGCCAGAATAATCATGAGTAACGATTTTTGGAATGAAGTAAAGTCTAAGTACCGATTTGGAGAACTCATCCACGGTAAAGTTGAATATCATGCTCCATTCGGGATATTTGTCGATATTGGTGATGCAAATATTAGAGGAATTGTACAGATTACAGATTTTGTTGATACGGGAGACATGACACCTGAGATGTATCCTGATATTGGCTCACCAATCGGTGCAGTTGTTATTGGCTACACTGAAGATAAGCGCAACCAAATTTGGCTGAGTGTAAAGCCTAGTGTATTACAAAAGGCACTTGTACATTTAAAAATCCCGGCTGTAAATGAGCAGTTATAAATAATTTAGTGGTTACAGGTTTGGTTGTATTACAAAAGTAGAGGGGCTAACTCTGGAGAATTGGCTGCAAAAACGAACCTCTGTTGGTAGTTGGGGAGATCCAAAAGAAATCGCTGGTGCTGTCGTTTTCTTTGCGTCTTTGGCGGTATCCTACGTCACTGGTAAGGGTTTTGGCAGTTGATGGTTCCACCATTGCTTATTTCTGATGCTCAGGAGTCGCTATGAGCAAGTACCTGTATAATCATCGCGGGCATTATCCGATAGAATCAATGGGTGTATAATTACAAATTTGGCAAGGTCGCTATCAAAATGTATAATTACCCTGGTTGCGCTGGTGGGATAATCGGGGTAATTTGCTGTTGACTGTCCTGGGAACGATCGCATTCGAGTCGGCAGCGCTCGTTAAAAGAATTCTAAGTTAACCCGCGCTATGAGTTAGTATGATTCTTATCGGGCGGAAACTAAACCCCTGGTTTACACAATAATTAAACGAGTCAAACAAAGCTCGTGACTTGTAGAGGCGATCGCGTTAGAATCTTGTCACGCTTTTCTGTTAAAAATGAAGTATTGCCCAGCTGGAGAACATAAAGCATGTCGTAACAACGACATAGCCGGGAAATCCGTCTTAAACTATGTAGCCGATCGCGGCTAAAAAATGTCAAAATAGTATATCTGTTCTAGTCAAATCAAATCCACACTCCTTAAATCCATATATTTAGAGGCAGGAATGGCTGTTAACACCACTGATAATGCAGGCAAGCAAAAAGCCCTCAACATGGTACTCACCCAAATTGAGCGTAGCTTTGGTAAAGGAGCAATCATGCGCCTGGGTGACGCTACCCGGATGCGTGTGGAAACTATTTCCAGTGGAGCGCTCACCCTGGATTTGGCATTAGGCGGCGGATTACCCAAGGGACGGGTGATTGAGATTTACGGACCGGAAAGTTCTGGTAAAACCACTGTAGCCCTACACGCAGTCGCTGAAGTCCAAAAAGAAGGCGGTATAGCAGCCTATGTGGATGCTGAACACGCCCTTGACCCCACTTATGCTGCGGCGTTAGGTGTTGATATTGACAACTTGCTGATTTCTCAACCTGATACCGGAGAATCTGCTTTAGAAATTGTCGATCAACTCGTTCGCTCCGCTGCTGTTGACATTGTAGTTATCGACTCGGTAGCAGCATTGGTTCCCCGCGCTGAAATTGAAGGCGAAATGGGAGATACTCACGTTGGTCTGCAAGCGAGATTGATGAGCCAAGCTCTACGTAAAATTACTGGTAATATCGGTAAATCAGGTTGCACAGTAATTTTCATCAACCAGTTGCGGCAAAAAATCGGTGTCACCTACGGTAGCCCAGAAACTACCACTGGCGGTAATGCCTTAAAGTTTTACGCTTCCGTGCGTTTGGATATTCGCCGAATTCAAACTTTGAAAAAAGGTACTGATGAATTTGGCAACCGCGTCAAAGTCAAAGTTGCGAAAAACAAAGTCGCGCCGCCTTTTAGAATCGCGGAATTTGACATTATTTTTGGTAAAGGCGTTTCTACCCTAGGTTGTATTGTTGACCTAGCAGAAGAAACTGGTGTCTTGGTTCGCAAGGGAGCATGGTATAGTTACAACGGTGACAACATCTCTCAAGGTCGAGACAACGCCATCAAGTACCTAGAAGAAAAGCCGGAATTTGCTGACCAAATTAAGAAGCAGGTTCGTGAAAAGCTAGAAATGGGCGCTGTCGTTTCCGCTAACTCTGTCAAGAAGACAGACGAAGACGAAGAGGATGAAATCGAAGAGTTAGAAGAATAACACTTATAAGATTGTTAACGGCTAACTATATTAATATAATTAGCCACTAGCAATCTTATCTATGTGCTACTTTACTTATCAGACGTTTGTCTATTAAAAAAGCGATCTAAAATGTCTGACTGTTGCTCTGCACTTAAGCTGTGAATTTGATGTTGCAGCTTTTCAATTAAATTCGTATCTTTACTAATTTGTACATCATCTAGCTTTGCCGCTAGATGTTTTTCTGTTTCCAGGGGAGAAGTAAGTATTTGTATCCTGTCAGATGCGTTTGTGGGTACAAGTTGCATTAATAACTCTACTGCTACAGTCGGTAAAACGTGGTGGGAATGATTAATAAAAAAATAAAAAGTCATGTTTCCTAAGCTGATGCGATCGCCATCTTTAAGCAATACTGGCTGATAAACAAGTTCAGAATTTACATAGGAACCATTGGTGCTGTTAAAGTCAATTAAATAAAAGCCTTGTTGTTCAACATATTGAATCGCAGCGTGATGACGAGACAAATATCTATCAGCAATCTGAATTCCACATCCGCGATCGCGACCGATTGTCCAGATTTGCTGTGGCTGTCGTAGACTTTGTGTTGACTCGCACAAATTTGTTACCACATAAACAACAGAGGTATCTACTACACCCTGTATGTAAAGTGGCTTTACCCCCGTCAACGACGGTTGATATAAATTTTCCAACTCAAGAATTTGATCTAGAAGGCTGCTATGGTGTTCATACAACTTGAGGAATAGCTGGTATAAACCCAATCTCCGTTCTAGTTCGTTTTCTTTCCACTCAACCATCATAGGTGAGCTTTTTACGGCAAACAAATTTAACTTGCTGATTTCGCTCATGAATCTTTGGTCTCAGCCTACAACCAGGGATAATTGCTTTTTCGGCTTGACGCTGCAATTGTTGATAATTGAGCTGCCCAAAGCGCATTCAGATTTATTATTTTAGGTTAAAGTTTCTTTGCTGTTAGCAGTAACCGCATTACCACTTAAATATTATGAAAAGTTTTACAAAAAAATTGTTACACTTCGATGTATTTTGCGAAATGTAACAAAGAAATTTTTCTATCGGAAATTTATAAATAAAATATTAAAAAAAAAGCAAACAGATTATTTTAATAGTAATATATAGGTTTAAAGAAAATATTTTGACAACATATAATTGCTACGCCATGAAACTCAAAACTATTAGTGAGGATTGTTTATGCCCCACAATTTGTACTAGAAACTGTAAATAGCTGTGTTTTCTGACCTCAATTAAAATTATTTTCAATTTTAAATTTCCGATTTTGGATTGCCTTTATTTCAAATCCAAAATTGCGTAGCATTGCGAGCGGAGCGCGGCAACCTAATCTAAAATCTAAAATCGAAAATCTAAAATTATAATAAGCCTCGTTTACCATTGGGACGTACAGTCATCCAATTAGTCTTAGCTAGTGCCAGCTGCTCCTCAGAAATTTTCGCACCAGTTAAATTAGCACCACACAGATTAGCACCTCGGAGATTGGCATTATTAAGATAAGCATAGCTAAGGTCTGCACCTCGCAAATCTGCTGCTTCTAAATCCGCATGACTAAAGTAAGCTTTACTCAAATTAGCGTCCCTGAGATTCGCACGGTTAAGAGAGCTTCTGCCAAAGTCACTGTTGTGGAGATTAGCTCCTTGAAGGTTGATTTTCTCCAATTGAGAGGAATGGAAATTCGTTCCCGATAAGTCTGCTCCTTGCAAATTCAGTAGATTCAAATTGTGTTGGGCAAAATCTCGTCTTCCTTTAACGTAAGCCGTTAATAAACCTTGAGTATCTAATTTACGAGTAACTTTAGTATTTTGATGCGAACTACTATTGCTGCTAGCCAAAGTAGTTGATTTTGTGGTCATCACTCCCTTCTGTATTCCTGGAGCTTGTAAAGCTGCTTCTTCTGCGGCTTTGGCTCGTCTTGCGCGAATTGCTGCTGCTAGCTGCTGAACCCCAGCACTAGAAGAAGCGCTATTCGTATTGCTGCAATATACACCAGAATCTTCCAAGTGGTTGCGTGTTAGAGAAGTTCGCTCTTTCACACTCACAGAAGATTGAGCAACCATACTCTGTGCCAAACTCTCCAGGTATGGTTCCATCTCTAGTGCTCTGAGTACTTCTTCCGCTGACTGATAGCGATTGCGTACTGAGACTTCAAGCATTTTTCGCAGCACTTGTGTTAAGTGAGCGCTCACTTGTACAAGCTGTTCCCACATCATTTCCCCGGTTGTGGGATTGTAGTCTAAATCTCTAGGAGATTTGCCAGTCAGCAGATAAATGCATGTTACCCCCAGCGCGTAAATATCACTGGCGTAAACTGGACGCATAGCCATTTGCTCTGGAGGGGCAAAACCAGGAGTGCCAATTGCGTATGCAGTTAATGCTGTTTGCTCGGATTGGTTTGTAACTTGACTGACTTGATTTTTGACGGCTCCAAAGTCAATCAGAACTAATCTAGCATCTTGATCGCGGCGAATTAAGTTGGCTGGCTTGATATCGCGGTGAATCACCTTTCGCTCGTGGATGTATTGTAGCAATGGCAGCATCTCGCTCAAGAATTGCTTGACTCCGGCTTCGCTCAATACTCCGTCGCGTTTCACCTCCTGTTGAAGGGTAGCGCCACTGACGTATTCCTGGACTAAGTAGAATTGTTCATGATCTTCAAAATAGTCCAGCAGCCGAGGTACTTGGGGATGATTGCCAATTTTGCCTAGGGTTTTCGCTTCTCGCTCAAACAGTTCCCGCGCCATCTGCAAAATGTGTGGTGCGGTTCCTGAAGGACGTAGTTGCTTGATTACACAACTTGGTTCACCTGGTAAGGCTTCATCTAGGGCTAGAAAGGTTGCACCAAAACCACCTTGACCTAATGGTTTGAGCACCCGATAGCGATCGCGCAACAAAAGCCGCGAGCCACAAGACTGACACCTTTGGCTGTATGCCAAATTTTCTGGATTGGGACAGATCGGATTTAAGCAGTAGCTCATGCACTGTCAACTCGCTGCACGAATAATTACGGGGAGCATTAAACTCTATTTTCATTATTTAAACAAAAATCTACTTTTGCCAGGTCATTTTTGCTGGAATCCTTTGAAGAGTTGCTAAAGTTAGCCACGAGCTTACGTAAAGCAATCATAAACCCCCGAAAATCTACTCCACTCAACCTCCCAGCTACTTTCACTCGTCTTGGTTTCAACCCGAATAGTTACGATCGCGCAAAATTTACCTACGTGAATTAATATTTATATCTAGTATTAATTAATTTTATTACTCAAGTAACTTTACACATTAAATAAAACATTTTATTTTTACATTTTTTCTCAAACAAAGAATAGACAAGATAATTTTTCCTGGCGAATCAGCCTCAAAATCAATTTATTGCTTCAGTAAGATTAAATTATATTAACTTACACTTGAACAATTGTTCATATGTTATATTAACTTCAGTATTCAGAGGAAAAATTATGACAACCGTAACCCAAATGAAATGTGCTTGTCCTTCTTGCCTATGTATTGTTTCCCTAGAAGATAGTATTAAAAAAGACGAAAAATCTTATTGCTCTGAAGCCTGCGCTGAAGGTCACAAAACCATGAAAGGCTGCGCTCACAGTGGTTGCGGCTGTTAAGAAGGGACAGGGGGACTAGGGGGGCAGGGGGGACAAGGGGAGGACACTTCCGTGCGGGGGTGGAGGAGTGAGGAACGTGTCCGTGGACAAGGGGAGCCAGTGCGTTGCGGAGGCAGCGCGGTCATGTTCGTTACCCCCATGAGCGACTGCCGTCGGGTTTCCCGCGTTGAAGCATCTG
>NZ_JTCM02000130.1 GCF_000817785.2 Hassallia byssoidea VB512170 | reverse complement strand
TTACTAGATCCTCAACACCCCACGACCGGATCGGATGTTCGCGCTAGCGTCTCCGAAGGAGAAGGCTGTCAATGAGTGTCTATTGTTTGTGAAACCCACAGCAGAAGCACTATCTCAAGCAAAAATTAGGTTATAGGAAAAATATATAGCTATTACAAGGGTTAAATTAGCCTGTAATATATGCCTATCGATAGTTTTCACCAATTTTTTAAATAAACTTATGATTCTTTTTTGCGATTTATATATTTAATTCCGGATCGCGGTGGAAAAATCATGAATATATAACAGAAGTTAGCAAGCGCTTATTTATCGCTATCAATTATGGGATGGATTCTCTCGTCTAGTTTTAATTAAAGCAATAAAATAGCCCGGATAGTTTCTGTTACGCAGTGTATAGGAGAAAGAAACTTGAAACGCCAACGTGGTTGTCATTGCCAATGATAAATGTAAATGAGGGTTTATTTTTTTGAATGACGATGCTGCATGGATAACCGCTTATCAAACTGCACAAAACTAACTTAATTGCAGCCGTTTTTCATCATGATGTTTGTTCACCTCTACGATATTGATTTGACGATGGGATAATTACGATCTAAAATGTATATAGTGAATATTAACTGCAAGCCAAATAAATTATCAGCGACTTGGCAGTAATAAAACTTCGGTTATCTTATTTCACTGATTTTTACTTAAGAAAGGTTAATAATTATGCGATTAAAGAGATGGGAATCTCCCCGTCGCGAAGGCAGAAACGATAAAGGCAGAGGTGGTTCTGCAAGACAGCGACAACTTAAAAAACAAAGGCAGATGTTGCGAAAAAGGCTGAAAGAAGCCGACAACGTAGACAATCGCAAAAACAAGAAACAGGGGGAAGAAAAGTTAATCTTCCCCCTATTTTTTGGGACTTTTCTCTAAAGTTAGAAGATTAGTGTTATTTCAACTGCATAACAGCAGATTGTTTGTTAATTCATAAAAATATTAAATAGAAATTATACTTATGATTTGCAATCCTCAAGTATTAAGGTTTGCCTGTTCGACTGTTTAAGATTTCGCGCTTGATGCTTGAATCTTTGTGTTAAGTAAATACTTCTTTTCCTATTTTTAAAGCGATTGTAATGCTTACGTAAACAAATCAAAAAGGAAATGTAAAGTTAAGATAAATTTTGCAGAATAATTAGTAATTTTGCTTTTTTATAGAGTAAATTACTATACAGGCGAAGAAGAAATAATTATTACCAGGGAAGCCAATAATTTACAGTAAAAGCTATTGCATCTCCATGTGTTAACTTCAACCATGCTTCAATCCTTGAAAAAAGTCAGTCCTTTATGAAATCTGACATTTTCAATATTTGGAATGGTTAGTCGTTGTTCTGAATTTTCGTTTGACACAAGGAGTGACTTAATGGTGGGAATTTTTCTACCTAAACAAAGAGTGCTTGATTTTCCGATTACTGCTTTACGTTTTGAAGACCAGATACAGACTATACTTAGGTGGGCGATCGCTCGCGAAAGTAAGACAGTTTGCGTAGCCAACGTACATATGCTGATGGAGGCGCATTGGAATCCAGAGTTTGCTAGTGTTTTAAAGAATGCAGATATAATCACTCCTGATGGGATGCCTTTGGTTTGGATGATGAGGCTTTTGGGAGTGCGTTACCAAGACCGCGTAGCGGGGATGGATGTTTTGTTAGCTTTGTGTAAGCTAGCGCAAACACAAAACGTCAGTGTTTTCTTTGCGGGTTCTCAACCAGATATTCTTTCTTTGATGCAAAAAAGGTTAGAGCAGGAATTTCCTAAGTTGAAAATTGCAGGGATGGAACCTTTGCCCTTTCGTCCTTTGACTGAAACTGAAGACAAAGCTCTGATTAAGATGATTAACAACAGTGGTGCTGGTTTAGTGTTCGTATCTCTGGGTTGTCCAAAACAAGAAAATTGGATGGCTCAACATCAAGATAAAATCAAGGCGGTAATGATTGGTGTCGGTGGAGTTTTTCCTGTATACGCAGGAATCCATAAACGCGCACCCCGCATGATACGAGACTTGGGTTTTGAATGGCTGTATCGCTGGTTGCAAGAACCTCGCCGCCTCTGGAATCGTTATACACAGACGATTCCAGCTTTTATGTGGTTGGCTTTAAAGCAACTGTTGATGTCGAGTTCTTTTAGTACTCCATTTCGTATCCGCGAACGATATTTGGGATGGAGAGATTAGTAATTGTGGAGAGTTGAGGTAAGCGCGATCGCACAAAAGCTTATACGAAGAGCCAAGATGTGTCTGCTCAACTTCTATCAGGGTACATCATATACCTTTTGTAAGCATTTATAGAGAAGGCTGCTTTCACAAAATACGAAAGAATTTTTGGTACAAGCACTTCAGACTGCAACTAGTGAACAGAAATACAAGACCTGTTTTTAAGAGCGATCGCTCTTTTTAAATCCCGATGTCTCATGTTATCTGCCCAAAAATAGCAAAGCGTGAAAATTATGAAATTTGCTGAAAAAATAACCGGATTTGCTACGTGGTTCTTTGGATAAAGTAGGCAGTTAAGCGAGCGAAAACCCCTGAATTTTTCAGGTGCTAGTACACAGGCTTCAATAACCCAACTTATCTACCTACTTTGATTTGTTTGTGTATTTTTGTTTGGGAAATGCTCATAGAAGAGTGAATTTATAGTGTCCTATTGGGTCTTACGCAGAAGTTCATGAAAAATCTTTTTTCTAGTGCAAAAAATGATAAATATTTCCGCACGGATCATCTGAAGGATGACCTCAAGAGGCGCTCTGTTCGTGGCGGTGCAGTCACAATGATTGCCCAACTTTTTAAGTTCAGCTTGAATTTGGGATCTAACCTCGTGTTAGCTCGATTGTTGACACCGCAAGATTACGGCTTGATTGGTATGGCGACTGCTGTTACTGGGTTCGTCACTCTGTTCAAAGACTTGGGGTTGTCGATGGCAACTGTCCAGAAGGATGAGATTACTCATGAACAAGTTAGTAACCTATTTTGGGTGAACTTAGCACTTAGCGTTACAACTGCTCTGATAGCAGTAGCGATCGCACCTGGAATTGCCTGGTTTTATCATGAACCCCGTTTAATCTGGATTACCCTGGCTTTGGCAATTGGATTCATCATTGGTGGGTTAGGCGTTCAGCATAGTGCCTTGCTCAATCGCCAAATGCAGTACAAAGTACTGATGTTCAACGATGTTCTCTCTATGCTCTTAGGTATTGCATCTGCAATGGTTGCTGCTTGGTATGGATTGGGTTACTGGGCATTAGTGATTATGCCACTGGTTTCAGGAATTGTTAGCACTAGTGGACTTTGGATTGCTTGTAGTTGGCGACCAGGTTTACCTAAAAGGCGAAACGGTACACGTACCATGCTAGCTTTTGGTGGACATCTCACTGGTTTCTCCACCGTTAACTACTTTGCCCGAAATCTAGACAACGTTCTTATTGGTAGATATTGGGGCGCTCAACAGTTAGGTTTATATGCTAAAGCATATCAATTACTACTTTTGCCACTTAGTCAGATTAATGCGCCGATTTCGGCTGTTGCCGTTCCTACTCTGAGCAGATTACAATCAAATCCGCAACAGTTTCGCAACTACTACCTCAAAGCTCTATCAATTGTTGTGTTTTTGACTATGCCCATAATCACTTTTATGGTTGTGGCTTCTGAAGAAATTATTGGATTGCTTCTCGGTTCTCAATGGAGTGGTGCGATCTTACTGTTTAGATTGTTAAGTATATCCGCATTATTTCAACCAGTTTGCAATACAAGCGGTTGGCTATATATCTCCATAGGTAGAAGCGATCGCATGTTCAAATGGGGTGTATTGTCTTCCTCGTTAATAGTGGCATCATTCTTTATCGGTTTACCGTATGGAGCATCTGGAGTTGCTTTATCCTACGCGATAGTAATGCTTTTACAGACTAGTCCTTGCATATACTATGCAACACGTCGCACATCAATCACTATACTTGATGTACTGCAATCAGTAAAGCAAACATTTATATCATCCTTAGTAGCAGGCGCTGTAGTGTTCGGTATCAAGATTGCTATCGGCTCCAGCTTGCCAATATGGACAGCATTAATTATTTATTCTGTGGTGATGAGTTTAATCTATCTCTTGTTCATGTTTTATATATTCAAAATGAAAAGTTTTTATTTGGGCTTTCTGCGCGAGTTTAAGAAATAACGTTAAGAGCATTATGCTCTGTAAGTGGATTTTTATATATCAATAACCTTTCTCAGGCAAAATTAAGATTTAAGTATTATGCAAAACAAAAATTTGTGGACAGAGACAAAATTCATTAAGACTGCTCAAGGTTATAAGGCTTCTAATGACCCCAAAAATGTCAGTCTTAGTTCTCATATTATTGCAAATATTCAAGCTAGTATTTACGAAAAAATAATTAGACAACACGCTACAGGTTTGTTACTTGATTTAGGATGTGGAAATGTTCCTCTATACGGAATTTATAAAGACTTAGTTCAAGACAATATTTGTATTGATTGGGGTAATACTTTACACAAAAATCAATATCTTGATTATGAATTTGATTTAAATAATGTCCTCTCTTTAGAAAGCGAACAGTTTGATACTATTCTTAGCACTGATGTACTGGAACATATTGCTAAACCAGAATTATTAATGAGTGAAATGGCGAGACTTTTAAAGCCGGATGGGAAAATTATTCTCACAGTACCTTTCTTATACTGGCTCCACGAGCAGCCTTATGACTTCTTTAGATACACAGAATTTGCATTAAGAATGTTTTGTAAAAACAATAATTTAACTTTAATCGAATTAGAGCCTTATGGAGGTGCTTTAGAAGTGGTATTGGATATTATTGCCAAGCAAATGATACAGTTTTCACCAGTCTTATGCAAAATTTATTCCAAGTTGGCTATTATATTTTTTGAATCTCATTTAGGTAAACAAATTTCACGTAAAACAGCTAAAAAATTCCCCATTGGTTATTATCTAGTAGCGCAGAAACCTGTTGATAATTTAATTGAACAGAAAGTATAATTATCGTTTCATCAAAAATATAATTTTCAAAAAAGGACAAAAAATATGCAAATTAAAAGCCCTATAACTAACAGTAGCAACGTCATTTTTGAAGATAACCTCATTTCTCAAACGATTATTGATGCATATATGAAAGATTATGGTGTAAATGTAAGTAAGTATTTTGAGGGGCTAGAATTTGTAAAGATTTATAAGTGCTTAGATACAGGATATAGGTTTTATTTCCCCTTAGAATTAAGTGGAGATAGTAAACTTTATGAAAAACTGCAAAAAAGAGCGGGTTACTACAGGCTTAAACCTGAGCATCAGGCTGCTAAAAATTTTATAAAAGCGAATACTTCAGTTCTAGAAATAGGATGCGGAAGTGGTTTATTTCTTGAAGAACTTCAAAATTTAGGAATGTCTTGCCAAGGCTTAGAGTTTAATGACGATGCAGTTAGTGCTGGGCTTGACAAAGGTTTGAAGATTCTAAAAGAAGATATTTGCAAATATGCAAATGATAACCAGGAGAAATATGATGTTGTCTGTTCATTTCAAGTTCTCGAACATATTTATTATGTTCATGATTTTATAAACGCTTCTTTAGCTGTTTTAAAAAAAGGAGGCAAGTTTATTGTGGGAGTTCCCAATAATAATCCGTTTCTCTATAAATATGATAAATATCATACTTTAAATCTTCCTCCTCATCACCTAGGTTTATGGAATAAAAATTCATTGGAACTTCTTCAAAAATTTTTTCCTATTAAATTAGAAAAGCTGATTATTGAGCAACTTCACGAACAAGAATATGACCATTATTTTAAAATTCAAAGTCAGCACTTAAAATCTCAATCGAAGCTGATAGGTGTAATAATTGAAGCCGTTTTTATCAATTTGCGACCTGCCAGACTTCGGCGTAAGCTACAAAAGCTAGTTAATTTGTCTGCTCAAGGTCGTAATGTATTAGCTGTGTATACCAAATTATAAACCAATACGGAGAGTAAGTATGCCTTATTCACTTGCTGTTATAGCACGTCAAATTGGCGCTCGCTCAGAAACTTTTATCCGACAGCATATGAAGGGCATATAACATTTATTGGTAATTCGGACTAAGATAAGTATCATGAAAATCGCTTTTATTGTTAATAACTTTCCAGTTTTGTCCCAAACTTTTATTTTGAATCAAATTACAGGGTTGATAGAAAATAAAAATGAGCTTGATATTTATGCTATTCCATCTGATGAATCCAAAGTACATTCAGATGTAAATAAATACAATTTAATGAAGCGGACTTATTATTTTCATACGCCAAGCAGTAACCGTGTGGTTAGATTACTCAAAAGTATCAGCTTAACCTTAGAAAAATCTTATAAATATCCAATATTGTTTGACTGGCTAATAAATGGTTTCCAATATACAAAGGAAGCTGCCCTACCAATATGGATGTTACCTTATGTAGCCACACCATTTTTACCTAAAAAACCATACGACATTATCCATTGTCATTTTGGACCGAATGGTTTAAAAGGTGTATTACTAAAAAAAATGGGTTTAACTAAAGGAAAGCTAGTTACATCATTTCATGGCTACGATATTACGCAATATATTCAAAATTTAAGTAAAAATAGATACAAGCCTTTATTTGACATTGGAGATTTATTCCTGCCAATTAGTGAACACTGGAAACAGAAACTAATTGAGTTGGGATGTAATGAAAAGAAGATTATCGTTCACCGGATGGGAGTTGATTGCAACAAGTTTTCCTTTACTCCGCGTCATCCAAGTCAAGATGGTCAAATCCGAATTGTCACCATTGCCCGCTTGGTAGAAAAAAAGGGTGTCGAATATGCTATTCGTGCTGTTGCTAAGTTGGGAAAAGCCAATGAGAACATTGAGTACAACATTCTCGGTGATGGACCTTTGAGAGAGAACCTACAGCAACTAATTCAAGAATTAGGTGTTGGAAGTACAGTCAAGCTACTTGGTTGGAAACAACAGCATGAAGTTGTTGAAATACTCAACAATAGTCATATCATGTTAGCTCCAAGCGTCACTAGTAAAAACGGCGATCAAGAGGGAATTCCCGTAGTGTTGATGGAAGCAATGGCAATGGGGATTCCTGTGGTTAGTACTCTACACAGTGGAATTCCAGAACTTGTACAAGATAAAATTACTGGGTTTTTAGTTGCTGAACGGGACATAGAAGCTTTAGCCGAGCGATTGAACTATTTAATTGAACATCCAGAACTTTGGGCTGAAATGGGGCAAGCCGGTCGTAAGCAGGTAGAAGAAAACTACGATATTAACAAACTAAACGATCGCTTAGTTAATTTATATCAGGAATTACTCACATCAAAATAGTATTAATTATTTGCGTCTATTTATATAGCATTACACATGAAAAATATTACTTTGGTTAGTACATCAAGCCGAGAAAATGAGGAAGCTAGTATGCTAAACAAACCTCAACTTAACGTATTTGTATCGGTAATCATTCCAGTTTTCAATGACTCCGATCGCCTGAAGCTTTGCTTACAAGCTTTAGAAAATCAAACCTACTCAAAAGATTTATATGAGGTAATTGTCGTAGATAATGCCTCCCAAGAAGATATCAAAAGTGTAGTTAGTCAATTTAGTCAAGCAAAGTTCGCTTATGAAAGCCAACCTGGTTCTTATGCTGCTCGCAATCAAGGAATTTCCATTGCCAAAGGTGAGATTTTAGCCTTTACTGACTCAGATTGTATTCCAGCTTTAGATTGGGTTGAAAAAGGTGTAGAAAATCTCCTCAGCACACCTAATTGCGGATTAGTGGCTGGTAGGATAGACCTTTTCTTCAAAAATCCTGACCAGCCAACAGCTGTGGAGCTTTATGAAAGCATTGCAATGGATTTTCCTCAAGAGAGAAGCTTGAAAAAGGATCATTATGGTGTAACAGCAAATCTTTTTACGTTCAAACATGTAATTGATAGTGTTGGTCGTTTTGATGATACTCTCAAGTCCGGCGGCGATCTCGAATGGGGACAACGAGTTTTTGCGGCTGGTTACAAGCAAGTTTATGCAGATGATGCTTGTGTAGCCCACCCTAGCAGACACTCATATTCGCAACTTTACAAGCGAGTTGCTCGCATTGTTGGCGGTCGCTATGACCGCATGATGAGTAGAAACCCTTCATCAATGGAAGTAGCTATAGATTTAGTAGAGACTTTTAAGCCACCTTTTAGAAGTTTGTATGGTATTTGGACTAATGAAAAGTTATATGGAGTCCAACAAAAATTTCAGTTTAATTTAGTAATGCTTTTTATCAGATATGTAACTATTTTAGAAAAGTTACGACTATATTTAGGAGGTCAGTCTAAAAGAGAATAGCTTTATTAGTCAAATTTATAAAGTTTTCACAAGTCTAATTCATAATTTATTAGTTATTGGTAAACAACATGACCCATTCAGAAAATATTTCAAGATACCAAGATAATCCTCTGGTTAGTATAATTATAGCAAACTATAACTATGCTCGCTTTATAGGTCAAGCAATAGATAGTGCATTAAGTCAAACCTATCAAAATATTGAAGTTATTGTTGTAGATGATGGATCGACAGATAATTCTCAAAAAATTATTGCTAGTTATGGTGAGCGAGTAGTTACTGTATTCAAGGATAATGCTGGTCAATGTTCATGCTATAACGTAGGTTTTGCGACCAGTCGAGGACAAATTATTTGCTTTTTAGATTCTGATGATATTCTCCTACCTGAAAAAGTTGCAGAAGTTGTGAAGGCATTTAAGTCTTCTGAGGAACTTGGTTGGTGCTTTCACAATCTTAGGTGGGTAGATGAAAATGCTGAATTATTGCTCAAATCTAGCACTCAACGTTCATCTCGTGAATGTGATTTTAGAAACATGCTCAAGTCTGGCAAACTTCCCCCCGCTCTTCCTGCATCATCTGCTTTATGTTTCAGACGATCGCTTTTAGATAAAATTCTTCCCATGCCTATAGCTAAAGCTGTTTCATGTAGTGATTTTTATGTTAAGTATATGGCAGTAGCACTCAGCAAAGGTTGCTTTTTAGGAAAAGTGCTAGCACATCACAGAATACACGCTAACAATGCAGCAACTTTAAGAAATGATAGGCAACACTTGCGGGCTAGAGAATTTATCTTCACTGGTTATTGGATCAGTAAAGAATTTCAATGCTTAAAAAAGTTTGCCAACAAGCTAGTTGCTATTGGCATTTCTCTTCAATGGCACGCTGGAAATAACGATTATGAAAATAATAAAATTATTAAAGATTATCTAATTATTACTTCATTTTTAGAAAAAATGGAAATTAATTTAAAAGCTTGCTTTTATTATCTAAAAGCTTCCTAAGCAAATGATTTTTGGGAAATTTAATAATGTTTGCTATTCTCTTAGAAATTAGTAACTAGAATATGAGTAATTGCATTGTCATCACCTATCCGCACTCCCTTAATACTCCAGGTGGAGGAACGAGGAGTTGTCTGCAAATTGCTCATCAACTACAACAGATGGGTAATGAAGTAATTCTTGTACCTGTCTCTTCTGAAGCTGCTGCTGAACAATTAAAAGGTAAGCCAGCCCAAGTTATCGCAGCGCAACCAAGCCGAGTGCATTACCTGCTGGATGCTCATTCTGTTGCCAAAACTGTACAAAAAATTCTCACCCAAAAGCAAGTTGATGCTCTTTTAAGTTGGGAACACGAAGCTGCTTTTTTACCTGGGCTGTTAAAGTCAAAAAAAGTTGTGTTTGGCATGATTGCTGCTCACCCCTCCTACACAGAATGGGTAAATCGCCAAACGAGTTTGCGCTTAGTTAAACGTCTGGCTGATAAATGGTTTCGCTGGAGACTTTTTAAATCTGCTGATGTAGTTTTTGTATCCTCAAATTTCACACTAAATGAACTGATTAATTTATTTAAAATAAAATCTGAAAAAATTAAAATTACTTATCGGGGCATAGATACTTTATTCTGCAAAGTTGATCGTTCGCCTTCTTCAAGAGTATCTAACTTCATTTTTTACGGTTCTTTTGCTCCTCCCAAAGGAGTATTTGATGCGATTGAAGCTTTGGGTCGAGTAGCTGCCCAAGGTCACAAGAACTGGACGCTGAAATTGGCAGGATGGGATTTTGAAGAGGAAGTCAAGCAAGCAATACGCGACAACGGAATTGAAAACCAAGTCTTAATGCTGGGACGCCTGAACCCTAAAGAACTTGTCAAAGAATTGGAGTATGCTCACTTAGCAATTTTACCTTCGCAAGTCGAATCTTTTGGCAGAGCGATCGCTGAAGCTCAAGCTGCTGGACTTGCAGTTATTTCCTACGATTCCGGATCTATACCCGAACTCGTGGAAAACAATGTCACAGGATGGGTAGTACCAGCCAAGCGAGTGGATCTGCTTGCTGATGCGATTGTCGAAGCAATGCAAAATCCAGACAAGGTTTCTCAAATGGGGATGACAGGACGCGATCGCGTTACTCAAAGATTTTCTTGGGAACGTACCGCAATGGCAATCTTGCAAGGTATCGAAGCAGTAAAAAAAGGTAGTCATAACCGGAAAAATATAAGTTTGGAAACGGTTTTAAGTGCTAAAAAATTATAGTTTTAACTATAAGTAATTATCTAAAAACTGAGGTGAACCATGAATAATGTGAAAACCAATCTAGGAGTAACGCAGCCCAAATACTACCTGTCACAAATTGCCAAAAGCTGTTTATCGACAGTGCAATCCGTAACCTATGCAGGCAATCAAGTTACATGCCCTTGCTGTAATGGCAGTTTTCGTAAATTTTTACCAGCCGGAATTCACGCCAGACAAAATGCAGAATGCCCCAAATGTTTCTCTTTAGAAAGGCATCGTTTGTTATGGCTGTATTTGCAAAACCATACCAATTTGTTGTCTGAAAAGTTGAAAGTGTTGCACTTTGCACCAGAATTTCAACTTTATAGACTTATCCGCAAGCTACCAAATTTAGATTACATTACTGCCGATTTGTCAGCACCGCGAGTAATGGTAAATGTAGACATTACAGATATTCAATTTGAGGATAATTCCTTTGATGTCATTATTTGTAATCACGTTTTAGAGCATGTTACAGATGACCGCAAAGCGATGAGAGAATTACATAGAATTCTCAGACATAATGGCTGGGCAATTCTTCAAGTTCCTTTAGTTGGCACGCAGCAGGAAACCTTTGAAGACCCTAGCGTTGTTTCTCCAGAAGACCGAGAAAGGTTGTTTGGACAAAAAGACCACCTCAGACTTTACGGACGCGACTATAAAAATAGACTTGAAGAAGCAGGATTTAAAGTTCAGGTTGATGATTATCTTAAAAAATTAGGATCTGCAAAATGTGAAAAATATCGCTTAGAAAGTGATGATTCTAACTGCGAAGATATCTATTTCTGCACAAAGTAGAAAAGCATGGTGCTGGCTGTAAATGCTACTAGTAATAATTTTAAGGCAGGAGATTGCACTGGCAATGCTTTTGGTTATTGAGGCGACAAACAGGAGAAAAGCATGAATAATTTAGTTACTGATACCATTTCACCATTGCGTGTCCTGTTCATTACTCACACTTATATAGTCGGTGTCAACCAAGGCAAGCTTGATGCGATCGCTGCCACAAACAAGGCGGAAGTAGGTTTGCTCACTCCCAGAAAATGGAAGGCGTTAGCTTGGGGTAAGCGGTTTGAGTTGGAGATACCCTTTCCCCGAATTCGCATGTTTCCGGCAAAGGTCTTTTTTGAAGGGCGAAGCACGGTTTACATACATCCCCCCTTCACTACTCTGGGCACGCTGCGCGAGTTTCAACCTGATATTTTGCAAGTTGAACAAGAAGTACTCGCCCTCTCTGCTTTTGAAATGGCACTTTGGGCAAGGCTGACCCGCAAAGCATTGGTAGTGTTCTGCTGGGAAAACGTTGACCGAGAGTTATCTTGGTTCCGCCGCTGGATGTGCCAATTTGTACTGCGGACAGCACGTCTAATTATTGCAGGCAACTCTGAAGCGGCAGAACTGATACGCAAATGGGGTTACACCGGACACATAGAAGTCATGCCCCAGATGGGAGTAGACACGACATTCTTTGCACCTCCACCAAACAAGCGCCGCAATGAGGAATTCCAAATTGGATTTGTGGGGAGGTTGGTTCACCAAAAGGGAATTGACCTGATTTTTAAAGCTGCGCGGCAACTGCGCCAACAAGGCTACTCTTTCAAAATTGTTTTGTGTGGTACTGGTGTCGATGAAACAGAACTTCGGCAAGAAGCTCAAAAGCAGCAAGTAGAAGACCTTGTGGTTTGGAGAGGTTTGGTACGTCACGACGAAGTGCCGCAGGAAATGAGTCAGTTTGATGCCTTAGTGCTGCCTTCCCGCACCATCGCAACTTGGAAAGAACAGTTTGGTCATGTACTAATCGAAGCAATGGCAATGGGTATCCCCGTTGTCGGATCTACTTGCGGCGAAATTCCCAATGTAGTCGGTCATCCAGATTTAGTATTTCCCGAAGGAGATGCCGACGCCCTCGCCAAGATTCTCCAACGCCTGATCAACGACTTAGATTGGTGGGAACAAGCTAAACAACACAGTTGCGATCGCGTGCATAATTATTACACAAACGATCGCATTGCCCAACGCTTGATTAACTTGTGGCAGCAAATCCTCAAGCCTACCAAGCAACAACCCTTGCACGAGTTGCCACCACACCCTGTCAATACTATTAGCAGCTAATTCAAAGATGAAACAGAAAACAATGCGTGTGGCAATTGTACGCAGGTTACCAAAAGACTCCTTCAGTATGGACGTTTATGCCGATGGCTTGGTTAGTGGACTCAAAGCTGTTCGTCCGGACTGGGAAATTATCGAATTAACTCCGACTCCCTACTCTCTCGAACGCCAGCGCAAATCTTGGTTAAAGGGAATTCAAAAATACTACGAGCGTTACTGGCGTTACCCTGCTACCCTCAAGCGACAGGTGGCAGACATTTTTCATATTATCGATCACAGCGAGGGTCATATCGCCCGGTGGCTCAAACGAACCGGCAAACCTGTTGTGATTACCTGTCACGACTTAATTAACTTTATTTATCCGGAGAATATCCAAGACCAGGCAAAAGTACCATTTATCAGCAAAGCTTCTTGGAAGTATTCTATAGGAGGTTTAAAACAGAGCGATCGCATCATCACCGTCTCCAGTCATACTGCCAAAGATGTGACGCGATTGCTACATACTCAAAGCGATCGCTTAACGGTAGTTCCCAATGCTGTAGAATCGTGTTTTCGTCTTTTGCCAGCAGCAGAAATTGCCGCCTTCCGCTCTTCACAGGGACTTACACCGCAAACCTTTTGCCTGTTGAACGTCGGGTCAAATCATCCCCGCAAGAATGTTTCAACTGTATTAAAAGTATTAGAAATTCTCAAATCCCAAGGACTGCCCGTCCATTTTTGGAAAACTGGTGCAGACTTCACTGCCGAGCAAAAAACATTTATACAGAATCACAACCTAGAAAATATCACCTACTTGGGTAAGCCGGATAAAGCTACCTTAGTGAAAATTTACAATGCTGCTGACATTCTCTTGGCACCTGCGCTTTACGAAGGCTTTGGTATGACTATCTTAGAAGCAATGGCGTGTGGCACGCCCGTAATTACTTCCAATGTCACCTCTTTACCAGAAGTCGCCGGCAATGCAGCTATTTTAGTTGAACCAATGGATGTGCAAGCGATGGTTAAGGCTATTTCCCACTTACAAACTGACCCCAGCTACCAAAATATTTTGATACAGCGAGGGCAAGAAAGAGCCAGAGAATTTTCTTGGGAGAAAACTGGAGAGCAAATAGCTGGAGTTTACGAGCATTTACTCGGTTCTGTACAAAATTCTTCATCAAAAACATCAATTGTATGAGTTTGGTTAACTGTACCCCTGCAACAACCCACGACAAATGTGGACAGCCTTCATCCGAGGTTGTCGTGGGGCATCGAGGATCTATTAAACAAGGCTGTCCACATAAGTCTTGGGAAGGACTCGCCCCTATGGAAATTAGTCAAACCCAGAATAAAGCCAAACGCCTGAAAGTATTACTTTCTGCTTATGCTTGCAGACCGGATATGGGTTCTGAGCCTGGAGTAGGCTGGAATATGGCGCGGGAGTTAGTCAAGCACTACTCGATTTGGGTGATTACTCGTGAAGAGAATCGCTTCAGCATCGCATCTGAACTGTCACAAAATCCCGTACCTGGTCTAAACGTAATTTACTACGACCTGCCAAGCTGGGCGCGGTGGTGGAAGAAACCATCACAAGGAGTCCATCTTCATCACTATCTGTGGCAGATTGGAGTTTACTTTCTTGCACAAAAGTTGCATCGCGAAATCAACTTTGATTTAGTACACCACGTCACCTATGGCAGATATTCTGCTCCTAGTTTTTTGTCTCTGCTGCCAGTACCTTTTATTTGGGGTCCGGTGGGGGGTGGCGAATCTGCACCAGCACCTTTTTGGCAAGATTTCACCTTTCGTAACAAAATTTATGAAAGCCTACGCAACTTAGCCTCTTGGGTTGGTGAACGTGACCCCTTCGTTCATCTAACAGTAAAACGCAGTAAGGTAGCGATCGTCGCTACACCAGAAACTTCCTTGCGCGTCAGCGCTTTAGGCGCCAAGCGAATTGAAGTCATATTTGGGCAAACTGGCGTCAACCAACAAGAACTGGCACAGTTGGGACAACTTCCCGTGCAGTCATCCCAAACTCCCATTCGATTTGTCAGCATTGGACGCTTGCTGCACTGGAAAGGATTTCATCTAGGTATACGGGCTTTTGCCCAAGCCAATCTGCAAGAAAGCGAGTATTGGATCGTTGGCGATGGTGCTGAACGTCAGCGTCTAGAAGCACTAACTCAAGAATTGCAAATTGCTGACCGAGTACGTTTTTTTGGCAACCTTCCCAGAGAAAAAACGTTACAAAAACTGGGAGAATGTGATGTTTTGGTGCATCCCAGTTTGCATGACTTCTCGCCAACTGTCTGCCTAGAAGCAATGGCAGCAAATCGACCCGTAATTTGTCTCGACCTTGGCGGACCGGCAACCCAAATCACAGAAGAAACCGGATTTAAAGTTGCGGCACACACACCTGAACAAGCAGTCACAGACATGGCAAAAGTCATGGTGGACTTAGCCTCTGAACCAAAGATGCGAGTTCGTATGGGACAGGCGGGGCGGCAGAGAATTAGCCAGCTATACAGTTGGGAAATGAAGGGCAAGTTCTTGAAAGAACTTTACACGGAAATTGTTCAACAAGGGGTGTAGATTGGATGCGTATTCTTAGTGTACATAATCGCTATCAAATTCGCGGGGGCGAAGACGAGTCCCGCCAAGCAGAGGAACGCCTGCTGCGGGAAATGGGGCATGAGGTGGAAGTTTATGAAGAACACAACGACAAGATTGCCACTATGAGTTCTTTGGATGTGGCATCTCGGACAATCTGGTCACAAGAGGCGCATCAAATTATCCGACAGCAACTTAAAAAGCAGACTCATGATATTGTCCACGTCCAGAATTTTTTCCCGTTAATTTCCCCCTCGGTTTACTATGCAGCAAAAGACGAGGGCGTGCCTGTAGTTCAAACTTTGCGAAACTACCGCTTACTTTGTCCCAATGCTTTGTTTTTTCGAGATGGGCAAGTTTGTGAAGACTGTCTGGGTAAGTTTGTGCCTTTACCCGGAATAGTGCATGGATGCTATCGCGAAAGTCGGGTAGCGAGTGCAGCAGTTGCAAGTATGCTCATGGTACACCGCACCCTCCGCACTTGGACAAAGATGGTGGACGTTTACATCGCTTTGACCGAGTTCGCCCGTCAGAAGTTTATTGAAGGCGGGTTTCCAGCAGAAAAGATTGTCGTGAAATCTAACTTTGTTCACCCCGACCCGCACCCAGGACAAGGAGAGGGTGGCTATGCTTTATTTGTTGGGCGGTTGTCTGTGGAAAAGGGCTTAGATACTTTAATAGCAGCTTGGAAGCAATTCCAGATAAAGGTTCCCTTAAAAATTATCGGCGATGGTCCTTTGGCTGACAGTTTAGCCGAAGATACGAAGAGTATGCCTCACATCGAATGGCTGGGTCGCAAACCGATGTCAGAGGTTTATGACTTGATGGGAGAAGCGATGTTTTTAATCTTTCCCTCAAACTGGTACGAAACTTTCGGTCGTGTAGCTGTAGAAGCCTTTGCTAAGGGAACGCCAGTAATCGCGGCAAATATTGGAGCGATCGCTGAATTAGTAGAACACAACCGCACAGGGCTAAAATTTACACCAGGCGATTCCGCAGATTTAGCAGCCAAAGTCCAATGGTTGTTAGAACATCCCCAAGAATTGAGCCAGATGCGTCAAGAGGTAAGAGTTGAATACGAGACAAAGTACACAGCTAAACAAAACTATTGCAGACTGATGGAAATTTACGAATTAGCTCGTAGTAATTAATGTTTATGTATTACCTTAACTATGTTTATTAAAAGTTATGCTCTTTTGCTGATAGCCTTTGCGAGTGCTTTTTTCCCGCGAGTTCTCGCTGCTATTGGCGCACCATCACCAATTAATTTTGTACACTTTGTTCTAATTCCACTCATTTCTATCTATATAGTTTTACAAACTCGAACTAGAATTCGGGTACAAATGGTATTAGAGTTACTCGCCGGCTTACTTATAATGTTGGCACTTGTAATTTCTAGTGCAATGCTCAATCAAGCTGGTGTAATCAACGTTTTTCTAGACTACATGCTGCGTGGAGAGTGGTTTCTATTTCTGCTAGCAATTATTAGCATCAATCCCTCTGAAAAGAGCCTTAAACAACTTCGTTTTGGGTTTATAGCTTTTGCTTTTATTAATTTATTGTTTGCTTATGTGCAGAAGTTTATTCTTAAATGGGGTGCTGGAAAACTTGCGGCAGGTGATTACATCACTGGAGTTTTTATAGATCAGGGGGGTGGCTGTGACGTTTCCTCTGGGGTTTCCATAATTTTTGCGATTTATTACTTTACAAGTTATAAAAACTCTCCGCTATGGATGCGTATTGCTATAATATTTGCAGCTATTGTACACATTTTTATTGCTGATTCCAAATCACATTTTCTCATATTTTTGATTTCTTTATTAATATTAATGTTAAGCAAATTAAAATTGACATTAAAGGGTATTACTTTATTTGCACAATACCTGTTGCTTGCTACTGCATTTTTGGGTTTGATATACTGGGCGGCACACACAGTCGCCACTTCAATATTGGCTTATGCCAATCCGACGCTTGTCCAGGAAGGCATTGACTTGAAACTTTCAGTATTTTCTATTATTCCCTCCTACTATCACTCATCCTTAAACTGGCTATTTGGTCTGGGTCCTGGACACACAGTCGGTAGATTAGGAGGATGGATGCTGCGGGACTACGCAGAACTTTTAAATCCTTTAGGTGCTACAAAATCTCCTGCAAGTAAAGCAGTTTGGGATGCAGTTTGGGCGACCTTTATTGGACCGAGAACTCGCTTGTGGTCGCCATTATTTGGCTGGGCTGGTATATGGGGAGATTGGGGGTTTTTAGGTGTAGCTGCTTTTTTATATGTGTTGTTCATTACTTGGCGGCGATTTTGCGTAGATGATTCTTGTAGAGTGATTCTCTTGAGCGTAGCTATTTTTGGGTGTATTTTTACCCAAATGGAAGAACCAGGATATGTAATCCCTGTAGCTGCTATTATTGGTTTGCGATGGCAGGAAGAGCAAATGAGTAAGCGATCGCCTCATCACCCCATGTATATTCCGACTGCAAACCGTCGGCTAGAAATAACCTGAAGTTTGAGAAAAGTATCTCATATCATTTTCCCAATCATCTGCAACAGATCCTTCTAGCCCCGCTTATTAAGGCGGATTGGGGTTTCACACTCATGTAGACAAAAATGGACAGGCTTGTTTTAAAGATCCTCAACACGATAGCGAGTCACAAAGGATGTTCGCGCTTCGCGTCTG
>NZ_JTCM02000016.1:90363-92213 GCF_000817785.2 Hassallia byssoidea VB512170 | reverse complement strand
TGAGTTAGGAACGATACTTGTAGGTTTGCCAGTGATGCGCGTATCGTTTGCTTCAAATACCGGATCGGCAAGTACAGCGAGGGTTTTGGGTGCGCTTTTGCGTCCTTTTAAGTCAAGTCTATGGCTAGCAATTGTTGTGACCGAAGGTAAGTTGACTATTTCATGGTTGACTATTAGGGGTTGATAAACCTCTGTGTTGGTAGCGCGGTTTGTAGAGACGTTCCACTGGAACGTCTCTACCTGATTTAATGCTGCAAAGGGGATTTTTTGCAATTCCCCATCAGCAACAATGACTAAGCGCTTTTTGCCTAACTTGTCAGCTACAGGTGCAAGGATGATTTTACTCAGTTTAGCAGCAGATAAAGCTGTTAAAGCTGTTAAGTCCCCTGCTGCGTTTTGTTGCAAGTTGCGTCTAAATTCCGTGGCTGCTTTCTCTATCTCTTCGCGTTTGGGGAGTTCGTAGCTGTCGATGGAGTTGGGACTTACAGCCCAAAGATAGCTGCGATCGCTTCCCAAAGAATACTCTAATAACAGGGTATCTTTATCGAGTTGTTGCTGAATTTGCGGTAACTTCAGAGGTTGGGGATATTTCAGTCCTGCGTATTTCGGGCTATTCGTGCGGATTTTTGTTTGTAGTTCTTTTTGTTGAATGAGGAGTATTTCAAGTTCTTTTTTCAGCAAAGCTGTTGCGGTTTCTGATTTGTTAGATGAATCTTGTAATAGTTTTCCTATAGCTTCAATTTTTAATTGCAAGTCCTTTTCTTCTGCTAATAGTTTGGGGTCAACGTCTTTACGGATATCGGCTCTAGCTTCGGTTAATAGTTCAATTAAACCACGGGCGCGAGAACTTTCGCTGGCGTGGAGTGCTTCGGCGTTATATCCTTTTGATGGGTCTTTTTTGTGCAGCTGCATCAACAAGTCGATGTAGAACTTGTAAGCGCCCTGTTTAGAGGCAAAGTAAGATGTTCGCAGGTCTTGGCTATCGATTTTGGTGCGTAAATCTTCGATAATATTTATTGCTGCTTGAATTTGGGTAAGGGCTTGTTGGAGGTTGCCTCTGTCGCGTTCTGTATAAGCGATATTATAAAGGGTGTTAGCTTCCTGTGCTTTATCGCCCACTTGCCGCGATAAGGGTAGTGACTGATTGAAGTATTTGAGGGCTTGTTGCTTGTCGCCTAAATCGCTGTAGACACCGCCAATATTGCTGAGAGTGGTAGCTGACTGTGCTTTATTGCCCACTTGCCGCGACAACGGTAGTGACTGATTGAGGTAATTGAGGGCTTGTTGCTTGTCGCCTAAATCGTTGTAGAATCCGCCAATATTGTTGAGAGTGCGAGCTTCCCCCGCTTTATCGCCCACTTGCCGCGTTAAGGGTAGTGACTGATTGAGGTAATTGAGGGCTTGTTGCTTGTCGCCTAAAGCGTGGTAGACAGAGCCAATATTGCTGAGGGTGGTAGCTTCCCCCGCTTTATCGCCTACTTGCCGCGTTAAGGGTAGTGATTGATTGTAGTAATTGAGGGCTTGTTGCTTGTCGCCTAAACTGTGGTAGACACCGCCAATATTGTTGAGGGTGGTAGCTTCCCCCGCTTTATCGCCTACTTGCCGCCTCAAGGGTAGTGACTGATTGTAGTAGTTGAGGGCTTGTTGCTTCTCGCCTAAACTATCGTAGACTGCGCCAATATTGTTGAGAGTGACAGCTTCCCCCGCTTTATCGCCTACTTGCCGTTTTAAGAGTAGTGACTGATTTAAGTATTTGAGGGCTTGTTGCTTGTCGCCTAAATCGCTGTAGACTAAGCCAATACCTGTGAGGGTGGTAGCTTCCCCCGCTTTATCGCCTACTTGCCGCCACA
>NZ_JTCM02000016.1:0-90282 GCF_000817785.2 Hassallia byssoidea VB512170 | reverse complement strand
TGGTAGCAACGCCAGCTTTATCACCCACTTGCCGCGATAAGGGTAGTGACTGATTGTAGTAATTGAGGGCTTGTTGCTTGTCGCCTAAATCGCTGTAAAATCCGCCAATATTGTTGAGAGTGCGAGCTTCCTGTGCTTTATCGCCCACTTGCCGCGATAAGGGTAGTGACTGATTGTAGTATTTGAGGGCTTGTTGCTTGTCGCCTAAATCGCTGTAGACTAAGCCAATATTGTTGAGAGTGGTAGCTTCCCCCGTTTTATTGCCCACTTGCCGCGATAAGGGTAGTGACTGATTGTAATAGTTGAGGGCTTGTTGCTTCTCGCCTAAATCGTTGTAGACTGCGCCAATATTGTTGAGAGTGGTAGCTTCCCCCGTTTTATCGCCCACTTGCTGCCATAAGGGTAGTGCTTGTTTGAATTTTTCAATTGCCTGTTGCCGAGATTCTGCCGTACCTTGCTTGTATAATCTATCTGCCTCATCAAAGAGGCGTTTCGCCGCAGCGCTAGTTGCTTGCTGGGAAGCAGTTTCCGATCGCTGTGCTATCTGTACACTCGTGCTGCGAGTCGCTGCCACGGTTGATAAAAAGACACCACTGAGTAATAAAATTAAACTTCTTCGGGTAAAACTCGGTAGCAAGCACCAGAAAGTCCGCTGAGACTTTGCACCTTTGTTCATTCTTCAGCCTTAATTAAGGAATATAAATTTAATAAAATACAAAACCTCACCCCGACAAAGCTGCGCTTTATCTCCCCTCTACGAGCGTAAGGAGAGGGGTAAGGGGTGAGGTAGATCGCAGGAAAGGGCATATTATTTAATTTACTTCAGAGAATTTACTGAAGTTTCATTGTTATCTTACAGGCATTCTTAAATAGATATCTGATACGTTTCTGATTTTGTAACGAGGTGGGGGATGTACGCATATAGGAGATCCCCGACAACTTATGCGAAGTCGGGGATCTGACCTGACAGGCAATGCATTAACAATGCAAGCCGATGCATTAACAATGCAAGCCGATGCATTAACAATGCAAGCCGATGCATTAACAATGCAAGTCGATGCATTAACAATGCAAGCCGATGCATTAACAATGCAAGCCGATGCATTAACAATGCAAGCCGATGCATTAACAATGCAGGGTATTGCATTAACAATGCAGGGTATTGCTAAATTTAAAAAAGCGATCGCATTAAGCAAATGCTGTACGTGCGTCAGATTCCCAACAAATAAATGCGAAGTCGGGATGACAGGGAATCTCACAGGCGATCGCTAGGACAGTGAATGCGTCTACGCTATGGCAAAAACACGCGCTCGAAAGGCTTTTTACGATAACGTCGATAAACATCAAAATCACTGTCCAAAGTAGCGATCGCCGCGATATCCAAGCGCTCGGAAATGATAATCAACGATAAATCTGCAAAATCCCCAGGTAAGTCTCTGTATTGAGCATTCAGTTCAGCAATGCGGGAAAAGTCTTGAGGTAATAGCTGCTCACACTCGTAAAGTTGTTTAGCAACGTCTAGAAGAAACTCGTTTTGTGTGCGCCAATCAAAGTTAAGCAACCACACTACTTCTGCGATGCAAATAGGCGTAGTCACTAGCCTTGAGGTACAATTCTCAAAGAAGTGACGCACCCGTTGGTGATATTTATCTCTAGCGCTATAGTACGCAAACAAAAATCCGCTGTCTGCGAGTATAAGCGGATAGTAAGTCATGGCTGACGCGCTTTGAGATATTCGGCGATCGCCTTCTTACGGTTCGAGCGTTCTGATAGATCCGTTGGTGCATCTTGCAGCAAGTGTTTAGGGTGTCCACCTCGTCTTTCAACCAAAGTTTTACCTGCTTGCAAAGTCAGCCAGCGTTCAGCAATCAAGCGTCTAATCAACTCACTTTTATCTGTTTGCTCGTGAGCCAAAATATCGGCTAGTTGCCCTTCTGTTTCTTCGTCTAGTCTGACACTGAGCATTGCTTTTATCATGCTTGTATTACAGGTATGACAAGCATAACATAATAAATCATCAGTTACAGTTACCCCAGATTGTGGCATAATAAGCCGATCGCATACACTACCACTTTCCCTACCGTGCAATCAACGGATAATATCGATGATTTGGCTGCTGCCTTACAACAGCCAGCAGATTTGACTTTTGAACTGCCCGATCCGGAAGATGAAGAAATTCCAGAGTCAGATTTTTTACAACAGCTAGAAGTAGCTTGGCAGGTATGCGATCGCTTTGATTTGCAAACCGAAATTTGGCGGGGTCGAATTTTACGCGCAGTCCGCGACAGAGAAAAAAAAGGTGGTGAAGGACGCGGTACCGGCTTTCTCAACTGGCTGAAAGAACGAGAAATCAGCAAAAGTCAAGCTTACAGTTGGATTCAACTAGCAAACAGTGCTGATACACTTCTAGAAGATGGCAAACTTCAGCCCAGCGCGATTAAAAACTTCAGCAAACGCGCTTTTGTGGAAACTTCCAAAGCAGCACCAGAAGTGCAACAAATGGTGAGTGAAGCTGCCGAAAAAGGCGATCGCATCACTCGTCGCGAAGTCCGTCAAATCAACGACGAATGGACGGCGATGTCCTCGGACTTGCTACCGGAACCTGTGAGGCAAAAAGCCGCAGATAATACTCTTCCTCCACGCTACCTCGCCCCTCTGGTGAAGGAAATGGAAAAACTGCCCGAATCGCATCAAAAATCGCTACAGAAAGAAATAGCCGCAAATCCTGACGTAGACACTCTCAAACAAGTCACTACAGAAGCGCGTAACTTAGCAAAATATCTCAAATCTGCGGCACAAGTTCAAGCCCTAGATCAAGAACAAGTTGACATCGAAACCGCTTTAGAAGAAGCGCAAAGAGTCGGCTGTTTAAATATAGCTGCCGATTTAGTTAATCAATCATCGCAAATAGAACAAACGATCGCCAAACTCTACATGACTTGGAAGCGCATCAACAACTTAGCTGATCGCTTGTATGTAGATACCGGTGCTTCTACACCAAATTTGCGATCGCTTCTCGATTGTTTAGAACCCTTCGGTGGTGAAGTTATGGAAATTCAACTTGGTGGGGCAATGGAGAAAACTATTCGCTTGCAAATTCAAGAGACGAATTAGGGTTTTATTCGTAGTGAGCGCTTCAGCGCTCAATCTTGAAATTGAGCGCTGAAGCGCTCACTACGGATAAAAAAAAGCCCCCCGGCATCAACAACTTAGCCGATCGCTTGTATGTAGATACCGGTGCTTCTACACCAAACTTGCGATCGCTTCTCGATTGTTTAGAACCCTTCGGTGGTGAAGTTATGGAAATTCAACTTGGTGGGGCAACTGAAAAGACTATCCGCTTGCAAATTCAAGAAACAAATTAGGGTTTTATTCGTAGTGAGCGATTTATCGCTCAATCTTGAAATTGAGCGCTGAAGCGCTCACTACGCATAAAAAAAAGCCCCTCGACTTTGAGAGGCTAAATAAGTTTAGCGGAGACAACTTTTTCAACTAGGCAAGCATAACAGCGATCGCTCCTCCAATTGCGGCGAAAATTGCCGATACTGTCGCGGTTGCAAACAGCCACCAAGCTGCTGATGCTGCTGCTTTGCGGGTTTCTTCTGCTTGTCGCTGCGCTTGCAGTTTCACTTCTTCCAAGCGTCGCTGTGCTTCTTGTTGAATGCGTTCAGCGCGTTGCAGGACTGTGTTACGCGCTCCTTCGATTTGGTCGATAATTCGGTTAGCGTCTTCCTCGGAGATATCCTCACGAGAACTCATAACTGCTACCAAGGTTTCGCGGTTGAAGGAAGATAGGCGATCGCGTATCGCTTCAAATCCCGCTTGCGGATCGTCGAATATCTTGCGAACATCGCGCTTGATACCATCATAATTCAATTCCGGACGTTCCAAAGAGTTGAGGTAGTTACGAATTGTGCCAAAAATACCATCAATCACACCTTGAATCTGGCGTTGGATACCCCGCACTTGTTCCACAAACTGCTGCTGCACTGATATCATATTATCAGCAATTTGTGCTGCTTCTTCATCGGTAATATCTTCGCGAATTTTCAGCAAAGCGATGATTGTCGAGCGGTCAAAATGGGAAAGGCGTTCAGTTAAACTTTCCATCCCCACTCGCGGATCGTGCAACAGTAATTGCAAGTCGCGTTTGATACCTTCTGGATTAAGTTCTTCCTTACCAGTTTGCCGCAGATACTCTTGCAAATAAGCTTGGAAAGTTTCCACTCTTTGCTGAGTTCTGGTAGCTAAACGACGCGGCGCACGCACAATATCGCGAATTGAGGTTTGTACCGAATCGATGACTTGATTGACTTGTTCTTCGCTCAAGTCTTTACGTTGGCTCAGTAGTTTCACCAGCGTATCTCTGTCAACTTGCGACAACCGCCGCCGTAATGCCATCGCTCCCTCTTGGGGATTTTCAAACAATCGATTCAAATCGCGTTGAATACCTTCGGGGTTGAGTTCTTGTTTGCCAGTATTTCGCAAATAATCGGCGATCGCACTCGTCGTCGAGTCGTATTGCTCCTTAGCTTTATCGGCTAAAGCTTGCGGTGCTTGACGAACACTGCTCCAAGATTGCTCAATAGTATCAATCGCTTGATTAACTTGGTCTTCGCTCAAATCTTGCCGCTGACTCAACAATTGTACCAGCGTATCGCGGTCAAAGCGAGACAACCGCGCCCGAATTGAGGAAATTCCCGCTTGCGGATCGTCCAAAAGCGTTTTCAAATCAGCGCGAATCCCATCCGGATTCAATTCTCCTTTGCCAGTGTTACGCAGATATGACTCTAAATTCAACCACAGCGTTTCTGCTTGATATTTTGCTTGATCTGCCAATCCTTTGGACTCAATCAAAGCTTGATCGCGCTGATTTTCCAGTTGGTCGAGAATTCTGTCTGCTTCCTCTGGCTGGATATCATTGCGTTGCAGCAAAATATCTCGCATTTCCTGACGGTCAAATTGAGACAAACGCCGAGATAAAGTTTCATAATCGGCGTCGGAGTCTTCCAGCAACGGTTTGAAATTCTGCTGAATTGCTTCTGGGGTCAAATCCGCTTTTGGTGTAACTAGTAAATAACTTTCAACTCGACGTTGCAAGTCTAGTACTATTTCCCTTTCTTCCGCTGCGGTGACTTCTACCAGCACTTGTTGACGGATAACTTCAAGCTGATTGACAATCCGCTCAATTTCTGCTTGCGTTAACAATCCGCGTTCAGTGAGAATATTAGCGAAATCTTGCTTAGAAAGTCGCTCAACCTCTCGCTTAACTGTTCCGGGATCGGCAGCTGCATCGTAAATAACATCACGAAATTCTTCCGCGATTTTTTCTCGACTTAATTGCCAAGCATAAGTGTTGTGCAGGTAGTTTTCGACATCAGCACGAATCGGGCTGAAAGGCTGCTTTGGTGTGGGAAGTCCTACTTGGTCGGCTTTTTGGGTTACTTTATCTTTGGCAGTGGAAAGACTACCTAAGATTTTTTCTACATCCAAGTCTGACAAATCCGTGCGTCCCAACACTATACCACTTAGCGCGGTGATTCCCTGTTGCAGAGTTCGCTGAATTGGACCTGGAGTAGCTTCTTGAGTTGCTCTTTGATCGGCTTCTTTAGATGCACGCATCTCAGACATTAACTGATCCACCTTGCGGTTCAGTTCATCTGTCTTGGTTTGTCCTGGCTGCACAGATTTGAGATATTCCATCAACTCACCCATGCGGTCTGGAGCGGATTTGTTACTAACAACTTGTTGCCAAACGCCATATAATGTGTCTGCAACACGGTTAATATCGCGTTTGGAAAGGTCAGTGCGATCGCTTACCAAACTAACAAACTTGTCTCGGTCGATGTTGCGTAAATCTGGACTACCCGCTAGTGCTTTTAATTGCGGATCGTTGAGCAATTTTTCAAACTCACCCCGAATCTTCGATAAATCGAGTTCAGGGGGACGCACCATTTCTAAGTAATCTTCGATATTGTCTCGGATAGTACCTGGGTCAATCGCACTACCGATTTCTCGGCGTACAGCGGCAGCTGCTGCTTCTGCGGTGGCGACAACTTGATTATTGATCGCTTTCGCCCCCAATGCGGCGGTAGCCGTCCCCATAATCGCCTGAAAGCCGGATGTTGCTGTATTTACAACTGAGCCAACTAAGGAACCTACCGTAGTTGAACTCACCCACACCAACAACAAAAAGTACGCACCCCAAATTACCAAGCCTAAAATTGCTCCCAATCCTGGACTTAAAATCAAGAGGCTCAATTTTACCGCTAAGAAAGTGGCGATTAAGAGCGCGATCGTCACCGTGACTAACGTCCAAATCCCCACCGCAGTACCGATTTTGCGAATTGTACCGCCAATAGAGTCATGGCTTTGCGAGCTAGAATCCGAGTCTGGTTGATGCCCCAGGTAAGTAATACCGGCAGCTACCGAGAGGTTTGTTAAGACTAATTGGATGGCAAAGGCTAGAATCACGCCAGAAATCAAAGCGACAAAAAAGCGCGGTCCTGAAGTGACAACAGATGCCTGTGCTGGCGTAATTGTTGAGGGGTCTACTGGAACCTGTGCCAGCCAAAATAGCGGCTTGTACAGTCCCAGCATTATTTGTGTACTCTCAAACATGATATTTCCTTGTTAATCGTTTAATTCACTAGAAATTTAAAGATAACGTGAGAATAAATTTAACATCTGTTGCAATACCCAACTAGTGTAAATTTCAGAATCGTGGAATTTAGGCATTTAGAGCATCTCTCTCAGGTTTGAATCTTTTCTACAGCGCTGGATAGAATTTTGACAAATTATAGATGTAGATGGCGAGCGATCGCTAATAATCTGCATTTATTTTGACATTAGATATTTTCACCTAGCTTCCTTCATCTGCAAATTCCATTTATTTCTATTAACAGCAAATTTATTGCTTTAAATCTGGGCTTGTTATCGGTTCGTAACATTTATTTACAATTTTTGTTTTTATCACCCTCTGAAGGTGGATTTATCCGTGCAAAACAATATTGAGACATTGTGCCCATAGACAGAAAGCATATTAGTTATATCTAGTTACATTAAAGTCAACAAGCAAAAAGTTCAGGTACACAAAAATGGAATCTCGTCCTACTACCGATTTACCACCAGTTGCTAAAGAATATAACGGTGTAGACCGCAATGCCTTTTTATTTGGCTTTAATCCTCAAGCTGAATTGTGGAATGGTCGCTTGGCAATGATTGGCTTTCTTGCCTATTTAGCTTGGGATTTAGCAGGCTATAGCGTTCTGCGTAACGTGCTGCATTTCATTAGTTACTAATAGATATAAAACGCAAAAACTACTTGATTTAGGAGAAAAACAATGCAAACTCGTCCTACTACCGATTTACCACCAGTTGCTAAAGAATATAACGGTGTAGATAGAAATGCTTTCCTATTTGGCTTCAATCCTCAAGCCGAATTGTGGAACGGTCGCTTGGCAATGATTGGCTTTCTTGCTTACTTACTTTGGGATTTAGCAGGCTATAGCGTTCTGCGTGACGTACTGCATTTCATTGGTTACTAAAAATTAAATATCTGAAAATACAGAAAAACTACTTGATTAAGGAGAAAAACAATGCAAACTCGTCCTACTACCGATTTACCACCAGTTGCTAAAGAATATAACGGTGTAGACAGAAACGCTTTCCTATTTGGCTTCAATCCTCAAGCCGAATTGTGGAACGGTCGCTTGGCAATGATTGGCTTTCTTGCTTACCTACTTTGGGATTTAGCAGGATTCAGCGTCGTTCGTGACGTATTGCACATCATCGGTTATTAATTATAACTTGATAGGGGCGCTCTTTTCCCCGCCCTTATTTAATAATCGGTTTCCTACATATTGTAGAGACGTTCCAATGGAACGTCTCTACAACCGTAATGGTATTTTTCTTACTATTAAAAAGCGCGGATATAATATAACTCCTAACTCCTGTAAAGACGCGAGGAACATCGCGTCTCTACCTAGACGCGAGGAACATCGCGTCTCTACCTAATTCCCACTTTTGGCAAGCGAAGCCAAAAACGCGAACCACCTTCCGGACGAGGTAAATAACCAATCTCCCCTCCCCAACGTTCAACAGTAATCCGACAAAAATAAAGTCCCAAACCGACTCTACCGGATCTACCTCTTCCTTGAGAAAACTTTTGGAATAAATTTTGTGCCATTTCCGGTGCTACACCAGAACCCTCATCATTGACAGTTACTAAAACATATTCCCCATCTTGTTGCAAATTAATTGTCACAACAGACCCCACAGGACTGTGACGCAAAGCATTTTCTGCCAGATTTGAAATCACTCTATCCAAACGCGATTTATCACCAACCACTTTCCAGTCTGCTGTCAAGTCAACATTGCCAGCAAGCAATAACCGCATTTTGTTCAGCGTAAAAGTAGGAGTTAAAATTTCGATAACTTCTTGTATAGAAATCAAAGCATCCGGTGCTTGATCGACATCAACTGTAAAAGCTTCCAGTGACTGTACTTCTGCCGAAAATGCATCTAATATTTCCCGAATCAGCATTTCTTGCTTGATAGATTGTTTTCGACCAATTTGCAAACGTTCTTTACCCTTTGGTGTCAAGTTTTCAAATTCCAGCAATGCCAAACAGCAATTAATACCGCTCAATTGACCTGCGATATCATGTATAATGCAGTGAATTAAAACTTCTTTTTTTTGATTCTCTTTTAATAACTGTTGATAAGTTAATTTGTTCTCTCTAGCTTTCTGGATTATAGATTGTATCTCTTTGTATTCACCATCTAACGATTCGATTAATAAAATTTTTTTATGATTTATACAAATTGCTGAAGCTTCAAAGTAGTATTCTTGACCAGTTAAATCTTTCTCAGTCCATAAACCTGATTTGAGTTTCTCTTCTGCATTGCGTTTCCAGAATTCTTCAGCATCAATCAAAAAGTTTTCTAAAAAGGGAAACTCTTCTTCAGGTATTAATATTTCCATTCCTGATGTCACCCCACGACGACAAAAAGACCGCAACCAATTTGGTACGGTTCCAGTAATTCTAAAAGAGCCAATATTAAGTCTTTCTAATACTAAGATATTCAAGGCGGCGAAAACGTCTGCCGCAAGAGACTCGCTCATAATTTCAACTAGATAAAATAAGTTTAATTTTTATTTTTTAAAACTAAAAATGTATTGCTTCGCTTGTTTTGTTAGCGGTAAATTACTGATTGAAAATTTTTAGTAATTTTTCCTCAGACAGGCTAGAATCGTTTACTTGTTGTTGAATGACTGAGAGTTGTGTTTCATCCTTGGTAGCATCTAACAGCAGCACCCAATCTCCCTCCTCTGTCGGGAAGATATGCACATCTGCACAAATCCCGTATTCGGTTTTCATCCGAGGTAAAAATAAGGGAAAGTCATCCAATGGCAGCAACCCTTCGAGAAAAAAAATTTGCTCTCCTACATTTGTCCCTTTTTCTAAGTTAGTAACTCCGTATGCTGCCAGCTTACCTCCCCAAGTTAATAAATAACCATCTTTACTTACTAAAAGATAAGCCAAAGAAAGTTGTTCTAACATCAAAGTAAGAACATAAGCAGCAACGGCAGCGGGGACATTTTGCATTTATGCCTCCAATATTTTATTAGCAAGTGTTTGAAAAACTTCTTCTACACCCAGCCCAGTTTTAGCGCTAGTTTTAATTACAGTCCAGCCACGTTGTATAATTGCATCGATTTCTGCCGTTTCAATTTCCCATTCATCCAGCAAATCTGATTTGTTAAGTACAAGAATAAAGGGAATTTGTCCAATCGTTTCTTCTACTCTTGTTTGCAGACTAAAAGCTTTTTCTAGGGTGTTGTGTCGAGTTCCATCCACTACGATTAAATAGCCAGACGAACCTCGTAAATAAGACAGTCGCACTTTTTGAAATTCGTCTTCCCCGTAGAGATCCCAAAGAATAAAATTTAACTCTTTGTCTTGAATCTTCACTACTTTTTTGTCAATTTTTACACCCACAGTAGTTTGATAAGTTTCCGAAAATATGCTATATACAAATTTGGCTACTAAACTTGTTTTACCTGTAGCAAAAGCACCTACCATACAAATCTTTTTCTGAAGCATAAAAAATCATCACTTATTTAGGCTTTTCAGATAAAAATACCTTGAAAGATACCCTAGAATTAGATTTTTTTTCTAATTTTATCGATTTGCTGTCTAACGACTCGTTAAAACCCCCTCCTACGGTTTGAAAATTGCTGGCGTTAATTCCGGAAGCGGTTATATAAGATAAGATTTTGTTAGCACGGGCTTGACTAAGTGTCTTCTTTTCTTGTTTTCTAACTGCATTCTCATGTCCTATTATTTGAATACGTACATCCTGACGCAGATATTTTGCAGTATTCAGTAGCTTTTGCATTTTTACTAGTAAATTCTGCATTTTATTCTCTTGACCAGGTAAAAGCTCTGCTGTATCTTCTAAAAAGAAGAGCATATTTTCTTCTATTTGCTTTTTATATGAATTGAGTTTGTTGAATTCTGGATTTAAAAGATTATTGTATTCAAATTGAGTTATTCCGGGAATAAAATGCCATAATTTTTGTGCTGACAAAATCCATTGACGAGGAGCAGAACCTGTAGCGTGAAGAATGCCATTTTCGTCAACATTTAATGATACACTTTCTGGAGGTTGAAGTAATTCGGCGGCTCTTTTTGCGGTAAATTGTGGTTGCAAAGATATGTAAGGTTCCCAGTTACTGATGACTTTTTTGGGAGGTATGTTTGCTTCTTCCATCAGCATTTTTGGATCTACTGCTAACGGATCGCGCATTCCGGAAAGGAAATATTTCCCGTGTCGCGAACTTGCTTTGGTGACTACAATTCCTGGCTGAGAGTTAAGTTTGTCTAGATAAGCATTCCAGCGAAGTTGATCTCTAATGGCAAAAAAGCTTGCAATTGAGCAGGCGATCGCTATTGTCCCTAAAAATGTCCACGCATAAGTATAATTCTGTTTGCGTGGCAATTTGTACTGAACTTCTAAACAATTTTCTAAATAAGGTTTACTTGCTGAAAATGGCTCTGTTTCTCCTTGAAATTCCGCAAATTCTTTATTTAATTTCAGGTGAATTTTTTCTATTGCTTCTTGAAAAACTAACCTTAATTCTTGACGCGCTCTTCCTCGAATAATTCCTGCTAATATCGCTTGGGGTCCCTCTTCAATCCAAATAGTCAGTTCTCCAAACCTCAAACTTTGCAACGATTCACCTTTTTGCACGCTGAAAGAGTCTTTGACAAAATCTTGGATAGCGGTCAACATTGCGGAAACCAAATCCGGATCTTGAGCGGCTACTTGCGGTGCTAAAATATGTTGTAGCAACAATCCCGTTTTTTTATGAATTAGAAAAACCTGCTCCACACGATAAACCATAGTGCGAAGCAGTACAATTTCCGCGAATGATTTCCCTGTACGTTGTGCTTCTAATCTCCACTTCAGGCTTTGTGGTGATAAGCTATGTTCCAAAGTTTGATTTAAAGATTGAATCATCTCGTCAAGAGCTGCGGACATAGCCTTGCGGGTAGCTGGTCCGATGACGGGAAAAATCGTTTCTGAAAGAGTATTTAAATCTTTTTTAACAGAATATTGAATCGCATCTTCGATGGTCGGTACGATTGCTTCACTCAAATTTTTATCTTGCATTGACCGCAAAATAATCGCTTCTGGAAGCAAACGACTGATATCTTCAGCTTGAACTTGAACGTCGTCTAATTTTTTATATAGTTTGTTAACTTTAGTCGGTTCAAGACCAAGAAGCAAACTGCGAAGTTCACTTAGTTCATCGCTGGTGGCATTATTTGGGGATTCTTTCGCTGTTTCATTTGTGGAATAATCACTCATTGCCAATATCCCCTAATTTATAACTGATAATAACTTGTATTATGTTGTAGGAACTGGCAAGGTAAGAAGCAAGCAAAAAAGAAAAAATAAGTTTTTTTAACTTTTATCTTGTTCATCTGGTGTCTATTGTTGGTTCAGTCGAATCGCTAATTCTGTAAACAACTGTGCTAAAGTAGAGCGATCCGTTTTGTCTTTACGAAGTTCTTGAGTATCTCGTTCTAAAACTGCGAGGATTTCTTCGTATTTTTGGCGGATATCATCGTGTAAATTTTTCGATTGGTTGAGAATCTGCTCTCGCATTTCTCGCTGATTACTGTTAGTTTTTTCCTCAAATTGAGCAAGTTTGTTTTCTAAAGAGATAGTTATATTTTTATGCTGTTCGGTAAGTGCTTTCAATGCTTGACCGCGTTCTCCTTGCTCGTTATTTACCTGTTTGGCTAATGACTCAATCTCTGTTTTAAAATAGCTTTCTAAGGAGTCTAAACGTTTTCTATTTTCATCTCGTAAGTTAGTACACTCTTTAATCAGACGTTCTTCTAAGCGCGCAAATTTTCTTTCAACTTCCCGCATCTGATTACCGAAAAGAATATCTCTAACTTTATCTAAGCTATTAATTTCGCTGAGATTTGGAAATGAAGATTTGTTAATATCTGGGATTGACGATGCTTGCCCTGGTTCGGAATTATAATGAGCAATGTATTCTTCCTGCGGCTTCATACCTTTAATCCCTTAATTTATTTTGGGTTTTGAATCTATTTTTCTTTTTGTGTTGTAGCACACATCTAGCTAAGATCTTTATAATGTTTACACTATGATTTATATATAATTCTGTTAGTTAAAATTCGTAAATTAAATAGGTGATAGCATCCCCCAAAAGAGAGAAAATATATCTGTTTTCAGGTTAAAATAGTTAAGGAAAATATAATTTTTGTAAATTTTTTTTCCTGAAAAAGTTTTGTTAAGTCTCTTTTCAATTTGTTAAGAGAAAAAAACCACCATTAACCAATTCTGTATCTGTGCGACTTTTCATATCCTATACCCCCGGATGCATTGGCAGGCAAGGAGAGATGATTTTGTGCGAACATTTGCAGAAACGGGATGATTATAGGTGGCTTTTTGAAGTCAGGAAATGCCTAATTTATCAAAAAAGACGTTCCAACGGAACGTCTCTACTATTAATCGAACATTTGCAATTAAATGTTTATAGAATTGGGAATACCCAGAACAACGCAGGGGAAATTGAAGTCTAGTGTCTGGATAATCGGATGATTTATAGACTTACAACCCAGAAACAGGATATCAGCAGCTTCTAATTTAACTACTTTTTGAAGTTCTTCAGCAACGCAACCAAACCGCAAATGAGCTTTGAAAGAACCTTGCCATTCTTCAGCCAAACTGCGTGCTTGCCAAAGAATTCGGTCTGCTTGGGTGAGGTTGTCTGTCAATTTTGTTTCTACAGAAAGTGCGTTTGATGTAAGTTGAGGTTCAGATAAAACGGATGTAGTAGACTTGGATGCATAGTTAACCGGACATGCCAATGAAGGTTCATGCATTTCGGAATGAAAGACATCTAAATACTGATTTTTTTGATTTTCTTCTACTACATAAACAGCTTGAACTATAACTTGTACGTTAGTGGCTAAACGTGTTTGATGGGCAATCCAAAAAGCAATATCTAGCGCGGTATGGCTGTTGGGAGAACTGTTGTAGCCAACGATTAAGTTAATAGATTTTGCTGGTTGAGCTTTTTCAGTACAAGATGTTTTTGGTGATAGCAATACCATTTGCTCAATTAAGTCATCACGACCTATTGCGCTTTGCAAACGAACTAACATTGGCTTGATTTTCACAGCTTTAACTTCTCTCTACTAAAGTGAACGATGAACGAGAAGCAGGGTAACTAAAGGCTGAAGTGTAAAGGATGAAGTACAAATTAAGAAGTAGATTTTTATATCTTTCATCCTTTGTTATTCATCTTTATGTTTAAGGAAACCCCAATAACAACTGCTATAAAAGCCCAAGTTTTGGGGGTTCCTTCCATTGCCGACGGAGTTAGCTGACGGGCTAAGACTGGAAGGTGTCTTTCTCTATAAGTTATGAGTTATGAGTTAAATAGTAACTACTAACTCTTAACTTTTAATTAACTTACTAAAAGATACGCCCCATAAGATGGTTCCTCCGCTTCAAATCTAGGTTTGATGAATTTGAATTAGGCTACCCACTAGGATAAATGATAGTGTATTTTACTCGTCTTGGGTAAAATAGCGATCTAAGAAATTTAAAGCGTGGTTGCGAAGTTCAAAATATTCTTTTGAGTTTCGCATGGCTGCACGATCGCGTGGATGTTCAAAAGGAACTTTTAATATTTCCCCGATATTAGCTGCCGGACCGTTGGTCATTAAGACAATGCGATCGCTCATATAAATCGCTTCATCCACATCATGAGTAATCATCATTACCGCTTGTCGGTGGTTTTCCCAGATATCTAATACCTGACGCTGCAATTTTCCACGAGTTAAAGCATCTAACGCTCCAAAAGGTTCATCCATTAGCAACATTTTCGGACGAATGGCGATCGCTCTGGCAATACCAACACGCTGTTTCATACCTCCAGAAATTTCATCAGGATATTTGTCAGCTGCCGCTGTTAAATTTACCATTGCTAGATGCTCGTTCACAATGCTAATTTTCTCAGGACGAGATGCATTTTTTAACACTTCATCCACAGCTAAACGGATGTTTTCTCGCACCGTTAACCAAGGTAGTAACGAGTAGTTTTGAAACACCATCATTCTTTCCGCTCCCGGCTTGTTAATTTGTTTACCATCAAGCCGGACTGAGCCAGAAGTTGCTTTTTCTAAACCAGCAACAATTTTTAATAAAGTAGATTTCCCGCAACCAGAGTGACCAATTACAGATATATATTCGTCTTCACCAATACTGAGATTCACATTATCTAAAACGACAAATTTTTTACCTTCTGGTGTGGGATAAGCTTTCACTAAATTTTCAATTTCCAGAAATTCACTGCGGGGTGTGGCGATATTGTAGTTATCCTCAGAAAAAGAGGTAGATTTCATCTTGAGAAACTCCTGAAATAATACTGATGAAGAGTGATTTTTTAACCCAAATAAAAACGGGTGGGTGCGTTTGCCCTAATCTCAAAACTGTTGAGATAGCGCACAGGATCGCTGGGGTCAAAGCCTTTTTTGTCGATGAATACTTCTGGGGATTCGACTTTGTAATCATCTTTGGGACAATCGATACCCATTTCAGCGGCTATTTCCCGATATAAATCGGTTCTCCAGCCTTGTTGAGCCAGTTTATCAGCATTTTTGGGAAATTCCTTAATTTGTCCCCAACGTGCTGCTTGTGTCATCAACCAAAGACTTCTGGATCTCCATAAAAAGGTGGCGTGTTCTCCAGCCTCTTTGGGAAGGTTGTCAGGAATATCGTAGAAAAAGGTGGTATCGGCAGCTTTGATTGTGCGGTCTTTGCCATCAAATCCACCATAGTTGTAGTTGCCGAGAATTCCCGGACCTGTAAAAAGCGCGATCGCTGCACCTTTCTTTTTCGGTTTTGCACCTGTAAACGAGCGATCGGTAATCAGTTCGGCAACTTCTTGGCGGTTTTCTGGTTTGCTGCAATATTGGCAAGCTTCAATCATCGCTTTCACCAGAGAACGATAGGTTTTTGGGTATTTGTCGATGAAAGATTGCATCACCCCCAACAGTCGATCTGGGTGTCCCAACCAGACTTCTTTGCCTTGTGCAAAGGTAAAACCGACACCTTCGTTACCTTTAATTGCCCGTGTATTCCAAGGTTCCGCAACCATGTAAGCTTGCATTGCGCCAATTCGCACATTTGTTACCATTTGGGGGGGTGGAACAATGATGACGCGAAACTCCTTGAGCGGATCGACACCTGCGGCAGCGGATACGTAACGAACAAAGTATTCGTAAATAGAGGAACTCAGTACCACAGCCCAAACTTTGCCTTCTGGGGGTTGGCTGTCAAAGTATGCCCTGAATTGTTTGCCAAATGCTTCTAAATCGCCGTTATACTCATACCACGGACGCAGCCCAAAATCCCACATGGCTTTGTTCATGGTCATGGCGTTGCCGTGGTGATGAATGGTCATTGCCGCACACAGAGGGGCGTGGCGTGCGCCTTCTGCACCGATTCTGGCGTTGGTGACGGCACCGGATACCACGGGTGAGGCATCAAGGCGACCAAAAATTAGACCGTCGCGGGAGGTTGCCCAACTAGCTTCGCGGTTAAGTTTGACGTTCAAGCCATACTTGCGGAACAAGCCTTTTTTCCAGGCGATCGCAAATGGCGCACAATCATTCACGGGAACGTAACCAACGGTGATATCCGGCTTTTCTAAGTCTTGGGATCTAACTACTGGTTTAATAGCTAAAGCTTCTTCAGTCAGTCCTTTGGCAGAGCGATCGCCTGAAATTGCACACGAAGACAGCACCAGTCCCGCTGTCGTTGCTCCCATTCCTAATATAAAGTCTCGTCGAGTCAAGTTGTTATTGTCGGTGTTACTCATACGTCATTTTCACCGATGATTGGTAATTGGTAATTGCTAATTGGGAATTGGGAATTGGTAATTGGTAATTGGTAATTGCTAATTGGAAAAAATCCATTCCCCATTACCTATTACCCATTCTCCATTCCCCATTACCCATTCCCCATTCCCCATTCCCTAATTTGAAGTTGTCGGGCGGCGAGTTACTAATTGTTGAATTTTGCCTACGGCGAAGTCAAGTAGTAGCCCAGTTATGCCAATTACGAACACGGCTAAAAACACTGAACTCAAATTTAAACGACTCCATTCATCCCAAACAAAAAAGCCGATACCAATACCACCTGTGAGCATTTCTACAGCAACAATTACTAGCCAAGCAATCCCTAAACTAATTCGCAAACCTGTAAAAATATACGGCAAACTTGCGGGCAAGATAATTTTTGTAATCCGTCTCCAACGAGGCATTTCTAGCACCCGCGCTACATCTAAATAATCTTGAGAAACGCTAGAAACTCCAAGAGCGGTGTTAATAATTGTGGGCCATAATGAAGTTATGAAAATAACAAAAATAGCTGACGGATCTGCTAAGTTGAATATGGCTAAGGCTATAGGCAACCAAGCTAGAGGCGATACGGGTTTAAAAATCTGAATGATCGGGTTAAAAGCTAACATTGCCGATTTAGACATGCCAATCAGAAAACCCAGAGGAATTGCCACTACCGCACCTAACAAAAAGCCAAGTATTACCCGACGCAGACTTGCTAGCAACAACCAACCAATTCCCAAGTTGCCCGGTCCGCGTTGGTAAAAAGGATTTAAAATGTAGTCCATATTCGCTGCTAATGCCTCTGGGGGAGTGGGCATCAATTCATGGTTGGCAAGGGCGATAACCCACCACAATAAGATAATCCCCAAGAACCCAAGGATAGGTAACAGAACTACATCTTTGAGAATCACAGGTTTTGCCTTCCAAACAGCCTGTCCCGCAACTGCTACAATAGCAGCCAAATTTAATTGAAATATCATTTTCACCTCAACAGATTTAAGTACAGGTACAAAAAATCTGAGCAGCACCAGCCTTCGATACTGATGAGGTCATAACATTAATAATGTTGGTTGCCTCTTCAGTCTCTTCTCAATGCCTACGAAGTTAGCTGACGGGCTAGGGTTGAGAAATACCCTTCTTAAGAAAGTTATGAAGAGACGTTCCACGCCTTAGGTCTGTACGGGAGTTATGAGTTCAAAACTCCTCACTTTTAACTTTCTATAAAATACGCCCCAAATTATGGTTCCTCCGCTCTAGCATCTCACACCTAAACTGTAATGGTAATGATATTTGCTAGATTAAGCTGACTTACTCAAGTTGAATATAGATTTTAACATGGTTAGTTGGTAAAAATATCTATATTAAGATATTTGAATTAAATATTTTCTCTAATTTCGATATAAAATAAGCAAGATAAATGATAAACTTATGTCTTAGGACAGATGAATAATATAAAAAATGCCAAAAATACCAGATGGCGATCGCTAAAATAATTATATATAAGTATTTATCAGCTTATTCATTTATTCTTTGCCGAAGCTACCATAATGGATTTGAGTGAATTTTTGCTTGAAAAAACAGACACGATTATAGTAAACTGGGTGGAAGCCGTTCGCCAAGACAACAACATTGAAAGTGCTAACGATTTATCTCGAAAAGGCATAGAAAATCATATCGGTCATGTACTATCAGCGCTAGCAACTGTACTTTCTGAATCTCAAAATAGTGAAATTCAGCCGATAGTTGATGCGAGTTTGCATCATGGTAGTCTAAGAGCAGAGCAAGGCTTTAGTGCTGCGGAAATTGCACGAGAATATAGGATACTGCGTCAGGTAATATTTTCGATTTTAGAGCCACAATTGCTGCAAGCATCAACATCAGAAGTAATGCGGACAGTGCGGTTAATTAATATAGTATTGGATGAAGCGATCGGTCGCTGTTTTCAAAGCTACACCGAGCAGCGATTATCAGAATTAGAGCAACTGCAAAATCACTTAACTCTCAACAATCAAGAACTGAGTCGCTTAGTTCGAGCAAATCAAGATAATTTGTCACATTTAGCGCATGAATTAAAAACTCCTCTGACTTCAATTATTGGCTACTCGGATTTGTTTTTGCGCTTACAACGACAAAAGACAAAAGATAATGTTAACAATTTAGAACACATTGAGCGCGTGCTACGTAGTGGGAGAAAATTACTACACTTAATTAATGATGCACTAGAATTGTCGCGCTATGAAGCTGGACAAATGAAATTGCACCCAGCATCTATCCATGTCGATAAATTAATTAACGATGTGTATGAAATGTTAGAACCTTTGGCGCGTAATAAAAATTTACCAATCGAGGTAGATTGCGATCGCGCTCCTGATGAAGTTGTTACAGATTCGTTACGATTACAGCAAATCGTGACAAATCTGGTAAGTAATGCCATTCGCTACACAGAGACAGGCAAGATTAAGATAACGTGTCAAATGTGGGAGAATGATAAATGGGCGATCGCAATCTCTGATACTGGAGTTGGTATTCACTTTGAAGACCAAACCCAGATTTTTGAATCTTATTTTCGCGTAGCTTTGAGCGATAAATCTTATCTTCCTGAAAGCACTGGTTTGGGGTTAGCGATCGTTTCCCGACTGGTGAAACTATTGCAAGGCGAAATTAAGCTAGATTCACAAGTAGGAGTTGGTTCTACTTTTACTGTAATTTTGCCTTTGTCAGTCAAAGTTTGATAATTAAATTTTACTAGGACTTACGCAAAGTCCTGGAAAAACGAACCGCAGAGAAGCCAGTGCGTTGGGCGGCTCTGCCGACTTGAAGCATCTGGCGCGACGCAGAGTTCACAGAGGAATGAGGAAGAGAGAGAATTTTTGCGTAAGTCTTGTTTACAACAAACCTTGTTTTTTCAACTTAGCTAGTGCATCTTCAGCCGCAGCTTTTTCTGCATCTTTTTTATTGCGTCCTTTACCTTGTCCAAACTCTTTTTCATTCACAAAAACTTTGGCGAGATACTCTGGTGCGTGAGACAAACCACCTATTTGAACTGCATCATATTTAGGGGGATTTGGAGTCACATTGCGTTGTACCCATTCCTGAAGACGATTTTTGGAGTCTACATTTGAGCGAGATACAACAATATTTTCAGGTACAGAATCAAATAAAGGTTCTACAATAGCGCGAACTGCTTCAATATCTGAATTATTATCTAAATAATACGCAGCAATAACTGCTTCAAAAGTACTACTAAGCAAATTCTGATTTTGAAAGCCTCCATCTCGAATTGCACCTTTTCCTAACCGCATTCTAAAATCTAAACCCACTTCGTTAGCGAACTTTGCTAATTGCTTTTCATCTACTAATGCTGAACGACGACGAGTTAATTCATCTTCTCCCCTTTCTGGGTGATGCCGAAAGAGATATTCGCCACTTAAGAAATTGAGCAAAGCATCACCGAGAAATTCTAAGCGTTCGTTATGTTCCCCTTCTCCTGGGTTTTCATGAACATAAGAACGGTGAGTCAGCGCTTTACGTAAAAATTTTTCATCACGAAATGTCAGAAGTTTGTGCATTTTTTAGTTTTATGTTTTTAGATAAACCAATTTGATATAAAAGGTGGACAGGATGTCCACCCCACAAAAAGTAAGCCTGCAAAACTACAGTTTTAGTTAAAAGCAGTTACCCATTCTCCAGTTAGGTGGATAAAGACTGTTACCACGGGAGTTGTTACATTTAAAACAAGAAAGTCGCAGGTTTTCAATAGTGTTAGAACCGCCACGACTTTGAGGATACAAGTGTTCAATTGTCAGTTGATTTTCTTTCAAAGAATAACCACACCACCAGCAGTAATGACCATATAAAACTATAAGTTGGCGTTTTTTGCTTTGCTTTTGCTTAGAGTTCATTTCGTTTAATTTCCTTTGTTGTTGTTTACAACAGCATTGGAACATCACGCATATAGCTGTAGCAAAGCTTAGGAATGTGGATTTAATAAAATACATTCACGTCAGCCTCGCTTCACCCTACAGCTAAATCTTTCCCTCTCCTTGGTAAGGAGAGGGATGTCCCGAAGACAGGGTGAGGTGAAACATCAATACAGAATTGCATCTTATTTAATTCTTATTCCTTAGTGATAAAAATATATACTCAATGAGTACGTCTTTATCACCAAACTCTCTACTTGCACATTTTTTATTCTAGTCTCAGCCGTAGGAATCCTGGCTTTCTGCCAAACTCCGAGTCAACCCATTTCCTGAACATTCATCCAAATATCTTGCCTTCCCACTGAATCTATAGTCAATGACCTGACGTGACATCAGGCTGAATATTCAGCAAACGGGATGACCCGAAATTTGGCAGAAAACTAGGAATCCTGCGGCTGAGACAATACAAAAAAATCTGCGCTTTAGAATGCGGATATTATGCTGTCTAGATATAGATTTGCATGGGCTCAACTATCTGTCAATATCCTTGTTTGTGAAGAATTGTAAAAGCGATACTCCTACGGAGTCACTTCTCTACGAGAGGCACACGGTTACGCGATCGCCCCACATTCATAAACCTGAAAAACTCACCTTTGGCGGAAAAACTTTCCCTAAATCAATAGATAAATCAGGAAAACAAGGCAGCGCTATTACTTGATTGGGTAAGATAATCCGCTTATTCAAATAGCCATATTTACCTTGACTATTCTGATACGGTTCACTGTAAGATTCTAGATAATTATCAAAGAAATTAAATATCCAATAATCAGAAATACCAGCTTGAGCATAAAGAAGTATTTTCACATCTTGCTCATAATCCAAAGAAGAATCTGAAACTTCTATCACCAAGAGGACATCAGCAGGCTGAGGATGACCAGAAAGATAATTATCATCTCGGTTTTGGACAATCGTAAAATCAGGTTCTGGTTCGCTTTTAGGTGGTATAATAATTGGGGCTTGAGATTGTAGAGTTGCTCTGTCTCCAACCAGTTTTGGAAGTTCTTTCCACAATTTTCGCAAAACTTGTTTCGTGCGCTTTACCTTTCCCTACCTTTTGAATAAGTTCTCCATTGATTAATTCAATTCGCTCCTCTTCATGAAAAAAGCCTAATTTTGCTCTTTTTGTGGTATTCATCCAGGGTGAAGCGTTTAGCCTGAGCGATACTCATACATTTTGCTTTGAAAACAAACGTGCGATAATACTTATTCTAAATGTGCCAGAAATTGATATGCTAAAAGCCGAGACAAGCTAAAATGTGCAAATCATGCCTGCGCCTACAATTACTGCCTTTCCGCTGACTGCTGTCGTCGGTCAAGAAGCAATTAAACTAGCATTGCTGCTAGCTGCGGTCGATCCGGAGTTAGGAGGAGTAGCGATCGCAGGTCGTCGCGGTACGGCAAAATCTGTGATGGCTCGTGCTATCCATGCTCTAATTCCACCGATTGAAATAGTTAAAGGTGGTTTGAGCAATTGCGATCCCAATCGCCCAGAAGAATGGGATGATAAGCTGATAGCGGAAGCTGGGGAGACAATAGAAACCGAAATCATCCCTGCACCCTTTGTGCAAATTCCTCTAGGAGTGACTGAAGACCGACTTTTGGGTTCTGTGGATGTGGAACAGTCGGTAAAACTAGGGGAAACAGTATTTCAGCCTGGTTTACTTGCCGCAGCACATCGAGGAGTGCTGTATGTGGATGAAATTAATTTATTAGATGACCAAATCAGCAACCAGCTTTTAACAGTATTATCTGAGGGACGCAACCGAATTGAGCGGGAAGGTATTAGTTTTCAGCATCCGAGCAAACCGCTGTTTATTGCCACCTATAACCCAGAAGAAGGAGCATTGCGAGAACATTTGCTTGATAGAATAGCGATCGCACTTTCCGCTGACGGCGTACTCGGATTAGATCAAAGAGTCGAAGCCGTAGAACAAGCGATCGCCTATTCTAAATCTCCCCAAGAATTTCTTCAGCAATACACCGAAGACATCGATAACCTAAAAACTCAAATCCTCCTTGCACGGGAATGGTTGAAAGAAACAAGCATCACCCACGAACAAATCGCCTACTTAGTAGATGAAGCAATTCGTGGGGCAGTCCAAGGACATCGCGCCGAATTATTCGCCATGCGCGTAGCTAAAGCATCTGCGGCTTTGGATGGACGCACCACAGTAAATGCCGAAGATTTGCGCCGTGCAGTCGAGCTAGTAATTGTACCACGAGCAACGGTGTTGCAGACACCACCAGAACAACAACCACCCCCACCACCTCCACCACCCCCACCACCAGAAAATCAAGACGAGTCCGAACAAGAAGAGAAGGAAGAAGAGGAACAGGAAGAAAATCAAGAAGAACAAGAACCACCCAGCATACCCGAAGAATTTATCTTTGATCCCGAAGGTGTAATTCTCGATCCCAGTGTGCTTTATTTTGCTCAAATGGCGCAGCGCATGGGTAAATCTGGCAGTCGCAGCTTAATTCTGTCAGAAGACCGGGGACGGTACATTAAGCCGATGCTACCTAAAGGAAAAGTGCGACGCATCGCCGTAGATGCCACCCTGAGAGCCGCTGCACCGTATCAAAAGGCACGACGGGAGAGGAGTGGGGGACAAGGGGGCAGGGAGCAGGGGGCAGGGAGCAGGGGGCAGGGAGCAGCGGGAAAAACAGGAATTTCTTCCTTGTCCTCCCCCTCTCCCACTCCCCCCCTCTCCCCACTCCCCACTCCCCACTCCCCACAAAAGCGGGTATTTGTCGAACAGGCAGATATTCGGTCGAAGCGGTTGGTACGTAAAGCCGGGGCTTTGGTAATATTTGTAGTTGATGCTTCTGGGTCAATGGCACTGAACCGGATGCAGTCAGCTAAAGGTGCGGTAATGCAGCTTTTAACAGAAGCTTATCAAAACCGCGACCAAGTGGCGTTGATTCCCTTTCGAGGGGAACAAGCTGAAGTATTATTGCCTCCAACCCGCTCTATTGCTTTAGCGCGTAACCGTTTGGAAAGATTACCGTGCGGTGGTGGTTCACCGCTAGCGCATGGTTTAAGCCAAGCTGTGCGGGTTGGATTGAATGCTCAAATGAGTGGAGATATTGGGCAAGTCGTTATTGTAGCGATAACCGATGGACGCGGGAATATTCCGTTGTCTCGTTCTTTGGGGGAACCGCAAGAAACGGGAGAAAAGCCGGATATCAAAGCGGAATTGTTAGAAATTGCCGCCAGAATGCGTGCTTTAGGGATGCAGTTATTGATGATTGATACTGAAAGTAAATTTGTTTCCACTGGCTTTGCCAAGGAATTAGCTCATACATCAGGGGGCAAATATTATCATTTGCCGAAAGCGACAGATAAAGCCATTGCTGCAATGACAAGAGGAGCGATCGCAGATTTAAAATCTAGATAATTAGTCAATGGTCAATAGTCAATAGTCAATAGTCAATAAACTTTGGACTTTGGACTTTTGACTTTTGACTACGATCCAGTTGCCACTGCGGGTTGTAAGAAACACATTAAATCCTGAACTCCCTTTTGGAGATATCGCGTTACTGTCATTGGACTGGTACCGATTTTCTTCGCGGCATCTTTGCGAGAAAGTTCTTTTAAAAAGACTAATTCAACAGCCAAGCGGGGCTTTTCTTCTAACATATTTATTGCCCCTTGGAGTTGTTGACGTTCTTCTTCTTGTTGTTGGAAAGCCGTAGAACGGGGACAGGGAAGCGCTTCACCCAAAGTTATTTGGCAATCAACATAGTGAACTGCGGTAGCATCTAAACTCAAAGGCAGCCGATTTTGAGCCGCTAATTTAGTTTCTTGCCATTCTTGGACAGATACTTGGAGTATGTTGGCAATTTCCGAATCTTTCGGAGGACGACCCAAAGATATTGATAATTCCTTGCGGACTTTTTGCCCCTCATTGTAGAGTTCTTGCCAGCGACGGGGTATCTTTAATAGAGTACTGCGATCGCGCAAAAAGTGCAGCATTTCTCCACGAATGTAGGGCACAGCAAACGAACTAAAAGCATATCCTTGACTGGGATCGAATCGCTCAATTGCCCTAATTAAACCGAAATAACCGATTTGTTCTAAATCTTCATAAGGTTCATTACATTGATGGCTGAATTTATGAGCCATCTTACGCACTAAGCCAGTATGTAACTGTACAAGTTGATTACGAAGTTTAATAGAAGGATTCTGGTGGTATAAGTGCAATAACTCGATACCATCAGACCGCAGAGAGGACTGACATGCTACCATATAAATTCCTTTCTAGTAACTCCTTTTTCTGGAAAATTGGAGTTGCGTAAATTTTCATCAAAGCTGTAATTATTTTCCTTAGATGGCGCTGAATAAACCATCGTCGTTATACTGAACTTGTGAGGGGTCTAACTTTAGGCATCAGTATTTCCACGCATATGTTTTGCGCCGCTATCTGTTTCCGGCTAGTTTGACTTGATATAAATCAAGTGAGGAATTCCCCCATTTGTGAAATCACATAGCTCTCTTGATATGGTTCAAAATAGAAGGAAGCAGCACTGTTTTTCTGAAAAATTAGTTGTGAAATATGAGCAATACCAGCAATTTTCGTAACGCTATCCGTGAGGCTAAAAATCAAGCCCTCGTTGGTCCAAATGTAATTGCCAACGCCCTTCCCTACGTTGGTGGTGGACTGGTTTTAACAGCACTGGCAGCTTACGGTGGTTTAGGAGTCATCCGTACCAACCCCGGACTTTTCATGCCCACCGTAATTGGTGCGGTCATCCTAGAATTAATTCTGTTCTTTGTTGCCCAAAACGTTGCTGAAAAAGGCAACAAAGCCGTTGCCCTGCCCCTTTTGGCAACCTACAGCCTGTTGTCGGGATATACCCTTAGTGGCTTGATTTATCTCGCCTTGAGAACCCAAGGAGTTGGCATTCAAGGAATCGGTATAGCAGCCCTTGGTTGTGGTATCACTTTTATTGCCGCCCGTCAAGTCGGTTCAAATCTCTCTGACTCAGACGGCATGGCTTTGACTAAAACTATCAATTTAGGCGTTATTGCCTTGGTGGTTGTTTGCCTAGCACAATTCGGGTTGTCGTTGTTCGGTGTTTACACGCCAAATTGGTTAGAAATTGCCATTTCCGGGCTGGGTGTGCTTTTATTTGTTGGCGCATCTGTAGTTGATTTCTACATCTTGCCCCGCACCTACAGCGATGAGCAATATCTGCCTGCGGCTTTATCTATGTACCTTACCTACATCAATTTGTTTGTCTTTATCTTGCGGTTGCTAATTGCCCTCAATAGCCGCGATTAATTGAGTGTAGGTATTGGAAATTAGATAATTAAATACATTTTTCCACCGTGGTTAGCTCTCAGCAGCCACGGTTTTTTAATTGGTGTGATATTCAGGAATATCTTATCGCTTTTGCGTCATATTATGCCCGTTAAATTAATAGTAATAAAAACATTGCAAACGTCTCTACGACGGTTGGTGATAATTTATTTCCCTGCTAAAATTACGCCGGCACTACGAATTTTTCGCTTCCTGCAAGTCCAAAGGCAGCGTGGATAACTTGCAAAGCTTTAACACCTTGTTCTTGATCCACGACACAGCTAATTTTAATTTCTGAGGTGGCAATCATTTGAATGTTAATTTGGTGAAGGGCGATCGCCTCAAACATTTTCGCTGCAACTCCTGGTTGTCCTACCATACCTGCACCAACAATACTCACTTTGGCGATCGCATTATCCAAAACAATTTCACCCCAGCCAAATTCTGACGCTGCTTGTTGCAGCATTTTCTTTGCCGCTTCTCCATCCATCCTCGCGACGGTGAAGGCTATATCTCGTCTGGGAACACCATCAACTACTCGGCAGCGCTGAGATTGGATAATCATATCTACACTAATATTGTGCTGCGCTAATAGTCCGAACAACTTCGCTGCCATCCCCGGACGATCTGGTAGTTGACGAATCGCCAAACGCGATTGGTTCATGTCTAAAGCGACACCTCGGACGGGGGGATGGGGGGAGGGAGGGGACAAGGGAGAGGGGGGAGACAAGGGAGACAAAGGAGAGGGGGAGGACAAGAAAGAAATTCCCCCTTGTCCTCCTTGTCCTCCTTGTCCTCCTTGTCCTCCTTGTCCTCCCTGTCTCCCTGTCTCCTCATCCTCTATCTCAAACACCTCCCGAAGTGCGGCAACAGCGCGATCGCATTGTGCGGCGTCAACTACGCAACTTACTTTCACTTCGCTAGTAGATATCATCTGGATGTTAACGCCAGCTTCCGCTAGCGTGATGAACATTTGAGCCGCGACGCCGGGACGCCCAATCATTCCTGCGCCGGAAATGCTGATTTTGGCGATTTGCTGCTGTACCATTACTTCGGCTTCTGTCGATGCACCATTTTGACTTCGCAGTGCTGGGGCGATCGCTGCTGCGACTGCTTCCGCACGCTTCAATATCGGTGTTGTTACGGTAAAGGCGATGTCATTTGTATTGCCTTCGTGTATTGATTGAATAATCAAGTCAACATCGACATTTTGACGGGCAATTTCTCCAAATAACCGCGCTGCCACGCCTGGTTTATCTGGTACGCGCAATAAAGCTACTTTTGCTTGGTCGGTATCGAATTGAACATTATCCACCGAACGCGCTATTTCTAAATTTAGAAGCGATCGCTCTTGTGGTTTAGGGGAAGTTACCCAAGTACCCGGTTGATCTGTCCAGCTTGAGCGTACCACGAGGGGAACGCCGTAATTGCGGGCAATTTCCACAGCACGGGGATGCAGCACTTTTGCCCCTAAGCTGGCAAGTTCCAACATTTCATCTGAGGTAATTTCCTCCATCAACTGTGCCTCAGGAACTAAACGCGGGTCTGTAGTTAAAATACCTGGCACATCTGTATAAATTTCACAAAAATCTGCTCGTAATGCTGCTGCCAAAGCTACTGCTGAAGTGTCGGAACCGCCACGCCCCAAAGTTGTAATTTCCCATTCTTCCAAGCTGGATATGCCTTGAAATCCGGCTACAACAACTACTTTGCCTTCTTGGAGGTGGCGTTTTAGGCGATCGGTTTTGATATCCAAAATTCGGGCGCGGGTGTGTTCGGCTTCGGTAACAATTCCTACTTGCGCCCCGGTGAGAGAAATCGCTGGCTGTCCGAGTTCATCCAATGCCATACTTACCACGGCGATGGATACTTGCTCACCTGTCGAAAGTAGCATATCCATTTCCCGACGGTTGGGATTTTTTGATATTTCGTGCGCTAGTTTGACAAGTCCATCGGTGGTTTTACCCATTGCTGAAACCACGACAACAACAGAATTTCCGGCTTTCACAGTTTTGTATACGCGCTGTGCCACAGCTTGAATACGTTCAACTGAACCGACTGAACTGCCACCGTATTTCTGAACTATAAGCGCCATAATAAAATAATTAATAAAGAAGCTTTGAAGGCATTGTAAATTAAGCTATGTAACTAAGTTATCAGAATCAGCTGACACACAAAAGCTAAACTTTACATTTTGTTGATGATTTTTTTTTCATACTTCAGTTAATACAGCCCCAGTAACCGTGCGGCTACTACCAAAGGTAAGAAATAGTAAACTGTGCGATATGCTATACTGCCGCAGACGAAACTCCCGAACTTGTGTAAAATCGATAACCGATAGCACTACCTGTGACTAAAGCAAAACCGATAGTATTGCTAAAAACAGAACTTATAAAGTTAGTAAAAGCTATCTTTTTCGCCGCAAGAGTACGTCCAATATAACTAAAGCCCAAGATATCGTAGCCGATCGCCACCAGATATCCCAAAGCACTCAAGCAAATCGCCAAACTTAAACGTTTTTTGGGGAATTGCTGTTAAAGAGTTGAGGAGATGATGGTAATTATATTGACGCGATTCGCAGGCGATCGCCTATAGCAAAAGCAGTAAACCAAATAATCAACTAAAAAAGGGGCATTTCCACACTTATAAGCGTGAAGAAATATTAACTAATAAATAACAGTCGCAACCTTTCCATCCAGTTGACACAAGATTGACACATTATTTATCTAAACTTTTTCTTGCAAGGAGTATCTCTTTCCAAAGAAAAGTGGTTAGTAGTTAAGTTTACAGAATGCAGCTGCCTCAAGCCTAAAGCCTGCGATCGAGAAAAGTTTGTAAGTATAACCTTACCCTTCGAGGGTAGGTGCATTCTTTTTGACAACTAACTACTAACTACTAACAACCAACAAATAACCAAATTTATTCTTAATTCTAAAGCTATGAACTACAAAACACCTCAAATAAAAAATTAAAAATATATACATAAAATATGAAATTTTCAATAATTTTAGTTGGTATTGCGAGTGCGATCGCAATACTTGGCGCAACTGGATATTATTACGTTTTTATACTTGGTGCGCCGCAACTAGATGCGCCAAAAGCAGAGACAGCAACAAAGTTAAAATTTCAATTAGAAAGCTTTAACAGTCAAGCAATGGGTACACGTCAATATGGTGTCATTTTGCCACCTGACTATCAAAAAAATCTCCACAAGCGCTATCCGGTGATATTTTTATTACATGGTGGTCATGATGATGTCCGTGCTTATGTTGATAAATATCGTATTTTCAACGTACTTGATGAATTGTATCAAAGCGGAAAATTGCCACCTTGTATTATAATTACACCTGATGGTAATGACCTGCGTGGTTCGAGTCCTTTATATGACCCCGATTATTATGATGGTCCTAATGGCAAAGTCGGAACATTAATTGGTTTAGAATTAGTAAAAGTGGTCAAGTCGCGCTACCGCACGTTGGAAAAACCCCAGTTTTGGGCGTTGGGAGGTGTTTCTTCTGGAGGATGGGGTGCATTTAATATTGGGTTACGCTATCTCAAAAACTTTAACATTCTGTTTAGCCATAGCGGTTACTTTACTGATAACAGCGGTTCGCAAAATAGCCCCCAAGAAATTGTCCAAAAGTTATCATTTAATGACAAGAAGCGATTGCGGGTGTATTTAGATGCAGGTAAAAGCGATCGCGATTTATTAGCATCTACCAAAACCTTTTGGACTTTGGAGTGCAGCTTTTCTCACAGCACTAGTCGGAGTAGTGAACTTGCTGTCAGCAGTCACACCGACTTTACACGAACGAAATCAGTGGTTAAAACAGTTTTTACCCTTTGAAATTCGTGCCAGCGGTCATATATTTGCAGCGCTGACAGGCTTTATTTTGCTAACACTAGCTACTAATTTATTAAGAAGAAAAAAAATCGCTTGGATGCTTACCATTGGGTTACTAGTGATTTCTATTTTCAGTCATTTGCTGAAAGGACTTGACTACGAAGAAAGTCTCCTTTCGGGAGTTTTGTTATTACAATTGCTTTTAATGCGCCATGTTTTTACGGCAAAATCAGACCGTCCTTCGATTGCGCGAGGAGTTAGAGTATTAATTGGCGCTTTGCTGTTTACTCTGGCATATGGGACTATCGGATTTTATTTATTAGACGGCAAATTTACAGAAAATTTTAATTGGGGTGATGCCATACTTCAAACTTTGGCGATGTTCTTTACAGAAGATAATTTGGGATTGCAACCAAAGACGCACTTCGGAGAATTTTTTGCCAATTCTATATATGTTATTGCGGCGAGTACTTTTACGGTTGCATTAGTGATGCTGTTGCAACCCGTATTTATACGTAATCAGGCTGACCCCAGCGAACGCCAACAAGCTAGAAATATTGTAGAAAAGTACGGACGCTCTTCTTTGACAGCATATGCGTTATTAAGTGATAAAAGTTACTATTTCAGCCCTTCTGGTCGCAGTGTAATTGCTTACGTCCCTAAAGGACGAGGTGCGATCGCTTTAGGAGATCCCATCGGACCAACTGAAGACCGGAAAGAGACGCTAATTAGCTTTCAGCAGTTCTGCGAACGCAACGATTGGTATCCGGCATTTTACCAAACTTTACCAAATGACATAGATTGCTACAAGTCGTTGGGGTTTCGAGTGCTGAAAATTGGTTCTGAAGCGATCGTTGACTTAAAAACTTTTACTTTACAAGGCAAAGCAGGTAAAAACTTCAGACCAACAATAAGTCGGCTGACCAAAGAAGGATATCAAGTCAAGTTTTACCAACCACCTATTTCTAAAGACTTGTTGCACCAGCTAAAACTAGTCAGCGATGAGTGGCTGCAAATGGTGCAAGGTTCAGAAAAGCACTTTTCTCTGGGATGGTTTGACGAAGATTATCTACAAGAGTGTGAAATCGCTGTAGTACACACCCCCAAAGGTGAAATTAGCGCTTTTACCAACATTATCTCACAATATCAGCTTAACGAAGTCATTAACGATATGATGCGACACCGTAAGTTGATTGAAAACGGCACGATGGACTTTCTATTTATTAGTATGTTGCAGCATTTCCAACAGCGGGGTTACGACAGCTTTAATTTTGGTCTTTCCGCTTTGGCTGGGGTTGGTGAAACTAAGGAATCACACAAATTAGAGAAGGTATTGCACTATCTTTACGAGCATTTAAATCGATTCTACAACTTTCAAGGGTTACACGCATATAAAGAAAAGTTTCGCCCGCGTTGGGAACCACGCTATTTGGTGTACCCCAGTTTAACAGCTTTACCTGATGTGGTTGTGGCTTTGATTCGCGCTGATTCAGGCGATCGCCTCCTCGATTATTTCAAACCCGGCACCTAAATAGTCCAGAATCCTCATTGGGCAGGAAGTGAGTAGAAATATTCTAATTAGGGATTTTTAAAGTTGCAGTTATGGCTAGAACGCATAGAATCAGAAATATGATGCGGTGATAAAAATATTGATACGGTAATAATGCATATAGCGATAAAAAAAAGTGACAAAAAAATACTCAATAAAATCTTCAAAAAATCTCTAGAAATTATTAGGTAGCGCTCGACAAAGGGTGAATAAGTCCGACCACCTAGATAAACGAAGCTGCCAACAATTAGTAATCTAGCAAATAAGTTAAACCCATTTGTAAATAGTGAATTTGAAGAACAGATAATTTTATCTTCTTTGATAAGTTCTAAATTTGCCAACACTCCTGACGAAAATTTTTCGTTTATCAAATATTTGCCTGATTCATTGTTGACATCATATACCAGAGAAAAATTAGATTGGATAATATTTGCCCCTGGCGTTGCTGAAAGCGCGCTCACAGCAACGAAACTCAAAGCAACACCAACTGTAACCGCTGCAAGTTTTTGTTTTAACACTCAAGCTTTCCTTTCTTTTTATTGGTAGATGAATTCTTGAAAAGCAGATAATTACACGCCAGTAATCGCCTTGATAACTAAGTCAGCAATTAATCCTAATCCTGTACCAAAACTTGGAATTAAAAATAACAGCATCAAAGCAAAAACTCCGAATTGGGTATTTTCTAGTTGTTTTAATTTGGGAAAAATTTCACTCCAAACATGAAACCCATCTAATGGGGGTATTGGTAAAAGATTAAACAGAAATAAAATAAAATTTATCCGCGCTGTCAAGTAAACAAATTCGAGACTCAAAAGTCCTGAAAGATGAGGGTTAGAGTAAACTTTAAAAAGCAGAACAAATATAATTCCTAAAGCCAAATTTGATAATGGTCCGGCTGCGGATACTATAATATTGCCTAGCTTTGCAGAGCGAAATTTAGAGGGATTGACGGGCATTTGTCCCCAAGCAATACCAGCAATGCAAAGAAAAATGATTGACTCCCAGCCCATGTGAACTACAGGATTAAGAGTAAGATGACCAGTTCTTTGCGGAGTATCATCACCCTGACTCATCGCTGCCCATCCATGAGCAAGTTCATGCAAGGTGATAGAAAATATGATAATTACAACGATTCTGAAAAAATGTATCGGATCGGTGATTAATGTGTTGATAAACATATATTTAAGCTTGTGTAGAAGTTAAGCCAATATCAGCAGTTTTTATTGTTAGTGAGACTGAAAGCGAGTTATTTAATTAAATTAAGTCGGATAGATGGACTGGCTGAAAGTTGCAGTTGTGGCGATCGCGTTATTGCAGCTATCCCGACTCTGAACCTGTAAAAAATACAAATAAGTATCATAATTGACCTTTTGATGGTGATTATCTATGTGTATCTGAATACACATATTACGCAGCTGTTCACAATAATCACCACTGTAATATTTAGTATATTTGATAACTTTTTTACACAATTTTCTAATTAAAAATTTGCTTGCTTATAAGTATTAATACGAGTATTATGATTTATTAAAGTAGTAAAAATATGAAAATATTGATGTATGTGTAAAACATACTTTCAATTTTTGTAGTGAATTTGATGCCAATTCTATGTGAGGTTGGGCTTTATCGCCTATCATTTCAAGCAGCAACGCCAGACAATCAGCAAATTAACTAAGAATTCTGAAGAAAATTTGAAATTATTGCTATTCAATGAGAAAATCTGACCTAATCTTCTTACGCAACGGAAGACATGATTGTTGCGTGATGATTTATGTCATTTTCGTTTATGATGCAGTTACGATAAAAAACAATGGATGAACATCAGCGTCGGTCTTATTGGCGTGCTAATACTGCTCTAATCCGTAATCTTTTAATTGTCTGGGCATTGGTTTCCTTAGTTTTTAGTATTTTGTTGGTTCAACCATTAAATGCAATCCGCTTTTTTGGTGTACCTTTTGGTTTTTGGATGGCACAGCAAGGATCAATTTTGATATTTGTGGCATTAATTTTCATTTACGCCTTTCAAATGGATAAGCTAGACCGCAAGTATAATATCAAGAAGTGAGGAAAATCTGTGTCAGTTGAAATTTGGACGATTTTGTTAGTTGGACTCTCCTTTATCATCTATATTTACATAGGTTGGCAATCACGAGTCAAAGATACTAAAGATTTTTTTGTTGCCGGTCAAGGTATACCTTCAATCGCTAATGGTGCAGCCACTGCTGCTGATTGGATGTCCGCAGCCTCGTTTATTTCAATGGCAGGACTGATTTCTTTTTTGGGCTACGACGGTTCTATTTATCTGATGGGCTGGACTGGTGGATATGTGCTGTTAGCATTGCTTTTGGCTCCATATTTGCGGAAATTTGGCAAGTATACGGTGCCGGATTTCGTCGGCGATCGCTATTACTCGAATGTCGCTCGTTTGGTAGCAGTAATTGCAGCAATTTTCGTTTCTCTTACCTACGTTGCTGGACAAATGCGAGGCGTAGGAATTGTTTTCAGTCGCTTCTTGCAAGTAGATATTAATACAGGTGTGATTATCGGCATGGTGATTGTCGGGTTTTTTTCGGTGCTGGGAGGTATGAAAGGCATCACCTGGACGCAAGTGGCACAGTACTGTGTTTTGATTTTTGCTTACTTGATTCCGGCTATAGCGATCGCCTGGTTACTTACAGGTAATTTTGTTCCCCAACTGGCATTTACCTTTAGTGATGTTGCCGACAAGCTGAATAAAATCCAGGTTGACTTGGGGTTTTCTGAGTATACTCAGCCATTTGTCAACAAGTCGATGCTCGATGTGCTGTTCACCACGATTGCGTTGATGGTAGGTACTGCTGGCTTGCCCCATATCATCGTCCGATTTTACACCGTACCGAGTGTACGTGCGGCACGCTACTCTGCGGGTTGGGCGCTGTTGTTCATTGCTATTCTTTATACTACGGCTCCTGCACTCTCGATGTTTGCCCGCTACAACTTAATCGATTCTCTGCACAATCATACGCTTGCCGAAGTGCAGCAGCTAGACTGGGCGAGAAAATGGGAAAAAACAGGACTGCTAGCCTTTGATGACAAAAATAAGGATGGGCGTCTTCAGTTAACTCCAAATAAAGACACCAACGAGATTAAAATTGACCGAGATATTATTGTGCTTTCTACCCCAGAAGTGGCGAAACTCGCTCCTTGGGTGATTGCGTTGGTAGCAGCTGGTGGGTTGGCGGCTGCTTTGTCTACGGCATCAGGTCTGTTACTAGTAATTTCTAGTTCTATCGCCCATGATGTCTACTACCGTATGATAGATTCAACAGCTTCCGAAAAAAAACGGGTGTTTGTTGGGCGCGTCATGGTAGGTTTTTCCCTTATTCTTGCCGGCTACTTTGGGGTAAATCCGCCAGGATTTGTCAGTGAGGTGGTGGCTTTTGCTTTCGGTTTGGCGGCTGCTAGCTTCTTTCCAGTGATTGTCTTGGGAATTTTCGACAAGCGCACCAATTCTTATGGGGCGATCGCTGGTATGTTGAGCGGTTTAATTTTCACAATAATTTACATCGTCAGCGTCAAGTTTGCGGGTGTGGAACCTTGGTTTTTTGGAGTTTCTCCAGAAGGAATTGGCACCTTGGGTATGTTAATCAACCTAGCTGTGACTTTGGTAGTTTCTCGCTTGACTCCTCCTCCTCCAGCAGAAATTCAACTTTTAATAGAAAACCTCCGCACTCCTGTTGTTGAAGAATAAATGATTCTTTTTTCTACTGCCCCAATTCTTTGAGATTGTTCATCACTTGTTGGTATAATTCTCGATTATTTTCTCGCTCAAAAATAGTTGCAGCGCGTTGCAAGTCGGCTTTTGCTCCTTGTTTGTCGTTATTTGCGGCGCGGGCGTTGCCTCGGTTGTTGTAAGCTGGGGCAAAGTTGGGATTGAGGCGAATCGCTTCGTTGTAATCGGCGATCGCTGCTTGAGGATCTCCGTTGGCTTGGCGGGCGTTACCCCGGTTATTATAGGCTATGGCATATCTAGAATCAAGGAGAATCGCTTGATCGAAATCATCAATTGCCCCATTTATGTCTTTCATGGCTGAACGAGCATTTCCCCGGTTATTGTAAGCTTCAGCATAGTTAGAATTAATCCGAATCGCTTCGGTGTAATCGGCGATCGCGTTGTTGCTGTCTCCTAAAGAAGCACGCGCATTTCCTCGGTTATTATACGGTTCGGCAAAGTTGGGATTGATACGAATCGCTTCGTTATAATCGGCGATCGCTCCCTGTTTGTTGCCCAAATCAAAGTAAGCAAGTCCTCGGCTATTGTAAGCTTCGGCATAGTTAGGATTAAGGTTAATCGCTTGCGTAAAAGATGCGATCGCTGCTTGCGAGTCTCCTTTTACATGCTGACTTTGCCCTTGAATATAAAAGTCCCCAGCTTTCGATGCTGTACCAATTCGACGGTTTGGAGGACTCACTTTTATTTCTGTTACCAATACACTTTTGTTGTTACCACAGGAAATAATTGCAGTTGCGATAAATGCACTAAGCATAGCGATGGCAAATGCTTTTCCAATCCCTGTCCACTTTTGCTCAAATAACCCCATCATAATTTACTATAAACCGCTATTACGCCCGGATGAAATTAGTACCAAAATCTAATTACTTCAACTAAAAAATAATACTAATTTTTCCATGAGGTGCAAAGTCAATTGACAGGCTTTCCTCATATTTAATAGCTTTAATTAAGGATTAGACGTTGCATATTTCCGGGATAATTTTCTGATACACGTCAAAAATTAAACGTTTTGTAGAGACGTTCCGCACCGAACGTCTCTACGATTATTTTCCGAAAAATGGTATCTTATGTAGCAAGTATCAGTGTTTCATGTTGCTTATATTGAAAAACCAGATTCCCGACAACTATATGTGAAGTCGGGAATCTAAATTAAAATTCCTCCTCAATATCATCCATCTGGCTTTTAGGAGTCAGTCGCCATGAAGTTGTTTTTTCTGCATCTACAGATAATTGTTCGATATTTTCTCCTAAATCTGTCTTTAGTTTCTTCGTCAGTGTAATGGGAAAATCTAAATTAATACCTTCAGTTTGTACTAGCTTTACCAGTTCTGTAAACGGCACTTTCACAGTTTCCCGTTCGTAGCTTGTAAGTTTCAAATCTGAGGTTTCCGATAACTTCTGAGCTTGCATCGCTTGTTTAACACGTTCTTGCAGATGTTCAAACTCGGAATTTACCAGTTTAGATTCTTGCTGAACCTGCTGATATCTAGCTGCGAGTGATATTAAATCTTCTTTTGCTGGGTCAGGGCTAATTTCTTGACTTAATTCTATCAAACGTTTGTGAACTTGAGCAAGATAAATGCAGTCCAAATAAGCATATTCTATTTGTTCTTCGCTTAGGGGTCGTTTGCCCCAATTGCTACTTTGTTCTTGTTTGTCAATATTGTTAAAGTTACAAAGTTCCACAGCTAAAGTTTTGAGTTGATAGTTGGATAATGGCAATATATAGTAGGGAATTTTCTTTGCCATTTCTAAAGTACAAGTAATATTTTTAGCTTTTTTATTACCCAGAAGTTTTAAATCATAGCTAGCATTGTGAAAGACTTTTTCAATAGAAGGATTTAGCATAATTTGGCTAATAAAGTCAGCGACGATATCGGGTTGATTTAATACATCCAAAAGGTAAACGCGATCGCCACTCATATCTTTGGCATCATCTAATACCTGAATCAGCGATAATCTCGGTTTTTTACTTTTATAATCAGCTACTTCTGTATCTATCCATAAAGTTTGAGCATTGGTATATTCGGCAACAAGAGAACGAATTTCGCCGACTGATGTCAAGTAAGGCATTAGCTAATATTTCCTGATAATTGGGACAGCACAAGTAAGTTACAATTTTCCTTAACATTTTGCCAGCCCAAATCAGCTATAAACTTCTTTCGTAGTAAGTACTTCAGTGCTTAAAATAAGCACTAAAGTGCTTACTACAAGTTTAATTCCTGCATTATGAACACCCAAACAACATCCAAAACACCTGTTGCATTAACCATCGCTGGTTCAGATAGCGGTGGAGGTGCAGGAATTCAAGCTGATTTACGCACCTTTGCTTTTCACTGCGTCCACGGTACGTGCGCTATTACCTGCGTTACAGCACAGAATACTGTAGGAGTGGCACGGGTTGATGCAATGCCAAAAGAAGCTGTTATCGCCCAAATTCACGCCGTAGTTGAAGATATTGGCGTGCAAGCAGCGAAAACGGGAATGTTACTTAACCAGGAAATCATTGCCGCTGTTGCCCAAGAAGTAGAAACTTTACAAATCGATAACTTAGTAGTCGATCCTGTAATGGTATCACGCACCGGGGCGCAATTGATTTCTGATGATGCCGTGCAGACTATAAGCCATCTCCTCATCCCCAAAGCGATAATTGTCACGCCAAATCGCTATGAGGCACAGATTTTAACTAACTTAGAGATTAATTCCTTGGATGAGATGAAAGCAGCAGCGCAAATGATTCATCGCGAATTGAGGGCGAAAGCTGTTTTAGTAAAGGGTGGAGGAATGCAGGAGAGTTTGCGAGGTGTTGATATCTACTTTGATGGGCAAAATCTGGAAACTTTATCAACAAAGCAAGTTGATACAGAAAATACCCACGGTACTGGTTGTACTTTATCGGCGGCGATCGCTGCTAATCTAGCAATGGGAAAAGACTTGTTCACAGCAGTGCAACAAGCAAAAAACTACCTTACTACTGCACTATCTCACGCTTTAGATATAGGCAAAGGGCAAGGTCCTGTAAGACATTTTTTCCCATTGTTAAAAAATTAACAAATTCCCTCATCTTCCCCAGCCTCCCCACTTTGCGTATGTCCTTCATTAAAAAATGTAAAGAAAAATTCTTTGCTCTTGTGGGCATTTTTCTATTATTCTTGGGCATAGTTTCCGGGCTGACTCTTTCTAATAGCAGTTCCGAATAATCTAATTACATTCATTTTTGATACTAAACTACCGATGCGAACAAGCACAGGTTCTATTCCCAGTGATACATCTACAGCAAACCCTAAAGCCTATTCTCCCTCTGTACCACTATCTATATACCGGGATTTGGCAGGAGAATTGCAAGCAGCAGAGGCAATGTTAGATGCACTCACCGCCCAAAATAAACAATTAGTGCAGGAAAATCAACTACTCCGACAAGAAATTACCAAAGTTGTTCAGTCTTTTTCACACCTGCAAAATTTGGTTGATACCTCACCTGCAACTAAGCATAACCAAATTCCTCACGCGAATGGCGATTTGAAAAATCAAACCAGACATCCCCTAAACCAAGTACGACAACAACAGCGGGTTTCTCGTCTTTATTCACCCGCAGTTTTGGAAAATGTGCCTGACGGTTTCGGCAGTTCAGACTTCTCTCCCCCCGTACCCGAACCAGTTTTCATAGAAGAGGAAGATGTACGCTATTATCCCGATAGTGAACCAAAGCCGAAAGAAGTCAGTGTTTGGTCGTTAGTCATTGCCATTTTATTAATCATACTTACAGCTTTTGGCGTTGGGTATGTGATTGTACGTCCGTTTTTTGAGCATCAAACTCGGTAAAATAGCTTAAATCTACTCTCTTGAATATCTCCGCAAAACTGCTCAAAAATGGACAATTTTCCTTTTTATGACGAAAAATACCGAAAAAATGCTAATTTGAGGATAAAATCGCCAGAGCTGCTTTTTTAAGCGTCAGATAGATGATCTGCTTAGATAGATAAACGAAGCTATTAGAAGTAAGGAGTGGAAATAATGAAAAAAGTAGAAGCGATTATTCGCCCTTTTAAGCTCGATGAAGTGAAAATTGCTTTGGTCAACGCTGGTATCGTCGGTATGACCGTTTCGGAAGTCCGGGGTTTCGGACGGCAAAAAGGTCAAACCGAACGCTATCGCGGTTCTGAGTACACAGTTGAGTTTCTGCAAAAACTCAAAGTGGAAATTGTCGTAGAAGACAACCAAGTTGATATGGTGGTAGACAAAATTATCGCCGCTGCCCGCACTGGTGAAATCGGTGATGGTAAGATTTTTATCTCACCTGTTGAGCAAGTTGTACGCATTCGTACTGGGGAAAAGAACACAGAAGCAGTTTAAAAAAGTTAGGAGTAGGAGTAGGAGTTAGGAGTTAGGAATAAAAAGTTTTGGGCTTTGAGTTTTGAATTAAGAATATTCTTCAACTCATAACTCATAACTCATAACTCCTAACTTTTAACTCCTAACTTTCTCCAATTGGGGAAGTAAAGCCTCAATTGCTTTACCTCGATGACTAATTGACCGTTTCAAGTCTGGTGTCATCTCGGCAAAGGTTAATTGTTTTTCTGGAACATAAAAAATTGGGTCGTAACCGAAACCACCATTACCACGGGGAGAAGAGAGAATTTCGCCACGACAAACACCTTCAGATTGTAGCGCCACCGCTCCATCCGGACTTGCGATCGCTACTGCACACACAAATTGCGCTTGCCGATTCGGTTCGTCCTTCAATTCTCTCAATACCCTGGCAATGCGTTCAGAGTCAGTTTTGCCATAACGTGCAGAATACACTCCTGGTGCGCCACCAAGGGCATCAATTTGCAAACCAGAGTCATCGGCGATCGCCCAATTTCCTGTCGATTTAGCCACCTGAGAGGCTTTTAAACAAGCGTTTGCTGCAAAGGTGTCCCCTGTCTCCTCTACTTCCAATTCTTCAGGTTTTAGGGTCAATTCCCAACCTAAATCAGCCAGGTAAGCTTGCATTTCCCGCAACTTACCTGGATTTGAGGTTGCAACCACAAGTCTTGTCATTGTCGTTTTTCTACAAGTGAATCGGTGGGGGTACTGGATTCGATAACGGAGTCAGCGGACGCGGTTCGTCAGCTCTTGCTACTAACCGCAGGTGAATTACAGTAGCTTGTGAATAATCGTAATCAATTGCAGTCGCATTGCCAAATTGCTGCTTACTCTCACCAGATAACCCTGTACCACCAGCACTAAACGAACGTGTTGTGCCTTCTTCTATCGTTCCCCTTGTTACAGGAGGTGAACTGTAACCGGTTCGTGTCCGTGTTTGAACTTGATGTTCTGGAGTAAAGGTAACTTTGACTAAGCCGATATTTGCATCCTCTTTACTAATACCAGCAATGGATGCCTCAGCACTTCCCAATTTATAAAACGTGAATCGTCCGGTATCATGAGCCGGACGTTCCAGCACAATTGAATCATACTCTTCAAGTCGCCACGTTCCCACATGCTTGCCATCAATTTCGAGCTTGGCATCACAACGCATAGCACGCTTGTTAGCCAAAACTACGTTGTACTGGGTGTTATGTTCTAGCTGTACATAACCTCCAGATAATTCAGTTCCTGGCGAAATACTAAGGCTGAAGTTGTTTAACTCCATAATAATCACTCCTAAGCTGGTGTTTGCTTTAGGATTCCCTGTTCGCAAACTAAACTAACAATTGTAGTAGCATAGGCATATTTATCTATGCTACTACACTTTGTTAAACAGAATTTGCCCAATCTTTCGCCCAAGCCAAAGTTTGATGCACTTGTTCGAGTGTTGGCGCTTCGCAGTATAAGCGTAAAACTGGTTCAGTTCCGCTAAAACGAATCATCAACCAACTATTATCAGCTAAACGGAACTTGTAGCCGTCAATTGTTTGACAATCAGTTACTGCAAGTCCGGCAATTTCTGTTAAAGGTTCTTTTTGCAGTTGTTGCAAAAGACGCGATCGCACATCCATACTAGCTAGAGGTAAATCAATGCGATCGTATGCCGAATCAAAACCAGCTTGTTCTTGCAAATGACGGTAATAATCGCCTAAATCCAGTTTTGATTCAACAATTGCCTCTAGCACGTATAATGCTGATAGCAGTGCATCGCGTTCGGGAATATGGCTACCATAGCCAATTCCGCCTGATTCTTCACCGCCTAGTAATACTTGCGATACTAACATGCGATCGGCGATGTATTTGTAACCAACTGCTGTTTCAAATACTGATAACTTGTGCAGTGCGGCAACGCGGGGAATTAAGTCAGAACCACTAACAGTTTTGACTATTTCACCTTTAAAACCGCGCCTTAAGGTTAGGTGGTCGATTAATATCGGGATTAATACTTGTGAACTGAGGAAGTTACCTTCACCATCTACACTGGCGATGCGATCGCAATCTCCATCAAATACTAATCCTACCGTCAAACCTTGATTGCTTTCGCGGTGCGTCTTCATCACTTCAAATAGACGCTTCATGTATTTGGGTAACGGTTCTGGGGCACCACCACCAAAAAGCGGATCGCGATCGCTATTTATTTCTTTTACTTGATTTCCTAGCAGCATCGCCAATCCACCAGATGCCGCTCCATGCATCACATCGGCGAATACCGTCAGTTTACCTGAATTTATCGCCTCTCGAATCTTGGCAATATCAACTTTGCCTTCTAGCCCTTGACAATAACTGCCCCAAGGGTTGAACATTTCGATTTTGCCTGGAGTTGCAGCAGTTTGCACTTTATCAGACAAAAGCGCTTCTATCTCATGGGTTACTTCTGGCGGCACCGATCCCCCAAAAGCCCCCTTGACTTTTAATCCCAAATATTTTCCCGGATTATGACTTGCTGTAATTACCAGCGCACCCAACGCATTGAGTTGTTTTGCTGCCCAGCTAAAAGCCGGAGTTGGGGCAAAGGTTTCGCTCAATAATACATCAAATCCGATCTTCGTGACACTATCAGCAACAGCACGGGCGAAATCTTCCGCCATAAATCGGCGATCGTAACCGACAATAATTGTCCGGCTATTCACCGGAGATTTATATGTGTTAAATAATACTTGCGCCGCAATTGGCGCGACCAAGGCGAGGCGTTCAAAGGTGAATTCATCACCAATCACGCCCCGCCAGCCGTCTGTACCAAACTTGATTTCGCTAGCTAGAACTGGCATTGAGGTATCCTAACTTTCCAACTGTGGATTCTAGCATTTATACATGCTTTTATGTAAAAAAACAATTAAGTATACAAAAAAGTACTGTTAACCCTAGTCAATTAGGACACAAAAGTGAGTGAATGTGTTCCTAGAAGTTAAGTCAGCAATCAAACTTAAATACTATCTGGATCGATTCCCAATTCTCTCAACTTAGCTGCTAGTTTTTCTCGTTGTTGTCGTTCGTTTTGAGCAACTTCCTGTGCCGTTAAATAGCGAGTTCCAGTTTCGTTGTACCAATACAATACCTCGCGTTCAACTGTACCAGATACGTAAAGCGATCGCCCAATTCCTAATTTAATTTCTGGCATCCAAAACGGTTCGCCAATTTGCAGATGGTATTCTCCATCAATTAACTTATATACTTCAAATGGTTGGTGTTGATCGCGTCGCCAATACTGTGGATTGTAGATTACATAGTATAGTACTCCCAAGTTTGCATATATCTTTAACTTAGTGTCATATTCATCACCTGGAGTTTTGGAAACAACTTCTAAAGCGAACTTTGGTACTATCTCTTGTTCTTCCCATACTGCATAACTTAAGCGTGATTTGCCTGCTTTGCGTCGTTCCACACCCAAGCTCAAAAAACCATCGGGAATTACTGGTACTAAATGACTTATTCCAGTCGTGTGGTAAACACCCATATCAATGCCAAAAAACCAGTCATTCCGGGTTGCCCAAATCGATTCCAGGATAAATAATAACAGGTTGGGTATAAAATTTTGGTCTTCATTATCCACTGGTGTATCGTCTGAACAGGGCAATTCAGCGCTAGTTGGTAGAGTGCGGTAAGGTTCGGATTTTACCATAGGTAACATTCCCCGATCGCTTGAGGGATAAACCATGCTTTGGATTCTATTTTAGGCAACGAAAGTGCAACAGCGCCATCGCTTTTGTGTATCAGCACATGTAGTGCGATCGCCAAACTATAATTTTTATCTAAAAAAATTAACAATCCTTAATAGCCATGACTATTAAGGATGTTTATTTAGAGCATTTTCTGCTCAACAGCCTGATGACTCTTTAAAAATCATCGAGATACTGACTCAGACGGCTGATTACAGGGTCAACATCTTGAGGAGGAGTTGCAGCAACAGTATAATTAGTATGATTTACTACCTCTTGTGGTGCTGATGTTGCTTGGGTTTGAAGTTGAATGATTGGTCGTTCATTCACCATGATTGCCAGCTGTGCAACTTGTTGACTAAGTTGCAAAAGCTGGCGTTCCATAACCTCCAAACGATTAGATTCCTTAGCAAAAAAACGTTCCTCAAGAACTGCCACTTGACGTTGCAGTTCAGCGATTTGTTGTTCTTCAAATGCTGGTGCTGTCGGTTTTTCTGGCGTTGTTGGTGATGGTCGTACAGATTCCGGTACACATAAAGATTGCCATAAGGCTTCTTTACAGAGGTCGCTGAAAGTCTTCTCTGGGTCTTTTTCCAAATGGCTATCTACAAGCGCCAACAAGCTCTCGTCAGCGACCCCTGGATTGAACGTGACCGATCTAACTACCTTTTTTGACCATTGGAACATCAGTTTTAAGCCCTAGCGGAGCGACTGGAAGAAATCTGTGCTTCTCCATAAATATACTGCCCCAAAGCGTTAGCTTGGCGAGAGGGAGCAGCTAGGTGGGCATTAATTTTCGCTTCTTTGAGCAGTCGTTGCATATCTTCCCAGAAAAACTCACCACCACCGCCTGTGAGAATCACATCAGTAACACGTTCTGGCAGCCATGCTAGCACGCGATCGCATATCTGACGAGAAAACTGCTCTGTCAGGTTGGGGAGAAAATCATCTAGGTTAGTTGGCTTGCTAGAACCTCTAGGACGATAAAAGCGATCGCCTTTGGGCTTGTTCACAGCTGAAATTAACGCTAGAGACTGACTATCCGCTCCTTCAATCTCTTTGGCGACTATTTCATAAAACTTGCTCATCGCAAAGTCTTCGCTCTTAGAAGCACCGCGAGCGAAACGGAAGTTATCCACCATTAAACAATCGATAGTTTGATGTCCGATATCGACGATCGCCACCGAAACTTTCGTAAAATCTGGAACTCCCGGTCCTTTTTTCGGTTGAGCTTCACACCATAAAAGACTGCCATAGCCTTCTGGCATTACCCAAACCTTGCTGATATTCAGGCTGACAGATTCTCCTCGGAAGTTCATCACATGGGGACCGGTCACTTGGCTAATCAGTTGTGCTTTTTCTCTTTCAAATTGCTCTAAAGAAAGAAAAGGCAGACCGAGAATAACTGAGATTTCATCTTTCAGCTTGAAGTAGCCAGCACAAGCCAAAACTTTTACCAGTGCATCTTCAACCTTAGATTGACCGACTCCGAGATTTGCTCCAAAATCTGCTGCTAGTTGACCAACAGCATAGCCATTACCTTGATATTCCAGCCACAGATCCATTAAGGGGTCAGTAGCGCGTGCCTCAAAAACGCCTCCACGCACCTGTTCCATAGTCATTTGCTTGACGTTAGCGGGCACGAACATCACATTGTTCGGTTCGCGACTTACACAAGTCTTGGTGGAAGTTCTACCTAAATCAACACTAAGAATCGCTTTCCCTGTAACCATACCTATACCTGGCTTGGGAACATTATTAGCAGCATTTAGCGGGGTAGATGCCGACACTCTATTCATGGGGATAGCAGCGGCATTCATTGGAGTAGCGGCGGAAGGTTGGTCTGTCATGAAAGCTCCTAGTCTTTACTTAGCTTTAAAAGTTATCATGCTCATCTTACAAAAATGCGTCAAGCAGAAACTTTTGCTTGCGTTTGGTGTTGCCAGAAATACGCCAAGAATTACTTAATGCGTTAAAAAAGTTAACATTATTTAGGATAATGTAGGCGAATTTTTGGCACTCTTCACGCTTGCTATTACACAATTAGCGCTCTTGTTGTCATTTTCTCCTGTTTTTTCGCTTGCGCTTGACTACCCAAAAAATAAATGCCAGAGCAAGACACCCAAGCACGATTTTAGATATAGGCGCAAGGTACTTGTCCACAAGTTCGTACTGACTACCCAACACGTATCCAGAGTATGTTAGCAAACCTACCCAAGCAGCGCTACCCAAAGTTGTGTAAAATAGGAAAGGCAACAACGGCATATTGCTAATTCCTGCGGGCACAGAAATTAATGTCCGGACTCCCGGCACAAGGCGACCAATCAACACCGCTTTGCTACCTTGCCTATCAAACCAGCGTTTTGCCTTAGTGATATCTTTGCTAGATACAGTTATCCACTTGCCGTACTTGTCAGCCAAAGCTTTCAAACGCTCTTCGCCCAAAAATTTGCCTGGGTAGTACCAAACTAATGCTCCCAATACAGAACCACATAGCCCCGCAAAAAATACGCCAATAACGTTGAGTTTTGCTCCTGGTAGATTCGCACTATATCCCGCCAGTGGCATGATTAGCTCTGAAGGTATTGGCGGAAAAAGATTTTCCACAAACATCAGCGCCGCTATTCCCAAGTAACCTAGGGATTCAATCGTATTTTTGATCCAATCTCCCATGAAGTCAACTCCTAAAATTACTACAGCTGTTTAATTGCTAAATTAAACTTAATATTTATTAATGATTAATAATTTACTTTTGTCAGAGTTTAAATATTTTGATGCGGCAATAAAATTTGCACTTTCCGCCTTAAAACACGAAAGCAAAAAAAAGTAAAAGGTAAAAGTTATTTCTACCTTTTACCTTTTACCTTTTACCTTTTAAACTGTAGGAGACAATGATTGGACCAAATGTTCAGATTGCCACTCTAATGGGTTCCAAACTTTATCTTCCAAAGCCATTTGTTCAATTAAACTTGCTAATCTGAGAGCTTTTAGCGCTTGTTCGCCACCAACTGAAGGTTGATTGCCACCATGTACGCAGTTGACAAAATGCTCTAATTCTGCACCCAACTTATCAATATTACTGGTGTAGACTTGTTCTATTAAACCATCCTGCTTGTAAAAGACTTGCCGATGATCCATCATTGAATTGGCAATACTGTGACGATGAATCAAAATTTCATTTTTAAGAAAATCTGCTTCCGTAAAGGAGTTTTTGCAATGAGCAGAAATGCGGCGAATTTTACGGTGAGTGATTTTGCTGGCTGTGAGGGTAGCGACAATGCCATTAGCAAACCCCAAGGTAGCTGTGACATAATCTAAATAGCCAGAGTCTTGGGCGCGACTACCACTAGCCGTCAACTTCACTACTGGGGATGCGGCTAATTCTAAAAGTAGGTCAATGTCGTGGATCATCAGATCCAACACAACTGACACATCGTTTGCCCGGTCTGAGTAAGGATTCATGCGGTGAGCTTCTAGAGCCAGCACTTCCTCTGTTTTCAGCACTTTGCTCAATTCTTGGAAAGCTGGACTAAAGCGCTCAATGTGACCTACTTGCAGGATACATTGAGATTCAGCAGCGGCATTTACTAAGGATTCTGCCTCAGAAATGCTTGCGGCGATCGGCTTTTCCATCAAAACATGAATTCCTGCCAAAAGACAGTTGATGCCGACGGCATAATGCAAGCGGGTGGGAACCGCGACACAAACTGCATCTACATGAGGCAGTAAGTCACAGTAATCTTCAAAGAAACGCACCTTATATTTACTTGCGGTTTCTAACCCTCGCTCAACATTAATATCTGACACCCCGACCAGTTCAACGTCTTTCATTGAACTGAGTACACGCGTGTGATGTTGTCCCATATTACCCACCCCAATCACGCCTATGCGGATCGGTCGTGGCTGGTTTCGTTGTATATATGGATTCAATTCTGCCACTGACATGCTATTTTGCACTACTATTTTCTCCTCAACCACCAAATCTAAAGACGCTTCGAGCGTTGGCGTTTATACTTGATTGCTAGTCATGAGCCGTCTAAAACCATCCAGATGGTAACATAGAGGTTCTATTTATGAAGAATTTCAAAGTTTGTTGTGAGTTCCCGCAATCTAAGTTTGTTTTGTATATTTAGTTTTGAGCGATTAGTTTTTTTGCGCTTTACACAAAACCGAATATGTCTTTTTATTAACTTTAAAAATTAAGTAAGAAATAAGGGTTACTTTCTCGCTCTGCATTTAGGCAATTACTTACCGGGATCAATATTGATTGAAGACAAGTTAAAATTCTTCACTTTATTGTCAGTAAAATTACAAAACCTAAAAAATATACTACTTAGAGGATTTTCAACAAGAAGAGTTTCATTTGAAATTGCGATCGCTTATACACTTAAATTATTTTCATTGAATAATCTCCAAAATCCGCAAAAAACCCAGAGCGGCTTGTTTAAGTCATCGTGCCACGTTTTGGCTTCGATTGATGCAATTTCCTTATTTAAGGCGACTTGCCACTCTCTTGTTTCGTATAGACCACGCTAAAAACACTTTGCAACCTCTGTTTGTGGCATGTTGACAAATCAAATCAAAAACTAAAACTCAGATGAAAGCTGTAATTCTGTTGTCTGGAGGATTAGATTCTTCCACAATTCTCTACCAAGCTAAAGCTGACGGTTGTGAGTGTCACGCCATATCCTTTGATTACCAGCAGCGACACCGACGAGAGTTACAGTCAGCGCTGTTAGTCGCTCAACAAGCTGGAGTGGTAGAACATCAAGTGGTAAAATTTGACTTACGGCAATGGGGCGGTTCGGCACTTACAGACGACGCAATTGATTTACCCCAAGAGCGATCGCTCGCTCAAATGTCGGAAGATATTCCTGTGACTTATGTTCCGGCTCGCAATACAATCTTTTTAAGCTTTGCCCTCGCCTACGCTGAAACTATCGGTGGCGATCGCGTTTACATTGGCATTAATGCTTTAGATTATTCTGGATATCCTGATTGTCGCCCCGATTACATCCAAGCGATGCAACAAGTCTTTCGTTTAGGAACAAAACAAGGGCGTCTTGGACAAGCAATTACGATTGAATCGCCCCTAATTAACCTGAAAAAAACCGAAATTATCCAACTTGGCAATAAATTGGGCGTACCGTGGGAATTAACTTGCTCTTGCTACGCCGGCGGTGATAAAGCTTGCGGAGTGTGCGATTCTTGCCGCTTGCGTCTCGCGGCTTTTGCCGAATTGGGAATCGTCGATCCAGTCGCGTATGTTAAGTAGGGAATTGGGCATTGGGTAATGGGTAATGGGTAATGGGTAATGGGTAATGGGTAATAGGTAATGGGTAATGGGATAAATTCCTCCTTGTCCTCCTTGTCCCCCTTGTCTCCCTCATCCCCCCCTCTCCCCCTCCCCCCATCTCCCCCTCTCCTCATCCCCCCCTCTCCTCTTCAAGGCGTCGCACTTGGATTTGGTGCAGGCGAGGTCCTGTGACGGACATGACGGTAAACTCTAGATTGTTATAATTGAAGGTTTCCCCCATAGAGGGAATTTTCTGGAATTGGTAGAGCAAAAAGCCACCTAACGTCTGATATTTTTTAGTTAAAGGCAAATTGAAGTGCAAGACTTCGTTAAAGTCTTCTAAGTTGATTTGCGCTTGCACCAAATATGTCTGTTCATCTAACATCTTGATTAACAAGTCGTCGCTACTTTCGGCTTCGTCTGCGTCGCCGATAATTTCGGCTATGACATCTTGAATGGTTACTAGTCCCACAGTACCGCCAAATTCATTGACAACGATCGCCATTGCTGGTTTCTCTTGCTGCATCCGAGGCAATAATTCACTTAAAGGCATATGTTCTGGGACAAACCGCGCAGGACGCATCCAAGGCTGGATATGTGTCTGTAATGTCAGCTTGTTAGTAGCTAAAGGTTCTGCCAAATCTTTAAAATAAATAATGCCGCGAATATCGTCTAAAGATTCGCCGATGACAGGATAGCGAGAGTGACCAGTCGCTACCATTTCAGTCAGCAATCTGTTGAAGGTGGCATCTTTGGGCAAAGCTATAATGCTGGTGCGGGGAACCATCACCAATTGTGCTGTTACATCACCAAATTCAAACACATTATTCAGCAATTCTCGCTCTGAAAGCTGCAAACCAGTAGATTCTTGTTCTGTAGAGATAATAAGTTGCAGTTCTTTTGAGGTAACAGGTGGTAGCCAGCTTTGTCCTGTATACTGAATGCCAAACAATCGCATGATGGCGCGAGTTGATTGGTTGAGAATCCAGATAAAGGGACTGAAAAATCTAACGATCGCTTTTACTGAAGGTCCCAAAAACCGCGCTAGCTGTTCTGAGTACAGCATGGCGATCGATTTGGGACATAGTTCCCCTAAAGTAATTTGTAGATAAGCTATCAAGAAAAAGGCGATCGGGATTGATAGAGAATGAGCGATAAACATACTCGTCCCCATAGGTAAAGGCAATGATTCCAGCCATGAACCTACCAACCCGACAATTGTACTTTCGCCAATCCAACCCAACGCCAAGCTAGACAAAGTAATGCCTAACTGAGTAGTAGATAGCAATCTATCTATACTACGTTGCAACATTTCCACCGCGATCGCCTGAATGTCACCAGCTTCGACTAACTGCTGAATGCGCGATCGTCTCACCGTCACTATCGAAAACTCGGCTGTTACAAAAAAAGCATTGATGGCTATCAGCAGCAGCACTGACAACAATCGCAGCCCCACATCTGTCAAACTTAAACTAGGAAAACCAATCACCGCCAAAGCCCGTGTACAACTGACGCTCCTATGAAAGAAAGATAATCTTGAGATTAGCGATTGTTAGTGGTTAGTTGTTGATTGTTTACGACCAAACTGGGGATTAGGCATTAGAAACTAGGGATTAGAGACTAGGGACTAGGAAGAAAACAATTCAAAAAAAACAACTTTGAATTCACTATATCCTCGTTGTCTCCCTTGTCTCCTTGTCTCCCCAATCCCAATCCCTACCTTTCCACAGGAATATTTGGCACTTCCAGTTTCAATTTTTGATCGGGATAATCAGTCAAGGCAAGTGAGATACGCTTCACATCATCAAGCAAAGGCGTAGGAATACTCACTGTACCAGAAAATGTTGGTCCATTTGCAGGCAATTCTGCTGGCAAGCCTTCGGTACTGGCGCTTAAAGTTCGTCCTTTGTCATCAGTGACATCCAAAAAACTGTATAAAAAGCGCACTGAATCGGCTCCTTTATTCTGCATTTTCACGCGAAGTAGCAAATCACCGCCAGAGTAGCGAGCAGATTGTACAGAAATTGTTACTTTCTCGCTTTCAGCAGCGATGGGAAATCCGGCTTGGGGTTTTTCTTCGACTTCAGTCGGTGTTTCCTGAGGTTTTGGCTTGCTGGTATTTTCTTCGTCCTCGTCATCAGACTTTTTAGCTTTAGCAGCCTTGCTCTTACCCTCAATCCGGGACTTAACAATTTTGAGGATTTCTTCCTCTCTTAATAACGTTACCGCTTGATGTTGGGCGCTGTTTGCCTTACTGCTGGCGAATTTGGTTGTAGGACGACCATCTGGGGTTGTCACACCCTTAAGTGCGGAACTCCCCAAAGTAAAGCCCCAAAACGCGCTTACAGAACCCGCTCCCAACATTAGGGTTAATAAAATCAACGTCAGAAGTACAGTGGAATTTAATTTCATTGCCAAGAAGCTATTGCCAAAGAATGATAGTCTATTTATGTGAAATGATTGAAGCTGTGTACCTCAATCTTTAAAAGACTTAATCAATATTAGTCTGCCCTATTTCTGTGTCAAATGATGTAGGATAAAATCTGCTAAACTATTGTAGAGTGTTTACAGTTAGTGAACTCATGCTAAAATCGAGTCGTGAGGTTGCTACCTAACGCTAAAATTAGCAATAGGGCTAAGAACTCATAGCAATCTCAAACCTAAATAAGCGCCTTTGGCCGATTGGGGAGGCAGCGAGCTCATAATTCGCTTTCAGACTGGTTCGATTCCAGTAGGGCGCATTGAATCATGATAAATTTGGCATTGCATAACCGTGGTAGAGACGTTCCGGTGGAACGTCTCTACAATACGTTCAATTTTTGACACAGATCGCAAAATTATCCCGAAAATATACAACGCCAATAATTTTGGACTTTGGTCAATAGTCATTAGTTCATCACGAATGACTATTGATTTAGCGTAGCGGTATTTTACCGAGGTGGTACAGTATCAAACCTAAATTCAGTGCCGGTTTTGAGCTTGCTGGAGTTTAAGCGAGGAGACATCATTAAAGATGTATTATAAGGATTGGGTAAATCTGGCGTGCGAATATATGGATCGTTGCCAACTTGCTGATTAAGAACGTCGCGATAAACAACGTTAACTAACTCAGCATCACGGGCTATTTCACTTTCCGGGAAGGAATTGCGGAACAACGAACCAGGTCCTACCAGCCAGTCTATTTGCCTTTTAAAAGTGTTATTGCCGTAGAAATTGCGATCGTTTTTAAAGAAAGCTCGATCGAATACTTCATTTGCTGTTTCATAATTAGTTGTCCCCTTGTCATCCGCAAAAGCTGGGATGCTAATACTCGCAGCTAGCAGCACTAATAAACCGCCAACAGCTTGAAATTTTATACCCATATTTATTACTCCTCAATACGATGGGCGAATCTTAACTTATGCTTAATTTCAGAACTTTGATGAGTTCAACCTTTGGTGTAGCACAACTTTTAATGTATTGTGATGAATTATCAAGCTGAAACCTTTACCCAGTCTGAATTGTGGGCATCTACTGCCGATTTTAATATTCTGCACCAACAGTTGCTGAATTTATTTTGCCGACTTGCCTATCAAGAAGGTGATTTTATACTTTCTTCTGGGCAAGCGAGTTCTTATTACATCAATGGGAAGCAGGTAACACTTAATCCTCAAGGTGCTTTGGCTATTGGTCGCATTCTTCTATCCCGACTACCAGAAGACACGCAAGCTGTAGCTGGTTTGACATTGGGTGCAGATCCAATTGTCACAGCAGTTAGTGTGGTTTCTGCGTATGAAAATCGACCAATACCCGCTTTAATTATTCGCAAAGAAGCTAAAGGACACGGCACAAAAGCATATATTGAAGGTCCCACTTTGCCAGAGAATTCAACAGTGGTGGTGTTGGAAGATGTGGTGACTACAGGGCGATCGGCGATGAAAGCGGTGGAACGACTTAGAGATGCGGGTTATACCGTTACTAAAGTAATTTCACTGATAGACCGCTTACAGGGTGGTGCTGAGTTTTATCAGTCGGTGGGGTTGAAGTTTGAAGCGGTGTTTACGATTGAGGATATTCAGCAAAGGTATCAGCAGCTTACTGATTAAAGTGCATCTCTTACGCTGTGTAGAGAGGTTCACACCTCGTTTTTTGCTCTTTAGCAAGGAACGAGGAGAAGATTGGCATTTTGAGCGCTAAAGCGATCGCTACGAATTTAAATTATGTATCAAAAGCAAAGTCTATACTATTGGTAGTATTTAAATTTTTGTAAAGATAAATCAGTATTTATTATTAATTATTTATGAACTTTCCGCAATTATACGATATCTAATTAGTTGAATAATATGAGACTTTATATAGATAAGTAGGCGTTAATATAATTCGTCTGCCGTGGATGTTCGTGGCGGACATAATTACGTTTGAACGTGCCCAGTTATTTCTAAAGATAAAGATGAACAAGTGACTCAACAAAATAGATATTATTCCTGGCTAAAACTTTGTATTAAACAACCGATGCCAGGAAAGTTACCAATTCTTATTGCAATTGGTACTTCACTTATAACTATTTTACTTTGGCAGGGATTACTTGCTAAAGAAAAAGAGCAAATTGAACAACTAATTGAACAGCAATCATCTGCTGTAAAAACGGAAATTACAGCACAGTTAAAAACTCGTGTTCAAGTACTAGAGCGGATGGCAAATCGCTCTTCAATTCGTACTGGCAATACTAGGCAGGAGTGGGAAGCCGATGCAAAGTATTTCATCAGACATTACAGTGGTCTCCAAGCGATAGAGTGGGTAGATTCTTCATACCATATCCGCTGGGTTGTACCTGTAGCAGGTAAGTCAGTCGAAAAAAATTTGAATTTGAAAGTTGATTCGCAACTACAAGCTATTTTAGAATCTGCCCTTACAAGTCAAAAGATAATTGTAACTCAGTCTAGAAATTTAGTTCAAGGAGGTAAGGGATTTTATATTTACTTTCCTTTGCGTACTGAGCAAAAAAATGATGGCTTTATTATTGGTATTTTTCAAGTTAAACCGTTAATAGACTCGATTTTTAAAGAGAAAGAATTACGTAAGTATACAATTAGTATTTTCGACGGAAAACAAGAGATTTACAATAACAATTATGAGAATAAGCAACATCATAAAAAATGGAGCTATCAAACAGAAATTGACTTTTATAATGCTAAATGGCAGGTGCGGATAAAGCCAACACGAAAGTTACTAAATAAGGCTCAATCGTATCTGCCAACGGTAGTATTAATTGGAGGGTTGCTCGGTGGTTGGCTGCTAGCATTAGCTGTTTACCTTGCCCAAAAAACTTTAATGCGGACAAAGCAATTAGAAAAAGCAAAGCTGCAACTAGAGAGAGAAATTACCCAGCATAAGCACACAGAGTCAACTTTACGGGAAAGAGAGCAGCAATTACAAGAATTTATTATCCAGCGTCAGCACGCAGAGTCAGCACTGCTTTTAAGTCAGATTCGCTTGAGACTGCTGAATAATATTGCAACTAACATCACTTCCGGAATGTCTGTCACACAAGTAATTTCGCATACTGTCGAACAAATTAGCAAGTATTTTCAAACTTTACGTGTGGCTTTCTCGACTATTAATGAGCAAGGCATGTTAAAGGTGGTTCATTCTGTGGAACCAGAAGGAATGCCCCGAATTACAGGGTTTGTCGTTGACCTAAGTACTGCTGGTGATTATTTCCAGGCTTTAATTAGCGGTAAGACGATGATAATTGAAGACGTGACTCAAGATAAACGTTTGGTATCGTTAATGCCTGGGATGTTGGCAGGTAACACTCAAGCTGTTTTGGATATACCGTTACGAGATTCAGACGGACTTACAGGTTTACTTTGTTTTGAGTCCCCAGAACCCCGACAGTGGAGCGAACATGAAATTGCTACGCTCACCGAAGTTGCCAATTACTTGACAATTGTCATTAAAGATGCAGAAGCTCAACAAAAGCGGAAACGAGTCGAAGCCGAACTGCGAGAAAATGAAGCATCGGTACGATCGCTTTATGAGGTAGCAGCAGATCGCAGCCGAAATTTTGAGCAACGCATCCAGAGACTGTTAGCAATGGGATGTCGAACATTTGATTTAGATTTTGGGATTTTGGCACGAATTAAAAGCGCGAGCTATGAAATAATCATGGCGCGATCGCCCAACAATTCTCTAGCTTCCGGAGATACTTTTGACCTCAAACAAACTTTTTGCTCGGAAATTTTAAACACTGACGAACCCTTAACTGTAGATCGTCACAATATTTCATCTTGGCAAAACCACCCAGCATACTCGAAGTTGAGAATAGAGTCCTACATCGGCACACGAGTATTAGTGGCAGGTAAACTTTATTGCACCCTCTGCTTCTGGTCACGCTCCCGGCGATATAAACCATTCAAATCGTCAGACAAGGAACTTTTAAAGTTGATGGCACAATGGCTTGGCAGCGAAATTGAGCGCCATCAAACACAAACAGCCCTCCAACAACAATTTCAACGTACTTTACTATTCAAACAAATTACCCAAGAAATTCGCCAAAGCCTAAGCGCCAAAGAAATTTTTCAGACCACTGCAATCCAAATTGGTCAAACGTTTGGTGTTAATTGCTGTGCTATTTATGAATCTATTTCTACGCCGATTCCTCAAATTAAGGTTATGGCTGAGTATTTAGAACCAGGCTATATATCAATGCTTGGTTTGGAAATTCCTGTTATCGATAATCCTTATCTAGAGAAGTTGTTAGCTCAAGACTTGGCGCATGTTTCCCCAGATGTTTATAGTGAACCTCTGTTAAAACCTGTAGAATCCATCTGTCGCCAAATTAACTTGAAATCGATGTTAGCAATTCGGACATCCTACCAAGGGGAACCAAATGGGTTGATTGCATTGCATCAGTGCGACGACTTTCGCTCTTGGACAAGCGATGAAGTTGAGCTACTGGAATCTGTCGCTGCCCAAGTGGGAATTGCTCTTGCTCAAGCAAATCTCTTAGAACAGGAAACCAAACAACGTCAAGAACTCACCGTCAAAAATCTCGCCTTAGAACAAGCAACACGAGAAGCTGAAGCTGCTAACCGAGCCAAAAGTGAATTCTTAGCGATGATGAGTCACGAAATTCGTACCCCAATGAATGCAGTGATTGGGATGACTGGGCTGTTGCTGGATATGGAACTTACCGAACAACAACAAGACTTTGTAGAAACTATTCGCAGCAGCAGCGATGTTTTGCTTGCCGTGATTAACGATATTTTAGACTTTTCCAAGATTGAGTCTGGCAAGTTGAACTTAGAGAAACATCCTTTTAACCTGCGGAATTGCATAGAAGAAGCTTTAGATTTATTAGCTCCTCAAGCAGCTGCGAAAAGCATAGATTTAGCGTACCTGATCGATCCGCAAACTCCGACAGCAATTGTCGGAGATAATACGCGATTGCGGCAAATTTTAGTGAATTTACTCAGTAATGCAATTAAATTTACAGAAGTTGGCGAAGTCGTTGTTTCTGTGACAGCAAAACTAATTGAAGAGGGGGAAAGGAATAAGAAAAACCTTTACCCTTTAACGGCAGTTTCCACTCATACGGAGACTTGCCCAAGCGACTGGCTGCCTTTTAGCCTTTCACCTGAGTGCAATAAGTCTACCTATTATGAAATTCAATTTGCGGTCAGGGATACTGGTATTGGCATTCCCAAAGAACAGATAAAGCGACTATTTAAGCCTTTTAGTCAAGTTGATGCTTCCACGACTCGTCGCTATGGCGGTACTGGATTGGGTTTAGCAATTAGCAAGCGCTTGAGCAAAATGATGGGCGGTTGGATGTGGGTAGAAAGCTGCGTTGACATCGGATCTACATTTTATTTCACCCTCGTAGCTGAGTCGGCTTTCTCAGAAATGGTTGACCTTCAGGGTCTTCAATCAAATTTAGTTGGCAAACGGCTGCTAGTGGTAGATGACAGCGCCATTAATCGCCAAATTATTGCTTTACAAGCTTATAACTGGGGCATGATTGTCCAAGCGGCTAAGTCGGGTTTGCAAGCTTTGGAATTTATTACATCACAAGAGCAATTTGATATTGCCGTTTTGGATATGCACATGTCAGAGATGGATGGTTTAAGTTTGGCAGAACGCATCCATTCTCTACCAGGGTGTGAAGAAATGCCGTTGGTAATACTGAGTTCTGTTGGTAAAATAACACAGAAAGAACTTGGCGCAAAAGCTGAATTTATAGCCGTTCTAAGTAAACCTATTCGGCAATCGCATTTGTATGATGTATTAATTCGTTTGTTATGCAGGCAACGAATTTGTGTCCTACCTTTGCCGTTCTCAGCCCCAATATTTAATTCGCGTATCAGCCAAGAGTTGCCGTTACGCATTCTGCTGGTAGAGGACATTGCTTTAAATCAGAAGGTAGCGCTACAAATGTTACAGCGGTTGGGCTACCGTGCGGATGTCGCGAATAATGGACTTGAAGCACTGACAGCTTTGCGTCGTCAGTCTTACGATCTAGTTTTCATGGATGTGCAAATGCCGGAAATGGACGGACTGGAAGCGACGCGGCATATTTGTGAGGAATGGTCGCAGTGCGATCGCCCTTGGATTATTGCTACAACCGCTCATGCGATGCAGGGCGATAAGGAACAGTGCCTCAGCGCCGGCATGAATGATTATATCAGCAAACCGATTCGCGTTGAGGCTCTGATCCAATCTTTGGAAAATTACAAACGCTTGCGGCAATCTGATTTCACTTCAGCTATTGAAACATCTGATGTCAACCAAGAAAAATTAGCTCTTCGGCAAGAAATAGTTTCTCAGGATGTTACACCAGCGATCGACGCGGAAACGTTTCAAGGTTTAAAACAAATGACAGGCAACAATGCAGAAATGATGGCAGAAATTATTGATAGTTATTTAGAAGATGCACCACAAAGATTGAGTGCGATCGCTTCTGCGGTTGAGCAAAAAGATGCGGCACTTTTACGCAGTACGGCTCATTCTTTAAGGTCTTTGAGTGTCACCATCGGGGCAATGCCTCTAGCTCAATTATGCTCTCAATTAGAAGCGATGGGACGCGCTGAAACTATCAGTGCTTCTACTCTGGTTTTACAACTTGAAAAAGAGTATCAACGGGTAGAAGCTGCTTTGCAATTAGAATCTTCACAGGAGGCAAAATGATTAAATCAGACCAAAACAAGCCACCATTAATTCTTGTTGTCGATGATGAAAAAACTTTGCGACTAGTGCTGAAAAGAGCTATGGAGAAAGAAGGATATCGAGTCCAAGAAGCGTGTGGTGGACAGCACTGTTTGGATATTTGTCAACAGCATTTGCCAGATATGGTTTTATTAGATGCGATGATGCCGGCGATGGATGGTTTTAGTTGCTGCGCCAAAATGCGAGAGGCTTTGGGTGAAAATTGTCCGCCAATTTTAATGATTACTGTTCTTGATGATAAAGAATCGGTTAATAAAGCTTTTCAAGTGGGGGCGACAGATTATATCACAAAACCAATCGATTATGTCAAATTGAGTTTGCGAGTTAGTCGCTTGCTAGCATCAAGGGGAGCGATCGCCGGACTTCAACAACAAATTCAAAAAGAGTGTCTGCTGACAGTACAGATGGAAACGTCGAATCGAGAATTACAACGTCATGCTTTGTTTGATAGTTTGACTCAGCTTGCCACCTATCGTTATTTTAGTGAGTATTTACAGCGCGAATGGAAGAGATTGCAAGGGGTACAGTTACCTCTTTCTTTAATTTTGTGTAATATTGATTTTTTTGAAGCTTATAACGATACTTACGGATATGAAGCTGGGAATGAATGCTTATGTCAAATTGCTTACACGATTAATAACAGCAAAAGGCGATCGGCTGATTTGGTAGCGCGTTACAAAGGTGATGAATTTGCGATCGCTTTACCAAATACTTCTGCGGAAACAGCTTTTGGTGTTGCAGAAGCAATTCGCGCTGCTGTCAAAGCTAGCGGTATAATTCATGCTGATTCAAAAGTAAGCGAACACCTTACCCTTAGCATCGGGGTTGCGAGTATTATTCCTTCTGAGCAATTATCTATAAATATGCTGATTACCAAAGCAGAGAAAGCTCTAAATCAAGCGAAAATCCAAGGACGCGATCGGATCTTTATCTTGTAATTTTCTCTTTTTAGCTGTTATTAATATTTTTTTAGTAATTTTATCTTTAATATACTGAGATATTGTACTCTTGACAATGATTGTAGGGCGATCGCACTATTAAATCAATAATAAAAACGCAAAGTTACGCTCTCGGTAAGCGCAGAGTAGCGCAGAGGTTCTCCGCGAGACTTTGCGTTTTCCTTTGCGTACCTTTGCGTTGAAAAAATTTATTAAGATGTTAAGACAACCAAGGAAATTACTAAACAACGCATTGTTGTAAAATTGCTTCGATATCATTTTTGACTTTCTCAATTTCTTGACGTTTTTCAGATATCCAAGCCTTCTGCGTTTGCTGTTCTTCTACAGTTTCTTTGTGTGCTTGTTCGTGCTGTTCTATGAGATTTTCGTAAAGCGCGATCGCTTGAGCAATTACTCGATTTGCAGATTCAACCTTGCTATCAAAAACTGAAGTAGTAATTTCGTGTAACTTTTCAGAAACTTTATCCATTGATTCATCAAACTTTTGAAATCCTATTTCAAAAATTTTCATTTTAATCTGGTGATGCAATCCATCAACATCAAACATTCCCAAACCAAACGAACCAGCAATTGTTGCTGCTAAACTGGCAATAATTATTCCAACGAAGCCAATTCCTGTAAATGCCAGTAATCCAACAGCTAAAGCACCACCTATCCCTAAACCGCCACCAAATCCTCCTAAACCCATAAAATCATCATTTATACCATTTATGGACAGTTGAAGCTGTTCGCTAAAATTGGCTTTTACTTGCTGTTCAATGTTTTTAAATTTAGATTTAATTGCATCTAGCTCATACTCAATATTTGCATCTAAAACTTTGAGATTATTTTGCAATATGACATCTTTAAGTTGTTGGTTTCCCCATTTGTCTATTTCTTTAGATAAATCTTTGAGAAAGTGATTTGTATAATCTTTGATTAGTTTATCTTGACTCCAGACAGGACTGTGTTCAGAAGACCAGTGTTTGCTTTTTTCAGCCATGCGATCGCCTAATCCTTCGCACCATTTATCCCAAGATTCAGCCGCTTCTGAAATCACTTGCTCTATTAATTGAGAAGCTACTAAACGGATTCTGACATCACGACCGCTTGCTTCACCAATTTGTTCAAATATTTTCTGTTTTTCAACTTCAGAAATAGTTACCTTACCATCTAATATTTGTTCAGCTTGTTCCAATCCATTTAAACTTTGTTGAACTAAATAATTAATATCGGCAACAGAGCGATTATTTTTTATTACTCCACGCTCATTTATCAAAAAATTCTCAAGAGACTGAGTAAAATTATCAAAACTTTTAGAATACTCATCTTCATTACCCTGCAAAAAAGCATTTAGAGCAGATTGAGCAGAAATAAAGTGAACGCGGTTTTCACCAGAAATGAGAGGATTCTCACCTTGTACAAATCTTTTTATTCTTTCTTGGACTTGTTCGCGTCCCTTTTCAGTTCGCACCAAATCCATAAAGTTACCGACTACAAAAAGGTTCTTAGCTGGTTGATTTTCTTTACCGTGATTAAGTTGAATCTTCAAATCTCGCAGCAAGTCACGTTCACCTTGAGTTAACGAACGTGAAGCATTAGTTAGAAAAATTACTGCGTCTGTATCTTTGAGTATTCTTTGAGTAATTGCGGTACGTTCCGCATGTTCGTTCAATCCTGGGGAATCTATAATTTCTACTCCGCTGCTACATAATTCTAAATCTGGATGTTCAAAAACTATTTCCTCAATTTCGTTATTTGCTAGTTCATCGCTAAGACATCCGAGTGCTGCATCTTCGGAAATTGTTGCTTTTAGTTGATACTCACTAAATGGAATTTCTTCTTCTCTTCCATCCTTATATCGACAGATTACCCGCTTTTGGGTTCCATATTTCAATACTGTTACTGCACCACTACAAGGAATCTCTCTTGCTGGTTGAATTTCTTCACCTAGTAAAGCATTTAGTAATGTTGATTTACCTTGGCTAAATTCTCCTACAACTGCTAAACGAAAACTCGGCGATTGTAATTGTTTAGATACCTTACGGACTTCATCAATCAAAGTGTAAGCTAAGAAACCGCGCTCTTGACAATCTTCTACTATCTGGAAAAGACGAAAACAAAAGCAATCTAATTCTTTTTGATGCTTTTGGAATTGTTTCAATTCGTCGTAAGATTTTTTTGTCCGTTTAATTACTTTGTTTTCGGGTTTAGCAGGTAAAGTCGCTAGCATATCGCTTGCAGCTTTAACAAACATCAAATCTAAGTTATGAAATTGAGAAGGATCTAACAAAAATCGTACTTCTTCTAAAGCAATAGAATCGACAATATTTTGATTAGTAAATCCAGCTTCTAAAACTGCCAAATGTTTTTGATTAATACCTAATTTTTTGGCTACTATTTCCAAATATTGCTTCTCACGAAAGTTCATTTTGCCATCTGCGGCTGACATTTGATAGCCAAAAGCAATCAATAATAACTTTTCGGAATCAGAAAGGGGAATACTGACAGTAAGTAAATCATTAATTTTTTTATAAAGCTGGTTTTCTTTGATTCCCTTAATCATTAAATGTGTTAATCGCCGCACACCACTTTCCGGGGTACTAAATCGATAAAGAGCTTTTAGTAGTCTTTGCTTTTCTGACTCTGCGACTATGCCATCTACAAATATGACTCCGAGTAGTATAGTTACCAAATTTGCCAAAAATATTACGGGTGGGGTAAATTCGCGTTGAGTCAGTTTTTGTCCACTAATCCGTGATAACAAATCAACAATCTGAGGATTAACGAGGGAAGTATCCATAAATTATGCGATGCGTAGACTTTTCAAATTTATTATTCCCAGGTTTAGACAAAATTTATCAATATACCGAGTAAATACGGTTATTTTCACTTTTCTAAACAAGTTAGCCTCGAAGCAATAAAACTTCTATCAATCCACAGCTATGCAATTCCAATTTTCTCCTTTAATCGAAGCGGGTATTCAAGCTGGCAAATATATTCCAGTTTTTAGCAACGGTGTACCAATAAGTATGGCTAGAGATGCTGTTACAGGAGAGTTTGTTGGTCATGCGATCGCTGCTACTGTCGGCAACAGTCCTCTATCTCCGCTGCTAGCTGCTTCTCAATTTATTACTAGTGGGGTGCAAATGTACCAAACGCAGCGAGGCTTTGCAGATGTTATGAAAGGTTTGCAAAGCATACAAACTAGTTTGGGAGTGCTGCAAGGAACTACAGCTTTGATTGGTGTGGGAACAGTAGCGGGTATTGCATTGACAGCGATAAACTTGCATCAAACACTAAAACTTAGAAAAGAAGTTGAGCAAATGCGGTTAGAGGTCAAAAATGGGTTTATTGACCTCAAGCAAGCCTTAAAAGACCAAGGAGCAGAAATTAGGCAAATAATTGAGGAGATATCCCAAGACATCAAATTTGAACAACACCGTATAGTTTTAGTACGAGCGTATGGGTTGTTTATCCAAGCAATAAATCGCTTTCGTTCAGCGATGCAATTACAAGATGCAAGTCGCAGAAATGCTGAAATTGACGGTGCGAGGGGAATGTTATTTGAAGCTTTGGCAGATTATACAAACCCCCATTTGTTAGAAGAAACCTCTGCTGCTGGACAACTACGAAGACTCGAATGTGCTTGGATAATTGAACAGGGAATTATTGCAACTTATCAAGTACAAAATGAAATGTCAGCGGTAAGTGAGCGAATATCTCAGTTGCAGGATAAAGTTTGTCAAGATGCTGTCGGTATTATTAATAGTTGTGAATCCCACGATGAGCTTGATTTTCTCTTTCCGGAAATTACCCGTATTTACAATCACGATTTAGAAGTATTAAACTCATGGCAAAATCATATTGATTGGATGCGATCGCGAAGTGACTCCCAAGGAGTATCGCTTCCATCATCAGAATTAAAACTTTTAACCAGCGCTGATTTCAATAACTCAGATTTGATAATTAGCCAAGATACCAATTTAGCACCACCAGAACAATTAACATACGAAGATTTAGCAGGTAAATCTCATTTCTACTCTCTACGCGACCAGCTATTATACTTGTTCGATTCTCAACTACGCCAACAGTCGGAACTTTATATTAATCAACAAGCTGCTAACGCTGGTTACAAAACTTTAGTTCCATCGAATTTACAACAAGCATCAGATTTGGCTGTTGCTAATCTATATTACTATTTCCAAATTAGAGACGAATCTGAAGATGAAGGAGAAGAAAAATTAGCTAACAATTCTCAAATCACCCAAACAGAAACCGAAAATTTAGCAATAGAGCCTTCAATAAACTATAATTTCCAAGCAAAAATATTTACAAAAATAAAAAATATTATTGCTGAACAGTTATCAGTTGAAGCAGACACAATAACCCTCAGCAGCAACTTTATTCAAGATTTAGGAGCAGATTCTTTAGATGCGGTAGAGTTAGTTATGGCTTTGGAAGAGGAATTTGATATTGAAATTCCTGATGAAGCTGCTGAAAAAATTACAACAGTTCAACAGGCTGTCGATTATATTAGCAAAAAAGTTTCTGTTTAATAACCAAAGTAATGTTTTAGTATCAAATTATATCGACATAAATAGCCCACGTAGGTAAGCTCTTGTTCGTATAGCCGAGGCAGCGCTGTGCGGGGGTTCCCCCCCGTTGAGGCGACTGCCGTCCACCCTTCTAGGGTGCGGGCTATTTATTGCAGGCTATTTATTAACCTTGCGCTACAGGTTCTTTTGCCAAGAACTTCTCCAACTCTGTCAAGGCATCAGCATCAACTTTAGTTTGCATTGGGCAGAATTTAGGACCGCACATCGAGCAAAACTCAGCAGTTTTGTAAATATCTGCTGGTAAAGTTTCGTCGTGATATTCCTTCGCTCTTTCCGGGTCGAGTGATAATTCAAACTGACGGTTCCAGTCAAAGTTATAACGAGCGTGGGAGAGTTCATCGTCTCTATCTCTCGCACCTGGTCTATGTCTAGCAATATCCGCAGCGTGAGCGGCAATCTTGTAAGCAATCAAACCGTTACGTACATCTTCGGCATCCGGCAGTCCTAAATGTTCCTTCGGAGTTACGTAACAAAGCATCGCCGTACCATACCAACCAGCCATCGCCGCACCGATCGCTGAAGTAATATGGTCATAACCCGGAGCAATATCCGTTACCAATGGTCCCAGCACGTAGAAAGGTGCTTCAGAACACTCTTCCATCTGCTTGCGAACATTGAACTCAATTTGATCCATCGGCACATGTCCGGGACCTTCTACCATCACCTGTACATCATCTTCCCACGCTTTGCGGGTCAATTGTCCCAAAGTTTTCAATTCGGCTAATTGTGCTTCATCTGAGGCATCATGGGTACAGCCAGGACGCAAAGAATCACCCAAACTGAAGGACACATCGTATCTTTTGAAAATCTCGATGATGTCACGGTAGTGGGTATAAAGCGGGTTTTGTTTGTGGTGATGCAGCATCCAGCGTGCCAAAATACCGCCACCACGAGAGACAATGCCTGTAATGCGATTTCTCACCAAAGGCAAATGCTCAATCAAAATTCCCGCGTGGATAGTTTGATAGTCTACCCCCTGCTGGGCGTGTTTCTCGATTACATGAAGAAAGTCATCGGCGGTGAGTTTCTCAATTGTGCCGTGGACGCTTTCCAAAGCTTGGTATACTGGCACTGTCCCGATTGGTACTGGTGAAGCTTTGATAATGGCGGTGCGAATTTCATCTAAGTTACCACCGCCAGTGGACAAGTCCATCACGGTATCAGCGCCATATTTTACCGCTAAGTTTAGCTTATCTACTTCTTCCTGAAGATTGGAAGAATTGGGAGAAGCACCGATATTGGCATTTACCTTGCATTTAGAGGCAATGCCGATCGCCATCGGTTCTAAGTTAGTGTGATTAATATTCGCGGGAATAATCATCCGTCCCCGCGCTACTTCGTCTCTAATTAGCTCAACGGGGAGCTTTTCCCGTCGTGCTACATAATCCATTTCTTCAGTAATAACACCCTGGCGTGCGTAGTGGATTTGCGTGACATTATCTTGTCCCTGGCGTTTAGCAACCCATTGAGTCCGCATATTGAATTCCCTCGATAAACAGCTTCCCTCCGCTGGTATTACCCAGACTCAGGTGTTAAGGGTGTGTTCTCAGCCTGAAAAGTGCAGGCACCCCTAGCATGAGTGTTGATTGTACCACTTTCGTTGTGGGTGGGCGCAAGTAAGTTAACAAATTATGAGGTAAGCAAGGTGGTATGCGTGGTTGCAGTGTTCTATGCGTCTTTTAATTTCTGTTTCTGCTGAACATGCATTAATATTGCTTGATGGATTTGCTCTGGTGTCATCGATGCAGGATAAACCGCAGAGGGAGGTTTTGCCTTCAAACGATCTACAAATGCGTAAAAAGCTTCTTGATCGTCTTGGTGTGCAATGACGTAGGCTCTTAATTCAGCTTCACTCATAGCATCAAAATTTGGTTTGCTCATAAATAGTCCCAGTTTCCATCACGACTAATCAAAATTTGTATATCATCTCCAGCGAGGATGAACAGTTTGCCTGTGCGTTTATCCAGACGCACCATATAAATTGGTTTGTAAACAGTTGTCAATGCTTGACACAAGTAAACACACTTTAAAGCTTGTTGTGCTGTGGGAAGAATAACTGCTCCTTTAAAAAGCTTATATTTCGATATTATTTTACGGTACTTTGATGGGGGCGAAAGCTTTGCGTCTCGCACTCGGTTGAGAAGTGGTGGAGTGCGTCAAGGCAGATAAACCATTATTTTGGTATTATTTATAACTGTGTACATTTATAAAATTCAGTCATTTGAGAAAGGGTGTCACAGTATGAGTACGTTTCAAGAAAACAGGGATGGATACCCCTTAGAGGGTCTAGCGGATGAAGAACAGGAAACACAAATTGAGGAAAATCAGGAAGATGAAGATGATGATATCCTTCCTTCCAGGTTTTCAATATCAGTTTCTCGAACCGATTTTGATGTAGAAGGCATAGTGAAGCGCTTAAGAAACGATGACATATATATTCCCGATTTTCAACGTGCTTATGTATGGAAACCTAAACAAGCTTCGCGTTTAGTAGAATCTCTATTATTAAATCTACCAGTTCCTGGTATTTTCCTTGCAAAAGATTCACAAACAAATAAGCTGTTAGTACTTGATGGTCAGCAAAGATTAATTAGTGTTAAATCTTTTTACGAGGGGAAATTTCCCAATAGTCGGACATCTTTCTCTTTGAAAGGTGTTCATCGAGAGTTTGAGGGTAAAAAATATGAATCACTCCTTGATGCAGAAAGACGACAATTAGACAACTCCGTTTTATCGGCAACCGTGATTGAGCCACGCGATAATAACGAAGAGAGCATTTACTACATTTTTGAAAGACTTAATACAGGAGGTACTTTATTAAAACCCCAAGAAATCCGTGCTTGCATTTTCCACGGAAATTTCAACGATTTGATTGGTGAAATGAATAATAATGAAGCTTGGCGTAATATATTTGGCAATAAGGAGAAAAATAAGAAAGACCAAGAACTCATTCTAAGATTCATAGCACTTTACTTTGAGGGGAACAACTACAAGCCGTCGCTGAAAAAATTTCTTAATAATTTTATGAACAAAAATAGACAGCTTAACTGTTATTCTCAAGCGAAAATAGAAAAAGCATTTATACCGACAATTGAAATTATTAACAAATGCATCGGTAACAAAGCTTTTAAAGGAGAGAAAGGATTTGTTCCAACTTTTTTCGAGGCAGTCATGGTTGGTATAGCGAAAAGACTAGAATCAGGTAATATTGAAAATTTCGATGAATTTAAAAAACAATATAATACTATACTTAGTAATAAAAATTTTCTGGCTATATCTGTAAAAATACGCGATTTAACTAACGAACATAACCTAAAGGAAAGACTAAGAATGGCAACAGAAACTTTTGCTGACTTGCAGTGATTATTCTAAAGGTAGTAGCCGACAAGCTGTTAAAAACACAATAACTTGTCAGATTTACATTATCATTTCCAACTCATTGCTGATGATATAAAGCGATCGCACTCCTCAGCCAAAAGACCAAAAGCGCGATCGCACTCTTCTACTCGCAATCTACTCCACCAGGCAAAATCACCTTTGGCTAAGTCCAAACATCCAAGGAAAGTTATGTTTAAATAATCTTCGTCACCTAAATCTAAAAGCGCAAGCTAGCAGGATTATAGCCCGCGTAGGCGGGCTTTGTTTGTATAGCTTCAGGCTTATAGCCTGTAAGGTATTTTTAAACAATGAATGACTATCGCTATATCATTTTTTACAAACCCTACGGGGTTCTCAGCCAATTTACAAAAGATAGACCTAACCGCAGTACCCTAAAAGATTACATCGAAGTGGCTGATGTGTACCCTGTCGGGCGTTTAGACTGGGACAGTGAAGGATTATTATTATTGACAAATAACGGACAATTGCAACATCGTCTTTCTCATCCTCAATTTGGACATGAAAGGACTTATTTAGTACAGGTAGAGCGAATTCCGGATGCAGAGGCTTTGCAGAAATTGCAAACAGGTGTGCAAATTCAAGATTACCGTACTCGACCGACAAAAGTACGACTTTTGTCAGAAGAACCGTTGTTAAGCGATCGCGATCCACCGATCAGATTTAGAAAAAATGTCCCCACAGCTTGGCTAGAAATGACTTTGACAGAGGGGAAAAATCGGCAGGTGAGAAGGATGACTGCTGCTGTGGGGTTTCCTACCTTGCGATTGGTGAGGATAGCGATCGCCCACTTAAAATTAGATCGTCTACAACCAGGAGAGTGGCGCGAACTTACGCCAGAAGAAGTCAAATTGTTGCATAATTTAACGAAACCACAAAAAAAAGCATCTATTTTTAAGCCTTAAGCGTTGCTTCTAAGGGGGGAAGGCTCCCTACCTATATTTGAATAATTGTGGTTAATATTCAACCAGAACATGAACTGTTTATACTAATATCGATAAAAATCTCTTTTTCTGACCTTTTGTCTAAGCGCTCCTAACCCAACTGCCTAAGCCTCTCTATTTTCAAGATAGATTAATCAATATTTCCAATCGCAAGTTTTGAGCTATCAATTAAAGAACCATACAATATAAAGCTTAGTCTTTACATAAGTTTTTATTTGCACCTTTCACACAAATTAATTTAAAACCTGTATAATAATATTTTTTTCTTACCGCCTAGTTGACACTTCTCGCTTGGGTGCAAGTTTAAATCTATGAGCCGCAATCAGCAATCTAGCTGGCATTACACTCGTCAAAAAGATATTTTGTCTGTAACACCTGTACATCTGGAAGTTGTGTCTGAACGAGCTACCGATTTAGAACTTTGCACCCCAGAAACCCTGCGTCGTACCCAAGAAGAACTCCAGTGGTATCGCAGTTTGTATGAAAATACACCTTCTGTGTACTTCACCTTGGATGCAACAGGGAAAATTTTGTCTGTAAACCAATTTGGTGCAGACAGTCTGGGATATAGACGGGAACAACTAATCCAAACTTCAATTTTTAACTTGTTTGAGGAGTCAGACAAGCAAAGGTTAAGTAATGCATTCAAAGAATTATTAACAGTGTCACCCGAAAGCGAAATTACTAATTGGGAGTTTCGCTTAAATGCCAGAAAAATTGTTTGGGTAAAAATCGCAGCGCGGATATTACCAACTGAAGAGGCAAATCCGCTGATTTTGATGGTTTGCGAGGATATTACCGCTCAGAAACAGACAGAAGACTTGTTACGAGAAAGCGAACAACGCTTTCACACTATGGCTGACACAGCACCAGTTATGTTGTGGATGTCTGGAAGCGACTCGTTATGTAATTTTTTCAACCAATCATGGTTAAATTTTACCGGACGCAGCTTAGAACAAGAGCAAGGTTTAGGCTGGTTGGAAAACGTACATCCTGAAGATCAAGATTTTTGCTTTAAAACCTATGAATCTGCCTTTAATGCACGAGCCAAATTCAAGATGGAATATCGGCTCAAGCGACATGACGGCAATTATCGTTGGATTTTAGATTCTGGGGTTCCCAGGTCTACATCCACAGGTAACTTTGCTGGTTACATTGGTAGTTGTATTGACATCACAGAGCGCAAATTAACAGAAGTTGCTCTTCAAGAAACTCAAGAAGCAGCACAAGCACAATTTGATGAAATTGAAAGCCTCAATCGTCTCAAAGATGAATTTCTCAGTACAGTTTCCCATGAATTACGCACGCCACTAACTAATATGAAAATGGCGATTCAGATGCTGGGAATCTCACTGAAAAAAGAGCAAAACTTTTTGTTGGAAATAGACAAGCCAGAAACAGAACGCTCAAAAGCAGCTCGCTACTTTCAAATTTTAGACAACGAGTGCGATCGCGAAATTAACCTAATTAATAATTTCCTGGATTTGCAAAAGCTCGATAATGTCGCTAAACCGTTGGTATTAGAAACAATTCAACTACAGCAATGGCTTTGCCGGGTGTTGCAGGTATTTCAAGCACGCAATCGCAACATTTCTCAGCAAGAGTTGCAGATAAATATAGCTGCCAATCTTCCCCCACTCACTTGCGATCCCTTCAGTCTCGAACGTATTTTAATCGAACTGCTCACCAACGCTTGTAAATTTAGCCCACCAGAAGCACAAATCACCCTCAGCGCTCAATTAAAATCAAAACAAATTCAATTCCAAGTAATTAATACTGGTGTGGAAATTCCCACCACAGAAATACCGCTCATTTTTAACAAATTTTATCGCATTCCCAGCAACGATCCTTGGAAGCAAGGGGGAACCGGATTAGGATTGGCACTAGTACAAAAACTCACTCTTTCCCTTGGAGGCACAATCGAGGTTGAAAGTCAATCAAACTGTACCTGTTTTACGATTTTACTACCAGTAAGCAGTGAGGGATGAGGGCAGGGGGCAGGGGGAATGGGGGGCTTTGGGGTCCCCACGAAGTGGGGTTGGGGGGAATGGGGAGATGGGGGAGATGGGGGAGCAGGGAAAGCAGGGAAAGCAGGGAAAGCAGGGAAAGCAGGGGAAGCAGGGGAAGATAGAAAAACAAATTCTCCCTTGTCCCCCTGTCTCCACTCCCCCACTCGGACACTCCCCCAAACAATCAAGATATGTGTTTAAATATGGGCTTGCTAATTTTTAATGGCAGGTTATTCTGAGGGATAGGCTTGCCTGTATTTCACATATTTTGAAAATATGCGTAAGAATTAATACTGTCACCAAAATTCACTGTTGACACCACAATATTTTGTCGGTCTACTATAAGCAGCCGACATTTGTGGCAATGCATCGATTGTAGTGGTCAGAAGCACGCCAGGAACGGGAATTAAGGAACTTCCACAATGCTGATTTGCCCCCAGTGTAAATTTGAAAACTCTAATACCAACAAGTTCTGTCAAAACTGTGGCACGTCCTTGACGCAAAAGGTTTGTCCAAAATGCAGTAGCGCTGTGGCTGTCAATACAGAACGATGTCACAACTGCGGCGCGGAATGCGGCACAATTTGGTGGGCAATTATTGCCAAAGAAGAGACTTTTGTCGAGGAAGTCAAGGAAAGTGAACCCGAAGATCAAAAGATAAAAAGCTTAGAAGATGATTCTCCCCTTGTCTGTCTTTCACCCCAATTCGCCCAAGCGAGCTTTCCTTCTGGCTTAATCGCCTTTTCTGAACTCCCGGTTGGCTCTTATTTAGACTCGCAACAGCGCTATCAACTGTTAGATCCGCTACCAGCACTATCAGAAGTTGCCGCTCATACTGAGCTGTGCGTGAGAGTTTTAGACTGCCAACCATATCAAGTGTCGCCGCTACTGGCAATACTAAGAAATCAGCAAAACAATTTGATTGCGCCATCAACCGAAGCAGCCAGAATTCCTAACCTCGCTAAACCTTATATTGCTTTGCAAGCAGGGTCTCACCCAGAAATACCATCAATTCACGATGCATGGCAGGAAAACCAGAGAATGGTGGTACTCATTGAGAACCGATCGCATTGGCAGTATTTAGCCGAATTATGGCAAGATGATAATATAACTTCGTTACAAATATTACATTGGTTTTATCAGATGACTCAACTATGGGCGCTATTAGAACCATTGAATTGTCGTCAAAGTCTGTTGGAGTTATCGAATTTGCGCTTGGATGAAGACCAGACGCTGGCACTACAAAAATTAAACGTAGAAAGACATACAAAGAATTCTGCTGAATTGTCAGATGCCGAAGCGCAACCTTTAACAATTGAAGCTTTGGGACGTGTTTGGCAGGCGTTATTTAGACAGTCGCAACGCACTCAATCTGGCTCTGTGATACAGTTGTTAGGCGAGATTGAGTTAGGTAAGATTGAAACGATCGCTCAATTGCGATCGCGTTTGGAGGCGATCGCCGCTGAACTGCAACCAGCCACAACCGCAACCGAACCAACAGTAAAAGAACATACTCCATCGCCGACTATCCTGCAATTAGACGACACAGAAGATACCGCCCCTAGAGGCGATGATATGCCAACAGTGGTGCTGCCGATGCAGTTAATCAGCCTAGAAGATGCAGGACGCACGGATGTTGGGCGTCAACGCCAACACAATGAAGACTTTTTTGGTGTTGAAACCAAAATTAACAAACTAGAATTGCCCAAAAACCGAGCTTTGCAAGCCCGTGGTTTATATATTCTCTGCGATGGAATGGGTGGACACGCTGGTGGTGAAGTCGCCAGTGAGTTGGCAGTTACCACCCTGCGAGAATACTTCCAAAAACATTGGCTTTCTAACCAACTCCCAAGTGAAGACAGCATCGCTGAGGCAGTACTTTTAGCAAATCAGGCAATTTACGATGTTAATCAACAAGATGCCCGTTCTGGCGTCGGTCGCATGGGCACTACCTTGGTAATGCTTTTAATCCAAGACACTCAAGCAGCAGTTGCTCATGTGGGGGATAGTCGCTTGTATAAGCTGACTCGCAAGGACAAACTTAAACAAATAACGGTAGATCATGAAGTCGGTCAACGGGAAATTGCTCGTGGAGTTGAACCAAATTTAGCTTACGCTCGCCCAGATGCTTATCAACTTACTCAAGCTCTGGGTCCACGAGACGAAAACTTGATTAATCCCGATGTGCAATTTTTCGAGATTAATCAAGATACACTCTTCATCCTCGCTTCGGACGGTTTATCAGATAATGATTTACTAGAAATTCATTTTTCTACTCACTTAGAACCGCTGCTAAGTTATGGTGCTAACTTAGAACGCGGAGTCCGAGAGTTAATTGATTTAGCGAATCAACACAATGGTCATGACAACATTACTGCTGTACTCATCCGGGCAAAAGTCCGTCCCAACGTCGAAAGTCAAAAAAATAGTTAGTGGGAGCGTGGATAGTTGATAACTGTTAACCGTCAACCAACAACTAAGAACCAACAACTATCAACTAACAACTACCAACTACCAACTAACAACCCTTCGGGTTCACCACTTGCGTGACTGTCGGCAGAGCCGACGGCAGATGCTCCACTTGGGGAAACACGCCAGGTCGCACAACGGGGGGAACCCCCGCAAGCGACTGGCTCCCCTTGGCGCTAGCCTCTCCCTTTGGGAGAAGACCGCACTGCCTCCCCAACGCAGTGGTTCACCAACAACTATCAACTAACAACTACCAACTAACATTACCTTATATTGTGGTTACTCTGACCCTGTTAGACGCGCAAGAAAAAACGCCGCTCAAGCAGTGGTGCTTTGAAGACTGCTCCGTAATTCGGATTGGTCGAGCGGCAGATAATCAGGTTGTTTTAACTGATAATTTAGTTTCTCGGTATCATCTAGAACTTAAGCAAATTAATTCTGGCAACAATGGTGGTTCTTGGCAGGTAATTAGCCAAGGCACAAATGGCACTTTCCTCAATAGTGTCTTGGTGACACAGAGTTTGCTGCCAGACAATTCCCTGTTGCAATTGGCACAGGGCGGACCGCTACTTAAATTTGAAATTCAGCCAATAAAATTACCCGCTCCTAAATTGGCGGGTAAAGAAGTTGGCGGGGAAATCGAAGCAACTGCAAAGAGTTTTATAGAAATAGTCTCAGCAAAAACTCCTGCAACTTCACGCTCAACTTGCACCCACGAAGGTAATTCTCCTAACAATCTATTTTGCATCCACTGCGGTCAACCGCTGACAGTGCAAAAAGTAATTCGCTACTATCAGGTGTTGCGGACGCTTGGACAGGGAGGTATGGGGACTACCTATCTAGCTTGGGATGCAGCAGGTTGGATTGCTGGATATCCACAATTGCTGGTGTTGAAGCAAATGAATGCTGATATGGCGAAAATTGCCAAGGCTCAAGAATTGTTTGAACGCGAGGCGTATACTCTTAAATCCCTGAGTCATCCAGGAATTCCTAAGTATTATGACTTTTTTGTGGATAGCGGCAAAAAATACCTGGCAATGGAATTAGTCCACGGTCAGGATTTAGAAAAATTAGTTTATACCACAGGACCTGTCACCCCTTCTCGTGCGATCGCCTGGATGATCCAAACCTGTGACATATTAGATTATCTCCACAGGCAAGATCCACCACTAATTCACCGCGATATTAAACCCGCTAACCTGATGGTGCGAAGTTCTAATAATCAGATAGTGGTGCTGGATTTTGGCGCTGTGAAAGAAATTGGCACCGCGCCGGGAACTCGCATTGGTGCAGAAGGTTATTGTGCCCCCGAACAAGAGCGAGGACAACCTTTGACACAATCCGATTTGTACGCGATTGGACCTACACTAATTTTTTTACTAACAGGCGAAAATCCTTTTAAGTTTTACCGCCAGCGGGGTCGAAATTTCCGATTTGATTTGGCAAGCGTTCCCACTTTTACTCCGAAATTAAAAGAGGTTATTGACCGCGTTACAGAACCACTGCCACGCGATCGCTACCAAACAGCGAAAGAACTCGCTGCCGCATTAGCTACTTGCCAATAGGAGGAGTGGGGAGCAAGGAGTAGGGGAAGATGAGGAAGACAAGGGAGAGGGGGGAGACAAGGGAGAAATTCTTCCTTGTCTCCTTGTCTCCCTGTCTCCTTGTCCTCCTTGTCCTCAGTCTGACTCTTCGTCCCAAGCTTCTACTGCTAACAAGTCGCCAATTGGGTCTTGCATAGTAAAGCCAAAATCTAGCAGTTCCTGTTTCCAGTACTGCCATTCGTTGCCGTAAAGCAACGCGATTTTCCAAATGCTGTCGGTTGGCTTGATAATTTTAGATTCTACGAGTGATTGCACGTTACGCTGCAATTTCACCATAGGGTGAATTACTTGCTGCTGAGTCATAGCCTCGAATGAATTCAGATTTTGTATGGTAAATTCTTAATCAAAACTGCTTTCCCTTGGGGGATTTTTGCCGATGCGTAGAGTTGTACTTTGGCAAAGCCAGTCTTAACTTCTTAACTGTACCATAACTAACTCTAGTTGCGTTGTGATGATTTCGGTTTTGTACGGTAATCACTACCTCAAAACTAAAATACCACCAAGCAGTTGTAGACACCGAGCAAAAAAATTAGTCGTCCTGGAACTTGCAGATATAGCAATTGTAAGGACGGCTAGTAAGACTTTATTTTTTCTAGTAACACAAAGCAGGCGTATGAGTGATAAGCAACTTATAGCACAAGGGGTTCAGTGGAAATTTTTGACTAAGGGTAAACTTTGCAGTTGCCTGGAAATATTCACCGTCTCTTTGAGCGAAACGTTATTCACGATACCGCAAATATTTAGGGTTGGACTAACTAACCGGACATATTTATCTAAATTTAATATTTTTGCTTGTCACAAATCGCAAAGGCAAATTACAAACAGCGGTTTTGCGCTTCTATAACTATGATACTAAAAACAATTCTACACTAACTGCCGATGGGTGTATTTTTTTATTGCACGCAGAAGTAATAATTTGAGACTTGTAAAAGGCGATCGCACCACAGCAAAGCGCAAAAAAACGCCCAAGCTGTTTCAGGGCAAGCACTCTGAGGTTGCGCGACAGCCAAATCCAAGAAAATCGCGCATTATTGCTGCGAAATTTTTCGCACAAATGTTAGTTCCTGAGTTGTCGATGGGTATCCTGAGCATGGGCAATTACCGATGAGAGTCGGGTCGATTTCATTCAGAGCGATTTTGCTCTGATCGGCAAAATATCTCGTTCTTGCAACGCATAAATTGATTATTTAGTCAATCCGTATATAGTTGTATTTTGCCTTCAGCCAAATTCAGTCAAGTTACTACAGCAGTTCAAAGATGGCTATATCTGAAAAAGAATACATGATGGCGCGGATGAAGCGATCGCAGCGTCTGCAAAAGATTGCTGGATTTGTGTCTATAATCTCCTTCGCCGGTTCTACAGCGTTTGCGGTGATTCCTGCAATAGAAAAGGCTACTCAGAAACCCCAGTCAGCAACTGCGTCTGTTGAGTCTTCATTAAAACAACAACAGCGGGGTTTTGAGTTGGTTTTGCAACGCGAACCAGAAAACCGAGTGGCTTTAGAGGGGTTGGTAAATGCGAGGCTACAGCTAAAAGATGTTAAAGGGGCTGTTGAACCGTTAGAGAAACTGGTAAAACTGCAACCTGAACGCAAAGAGTATAAAGCTTTGTTAGAGCAGATGAAGAAACAAGTAGGAAAGAAGTAAGAGCGATCGCTAACAAACTACTGTTTTTGTTGCTCGGCAAAACTTTAATAACTTGTACATCATTGTTATTACACAAATTATCAAATAAAGGAGCTTGAATATTATATGCCTAGTCTTTCTGTGTGCATGATGGTGCAAAATGCCGAAAAAACATTAGCCATTGCTCTAGAATCTTTAGAGAATATTTGTGACGAGCTAATCATCGTCGATGGTGGTAGTACAGATTCAACTTGTGAAATTGCATCTAATTATAAAGCTAACATCATCCATTCAGCATGGTCTGGGAATCATGCACAACAGCGGAATGTATATTTGAGTTCAGTTCAAACAGATTGGGTTTTTGTTCTTGACTCTGACGAATTTATTAATCAAAGTACAAAAGAGTTTTTACGTTTTATTAAAGAATCTAACAGCGAGTTAGATACCGATAATTTTTGGATTCCTAGGAAGTGGATTAGCACTTTCAGCAAGCATCACTATATTACTACTAAACCACACTATCCTGATTTTCAGCGTCGTTTATTTAAATATAACAAAAACTTATTTTATACTGGGTTGATTCACGAAACCCTTCATAATTTAAATCATGAAGGAATATGTTTAACTGAACTAAGTATATATCATTTAGATTTTTTTATTAATAACGAAGAAAAACGACGCGCTAAAGTTCGTCGCTATTCACAGATAGATCCACGAAATGGCGGACGTCATTTTTACTTAGCAAACCCAAAAACAATTCACACATCAGAATGGAACTATGATGAAATTTCTCTGGATGTACAAGTTTTGATTGAGAAGAACTTAAATGAGCCCGTATTAAATTCTCAACTAAATAACTTGATATCAGCGGAAATTAAAAACGACGAATTTTCTAATTTAATTCAAATAATTGCTAGAACACAAGACATTAAAACAATTTTAGAAATTGGTTCATCTTCAGGCGAAGGAAGTACAGAAGCCTTTGTAACAGGCATTAGAAAAAACCCAAATAAGCCTACACTCTTCTGCATGGAGGTTTCTCAAACTAGATTTAGTCAACTCAAAAAAAATTATGCGAATGATTCTTTTGTTAAATGCTATAACCTTTCATCTGTTGCGATTGAAAATTTTCCCACTCCAAATGAATTAATTAATTTTTACAATACAACCAGGACAAATTTAAACTATTATCCCCTTCGGCAAATCTTAGACTGGCTTAATCAAGATATTGAATATTTAAACAAGTCAGGTGTACCTCAAAATGGAATTAAAAAAATTAAGGAACAAAATAATATTGAATACTTTGATGTAGTATTAATTGATGGCTCAGAATTTACTGGTTTAAGTGAGCTAGATGAAGTTTATGGTGCTAAGTATATTTTACTTGATGATATCAACGCTTTCAAAAACTATCAAAATCATCAAAGACTACTTGCAGATACCAATTATCAAATAGTTACTCAAAATATTTCTCTTCGTAATGGTTATTCAGTTTTTCAAAGAGCAAACAATTCTCAATTAAAAGTTAGCCCGAAAATAGAGAACTACTCAAATTTACCAATTCACTTTTTTACTATTGTTTTAAACGGTGAACCGTTTATCCGCTATCACATTGAAGCTTTCAAACAACTACCATTTAAATGGCATTGGCACATTGTTGAGGGTGTAGCAGAATTAAAGCACGATACTGGATGGAGTATCCAACAGGGCGGACATATAAGTGATAAAATCCACCATAATGGTTGGAGCAATGATGGGACAACAGAATATTTAGATGAACTGGCAAGCCAATATCCCGACCAAATTACAGTTTATCGCAAGCCAGAAGGTATCTTTTGGAATGGAAAACGGGAAATGGTAAATGAGCCACTCTTTAACATCCATGAAGAATGTTTACTCTGGCAATTAGATGTAGATGAATTATGGACAGTTGAGCAGTTTAGTACTGCTCGACAGATGTTTATTGATAATCCTAACAAAACTGCTGCTTTTTATTGGTGCTGGTATTTTGTCGGAGAAAATTTAATTATCAGCACTCGCAATTGTTATACTCAAAATCCTCAACAAGAGTGGTTAAGAACGTGGCGATATAAACCTGGAGCCGTATGGGTAGCACATGAACCACCAAGATTAGAAGAACCTTTGCCAAATGGTCAATGGCAAAATGTTGCGAATTTAAATCCTTTTCTGCATGATGAAACTGAAAAATATGGTTTGGTGTTTCAACATTTTGCATATGTAACACCAGAACAATTACAATTTAAAGAACAATACTATGGTTATACAAATGCTGTTGAACAGTGGAAAGCTTTGCAGGAAGAAACTAAATTTCCTGTGTTGCTGCGGCAATATTTTTCATGGGTACAAGACGACACAATGGTTGATATTAGTGAATCATATGGTCTAGTACCAATTGCCAAAAAATCATCAAATAGCACTAATTGGTTATTTGTACCACCAGATAAGGTGCAAACACAAATTCCAAAAATAAAAAAAACCAAGCCAATAATTATTGTTGATGGTGTCTTCTTTCAGCTTTACCAAACTGGTATTGCTCGTGTCTGGAAATCCTTATTAGAAGAATGGGTAAACAACGGTTTTGCGAAGTATATTCTTGTAATTGATCGTGCTGGAACCGCTCCGAAAGTTTCTGGTATTAGATATCGTACTTTACCGCATTATAATTACGATAACACGGACGCTGACCGGGAAATGCTACAAGAAGTATGCAATGAAGAAGGTGCTGATTTATTTATCTCTACTTACTACACAACACCGACTACGACAGCTTCTGTATTTTTGGCACATGACATGATTCCCGAAGTATTTGGATGGAATCTAAATAATCCCATGTGGCGAGAAAAACACTATGGAATCCAACATGCAGCAGCCTATATCGCAGTTTCAGAAAATACCGCACGGGATTTGACAAAGTGTTTTCCTCAAATATCCTTAGAATCGGTAAAAATTGCCAAAAATGGCGTTAATCATCAAATATTTTCGCCAGCGACTCAGGAAGATATTAATCGCTTTCAAACCAAGTACGGCATTTCTAAACCCTATTTTATAATAGTGAGTATAGGCGGCTATAAAAATACTATTCTATTTTTAGCGGCTTTTGCTCAACTTCATAGCAAACAAGCATTTGATATTGTCTGTACAGGCACTAGAGGCTTACTCGATGAACAATTAAGAGGATATACATCGGGTAGTACTGTCCATATGTTGCAACTTAGTGATGAAGAATTGAAAATAGCTTACTCTGGTGCAATAGCGCTGATTTATCCTTCCCAATATGAAGGTTTTGGTTTGCCAGTTTTGGAAGCGATCGCTTGTGGTTGTCCTGTGATTACTTGTCCCAACGCTTCACTTCCAGAAGTAGCAGGAAAAGCAGCATTATATGTGCAAGATGATGATATTGAGGGTATGGCAAATGCGCTGTGTGAGATACAAAAGCCATCTGTTCGCAACTCTCTGATTGCTGCTGGATTAAAACAAGCGAAGCAGTTTTCCTGGTCAAAAATGGCGCAAGAAGTTAGCTCAGTGTTAATTGATACTACTCTTCAACGATTAAATCTCAAAGAAACTAATTTAATTATATTTCCAGATTGGTCACAGCCAGAAGAATTACTCGCTTTAGAATTGCAAAAAGTGATTGGCGCGATCGCAACTCATCCCGATAGTAACCGTACAACCTTACTAATTGATACTAGTGAAATTTATCATGAGGATGCCGAACTTTTGTTATCTGGTGTGACAATGAATATGCTGATGGAAGAAGATTTGGATATAACAGAAGGACTAGAAATTTCTCTAGTTGGTAATTTGGCGAATATTCAGTGGGAAGCTATGTTGTCTCGCATTCAGGCGAGAATTGTTTTGGAACGTGAAAATAAACAGGCGATCGCACAAGTGAAAGCAGAAAATTTACTATCCTACGATTTAGACAGCCTTATCGGTATGACACCCCACTATTGTAAAAGATAAGGCACTTAGAGACTAATAAAATAAGGACATTCCTTTTTGATGCCTTTATTTTCAATACTCTAAAAACATAGCAATCCTAAATCTTTCGTGAGAGGCAAGAAGCCCGGTTTATTCAATAAACCGGGCTTCTGATGTTTGCAATTTTCACAAATCAAATATGATTGCTATAGTATCAACAGCCTTCAATATACCGTTGCCACATTTGCTGGTAAGCTTTCTCCATCTCACGAGTAAATTGCTTGGCATTCCAAAGTGGTGCAGTTTTCCGCGATGCTTTGAGTTTCACGGCTATTTTCTGCCGTAAAGCTTCATCTTTACCCAAACGCACACCCCATTCTACATATTCTTTATTTGTCCAGGCAATGCCTTCTGTGATACCTGCATTCATCATCATGGTATAACTGTTGCGAGCAGCAAATTGCTCACCTACTCTTGTCACCATTGGAATGCACATCCACAAAGTTTCTAAAGTTGTTGTGGCACCATTGTAAGGATAAGTATCTAACACAATATCAGCAATTCCTAAATTGGCACGATGAGTTGCTTCCGATAAAACTTCTGGGAGGAAACGCAGTTTGGAGCAATCTACACCTTCTTCTTCAGCTAGCTGATAAACGAAATTTTTAGTAGATTTTTCGTCAGCCATACCTTTAATTAAGAAGTAGCTATTTGGCACTTCTTTAATAATTTGCAATTGCAACCGCATTGTATCTGGATGTCGCTTGAAACCTCGCTGGGTGCAAATATAAACGACTGCATCACTCTCGATATTTAAGTCATCACGACGTAATGTTGGTACACCTATCTCAAATCCATCTACAGCTATATAAGTTTGAGGTAAACGCCATATTTTTTCACTGTAGTATTCTTGAGCGGTTTCTGGTAAAACGTAAGGATCGGCAATGTAGTAATCAATTGTGGGGATACCTGAAGCATCTAAACCTAACCAAGTTGCTTGCACTGGTGCTGGCTTAATTGCCATGATATGACAAGTCAGGTCTAGGGTAATGCTATCTAGATCAATCAAAATATCGATTTCATCTTGATGAATTTGCTCGGCAATTTGAAAAACATTGTTAGAGTTATAAGCTTTTGATACTTTCTCTAAATACCATTCATATAATGGATCAAAAATAGGTTGATTAAATAAGCAATAAGCATTAATTTCAAAATTTTCACTATCGTGATGTTCAAATAGCCAGCGTGCTAGCCAACCAACTGAATGAGTTTTGAGACAATGAGATACGTATCCGATTTTTAATCTTCTATCTGAAGACTTATTAGATTGTTTGCGGTTTAACAGACTGTCACGATACCGCTCTACTTTTTGTTTAGCAAAATTTTCGGTATTTTTTTGACACAACTGCATTAATTGATTTTGAAACTGTCTATTTTTCCTGGGATTGTCTTCTATATAAGGTGCAAAATAGTTTGCATTGTAAAGTCTTGATACTTGTAAATCTTTAATATAAGTGGGTTGTTCTGCAATCAGTGATTTTAGTAGTGATTCTTGATGATAATGTGTCTCATAAGCCTCTTGCCAATATCCGCCAGCAGTCATTAAACCACGCATAATCTGACGATTTGCAAAAATCAAATCTGCTAACTCTTTTAATAAATAGTATGATTTTTTTGCAGTTTCTATACCTTGAGCGTACTCACCAGCGTTTTGATAAAATCCTGATAAATTTAGTAAAAAATCTGGATTTTCTGGCTCTAATTGCAAATACATTTCTCCAAGCCTAGCGGCAATGGCGCTTTGTTTTTGCGAATAAGCAATTTCCATCGCTGCTGGTAACAAAATATTATAAAAATCCTCTAAGTTATTTTTGATATATTTTAAAGAAACTTGAACAAAATCTAATAAGGCAGGATGTGAAAAAGTAATTGTTAAAATACTCCTCAATACTTGCATTAAATGCTGTATGTTTACTACTAAATCTGGTTCGGACTGAAGTATTTCAATTAAACCCAGTTCGGTTAGTTCATCGCCTGTGTAAATCTCCAGCTTGACGGATAGCTGCACCAAATGTAAGAGATTATGAATATCTTGGGGGTAAATTTCTTTGATTTGATGCCTAATTTTCCAGGCAACGGAATATTCTTCGAGTGCTTCACGGCGTTTGGCTTCTGTTTCCAGAATTTCTACTAATTCTTGATTCCAGCTATCGACTTCTTCCGGTTCACCTTCCATCATCACCATAAACCAAGTCGTTTGCGCTTCTACTTCTTGTCCCTGTAAAAGCAAGGTTAATCCTAAATACCAATAATGACACTTAATATTAGGTTCGGTGTCAATAGCTTGCTCATATAAATTTGCAGCTAGAAGATAATTACCTTGAATGATAAAATCGTAAGCTTGCTGCAATGCAGCTGGATTAATATTCAGTAAAGATCGAGTATTCATATAAATAGTTCACAACTAAAAGTGAAAATTACAAAGTTAAAAGTGAGTAGTGTATACACCACCCACTTCCACAAAAATTAAAGTTTTTCAGACTGGTTTGACTTACCTTGCTAATGAAGTAAAACCAGTTTGACAGCCAGTAGCAGCAGCAGCAGTAGATATACTAGCAACGGTTCTAGTTGGGACAATTGACTCACAAGCAACCGCTAATGTTAGCGCTTCAGAAGTATTACCATCTCCAACTGCTGTATAAGTTGCGCCATAATAGGATTTCAAAGCAGGTTTCTGCGCTACGGCAACTACTTGTACAAAAGAACTAGCGCTAGCAGCTGCACTAGCGACAACATAACTGAAGTTATCAGTTTGAGTTTTAACACCTGCTTGCAAAGATGAAAGACTGCTAGCAAAACCCTGGTATTCTAAAAAAAATGCCTGTTGAGCGCGGTTCACAGCACCAATGTTATTCTTAGCTTCAGACTGTTTGGCTTTGTTGACTTGACCAAGTAGCGATGGTAAAGCAATAGCTGCCAGAATACCGATAATAATTACTACCACTAGCAATTCAATAAGAGTAAAACCTTCATCATCTTTTTTCTTGCGGTTGATGTGTTGCAGGAATTTGGCTTGCAGTTCTGGCTTAAGCATAAGTTTCTCCGGAAAGTTTCGATGTAATATTTTGATTGCTTTCTAGATATAACTTGCCCACTTTTGATCGCTTTCATATCACCTGGGAAAAAAATCTTTCTTTTTGGGGTTTCGTTTTCTCAGATTTCAGCGCTGAAGCGCCGACTACAAAATCCAAATTAATTATGCTATACTAACCGAAGTCGTTATGAGTTCGCTTATTTGTTTATGACTAATCCTACAGTAGAAAACTTAGTAATTATCGGTTCTGGTCCTGCTGGATACACAGCGGCGATTTATGCGGGACGGGCTAACTTGAAACCTGTGGTATTTGAAGGCTTCCAAGCTGGGGGTTTACCAGGGGGACAGTTAATGACAACGACTGAAGTTGAGAACTTTCCGGGGTTTCCGCGAGGAATTACCGGACCCGAACTGATGGATCAAATGAAGGCTCAGGCGGAGCGTTGGGGAGCGGAGTTATATACTGAAGATGTGATATCAGTTGATTTAACTCAGCGTCCTTTTACTGTCCGCTCTGAGGAACGGGAATTTAAAACCCACAGTATTATTATTGCCACAGGTGCGACCGCAAAGCGTTTGGGTTTACCCAGCGAACATGAATTCTGGAGTCGGGGTATCTCGGCTTGTGCTATCTGTGATGGTGCTACACCGATTTTCCACGGTGCAGAATTGGCTGTAATTGGTGCTGGTGACTCGGCAGCAGAAGAAGCGATTTACCTGACGAAATACGGTTCAAAGGTGAATTTATTGGTGCGTTCTGAGAAAATGCGTGCCTCGAAAGCGATGCAAGACCGCGTTTTGAGTAACCCGAAAATCCAGGTACATTGGAACACCGAAGCTGCGGATATTTTCGGTAACGGTCACATGGAAGGAGTGAAAATCCGCAATAGCAAAACCGGTGAAGAAAGTCAACTGCATGTTAAGGGTTTATTCTACGCTGTTGGTCACAAGCCGAATACGTCGTTGTTTGAAGGACAAATAGAACTGGATGAGGTGGGTTACGTTGTCACCAAACACGGTACTGTAGAAACGAGTGTAGAAGGCGTGTTTGCGGCTGGTGACGTGCAAGATCATGAGTTTCGTCAAGCAATTACGGCTGCGGGTACTGGCTGTATGGCGGCAATGCTGGCTGAACGCTGGTTGTCTTCTACTGGTTTGATTGAAGAATTTCATCAAAAACCGGAAACTTCAGATAATGAATTAGAACATCAGCCTGCTGAGAAGAAAACCCCAGAAGAATTTGATATCAATGCAACGCGCCATGCGGGGGGTTATGCTTTACGGAAGTTGTTCCACGAAAGCGATCGCCTAATCCTTGTCAAATATGTTTCTCCTGGCTGCGGTCCTTGCCATACCCTCAAACCAATCTTAAATAAAGTGGTGGATGAATTTGATGGTAAAATCCACTTTGTAGAAATTGACATCGACAAAGACCGCGATATTGCCCAAAATGCTAACGTCACAGGAACACCGACGATTCAACTGTTCAAAGATAAAGAACTGATCAACGAAGTTAAAGGCGTCAAGCAAAAAACCGAGTACCGCAAGTTGATTGAAAGTAATCTGTAGGGGAATGGGTAATGGGTAATGGGTAATGGGGAATTGAGAATGGAGAATGGGCAATGGGCAATTACCAATTACCTATTCCCAATTCCTAATTTTTGTGTTTGCATCTTGCCTTAATTCATCTGATATGTAAAATAGTCAGCGTATCTTGCTCTTCGGACCTGCGATCGCTCATGACCGTTATCAAAAAACCGCTACCCAGATTTTTTAGTTTTGCCAGCAATCCCAATTTATCTCGGCAATTAATGCTGACTGGGATAGCTATTACTTTGTTTTTCGTATTCCTGGCTTTTTTCGCTCCGGTCTTTCAAGCTTGGGGATGGCTGCAAGATCCTACAGATTTTCTCGCGAATCCGATTCACGATGCACCCTCCGGGAAACACTGGTTTGGCACTAGTCGCTTGGGCTATGATGTGTTCTCGCGCACTGTTTTCGGCGCTCAAGCTGCTTTGCAAGTGGTTATCTTGGCTACCTCACTCAGTATGTTTATCGGTGTGCCTTTAGGGATGCTGAGTGGCTATCTGGGCGGTAGAGTTGATAAGGTTTTGCTGTTTTTTATGGATAGCATTTATACCTTACCGGGGCTGTTGCTTTCCGTAACGCTGGCGTTTGTGGTGGGAAGGGGAATATTAAATGCAGCGATCGCAATTAGTATTGCTTACATTCCCCAATATTACCGCGTTGTCCGCAACCACACTGTAAGCGTTAAAACTGAAGTGTTCATTGAAGCCGCACAAGCAATGGGTGCGAACACTTGGCAAGTTCTTTCTAAATATCTCTTTTTCAACGTAATTCAAAGTGTACCCGTACTTTTCACCCTCAACGCTGCCGATGCAATTTTGGTGTTGGGGGGTTTGGGCTTTTTGGGGCTAGGACTTCCCGAAGAAGTGGCAGAATGGGGACACGATTTAAAACAAGCTTTAGAAGCACTACCCACAGGTATTTGGTGGACTACGCTTTTTCCTGGTTTGGCGATGACTTTAATGGTGGTTGGGTTGTCGCTGCTGGGTGAGGGGTTAAATGAATTTGTCAATCCCCGTTTGCGGAAAGAAAATAGTATCCGGAAGTAGTTTGAATTGGTTAGTAGTTGGTGGATAGTGGATAGTGGGTAGTGGATAGTGGATAGTGGGTAGTGGATAACTGTTGACTGTTAAGCGCCAACCAACAACGCTCCAACTATCCACCAACAACTATCAACCAACAACTATCAACCAACACCTAACAACCAACAACCAACAACTAACAACTAACAACTAACAACCAATTGAGAGATTTGTGTGAAAGATAACCTTTCTTTAATCGTGGCTGCTGCTGGTGGATTTATGCTTTCTGTCGCCCTGACAGGTATTTTACGAGGTGCGCCGGTAACATCTTTGCAGGCGAAATCTAGTTTTCATCCCGTGAGTGTGGCTGCATTCAGCGTTGCACCCCAGCAGACGGAATTAGAAGATTTTCGCGCTAAGACCTAAAGGCGCTAAGATGCTTTTGAAATCTGAAAATTTGCGCTTTTGGGTTTAATGTGGTGAATTCTCAAGTAATCGGTATTGACTTGGGGGGAACGGCGATTAAGTTAGGGCGATTTGCTGCGGATGGTGCTTGTTTGCAATCTTTGACTGTGGCGACTCCCCAACCAGCAACACCTGAGACAGTTGTAGCGGCGATGGTGGATGCGATCGCTCAAATTGACCCAGATAATCTTAGCATGGCGATCGGTGTCGGTACTCCCGGTCCTGCGGATGCTGCTGGACGCATTGCCAAAGTTGCCATCAACCTGACAGGATGGCATGATGTCCCTTTGGCGGATTGGTTAGAAGCGAAAACTGGCAAACCTACGATTCTCGCTAATGATGCTAATTGTGCGGGGTTGGGAGAAGCTTGGTTAGGTGCCGGTCGCCATTTTCAAAACCTGATTTTACTGACTTTGGGAACTGGGGTTGGTGGCGCGGTTATTTTAGATGGTAAATTGTTTGTTGGGCATCAAGGAGCCGCCGGAGAGTTAGGTTTGATTACCTTAAATCCCTCAGGTCCAATGTGTAATAGCGGTAATCAAGGTTCTTTGGAGCAGTATACTTCCGTCGTGGCAATTCGTCGCCGCACCGGGAAAGAACCAGCGAAATTGGGCGCTTTGGCGCAAGCGGGAGATGCGGAGGCGTTGACTTTTTGGCAAAATTATGGTAAGGATTTAGGCGCTGGTTTGAGTAGTTTGGTTTATGTATTGACACCGCAGGCGATCGTTCTTGGTGGTGGTGTCAGCGCTAGTTTTGAGTTTTTCTTACCAACTGTTAAGGCAGAAATTGAGCGACGAGTGCTTGCTACTTCTCGCGTGGGGTTACAAATATTGCAAGCTGAGTTGGGCAATTCTGCGGGAATGGTGGGTGCAGCAAAGTTGGCATTGCAACACCATTTGGGATGTTAGATTTATGGTTAAAACAATTCCAGCTAGAGATATCAGTCTTTACGAATTAGAAGAAAAATTTGGTTTGCAAGTTATCAAAGATACCGACTTTTTTTCAGAGTGGGCAGAGAATTTACCGACTCTGACTGATGGTGAAAAACAAGCGATGTCACAGACAAGCCGCTAGCCTGCGGCAACGCCAAGGGCGAACGCGTCTACGCACGAGTGCAAAGCAATTATTTTAACTTGAATAAGCGCCGTCCGATGTCAGAAGAGGCGGTAAAGATGGTAATATTGTCTCCTCTACTCGATTTAGCTGGATTTTATCAACCTCCTTTTGAGATTGAAACCGAGACATCTATTGAGATTTCTGCTGAAGATGAGGGCTTTGTTGTTAAAGGAAATATTGATGTCCTTGTTATTCAAAAGCGTTTTTGGGTACTTGTTATCGAATCTAAAAGCAGTAAACTTGATGTGATGGTAGCCCTACCCCAAGCACTCGCTTATATGCTTGATAACCCAAATTCTGCACAACCAACTTTTGGTTTACTTGTCAACGGTAGGGAGTTTGTTTTTGTTAAGTTAATTAAACAAGAACAACCTAAGTATGCACGGTCTTATGCGCTATCTATTGAACGCGATTCAGAATTATACCAGGTAGTGAGTATATTGAAGCGCATTGGAGAATTAATTATTGCTCGTAGTGGGGACTTTAGTACCCAAGATAAGCGATGAATCGCTTACTACGGGTCTATGTACTAAAGCAGTACAATCATTCTGACTCACCAATTAGGGTAAAAGCAGCCCAGTCCAAAGGTTGAGGATTCTGTTTCATGGTTGTCAGCATGGCTTGACGTAAGGCTGTGGCTTTGTCAGGGTTATTTTGAAGATTTTTATAAAATTCACTCATTAGGGATGCTGTGGGTTCGTCTGGTACTTTCCACAAAGACACCATCACACTAGGGACACCTGCTGTAATTAAAGAACGAGATAGCCCGATTACGCCATCACCTGTAATTCTACCTCTACCAGTGTCACAAGCACTCAAAACGACTAATTCCGCGTTTAATTTTAGGTCAAGGATTTCGTAAGCTGTAAGTAAGCCATTGTCATTTCCGGATGGGGCAAGAGCGATCGCACCCGGTACGCCCAATTGTTTATAATCATCCAATAAGCCGTGTGTGGCTAAATGCACAATTCTGGCTTTAGTCATTTTTTGAACGATCGCTGTTTTCGTCGCTTGATTACCGATAATCGCTTTGGTATTGAAAAGGCTAGCGATCGCTTTTGCCTCGGTTTCGGCGCCAGGTAAACTGTCTAATTGCTGCGGCTTTTCTCCTGGGGCAAATGGCACACTGGGCATGGTAGGATTACCCACAATTAATATTCCCCCCCTCCCCACTCCCCACTCCCTACTCCCCAGTCTCCGCCGATGCGTTAAATCTAATACCTGAATTGCTGGGGCGGTGAGGATGGTATGTTTTTCAATTAAATACTTGCCGTTGGTATCTTGCAAAGCTGGGAAGGGAACGAGGAATAGGGAACCTTGGGGAATGAAAATAACGCGCTGGTTGGGATTGGTGGGTAATAAATCGGCGATCGGTTTGATTAACAAGTTGTGAAGCTGTTGAAATCGGTTTTGTGCTTGCACAGCCGGATTGTAACTCACGTCACCATCGCCGCGACCTCTTGCACCGATAGATTTACGACTGATAGTTACAAAGTTGTCAAGAGTTGTATTCTCTTTTTGCCATAGGGGTTTCAAGTCAGCTTTGCGAAAAGTCACTTCACCTGTAGGTTTGACTACCCAAATATAAAGTTCTGATTCGTGAGTTTGTTGTTTACCTTCAACTTTGAATGCATCGTAAATAATCGAATATTGAACCAAAGTTGCATTTTGTGCTTTTGCCGTTTGTTTGATTTGGGCAATAGATGGATCAAGTTGCTTATCTACTACAGAATTATTTGCCGATACTCGCTTATTCAGTAACTCCACAAACGCCCTCGCACGTCCCCGTTCAGCAATTTCGAGCGCTGCATCGGTTTTATTCTCAGCAATCAGGACTTGTTGTAAAGTGCGGTAGGTATTTCTTTGCGTGTCAGAAATAAACACTTTGTTGATATCCTCTAATCCACCGCGCAGAGATTCTAAAACCTTGATGCCCTCAATTAGAGTACTCTCTGCTAAACTAAGTTTGCCAGATTCAAACAGAGCAAGACCCAAATTGTTCAGCGCGTTTCCTTCGCTTTGACGGTCTTTAATTTCTCGTGCGATCGCCAAACTTTGCTTTTGGTATTCAATCGCTTTAGCGTAGTTCCCTAGGTCAATGTAAGCAACACCCAGATTACCCAGCGCCGCAACTTCGTTTTGACGGTCTTTAATTTCTCGTACAATCAGCAAAACCTGCTGTGCGTATTCAATCGCTTTAGCGTAGTCCCCTAGGGAATTGTAAGCAACACCCAGATTATTCAGCGCCGCACCTTCGCCTTGACGGTCTTTAATTTCTCGTGCGATCGCCAAATCCTGCTGTTCATATTCAATTGCTTTAGCGTAGTTCCCTAGGAAATTGTAAGCAAGACCCAGATTACCCAGCGCCTTCCCTTCGCTTTGACGGTCTTTAATTTCTCGTGCGATCGCTAAATGTTGCTGTTGATATTCAATCGCTTTAGCGTAGTTCCCTAGGTAATAGTAAGCAAGACCCAGATTACCCAGCGCTTTTCCTTCGCTTTGACGGTCTTTAATTTCTCGTGCGATCGCCAACCACTGCTGTTCATATTCAATTGCTTTAGTGTAGTCCCCCAAGTTAGCGTAAGCAATGCCCAGATTGCCCAGCGCCTTTCCCTCGCCTTGACGGTCTTTAATTTCTCGATAGATAATTAATGCTTGTTGGAAAGACTTTAATGCCGCCTCGAATTGACTGATATCAAGCTGCTGAATACCCTGTTGTTTGAGTCTGTCTGCTTCAGCTTTCCGTGCATCGGTTGTTTGCGCCAACACCTGCGACGCTTGGAATGGTGCAGTTAATTTGGCAGAAAAAGGCATCAAAACAGCGGTGAGTAGCACAACGAAGGTGAGGCGATGGCTTTGTCGATGCATAAGTATTTCTAGGGATAGTGTGAGTCTGATTATCTACCTAAAACATATATCTCACACTTTTTGGCTTATGCAATTTTATATCTCACGCAAAGACGCAGAGGCGCAAAGAAGAACGCTAATTAGTCCGCGCAGGCAGACGAGCGTTTGTGTGCAAGATGAACCGCGATTTTAATCGTCGGGTGCAAAATATCAAACACTTTTTGGCTTATGCAATTTTTTGTTCTACATACGCTATAACTTTATCGGATAATCCAGGCTTTCTTGAAACGCAAATCTTGCATCAGTGCCAACAACCGCCAAGGAATAAATTCCCTGGCTAATAGCAATAGTCCACGCTTTGTGGACTAAAATCCTTTACTAGTCCACAAAGCGTGGACTTAAGCTATTAGCCCGTTCGCGCAGCGTTCCCGAAGGGTACTTTAGTTCAGGGCGGGAATGTGGGTTACAGTTAAGAATAGTGCAAAATACTTTTCAACTCCTAACTCCTAACTCCTAACTCCTCACTCATAAAGAATATCCCGTTGCCTTATAAACATAATCCATAACCTTCTGATACGAATCTGGATTACTCACCGGATTAATAATGATCGGAATCGTCCCATCTGGCAACCAAAAAGTTATCCTCCCGTTAGATTCATGACAAAATGAATTGATGCAGGTGAGATTAATTACATATTCATTTTTTTCATAAAGAATTTTCACCCAGTAAGCGTTCTCTAATTGCAAAGCTGTAACACTTTCTATATAATTGAGAATCTTTTGATAGTCTTCTATATTGCTTTGCGGGTTAATCACAATCGGCAACGCACTATCAGGTAGCCAAAATGTCACCCTGCCATTTGGTTCATAACAAAAGGCATTAACACGCTCAATATTGATTACATATTCTTTCCTCTCGTAAAGGATTTTCACCCAGTACGCCACAATATCTCCTCAATTGTCCTTGGTTATTTGTCCTTTGTCTTAACTAATTAACCCAGTGTGCAACTTTATTTTGTTCCCCCTGCAATAACCCACGACAAATGTGGACAGGCAAGTTAGGTAGATCCGCAACCACCCACGAGTATTTTTTATGTTCGCGCTTCGCGTCTCCCCGAA
>NZ_JTCM02000129.1 GCF_000817785.2 Hassallia byssoidea VB512170 | reverse complement strand
ATTGTTAATGCATCGGCTTGCATTGTTAATGCATCGGCTTGCATTGTTAATGCATCGGCTTGCATTGTTAATGCATCGGCTTGCATTGTTAATGCATTTAAAAACGCGCTTGTTTTTAGGGAAAACTGTACTAAGCAGAGTTTTTTCTTAGGTATTGGCGTGAAATTGCCTAGCTTAGAATATCAGGGCACTAAAGCCAACACGCCGACGGGAGAACCAGAACCATTCTGTAATAATAGAGGTGCGATCGCCAGCATAGCTCCTCTTGGTGGCAGTTGATCCAAGTTGGTTAAATTCTCCAGCACAAGACGCGGTTTCTCCAACACCAAACGGTTAATAGCAAAGCTTGTATCTTGCCCAGAATCTACACCGTGAGTATCAATTCCTACCCCAGCAATTTGACGTTCATTTAGTAAAAACTGGGTAGCATCACTGCCAAACCCTGGAAAATGCAGACTTCCTTGAGCATCCTGGTTGAAAAAGGCATTTTTATCGCGCCATTTCTCTTGCCAACCTGTATACAGTATTACTACACTTTTTGCGGGAATCTTGCCATATTCTTCTTCCCAAGCGAGAACATCCGCAACAGTCAGGACATAATCAAAATTAACTGCGGTTTGAACACGGATATCTATAACTACTGCGGATACAACCAACGACTCGGCAGAGTATTTGTCAATTCCCACACCAAAGTTGTGAAAACTTTTCGGTGCGTTGATATGAGTAGCGCTGTGTTCCCCCAAGGAAAAACGCCGCAGATAATAACCATCTTTTTCTAGTTCCGCTACAGTATCGAATTCTACAGGTGGGTCGCCTTGCCACTGGAGAATGTCTGTATCAATTGTATGACTTAAATGGATGACACGCGAGTAGGGAGAGGGGGAGAGGGGGGGATGGGGAGAGGGGGGAGACAAGGGAGACAAGGGAGAAGGGGGAGAGGGGGGAGAAAAGGAAAATATAGAATCCTCCTTGTCCCCCTTGTCCTCCTTGTCCTCCTTGTCTCCTTGTCCCCTCATCAACCGCTGAAGTGTTGCTTCCATAACTGCGGCGGTTTGACCTGTTACCGTAAATACTAATGCTTCACGATATACTCGCTGTGCTGGATGATGCATATAATTAGCGGTTCCGCTGGAAACGGTAACGGCTGCGTGAGCGATTCGCGTTGCGAGGTCAATTGCCCAAGCTCGCATTTGCAAGCGTTCTGCTGTTCCTATCGATTTTTGTTGCGCTTGTCTAATCACAGTGCGACACTTAGTCAGTTCTTGTAATAAAGAGTCAAAGGCATCGTTAATAAAAGGTAGTGATTTATTCTCTTTAGCTGCCTCAATAATATCTAAACCTGCAAAAGCGCATCCTGTAGCTAAAAAAGTAGCCCGCAAAATGTTGTTTTTACTGCTTTCGTGAATCCATCCAGGTGGTTTAATAAAAACTACCTGCTCTTGAGGTAAGAACCAGCGAGTTAAAGTGGCAGATACGGTATTGCTTGATGTCATTGCTGCTAGTTGTGCTGGGGCGGTAAATGTTATTTCCCCTCTCGATTTTTGAGATGTCTGCACAAAAGGGACGATACCAAAAACCGCGCTACCATCAGGTAATGTCGCAGCGATGATAAAATGTTGAAATAAGTTCCAGCCAGTTACCCAAGGTACAATTCCATCTAATTGATATCCTCCAGCTACAGGTACGGCTAATGTTAGGGGTTCACCTTGACGTCGCAATTGTGAAAAACCGACTCCAATTAAAACTTCACCGTTGCTCATGCGTTTAAGGTATGCTTGTTTTAATGTAGAGTTGTTGCTAGTAGAAAGCATCGCTGCTGCGCTTTGATGTTGTGTTTGCACAAAAGCTAAAGCACCGGAATATCTGGCTATTAATTCTTGAAAGTCGCCAAAAGTCGCTTCACTAAGTTGTTTTTCACCGCGTAACGCTAGTAAACCTAACTTTCCCAAACCTTGGAGTGCTTGATATAGCGCTTGTGGGTTGCTGTCTATTTCGTTAGCTTTGGGCGCAACTTCCTGAAGTAAGAAGGAGTTGGTAATATCTAGGATAGAGCGATCGCAATCCATAATTTTTTGCTAGTTCACCGAGAAGAAAAGTGTAGGACGAGGTGTGAAAAATTCTCTCCATGTCAAATAATATAAAAATTATCTCTTCCCATTTCTCCATTAAAGCGATCGCTTTCATGGTAGCGGGACAATTTGATTAATGCGATCGCTCCCCTTATCATAGAATACAGAATCGCCTCGTAGGTATTGACATTTTCCGGTTTTGTGGCTAATAAAGTATCTGCACCACGTACCCAAATTACTTTGCTAGTTGTAACTTCCCACTCTCACACACCTATCTGCGTTGCATCTGCCTATCTTTAGTGAGAAAAATTCATTATTTATTTAAGTCAGTGGAAAACTACGCTATGGAAGCAGAAAAACTGAATCGTTTTCAAGAGTACGGTGAATCGATTCTCCAGAAGATAGACTCAGTACCCCAGCAACCTTCAAAACAAGAAGATTGGGTTCCAGCTAGTCTAGATGAGTGTCTAATTCACCTGCGGGAAGCGGCACAGAAAACTGTAGAACTTGCTACATCAAGTGTGAAAATCGGTGTGATGGGTGAATTCAGCAGTGGAAAAACTTTGCTTTTAGGCAGTTTAATCGGTTACGCAGACGCTTTACCAATTAGTGAGAACCCGACTACAGGCAATGTTACCGCCATTCACCTGAAACCACAAGAAGACTTTGCAACTACGCAGGTTGGCAATTTTACTGTTGAGTATTTGACTCACGAGGAGGTGAATCAGTGCTTGCGCTTCATGCTGGCAGAAGCAAACCGAAGAACAATAGCAGCGGGATTGTCTTCTATACCCCAAGAAAAGCTAAAAACTCAAAACGATATCCTTAGCTGGTGTGAAGAAGCGTGGAACAATAGTAAAAACTTGGAGTTGCGTTATCTGTTGCGCGAGTTGGTATTATTTGTTCGCGCTTATAATTCTTATGGTGCGGCTATGTCTGGCAGACGCTACGATATTGATGCTACCACCGCTCGCGATGGGCTGACGCTAGCCGATCAGCCGATGGCAATCCAAACTCTCAAGTTTGAAGATTTACCGCCAACGCATATTATATTACCAAATGCACCTCAAAGATTGCCAGCAAAGTTATTACAAAATAGCTTTCCGTTGATTCGTCGCGTAAATATTGAGGTAAAAATATCAAAAGATATTTGGGATCTTTCCGGAAAGAATGGAACATCAGAGTTTATTTTATTAGATTTTCCCGGATTGGGTGCTGCTAATTCGGGGGTGAGAGATACATTTTTATCATTGCGAGAATTGGCAGAAGTACAAACAATTTTAGTGCTGCTAAATGGCAAATCTCCGGGAAGCGATCGCGCTAACAAAATCTTCACTATGATGCAGCAGCAACGTCCCGGACAAGACCTGAAAGATTTAATTTTAGTCGGTGTAGGACGCTTCGATCAACTACCTTTAGAAAGTGAAGGTGGCGAAAGAGAACTTGATAATTTAGACGAACACAATCCTTTAAAAGAAAGCACGGTTTGTCAAAAAATCAAAGTTTTGCAAACAACTCTTGACGGTGCATCAGCATTCACCAGCCAAAAAGAGCGAATTTTTCTGTTATCACCACTTTTAGGATTAGCTGATTTAGCCAAACGTTCAACTAAAGTGAAAGCAGGTTCACCAGAGTTTTTAGCGAACTTAGATTATCCTGATTATTTAGATCGGTCTAAGCGATTGCAACAAAAATGGGGACATTTAAGCGAACGTTTGTTAGAATCTGATTCACGCAGTCATCTAGGCAGACAATTGAGTTACTTTGCTCAAGATGGCGGTATTAGCAAACTGCGAGAATTGATTCAAACCCACGTAGCTACTCACGGTTTCAAGCAACTTTATGAAGACACCCGTCGAGCTGCTAATGCTTTGCATCAACAACAAGATAAGTTGAAAAACATCTTAGCAGAAATTCAGGAGCAAGGCATACCAATGGCAGAAAGTCAATCTTTTCTGGACTTACGCTTTGCCGTTGAAACCTTAGATAAAACCTACAGAAAATTCCAAAAAGAATTAGGTAAAGAACCACTCAAAGACAAACGAGGAATAACAGTTAGCGATGTGGTGAAAGACGAACTAACTTATAGAATACTTAATTGGAGTCAGTGGACTTTGCTTTTCAACAAAGCAAGCAATGGAATGATATCACTAACAGAATCAAAAGGCGCGGCGGGTAAATTATTTGATAGAAAAAATAAAATTAATAGTTCCCTTCCTACCAAAAGCGATGATTTTTATCCGGCATTTGAAAAGACAATTAAAGAACTAGAAGAATTTGCACGCGATCGCCTGAGTCAAGCAGTGGTAGACTCATTAAATAAGTTATCAAATCAAATAGCCAAAGAACGCGATCGCTTGCGAGAAATTCTTAATCCCGAAAAAGAACAAGATATTCAACAAAAATTTGGTGATGAAGAAGCAGATTTATTTTACAAACTGCTTTTAGGATGCGATCCCAATCAATGGAAAGAAGCTATAATTTCCGAAGTCAGTAGCAAAGATAAAACCAGCGTCCCTGCTGACATGTTTCCCCTAGCGCGTCAAGACGATAAACACAACATCGGACAAATCTTTGATTGGGCACCAGAAAGAAGCCAAAGTAACCCCAGAACCGCGAACCACCAACTTTTAGTGCTGCGACTGCGAGATGAAATTACTGCTAGTGCCAGTTTACATCTTGTGCAGTATGTTAGTGAAGTGAATCAGCAAGTTAATGCGGAATTAGAAGGAATTTTGGATCAGATTGTTCCTTGTTTGCAAAATATTTCTAAAAAGGAAGCGTTGTTAAGATATATTGCGGCGGAAGAATCGCAAATCAATGCGGAAATTCCTACTTGGTTGCAGATTCTTTTAGATATTGCTAACTTTGAAAGCAATTCGATTTGATTGGTGAAAAATAGTTTTTTAACGAACCGCAGAGACGCAGAGGGCACAGAGGAAGAAAAGAGGAGAGAGGAATTAGTTTATAAATTAGGTTAATTATATCTTACTCTCTTTTCTCTGCGTTCTCTGCGTCCTCTGCGGTTCGTTTCTCCTAATCCCATCCCTACAAATATGAACCTTTTCCAACCCAACAATAATAGCGTCAAAGAATTTACCGAATTATTAACAATGAATTTTGAACAAGTTAACAAAATTGAGAAGCCAAAAAAAAGATTTCCCGGTTGGTTTGCGGTTGATTTTGGCACATCAAATTCTACGGTTACATTATTCGACCCAATTGAAGTTCCTATCGCCGAAGTTCTGCCGAGAGAACAAGAGTTACGTTTGCGCGATCGCTTGGGTAAATGGTTGAGTTCTCCGGCTACAATTGCGTTACCAGATATTAGCGCGAGTGATTGGGATAAGTTTATTGCGGAAATTAGCAAAAATCTGGAAATAGAATCAAGTCAGTTAGGTGAAGTTTTTGAAAGTGATAATAAAGAGCGATTTTTAGAAGCGATTCGCCAAATTGAATTGTGTTTGGGAACAAGCGATCGCTTTCGTCGTGCGGTCAGCAAAAAACTTTACCAAATATATCATGAGGTGTTTCGCGTTCCTACTTTAGAGTCGCAAAATCTTATTCCGGTAGTGTTAGATATTGACCGTCGTGATACGGAGATTCCTAGTGAGTTGGAAGTTTCTAGTTTGACTGCTTTGAAATTGAAGATGGGGAGAGAAGCGAGAGATAACAGAAAAAAGGCGATCGCTCAAGGAACTAGCGGTTCTTTGAAGGAAATTATTAGCAAGTTTCATCATTCACCTAAAAGATATTTCGGTCAAGAGCGGTCTTTTGGTGTTATTTTAGATGGGGAAGAAAGTACGATTACTGTTAATCAGTTAATTCAAGCTGCTTGGGGACATCTTGTTGAGTTAACTGAAGATTATCGACAAAAAGCACGACGTAAGTTTTCGGAAGGGGATTTGTTGACGGCAGTTGTGACTTATCCAACAGTTGCCCCACCAGTTATTCGCAAGGAAATTAAGGAACTTGTGGAACAACTTGGTATTGATGATGTGCAAACAGCTTATGATGAAGCTGTTTCTGTGGCGATATTTTTTTTGTGGCGAGAATTTGGCGGTAATTTGAATATTGGAATTGAATCTTTTAAAACTCGCTGTCATCAAGAAAAGAATAAATGGTCGCAAAATGTGCTTGTTTTAGATATTGGTGGGGGAACAACTGATTTAGCTTTAATTGAATTAACTTTAGAAGATAAAACTCCCTTTTTTGCGGATAATGAAGATAGAGGACTTGGGGGACGCTACTATAGACTTACTCCGAAACTGTTAGGTTCGTCTGGACATTTGCAGTTAGGGGGTGAGTTAATTACGCTGCGAATGTTTCGCCTTTTGAAAGTAGCGATCGCTGATTCTTTACTAACAGCAGTTACTCTCGGTGCTTTAGAAAGCGATAAGTTAGAAGATTTAATTAACTCGGAATTAAACGAGCGCTTTTTAGAACAAGGAAAATTTAAAAGCGGCAGTCTTTTGAAATGTGTAGACAAAGAAAATCCTCAAGGTGACGCAGCTTACAAAGATGCTTTAGATACTGCTGAGAAAGTGTTACCTACTCGTTGGCAACAAGCACCCCAACGCTTACAAACATTTTACGCGCTTTGGGAACTTGCAGAAGCTGCAAAACTGAAATTAGGGCAATCACCAGCAGACGGTTCTACTTTAACTTTCACCGTTTCTGAACAACAAATCTCGGAATTATTAACACAAAGTAGCATTAAATTCAACATCCAAAATGCTCATAATATTAATGTAACCTTAGACAGTCAACAATTTGAAAGAACCGCAACTACGGCAATTAAAGAAGCAATTGGTATCGCTAAAGGACTGATGGAAAGTCGCTTGTTAAGTAGCGGACAAAAAGTTGATTGGTTAATTCTATCTGGTAAAACTTGCAATCTTGATTTAGTGCAGCAAGAAATTTACCAGGAATTTAGTAAATCACAATATTTTGTCTGGAATCCAGAGCGAATTACTTTTGTTTTAGAGTTTACCAAATTAGCTACCTCTGCCGGTGCTTGCTACGCTGAAAAATTGCGAAGACTCAGATTCGATCCAGAAGAATCTAAACAATTGCTGCGTAAGGGAGCGAATCAATTAGAAATAGATGTCAAAAATTTATTTTATTATTTGCCTTGCAACTTCAAACGCAAAACTCAAAGCAACGAATTGCTACCAATATTCAAAGCAGGACAAGAACTTTATCAACTAGCTGATGGGGAATCTGTAGCGAAAGTTCGCACTAATTGGCAAGGGATACAATTAAGCAACATCATCTATCGTCAAGATTATGAAGATGGAGATTTACGGCTTTGGGGTAGCTTTGATGGTAAAAGTTTGATGGAGAAATTGAAGATAGAAGAACCAGAATTTCTCAAAAAAATCAAAGTTCAATTTGAAATTGACCAAACACTACAATTTAACGTCTTGCTGTGTCGAGGAAATCCCCATTATTTAATTGATGTTCCTGGTATTGATGTGGGAATAGCAATATTAGCGCATTTCCCCACTGCCGAAAGCTCAAAGTTATTTTCTGATGGTAAATTGAATTGGAATATTGCGATTGAACGTCCTAATAAAAAGCTGAATAATGGTGATATTGCTGTCAATGTTATCGAGTCAGCAACAGTCGATCAACCAGATGCTTATCATTTGGTATTTGTGGCAGAAAGCGATGATAGTAAATCTATTAAAGAATTTCGTTATGTACGCGATCGCACGTATGTTGCCCAGCCTAATTCCGATCAGTCTGCACAACAGCGTCCGCTTCGCGATCGCCTACAAGAAACAGGAACCGGCTTAATCAGTAAACCCTTACCTCCCTTTCCCCAAAACGGTCAGCACACCTTCTATATTTATCAAACAGATGCCCAAACAAACAGCAAAAAATGGATAAGAATTGGCTCACTCAGCAAACCAGAAATCACAACAGATTATCCTTGCCAATATCATGTCACACTTGATGACAAAGGCATTCTCCGGATGCACGCCGGTGAAGTACCTTACTGGACATCGACAAATGAAGAATGTCTCAAACAAGAAGGATGTGTTTTTCACGCTGAACTAGAATTACAACCCAACGAAGTTGATAAAGAACGCGATCCATTTTGTGGCATTCATTAATAGTTAGGAGTTAGGAGTTAGGAGTTAGGAGTTAGAAGTTATGCAGCACTTACGCCGAATTTTAGAAGTAGAAAACTCAGAATTAGCCCGATTATTGCGGTTTAGCTTATACGGACTAGAAGCTTCTCTCAAAAAAGCTCAAGCAGAATTTCCTCACGATCCAGGAGCGAAAATATGCGACGAAGTGCTGCAAGAACTTTCTCATCTTTTGCAACCTTCAACCGTCGCGCCTTTAAATAATATCACGTCCACAAATGAGTTAAAACTAACACGCTTGCGGGATGAATTTGATGCCGATAAAGAGCTAGCTTTATATTTAGGATCGCCACTTCAAAGCCAGACTGACTCAGATTTGTGGAACGAAATTCAACGAAAGCTGTTAAGAATTCCAGAGGATATTGCTACATCTTGGCGCCAACATGCTTTGAATCTTGCTCAAGAAGCTGGTGCTATTGAGGATAATTCAAATTTATACCAACTTCCTTTTATCCGCGATGAAGTCATTTACCCAGGACTCAGCGGTAGTGTCAATGTCCAAGGTTTGCAGCTGTCTCAAAAAGAACTTTTAAATTATAAAATTACTCATGGACAATCGAGTGATATGCATCTACTTGCATCTATGGTGATTTTGTTAATAAAACTTATCGACATTGAACCGAATTTACATCATGCTTTAAAGAGCGTTTTTAGCTTTGATGTTGTATCTTTGCATTCAAAACCAGAACAGCGCAACCAATATATTGAAGCTTTAAGCGATCGCTTTCAACGCATCCAAAAAGCCGAAGAAAATGCATATCCCTTATTAACTCTGCGTGCTTGGATTGATATCGACGAAGCAATACACTCGCTAATCTTCGTTCCTCCAGCCGAACGCTACTCTTGGTGGGGAAAACTGCAACAAGAATCGCGACGCATCCTGAAAAAAGTAGCTGAAAAAGCAAACAACGCAGGCTATGACGTGCGAATTCGCCAATTATCCGGACTTTATGCCGATATCTGTGCTTTTTCCAAAGATGACCTACAACTTGATTGCGGTGGTACACCCGGAGAAGTGTTAACCTGTCTGCGGGTGTATGCACGAATCAATCAAGAAGATTCTTTAGGTCGCGTCATCTTTCGCACGTTGAGGTAGTTTTCTCACCCGCCTTAGATTTCAATTTAAGGCTAATAGCTCAGAGCTTACTCAAGTAGGCTAAAATCCTCAGGATAATCACAGCTTTGATCGCCACTTATTCAGTCTATTCTTTCGAGAATCCTTGAGAAAGTGTAAAAGAAAAAGGAATCAGGAGTTATAGCAAGTCTCTATGTATAAACTATTGATTAAATTAACTCTAAACTTACTATATTTTGCCCATAATTAGCAACTAAGATAAATAATTTCAGCCATCGAGAACCTAGTAAAATTTCCTGTATTTCATCTCCAGCAAATACAGGAATTTCCCACTCTTGAGCATCTATTATTACCCTACCACTATAAACATCAAATTCAGTTTCTCCTTGAGCAGTTCTTAATTTATCTTGATTTAAAAAATCCCAATCAAGACTTTGTACATCTTGTTTGTTCATGGCTAAAAATTCAGTAAATCCTGTATCTAACATTGTTTCTACAGTCAAACTAATACCATCCTTACCAATTAAATCAATTTCCAAATAAATTTGTCCATTTTCTCCAAATCTTCCCTCAATCATATTCTGCCACTAACTCCGGTTTCATTAATGCCAAAAATATGATGAATCACATTAGGATATTTTTCTCTTGCCATTTTACTTGCTACTTCTTTATCCCGATCAATAAAATAATCCCCACTATCAGGTTCAATGGCAATATACCAACCATAATATTTATCTAGTATTTCTGGTTTTAAACGCTCAAAAATCAGCCAACAACGCTCATAAAATGCCTGTCTTCTGGCTTTTTCTTGAGCTTTTTGTGCTTCTGTCCATTGAATTTCCGGAAATACTCTCCCACGTCTGACAATTCTTTCGGGTGAAGAGTGTGTCATATTTTTGACCTCATTAAAATTTATTGTCCATATTTCATAGTTGGGCGATCGCATCACCAATTCTGACAAGTCTCGAATGTGCGATCGCGCTCTTTGGGACGGAGATCCGACTGCTATTTCATAATTTCCCTAATCATACCGCGATTGTGTGGTTGCAAAAGACACGACATATCAGGACCTGCAGGAATAATGCTACCAGGATTGAGCGGGAAAAGATTGCCATAATAATCTTGCTTCACACTTTCCACATCGCAGGTGTCAGCAATACCCGCAAGCTGATACATATCACGTAAATAAGCTCCCAAATTATGATAATCTTGAATTCGGCGGCGATTGCACTTAAACAAACCGTAATACGCACTATCAAAGCGGAATAATGTCGTAAATAAACGCACATCCGCTAATGTGACATTATCACCGCAAAGATATCGACTTGTTGAAAGTGCGGCATCAATTTCATCCAAAGTCGCGAACAATTCATCACAAACTTGATTGTAAGCTTCTTGAGTTTGGGCAAAACCGCAACGATACACCCCGTTGTTAACTGAGTGATAAATCTTCTCATTCCACCAATCAATCTTTTCTTTTAATTCCTCTGGATAAAGATTTAACGTGGGATTTTTGGCAAAGTCGTTAAATTCAGAGTTCAGCATGACAATAATCTCTGCACTCTCATTGTTAACGATAGTTTTCGTTTCTTTATCCCACAACACCGGAACTGTAGAGCGTCCGGTGTAATTTGATGCCGCTAGCTCATATAATTGAGCAAGTGTGCGACAATTTTGTTCTTCTTGGTTGAACACCCAACCCCCTTCAATCGGTGAAGGAAAGACGATAGATACTGATATTACATCTTCAAGTCCCTTAAGCGATCGCACTACCAAAGTTCGATGCGCCCAAGGACAACTCATGCCAACATAAAGATGATAGCGTCCTGTTGCTGGTGGGTACAAATTTCCGTCTTCTTTGCCAACATAACTTCTAAACTCACTGTTAGGACGAATATACTCTCCCGATTTATTGCGCGGTGCGATTTTCGACATCATCATATGCCAAAGAGTCGTCCAGACAAACTTTCCCAGCTTAATAATCAGCTTTGGGGGGAGAGACTTACCCTTTTTCTTATTTAAATTTTCGTCTTTCATATCTATTAAAGCGCTGATTTTACTTCTTTATTGTAGTAAGCACTTCAGTGCTTTCTTTAAATCTTTATTAAGCGTTGAAACGCTTACTACGAAAAAAGCCCGGATGCTTCTATGCAACCGGGCAGAAATTAGGTTAAATTAACCTACTGTGCAAGGAATGTAAAGTATCATCAATTAACCAGCAGAATTTTGCTCTAAGTTAACTTTGACGACTTTGTTCTTTTCTTGTTCGGTTTTCGGCAGTGTCAGATTCAAAATACCATCTTTGTATTCTGCCTTAACATTAGTATTTTGAATGCGAGCAGGTAAAGGAATTACGCGCTGGAATTTGCCATATTGAAACTCGGTCACAGTACGACCTTTGTCATCAGTTTTGGTTTCTGATTTGCGTTCACCGCTGATGTGAACTGCATTTTCTGTGACTTGCACATCCAAATCGTTCGCGTTCATTCCCGGAACTTCTATCTTCAAAAGAAGCGCATCTAATGTTTCTTGCAACTCAGCAGCAGGAATGACTAATCCTTTTTCAAACACTGCGGAGGGTACTTTTGTATCTGCAAACATGCGGTTGATTTGACGTTCTAAGGTGTTGAGTTCTTGCCAGGGGTTGTAACGAACTAACATATTACTTTTTGCCTCTTTGATTGACGATTTAATTCTTTGCTTTAATCTCATAGTATTAGTAAATAAAAGATGGCAAATTCGGTTTTTGTCACTTAATTAAGGATGATTACCGAATAGAAATATCAGGCTAATAAAGGTGCGGTAAACTGAAAATTACAGGTTCGGTAAACGCGAAAAAACAGTAGAGACGTTCCGCTGGAACGTCTCTACGACCGGACGGAACGTCTCTACGACCGGACGGAACGTCTCTACGACCGGACGGAACGTCTCTACGAATGTTTCTCCCCCAACTAATAGTTAGGGGAGTTGAAATTGCGATCTAAGCAATTCTTCCTTAAGATAGATGTTTGCCGTAAATTTTTACTGTAATTCCTGGTAATACACTTTATCAGACGGTGCCTGTGGATCTTTGCTAGCGAAGCCGCAATACGCTCCCGGATTGATTTTTCCATAATTTTTCAGGAAGTTGATGCAACTGGGGCGATCGCTAAATGTGGCTGCATAAACTACAAATGAACGTTTATCTGACAGATTTGGATAATCTGGTATCCAAAATACTCCTGGCTGACGATAACCTGCCGCTTGTAAAGTCTTAATTTGCTCAACCGCAGTTTGCAGATTTGGAAAGGTAGAATCTGCGATGAAATGAAAATAATTAGGCAGATTGGCGCTATTAATAATTGCGGATTCCGATGACGCTATTTGAGAATTTCTATTCGCTGATGGTAATGATGCTTCGCCTACTTGTGGTTTTGTCAATAGCGAAGATGTCGCTTGTTTATATCCCTCTGGTTGAGGAGAATTTGTCAGCAAAAGACCAATAATTACAGATGCACCCATTACTACACCTGCAACTAAAATACTGCCGATAAAAATACCGTTTTGTTTGCTGCTTTGAATCGCAGACTCGGAAGTAACAGGAATACTTTCCGAAGGCTGTTGGAAAAAAGTAGGTACTTTTTGTGGAAGGGGATTTGCCGCATTCTGCAAAGCATTCAGCATTGCTTTTGCACTGGGAAAGCGTTCCCTAACATCAAACCGAATTGCTTTATCTAATACTGCTGCCAAACTTGGACTGACAATTTGCCGATCCCAAATATTCTCGCCAGTGTAGGAGTCTGTTGCCAATTGTTCTGGCATTTTTCCCATCAGTAAATATATAGCTGTTAGTCCCAAACTATACAAGTCACTGGCAAAAACCGGACGTCCGGCAGCTTGTTCGTTTGGCATAAACCCTGGTGTACCGACGACGATGGAACTGGTAATATTACCTTCGGAATTTACCACTGTTGCCATCGTTTCTCGCACGGCGCCAAAATCAATTAAAACTGGTTTGTTATCGCTGGAGCGCAGAATAATATTGTCTGGCTTAATATCGCGATGGATAATGCCTTTGCTGTGCACATATTCCAGCACTTCTAACAGACTGATTAAAATTGAGCGTACCTCGCTTTCTTTCAGACACCCGCTTTGTTTGACTTTTTGGCTCAGGGTTTCTCCGCTAACGCATTCTTGTACTAAGTAAAATTGATCGTCCTCTTGAAAGTATGCGTACAGCGTGGGAATTTGCTTGCTTACTCCTCCCAATTCTTCTAAAATGGCAGCTTCTCTTTGAAATCGTCTTTGCACTAAGTGGTGAATATGAGGGTTGTTGGCAACTGGTTTGAGTTGTTTAATTACACAAGTTCTTCCCGAAGGCATTTGCGTATCTTCGGCTAAGAATGTTTCACAAAATCCACCAGTTCCAAGTATGCTGATAATCCGATAGCGATCGCTCAAAAATCTTTGTGTCATTAGTTTTTCTTGAAGGAAGGTTTGCTTAAAATTATTCAATATTGTTTAAAATGATACAATCTGTACTTTCTACTTCGGTTTGAATTAGATTTTTACTTGATTTTTTTTTGCCAATATTTATCCAACTTATAGCCTGACATTTTTGCTTCAATTACTATAGTATACCAATAGGTAAATATCAGAAAACACTCATTTCGCGCTTCTCAAGTATAGAGAAATTCAAAGCAAGCTAATTTGTCTATCAAAAGTCTGATAATTGTTTTTTAATTGACAACATGGAAAATGTTCCAAAAAAATAATAAAATGAAAGAGTCACTCTCTTATCTGAAATTGTCTGTGGAAATTTTGGGCAAAAAGCGGCTGTGCAAAAATAAATCAAGAAACACAAATATCAATTGGGGAAACGCCTGACTAGGGCAAAAAAAGAGGAAAGAAGATGTTTGCCTCAACTTAAGTTCCGCTTTCTGCACTGGTAGCGAGGCAGATCGTATTGAAGTGATTTGGCTCCCAAAACATTATTGCACAAAGTGCTATCTATGCCTCTGATGGGAAATTTTCTGAACTTGTACCGCAGAAATATGCTTGTTATTGTCTGCTGGAATTATATTTGTGTTTGCCTAAGGTTCAAATTAGTTGACAAATCGCTCTAATAAATAATATCTACTCTTGATGAAGCTGGGACGTGTATTTATTTTACAAACCATTATAAAATAAAAAGAAAAATTATGGAAGCCCGGGTTGCTGATTCCTAAAAAAAGTTCAAAAACAAAAAAAAAGTCAAATAAAACTTGATAAAATTATTTAATTGAGGTTAATAATCATGCTGACGGCAGATGTAGCTATAAGTAGCAGCTACGACCCGCGTATAATATCGCTTTCGATAGCGATCGCCGTCCTAGCCGCATATACTGCTTTGGATTTGGCAGGACGGGTAACAGCAGCCACATCTTGGGCAAAAACCGCTTGGTTGATTGGTGGGGCAATTGTTATGGGCATCGGTATTTGGTCGATGCACTTTGTCGCCATGTTAGCATTCAGTCTACCAATACCGATGACATATGACATATTGACGGTGTTGCTGTCAATAATACCAGCGATTATAGCCTCAATTGGAGCGCTTTTTTTGGCGAGTCGCCCAACTTTGAGCTTGTGGCAATTGATTATGGGCGGTATCCTAATGGGTATTGGGATCGCCTCAATGCACTACATCGGCATGTTCGCAATGCGGATGGAAGCAAACACAACGTATAATCCATTACTGTTTGCAGTTTCGATCGCGATCGCCATCAGCGCCTCAATTGTAGCGTTATCTGTCGCCTTTCAACTACGCACGCAAAGCAGTACATCTGCACTGTTAGCCAGAATCTTCGCTGCGCTAATTATGGGATTGGCGATCGCCGGGATGCATTACACTGGAATGGCGGCAGTTCGCTTCACACCCACCAACCCCAAAGCAATTGCAACCGGGGCGATGAAGAATGGAATCACCTGGTTAGCTGTTAGCATTGCGATCGCCACCTTTGTAATTTTGGGTTTCGCGCTGCTGACTTCATTTGTTGATCGGCAATTGACAGCGCAAGTAAAGCTTTTAGAAAAACAAGAAGCAGAAGCGAGACGATCGCAACTATTTACAGAAATTACCTTGCAAATTAGGCGATCGCTCAAATCAGAAGATGTTCTTTACACCACCGTCAACGAAATTCGTCAAGCATTAAAATCAGACCGCGTAGTTATTTATCGCTTTTATCCTGACTGGAGTGGCACCATCGTTGCTGAATCGGTAGCAGACGGTTGGCTGAAAACCATCGGCAAAACAGTCCATGAGCCTTTTAGAGAAGATTATATTGCAATGTACGCAAGTGGTGAAGTTCGAGCCACCGACAACATTAAGGAAACAGGTTATACAAATTGCCACTGCCAGATTCTAGAAGACTTTCAAATCAAAGCGAATTTAGTTGCACCGATTATTATTAACAATCAGCTTATCAGCATCTTATGCGTTCACCAATGTTCTCAACCTCGGCACTGGCAAAAGTTTGAAATTGATTTAGTCAGACACCTAGCAATTCAAGTCGCGATCGCTTTAGAACAAGCGAGTCTTTTAAATGAGTATCAGCAGTCGCAGAAAGTATTGCGGCTTCGCGATCGCGCCATTGCCGCCGCTAGCAATGCTATCATCATCACCGACCCGCGAGCGATCGACAATCCGATTATCTTTTGCAATCCGGCATTTGAAACCATCACAGGCTATTCACCCGAAGAAGCGGTTGGACGCAATTGCCGATTTTTGCAAGGACCCGACACAGACCCCGCAACTATTCAACAATTACGTCATGCAGTCCGCAATTCTTTAGAATGCCAGGTAGTAATTAAGAATTACCGCAAAGATAAAACACCATATTGGTCTGAATTAACGATTTCTCCAGTGCGAGATTCATTCGGACAAGTTATCAATTATATTGGGGTGCAAACTGACATTACCCGACGCAAGCAAGCAGAAGAAGAATTAAAGCTTAGTCAACAAGCTTTGCAAAGCCAACTTTTAGAACTTCTCATCAACGTTAAAGAAGCATCGAAAGGCGATTTAACTGTGGGTGCAGAAAATCTCGCCGGTGAAGTGGGGGTAGTAGCTGATGTTTTTAATACGATTATTCATAACCTGCGGCAGATTGTCAATCAAGTAAAACTTGCTACTTATCAAGTAAATCTTTCCCTTAATGAAAACTCAGGTGTGATTCAGCAATTGGCGAATCAAGCTTTGACACAAGCAGAAGAAATTAATTACACCTTAGAAGAAGTAAATAAAATCAATTTATTTATTCAAACAGTAGCAGATGATGCCCGCCAACTATCAGAAATTGCCAACAAAACTTCAGATACAGCAGCAACAACCCAAGCCGCAATCGATAATACTGTAGAAAGTATCTTTAATTTACAACAGACAGTAATAGAAAAAGTAAATAAAGTGAAGCGTCTGGGAGAATCTTCGCAAAAAATAGCCTTCATTGTCTCGTTGATTAAGCAAATCGCCTTGCAAACTAACTTGTTAGCCATCAACGCGAATATTGATACTGCGTGGGTCGGCAAAGAAGGTCGAGGCTTTACGATAGTGGCAGAACAAATTGGTCAATTAGCAGCCCAATGTGCAGAAGCGACGAAAGAAGTTCAACAAATGCTAGAGAACATGGAAATGGAAACTAGCGAAGTCGTCAAAACTATACAAATAGAAACTAGGGAAGTGCTAGAAAAAGCAAATACAATTAAAGATGCCAAGCATAACCTGGGGCAGATTTTAGAAGTATCTCGCCAAATTGATGATTTAGCGGAGTCGATTAAGAATGCAACCGTATCTCAAGCACAAAGTTCGAGTGCGATCGCATCCAGGATGCAACATCTTGCCGCAGCTTCAGAACACACTGCAAATTCATCTTACATGGTGTTTAACTCTTTGCAACAAACACAACAAGTAACATTGCAATTAGAAGACTCTGTTAATGCATTCAAAACCGATATCTAAAGTTATTGCCTTATACCTTGAGTGATTTGATTTTGCTGCGGTACTACCTTAATTTCCTGAGCAATAACCGCAGGTTTATTGATATACTTTTTATAGTATTCATCTTGCAAGTTCAAATTATAGTCGCGCTCAATTTGGGGAATATTTAATCTGCGAACCGAACCTGTAACTTGAACTTCTATATCTCTGTCTGCGGGTAGATTGAAAGGCACACCCGAAGCATTCACAACTACAATCGGTTCACTGTCGAATAATTGCTTATCTTTAACTGTGAAAGAAGCTGGACCGACTTTATCAAGCGCTTTACTTCTAATAGTCACAGTTCTATACATAAATTGGTCTGGATTATAAGTAATTTCCGATGTATTAACCAACTTGGAAGCCGGAGTTGTTTCCGGTTGACTAAAATTGCATCCCCGAAACGTTGCTGCTAACAGTGATAAAGCAATCAATACTCCTAAATCTCCAAATCCCCGTTTAGAACCGGTGTTAGTCTTAGTTTCTTCAGCTTTACTCATGATGACAAAACTCCAAAAGTTTCTTCTTCAACTGTTAAACTATTAATTTAATTAACCAAAATTGACAAAAAAAATTTACAACCAAAGCTGTTTTCTACTGGTTTGATGTTAAATATCTTTGTAATTAACTTAACTTTTATAATTAATTTTATCTTCTCTCTAATGAGATAAAAGTCAAATTTTTGGGCATAGGGCATAGGGCATAGGGCATAGGGCATAGGGCATAGGGCATGGGGCTTTTTTAATTTGGGTCAAAGGGTAAAGGAAAAAAGGGGAAAGGGGTTTCATTAAAAATAGACAAATGTGGACAGCCTTCTTCCGAGTGACTGGTTGGGTGTTGAGGATCTTTAATACAAGGCTGTCCACATTTGTCCGG
>NZ_JTCM02000128.1 GCF_000817785.2 Hassallia byssoidea VB512170 | reverse complement strand
AGACCGCTCCCGTTACGAGGTAGACCGCTCCCGTTACGAGGTAGACCGCTCCCGTTACGAGGTAGACCGCTCCCGTTACGAGGTAGACCGCTCCCGTAACGAGGTAGACCGCTCCCGTTACGAGTTAGACCGCTACAGTTGCAATATTAATAACTACAGCTTAAGTATGGTTACACTAACTTCAACATTGCTGATGATAACTTAAGCATTCAAAGGTAAGGACGCACAGTTATGCTCTTATACCGCGTGTTGCATTCAAAATTTTTGTATTTTCTTTATTTTGCCAAAAGCCGGAATATTGCGCGGCAAAGTTGTATACAATCTCAGCAATAACCTGATAATAGACCTCTTGCACTCATTCGTTTTTAGACTGTCGATATGAGCTTTTTTCTACCCCTTTCACGGCAGGTGCTACAACGGGGGGAACCCCCGCAACGCACTGCCTCCCCTTTCCCCTTTCCCCTTTCCCCTACTTCTGCAAGAAGTCTAATGACCCAGTTATGCCACCAGATTACTCCGGTCAAAATCTCCGAAAAAGAAAAGGGCGAATATAATTCGCTACTACACAGGCAAAGTCCGCCTGCGCGGACTAACACAAAATCAAGGCTTTCCAACCCACGGAGGTGGGTTTTGTTTGTGTAGCCGCGATTTCTAATCGCTTTTCAAACTCTTTTGTTTCAATTTCTGAAACAAGCCTGACAAAAGCTGTAGAGACAAGTTAGGTTAACTGTTAAACCGCACCCTTTGCAGCTATGGTAAAAGAACTGGCAATTCGCACCTGTGGACTGACTAAGCAATTCGATCGCCACGTTGCGGTTAATGATGTTGATTTGGAGATCCAAGCGGGTGAGGTTTACGGACTGATTGGTCCGAATGGCGCGGGTAAAACAACTCTCATGCGGATGTTGGCAACTGCTGAGGAACCGACTACGGGTGAGATTTATATTAATGGCGATCGCCTTCTACGCGACAAAACTAATCCGACTCTCAAGCGTCGTCTCGGCTACTTACCCGATGACTATCCGCTTTATGAGGATCTCACAGTTTGGGATTATCTTGATTATTTTGCGCGTTTGTATCGCTTGCGAGAACCGCGCCGCACTCAACGTTTACATGAAGTTTTAGAATTAATACAACTTGGCAATAAACGCCACAGTCAGATTTCTACTTTATCGCGGGGGATGAAACAACGCCTCAGTTTGGCGCGAACAATTATCCACGAACCAATTTTACTACTACTAGATGAGCCGGTTTCCGGGCTTGACCCCATTGCTAGAATGCAGTTTCGCGAAATTATTAAAGCGTTGCAAGAAGCTGGGATGACAATATTAATTTCTTCGCACGTTCTCAGCGATTTAGCGGAACTGTGTACTTCAGTGGGAATTATGGAACTTGGCTTTTTGGTAGAAAGTGCTTCACTAAAACAACTTTATCAGCGTCTTTCTCGCCAGCAAATTTTATTATCGACTTTGGGAAATTTAGAACCACTTTTAAGCGAGTTGAAAAATCATTGTCTAGTGGAAGAGTGGGAAGTTATGCCAGATAAACAGGGTGTGCGCGTCTATTTTTCGGGAAGTCAAGAAGATAGTGCAAATTTGTTGCGATCGCTCATCCAAGCTAACATTCCTCTGAGCGAATTTCATTGCACTCAAGAAGACCTAGAAACAATTTTCCTCAAACTCGGTCATAAACAAGCATCTTAGGATTTTGGATTTTGGATTTTGGATTTTGCGAAAAGTTTGAGCGGAGGTTTCCTCCGATCAAAGCGCATTCTCGACGGATGCGTGGATTTTTAATTGCCGTCAGTCAATTTAAATTTTTGGAGATTTGTGAGTATGATGCTCAACTTAATAGATAAAATCGGCGATTGGAATCCGCAATTGTTGCGCGAACTCAAAGGTCGATTGAAAATTTTGCCTGTAGCGATCGCCTTGATTATTTCGCTACTTGGGCAACTGGTATTATTTTTGTTTCAATTAAAAGATTTTCCCGGCGAAAATTACTCTATAGTCGGTCAATACTGTCGCCTAAGTAAATCTTATCTTCAGCAACAAGAGACACTTTATCGACAAAGCAGCACACTTAATACAGCAATATCTAGTTTAAAAAGAAATAAAGGATTTGATAAAGCATCGCTTCTAGATTTGCAAACAGAACTCAAATCGACAAATGTAAAACTTCAAGCTTTAAGTAAATACATTTCCGAGAATTTTTGCCCAACGAATCAATTAGATATGCAATCGTGGTGGCAAGACCACTGGGAATACATATTTCTCTCATTGAGCGTGATTTTTATCTTCACACTATTAGTAGCAGGAACTTATTTACTAATAAATAATTTAGCTAATGAAGAACGTCGCGGCACACTTAATTTTATTCGCCTCAGTCCCCAGTCAGAAGTAAAGATTTTGACTGGTAAGCTGTTAGGAGTGCCAATTTTAGTTTATCTTGTAACTTTAGTAGCAGTGCCTTTACATTTGTATGCTGGACGTTCTGCTAATATCGCTTTAAGTTACATTTTTAGTTTTTACGCAGTTCTTGCTGCTAGCTGTATTTTCTTTTATAGTGCAGCGCTACTTTTTGGTTTAGTTTGTCGTTGGTTTAATAGTTTTCAACCTTGGTTAGGTAGTGGTTCGATTCTAGTATTCTTAATTATGACGATGATGATGGTATCGTCTTCTGGAGGAAACTTTAACAATTCAACGGCTTGGTTTAGATTATTTAGTCCCTTCGATATCACAAATTATCTGTTTCCCAATTTGTTTCACTTATACAATGGTTCACCGCTGAAACAATTGCAGTTTTTCTATTTACCGATTGGAACAAATGTTAGTAGTATTGTTGGATTCCATTTATTGAGTTATGGCTTGTGTACGTTTGGTATTTGGCAAGCATTGAAACGTTGTTTTCGTAACCCGAATACCGCTGTTATCAGCAAGCTTCAAAGTTATTTGGTGGTAGCTGGTTTGCAAGTGATGATGTGGGGATTCACTTTGCACTATGTAAAAAATTATTGCCCACCTACTCTGGTTAAGCAACCTTCTACTTGCTTGTACGATGTGAATTCTCAAATTGGCGAGAATTTCATTTTGCTAGCATTTTGTAACTCAGTACTGCTTCTTGGTTTAATTGCAATTCTCTCACCTCACCGTCAAGCTGTACAAGATTGGGCAAGATATAAACATCAGGGTATTTGGAATAAGTCTTTGCTAAAAGATTTGATTTTCGGTGAAAAGAGTATTGCACTGGTAGCAATGGCAATTAATTTGGCGATCGCTATTATCCCATTAATAGTTTGGATTGCAGTTGCGCCTATTTTAAATGTTCACCATAACCGCAATTTACTTGGGTTTGGAAACAATGTTCACAGAATTCATGTAATTTTTGCTTTAGCCTTATTCATCACCTTCATGATGATTTACGCTACCATAGCTCAACTGATGTTGATGATGAAAACTTCCAAGCGTTCTTTGTGGGCAATTGGTACTGTAGCTGCGGTAATGTTTCTACCACCGATGATTCTCCAATTCCTCACCATTTCTCCCTCGAAAAATGCTACCCTCTGGCTATTTTCCAGCTTTCCTTGGGCAGGTGTAGAATATGCTTCTACAACAACAATTTTTCTGGCACTCTTGACTGAGTTTAGCGTTTTAGCATTGTTAAACTTTCAATTGACAAAGCGGGTAAAGTTAGCAGGGGAATCTGCTACTAAAGCATTGTTAAGTTGAAGTTAATTGTAGTAAGCGCTTCAGCGCTAAAGCACTTACTACTTTTCTATCAACGTTTAGGACGTGTAACTCATATCCCTAACTAGTAATTATGGAGATTTTTGCGATGATGCAAAATTTTGTAGACCGTTTAGGAAACTGGAATCCGCAATTATTGCGAGAAATCAAAGGTCGTATTAAACCGCGCAATATTCTACTGACAATTTTTATTTCTCTGTTAAGTCAATTTTTACTACTTCTATATTTCCAAACCCAGGTAATAACTGAAAATACAGCAAATGCAATTCAAACTATTACCAACAAATATTGTACTGGAGAAAATACTTATATAAATGCGGCAACGCGGGTATGTTTCCAAGATAAATTGGGTAATATTATCATCAATTGGGAATTGTGGTATAGAAACATATTTACATGGTTGAGTATTATTGGCTGCTTCGCTATTTTAGTTGCCGGAACTTATCTAATCATCAGTGATTTAGCTAATGAAGAACGTCGTGAAACACTGAATTTTATTCGCCTTAGTCCTCAGTCACCCCAAAGCATCTTATTAGGTAAAATGCTAGGTGTGCCTATCCTGCTATATCTTGCAGTATTCCTAGCAATTCCTTTGCATTTATGGTCGGGTTTAGCTGCAAACATTCCGTTGATTGAAATTTTCAGTTTTTATGCAGTTATTGTAGGAGCTTGCATTTTATACTATAGTGGTGCATTGTTATTTGGCTTAGTTGGTTCTTGGTTAAGCGGTTTTCAAGCGTGGTTGGGTAGCGGTGCAGTTTTGGGTTTTCTCATATTAACTAAGCCAGGAATCTTTTCTCAAGTACAACAATCTGAACATCCATTTGTTGTCTTGAAGTTAATTAACCCAGTTTACTTTATTCCGCATTATTCGGTTGATTCTTCTTTTAAATCTGTTGCTTCAGAATTAGCAAACCTGCATTGGTATAACATACCGTTGGGAGCTAGTTTTGTAACTACGGTTGGCTTTGTTTTGTTGATTTACGCGATGGCAACTTGGTTTATTTGGCAGTCTTTGCAGCGTTGCTTTCGTGACCCCAATGCCACAATGTTGAGTAAACAGCAGAGTTATTTGCTAACGTCTTGCTTTGCTTTTTTCACAATAGGATGGGCTAATTGGCAAGGATTATTTGCGAAAACTAACACTTCTTATACGTATGGAAATATCGGGAGTCTCTTCTTTTTGAATTTGTGGCTGTTTTTATATCTCATTGCTGCTATTAATCCTCATCGTCAAAGTCTATATGATTGGGCACGTTACCGACATATTTATAGTTTCAAGGAATTTGGAAATAGCAAGTTAATTAAGGATTTAATTTGGAGTGAAAAAAGTCCGGGTTTAGTAGCGATCGCACTCAATGCAATAATCGCCATTACTGCTTTAAGTCTATTTATTTTACTTTCCGGTATCGGATTTGATAGCGCAATATCAGCCTTTTTATCTCTAATTTTTGCTGGAAATTTAACTATCATCTACGCAGGTTTGGCTCAACTAACGTTGTTGATGAAAACTGAGCAACGTGTGTTATGGGCTACTGGCACGGTGGGTGCGGTAATGATATTACCATTGGTAATTGTAGCTATGCTGTTCTCCAATCCTGGAAATAATACATTTGCGTGGCTGTTTTCAATCGCAGCTCCACTTATTATCTTATATCCCACAGGATACCCAAATTCATTCATATCGGTCTTTCTGGCAGTTATTTGTCAGTGGATGATTATCGGATTGGTAGTATTTTTGCTGATGCGACAGTTAAGAAAAGCTGGGGAGTCTACAAGGCGATCGCACTAACCGTAACTTAAAAGTCAGGCGATCGCTCGATTTTCGACAGAATCAAGTTACAAAGAACAGGGTGTGGGGTGTGGGGAAGGAAAAAGTGGTGTTTACTTTATCATCCATTATCTTAAACACTACACCCTATCCCCCACACCCCTCTTCTTCCCCCCACACCCTACCCCCTACCCCCTACACCCTTTGAATTGACAATTCCCAAAACAGGTGCTGCATCAGACTCGGCAATTTGAGGAAGCAAGAATCCCTTAGCATAAATCTGGGGATTTTTTTGCGAGATTACGGTATACGATTGGCGAATTTGAGCATTTAAGGCAACAGTCTTCACATCATACATCTGTGTAGCCAGCTTGGGGTAGAACCCGATGCCGATAACCAACACCAGAAAACAGGCAGCGATAAACACCTCACGCGGTCTGGCATCCTCATAGACTGCCTCCGTAGGCAAAGCGCAGTCTGTACCAAAGCAAACCGCTCCTTCATCATCCTGATTTTCCGAGCCGGCATTGTCAATGTCGCATGTGAGTGCTGCACCAGAACCGTAAAATACTTGTCGCAGCATCGACAGCAGATAAATCGGTGTGAGGATGATTCCCACCGCAGCTAAGAAAACCGTCACGGTGCAGAAAGTCGAGCTGTAGATGTCGCTGGTCGTGACACCAACAAAGACTGCCAATTCGCTAGCAAAGCCGCTCATACCGGGGAGAGCGAGCGAAGCCATTGCCGCGATTGTAAACAGGGCAAACACTTTCGGCATTACCTGACCAACACCGCCCATTTTATCCATTATCAGGGTGTGGGTGCGATCGTAAGTCACCCCTGCTAAGAAGAACAGCGCTGCTGCGATTAAACCGTGGGAAATCATCTGCAACATCGCACCGCTAACTCCCAAGTCGGTGAAGGACGCAATACCCAGCAGTACAAATCCCATGTGGGAAACTGACGAATAAGCTAGGCGACGCTTCATATTAGACTGAGCAAGAGAGTTCAACCCACCGTAAATAATGTTGACGACACCCATAATTGCCAGCATCGGTGCAAAGTAAATATGTGCATCGCCCAAAAGCTCCAGATTCAGGCGAATCAGTCCATATCCGCCCATCTTCAAAAGCACACCTGCCAAAATCATTGACACGGGAGCAGAAGCTTCACCATGCGCGTCAGGCAGCCAGGTGTGCAGGGGGAAAACAGCCAGCTTGACACCAAATGCAATCAACAATCCCGCATATAGCGGTAGTTCTAGCGCTAGTGGGTAATCCTTCATGGCAAGCTCGACTACATCGAAGGTCATATTGTTACCGTAGACTGCCATTCCTAGCGCTGCAACCAGAATGAAAATAGAAGCTGCTGCGGTATATAGTAAGAATTTTGTCGCCGCGTAGCGACGCTTTTGACCCCCCCAAATCGAGACGAGCAGGTAAACGGGAACTAGTTCGATTTCCCACATAATGAAAAATAGTAGCAAGTCTTGAGCGACGAATACCCCTATCTCTGCGGAATAAAGCACCAGCATCAAGAAATAGAAGAGCCTCGGCTTGATATTAACTTGCCAAGCTGCAAATATCGCCAGCGTCGTCACCAATCCTGCCAGAAGCACGAGGGGGACAGATATTCCATCGACGGAAACTGCCCAGTTAAAATTTAACTGAGGCACCCAAGCATACTTTTCTGCGAGTTGAAAACTAGCGCTGCTGGGATCGTAATGCTTCCAAAAGGCGTAGCACATCAAACCAAAGTCGGCGATCGCCACACCTAAGGCATACAACCGCACAACTTTCCCGTCTTTATCAGGCAGTACGGGGATGAACACAGAACCAATCAGTGGAAGAAGGATTATCGCAGTTAGCCAGGGAAATTGATCCGCTATCATCGTAATGAGCAAAAATACTTATATTGTTAATAAAGTCATCTTACTCGACTTTGTAACGATTTATAAATCAGTATTTATCGCAGATAGCCATCTAGTTGAATCTATAATGCAAAATTTGAGGAAATCTGCAAGTAAAATTAGGCGTAGGCGTAGCCCCTTAAAGTAGACATCGCACTTTTTGCTCTGTGTGCTTACTAGCATTTAAATACAGTAACTAAACAGGTGTTGAGCAATGACTGTGGCAAAACCTCAAGCCGAATCTAAGCGCAAAGTGCTACTGTATCCTGGTGAAGATAATTATTTTGTCGTAGAAGTACCAAGTTTACCAGGTTGCATCAGCCAGGGAAAAACTCGTGAAGAGGCTTTGGCGAATATTCAAGAAGCAATCAGTAAAAATTTAATTTTACACTATATCCTTATCCTGTTTAACAACAAGTTAAAGACTATAGGTTGAGTTGAACGAAGTGAAATATAACAATAAACTTGGCTAACTAAAAGTCTAATATTTACTTAATAACACTCTTCAAATCTTTATCAGCAGGACGTTTCTCAAACTGTTGATGATTATAAATCCACACAAGTTTGATTACACAGTCACTTGTATTGACCAAATACATTAATCTGATTTGTCGGGAAGCTCCTCTACCAACCTTCAATTCCAGTTTGTGAAACGTCCAACCTTCAGGTAACTGAATCTTTCCGGGTAAAGGTTCGTTACGTGAATTTATCGGATACTGATCTTCAATCAAATTTTCCTAAACTTCCGCAACACGCTCAACAAAATCATTCCCAAGGGCTTTAGCAAGCTTTTTAAAAGAACGTTTAAAATTGTCAGATTCTTCAATTAACAAGGGAGTTGAGCCAGTCACGCACTTCTTTTTTACCAACACGGGTTGAAGATTCCGAATTCAAAGCATTCTTTAAAACTTCAGACATCACGCTTTCATAAGCGGGATTTTCACGTTCTATAGCTTCAAGCTTTTGATGACCGAGTGCTTTCATATCCTTAAGAAGAATTGGTTCTGTGGAACTTGCTTGAGACGGTAATCCTTTACGGGCTTTCTTCCAAGGAAACTCTAAGTGAGTCATATCACTAAGTAAATACGCATGGTAGCTGCCGAAATATTCCCAAATTTCTTCTAAAAGCTTCTTCTTATCATCAGCAACCTGCAACAAAAATTCTTTGCTAGGGATAGGTAATTGCTTCGCTTCAAATTCACTATAAAACCTGTAGGCAGGAGGACACACAGGACCATATCGCCATGCTTGAATTTCTTCATCAAACAATGGCTCATCGTACAACGCTAAATGTAAACTTTGTGAGTAATATAGAAGCTTTTGAACCTTCATATTGGTCATTTCAGCTTCCATACCGTCTTCATAAGCTCTGATAATAAAGTAGCGAGCTGCGTTGAGACAATCAATCATACTCAGACCCGCAAATCAAAATAGACTGTTTAGATAGTAAATCTCAAAGGAATTACACACATACTTATTATAAAATAAAATGAGCTTAATAGTATTTTTGTACGAAAGTGACATTTTACCTTCACTTTCGCTGATAAATAAATGGTAGGTTACAACTTAACGCAGCCCACCCGACAAAACTGACTCACAACTCAACACGACGGGGGTGACACTGTGCTGTGAAGATACAGTTGAGGTCGTGCGATCGCAAATAAGCATAACGATTGTTCACTTCGATTGATCAATCGACTTTGCCTGACTTGTTAACGAATAACCTACGATAGCGATCGCAATAGTAATCACACCAAGCGCGACATTCGGATAAATCGTGATTCCACCTAACTCAGGTTCACGAATACTACCAAAAACTGGATCGTTAAGAAACCCGTAAGAAGTTCCCGGCAAGAATCCGGCAGCAATTAGCCCAATCCAAAAGGCAGAACCGAGAAATGCAGCAAGACCCATCGAAAAGCGATCGCTTACCGGACGAACTAGCAAAATCGCCAAAGCAGCAAGTCCCAACGAAGCACCCGCAAAAAACGACATAGCGCAATGCAGTTTTGCATGAGGTAGCCATGCAGGGTTATTCATATGAGCGTTTGCTAGTAAAACTGCATCCACAGCGATGGGAATGATAATTGTTGAAAGCGCAGCAGCTCCAAGCAGCCATTTGGCGAGTTGTTCTCGATGCATGTTGATTTCCTCAAACTTCGCTACCCGACACATCAACAACTATCTCACAATTCAACAACAAAACTTTCCCGTCGATGAAAATCAGCTTCCTCACCACAATGAGTTAATGCCCAATAGCTAAGATTACCATCTTTCGATTTAATCACAGTAGTAATTCCAACTTCTAAAGATTGTTCTGCCAAGATAAACTTATTTAAATCAACTTCTAAATCAACCAACAAAGCATCTGATTTCTGCTGAACGCTAAAAGGTAGCGATGTAACAGCCATTTCCTCTTGTAACCCTTGCCGATAATTATCTAAGTGAAAGACATTCCAATGTCCTGCTGGTGATAGATTAAACTCCCAATAATCAGGAGAATTCTTAATTCCAACGAAGAACTCGAAACACGTTTCTTCCCAAAGATCGTATTTGCGCTTTAACAAGTCAGCTGGTGTGGGAATTTCGACTTTTGTCAAATCGCCAAGCAGTGCATAAGAAATAGTTAATTTCTTGCCGTTTCGAGCGATACTGCCTGTAATCTTTAAATCAGACAGCGAGCTTGTTAAATTAAATGGCTGCAAAGAAAAATTTTGCTCGTTCATCGCATTTGCTGAATGATAGCGCGGATAGCGGTTTCTTGAGATTCGATACTTTCGGTGAGCTTGAATTGCACGATCGCTCTATTGAGATTATGTTCTGGGTACTTAATCTTAAAATAGACATTACCCGCTAAATAATCAGTAAAAAATCGCAATCCCAACTCAAAGGCAATCAAGCGGATTGCATCGTACATATATTCATAGTCGCTTATAGTGAGGAAATCTCTCGCTACTGAGAGATAACCTTGCAAAACAGACTGACAAATATCGGTGTCAAAGCGCACCATATCCCACTGGTCTGTTTCTTCTCCCAAAAAATTGCAGCTTGAGCGCAGGCAGTCCCCGATATCATAATGAACCAAGCCTGGTTTAACGGTGTCCAGGTCAATAATACTGATACCATGCCCGGTTGTGGTGTCTATCATGACATTATTTACCTTGGGGTCGCCGTGAATTGGGCGCTTTATCAGTTGTCCTTGTGCTTGGGCATTTTCTAAAACGTGTGCCCAAGAAGAGCGATCGCTTACAAATTGCAAACAATACTTGACTTCCGCAGATTGGCTGACACTACTTTGTAAAGACGCGACCGATCGCGTCTCTACATACTGCTGGAGGTAGCGCGGTGTAATATGAAATCCTGGAAGGGTGTCAGCGAGTTTTTCGGTAGGCAAATCGCTGATTAGGTTATGGAACATACCTAGCGCATAGCCAACTTCGCGAGCGTGATTGCTATCTTTAATTGTGTCAAAAGACTCCGCAGCCTCAATAAAGCTGATTGCCCGCCAGAATGACCCATCAGCATCAATAAAGTGATTTTGGGCATTTTGTGTCAAAAGTACACGCGGTACTTCCCAGCGGCGATTTTGGGGGTTATTTTGCAGGCGATAAGCGGAGCTTAAAGCCTTCGGCTTATCGCGCACATGAAGAGTAAACACACTCATGTTCTGCATCACCAGTTTTGGTTGACGAAACACCTGCGTGTTGATGCGTTGCAGGATAAAATGCTTTTCTTCTAGGGAATCCAGAGTTACAAGGAAAGTGCTATTAATATTGCCATTCCCAAATTCCTGGATGTCAATAACCTTACCTTGTGGCTTAAATTGGTCTGCAATGTCAATCAGATTATTCAAAATTTTGCCTTATATTTTGCTTTTATTGCAGCTTACCTGAGAATGCATGTTATTATCGCGTACCTTTGTCGTATACCACAAAAAGTTTAGTGCGATCGCCAACAGCATCAGCGATTTCCTAGATTCGGTAAAAATTCATCCTATTTCAGTTTTTCTAGATGCACTAACTACATCAACATGATTGGAAATCATCCGAGTTTTTACGGATTGTTCTTTTGACGAATGTAAATAGCTAGTAGTAAATTAGCCAAGAGAAGATACGCTTGTGATTTCTACTCCGGCATCAGTATTCAAACTACTTTCTTCCTTATTCGTCGCGATTCCCCTTGCTGTTATTTGTGTTGACTGTAGCAATAATGAAGTTCACAAAGCGCAAGCTATTCCCAGAATTAATGAGAATATCCGATACCCTCAAAGCGCGGCAGTAATCGATGTCACATCGCCTGAGTATAAAGCCGTACCCAACGATGGTAAGGATGATACTGCGGCTATCCAAAAGGCGTTGAGTCAGTTTCCCAATCAGGGACGAGTTATCTACTTACCCAATGGGGTGTATAACATTTCTGATAGCTTGCATTGGGCTAACGGAGTTCCTTTCCGTTCTGACTACAAACGTATTGTGCTGCAAGGGCAAAGTCGAGATGGTGTTGTTATACAACTAAACGATAGTTCCCCAAAGTTCCAAAACCCAGACAAGCCTCGACCTGTTATTTCTACAGGGTTTAACCCAGATTTAGATCCAAACTCTAAAGAGTTTAAAGCAAGTAAGGTAGCTCAACGCTTTAGCAATTCTGTCAGAAATCTCACTATCAATATAGGCAAAAATAATCCAGGAGCGGAAGGACTCAATTTTGTTGCCAACAATCAAGGTGCAGTAAGAAGCGTTAAAATTATCTCTTCTGATAATCAAGGTACAACTGGTTTAGCACTGACTCATGGTGAGGTCGGTCCGTTGCTAGTTGAGGATGTTGAAATAATTGGATTTGATGAGGGGATAAGCACTAACAACGGTATAAACGGTTTATCAATGCAGAATATTACTGTCCGCGATCAGAAGCGAGCAGGTTTCTACAATCGCGGACAAGTAGTTAGTCTGGAGGGGTTTAATAGTGTGAATTCTGTAGCTGCAATTGTTAATGGTAGTAATCCTCATACCGGTAACGATCGCGGAAGTACTTTGACGCTAATGAATGCCAAGCTTATCGGTAGCGGTGGTGCAAGTAATAAACCGGCAATTTCTTCTATAGGATTTATCTATGCGAGAAACGTAGTATCTTCTGGTTACAGGAACGTTCTTTCAAATAATACTAATGCAAAAAAGGCGGCAAAAAGCGTGAAAGGAAATGCAATTGATGAATTTGCTTCCCACCCTATCCTTTCTAAATTTCCTTCGCCATCGCGATCGCTTCAACTGACAATTAAACAATTTCCTAAGCTAGAGTGGGACGATCCAAAAACATGGGTAAGCGTCGAGCAGTTTGGCGCGATCGCAACTGATAAAAAGGATGATACAGCAGCTTTTCAAGCAGCGATTGATTCTGGTGCCACGACAGTAGTAGTGCCAAAACCAGGAATTTTTACAATCAATGGTTCTCTCAAACTTAGAGGAAATGTGCGAAGATTTCTGGGAACTGAAGGAGTGCTAAACGGTTCTGGAGAGATAGTTGCATCGGACGGCAGTCAACCAACTCTCATCATTGAAAACTTCTTCGTCGCATATAAATCTAAGTTGAAATGGAAGAACGTTGCTAATCGAACCATTGTTTACCGTAGCATCTTGGGTCTTGACCTCGAAAGCCAAGGAAGCGGAGATTTATTCATTGATGATGCTGCAATGCATACAATTAGATTACTCAACCCTGCTCAACATATTTGGGCACGTCAGCTTAATCCTGAAGGAAGTGTAGAAACTGCTGTAGTCAATCGCGGCGCCAAGCTGTGGATTCTTGGTTTGAAGACAGAAGGAAGTAAAACAAAAATTGAGACTACAGATAATGGTTTTACTGAAGTTCTCGGTGGGCTAATTTATGCAACTAATAAACAAGCACCTTCAGATCCACTATTCCGCATCATCAATGCTTCTTGTTCTTTTGTTGGTGTTACTGAGGCATATTTCGATAAAGACACCTATCAAATTTGGGTTGAGGAAACACGCGGAAACGAGACAAAAAAGCTCATGCGCCGTGAGATTCCTGGCAGAAGAACTGCGAATGGACAAGCTTTAGTATTGTATACAGGTTTTAAAAAATGACCAAATAATTAATAAGATCGTAATTCATAATTCATAACACTGCTTCTGGCAAGAGTGATTTATCAATGGAGACATAAAAGTATCGTTTCTTCAATATTTTAAAGCCCACGCATTTATAAACCACTGCGGTGAGGCAGTACGGTCTTGGGGTTTCCCCAAGTGGAGTAACTGCCGAACCCGTAAGGGTCATGAGGGTTTCCCTCATAAAGCATGTGGCGTGCGTGGGGTAATAATTTCAATCAGTGTCAGCTTTAACTCTCCACTTAAAAAGTTTGAGCTTCATAAAAATTCGGGTTTCATTTACCCATTTTTTTAATTATGAATTATGAATTATGAATTATGAATTATCAAGTTTTTTCATTAATGTCGTCATTGTTACTTGAAATCCGCTGTTGATACTCTTGCTCAGTCATTATATCGAAAGTACTCTCTACCCTATCTAAAAAAACAATTCCCTCCAAGTGGTCGTACTCATGTTGAAAAATTCGCGCTACAAAATCAGTAAAATCTTGTTTTTGTAACTTGCCATCGCGGTCAGTATATTCTACTTCTATCGCCTGATATCTGGGAACTAATCCTCTAATTCCAGGAATACTTAAACAACCTTCCCAACCTTTGACAATTTCATTTGAATGTGCGGTTATTTGGGGATTTATCATAGCTGTTGGTTGCATCTTTGGGGCGTTAGGATACCGGGGATTGGGACGCGACGCAACGATAAATAAACGCTTTTGTTCTGCAACTTGAGGCGCGGCAATTCCCACACCGTTACTATCAGCAACTGTTGCCAATAAATCTTCAATTAGTTTTTCTATCTGCTCGGATTGGATATTTTCAATTACCGCAGCTTTGGAGCGCAGTATCGGATTGCCTAATTGAATAATTTTTCGTAGTTCACCCATAATATAACTCTTTTTCTTAGGTAGTAAGGGCTTCAGCCCTTAAGATTGAATATTTGAGCGGTAAACCGCTCACTACGGTTCAGGACAATATTTTACGTTTACTAAGATAGCTAATAGCTATCTTAGTAAAATTAGCTTTCTCGTCGAGCCGGTAGAGGTGCAGGGCTAACTGCGACTTGTTGTCGTTGTCCATTCCGCTCCAATTGTATTTGTAACGGGCTACCTATTTGACTATTTTCTAATATTTTTAGTACCTCTTCATTTTTGGCAACAGATTTGTTATTGATACTGATAATCACATCACCAGCTCTTAATCCGGCTGTCGCGGCTGGCGAACCACGAACAACGCCGCGAATAAATACTCCTTTATTTGCTGTTATTTTCAGCTGACCGTCAGAAGCATTACTGATGACTCTCTTAATTTCTGGGGTCAGCGTTTCCATTGCGACACCTAAATAAGGATGATCCACCCTTCCCTTGGCAATTAATTGCTGGGCAATTCGTTGTGCTGTATTAATGGGGATGGCAAATCCCAACCCTTGAGCGCCACGCAAAATCGCCGTATTCATCCCAATTACTTGACCTTCAGCATTTAGCAGCGGTCCGCCAGAGTTACCAGGGTTAATAGCAGCATCTGTTTGAATGTAATCAACGCGCTTGTCACTAGCGCCGATGTCGCTACCAGAACGACCTGTAGCACTGAGAATGCCAGAGGTTACGGTATTATTTAAACCTAAAGGATTGCCAATAGCAATTACTGCTTCGCCCGGTTGCAATGTCTCGGAGTTACCAAGAGCAATAGTGGGCAGGTTATTTGCGGCAATTTTAATTACTGCAACATCAGTTATCCGGTCTTCGCCCAGCACTTTGCCGTCAAAAGTCCGACCATCTTTCAATGTTACCGTCACCGTGTCAGCACCATCGACCACATGGGCATTAGTCAAAATTTGACCTGCGGAGTTAATGATGAATCCAGAGCCGCTACCTTCTATTGTTTGTCTGGGTTCTGATTGCCGATCTCCGAAAAAGCGGCGGAAAAGTGGATCGTTAAATTCATCTGAACTACGAGAATTTACGACTCTAGTAGAATCAATTCTCACTACCGCTGGTCCGACTTTTTGTACTACTCCCACTACAAAATTAGGATCTCCAGACTTGGCGAGAATTGGTGGTGGGGCAATTACTGGATCGCTTGTGCTTGTGTTTTGGGCTTCTACTTGAGCTTGAGAATCATTTCTTTGACTTTCAATACCAGCACTACCGATAGGTAACGAGCAGCCCCCAAGGAACACCACTGCGCCACTCAGTAGCATTAACATAATACCAGTTGCTGCCCAAGGTTGAGGCAAACTCCTGGTATCAATTTTTTTTTGCTGAAAGTCATGTTTTATCTTCATCTGTCGCGTGTAACTCCTTTATGAGTCAGTGAGTGGTAGGATCTTGCCTACCGGGAACAAGAATAATTACAACTTAAAAGCTTGTTCTAGGTCTAGAGCATCTGAGCAATGCTAAATGGGTGCTTGCTTATATCTTCTATTTTGACGATTAGCAGCAAAGGTGGTATGTAACATGGAAATTCCCATAAAAACTCTGTGGATTCAGGTATTGGAGCGCTTACAGCTAGAATTATCCCGTCCCACCTTTGAAACTTGGATTAAAACTGCTAGTGCAGAGCGATTAGAAAATAATTGCTTGGTGATACTTACTCCTAACCCATTTGCGCGTAATTGGTTACAAAAGTATTACATAAATACAATTGCTCGTGTAGTACAAGACATTCTTGGTCATCCTGTTGAAATTTATTTTACCGTTGCTCAAGGTGATGAAATTTCTTTTTTGAATGAAGGAGAACTGACTCAGGCAGTTCCTATTCCAAATAATATTTTAGAAAATGCTTCTAAAAGCAAAACGATAACTAGTGAATTAAATTATAAATATGTATTTTCGCGCTTTGTAGTCGGTGCAAATAATCGGATGGCTCACGCGGCTTCATTAGCTGTTGCTGAATCTCCGGGAAGAGAGTTTAATCCTTTATTTTTATGCGGTGGTGTCGGATTGGGAAAAACCCACTTAATGCAGGCTATTGGACACTATCGCCGAGAAAATTATTCTGATTCTAAAATATTTTATGTTTCTTGCGAGCAGTTTACTAATGATTTAATTACTGCCATCCGTAATGATAACAGACAAGGTTTTCGAGAGCATTATCGAGCGGCTGATGTACTGTTAGTAGATGATATTCAATTTATTGAGGGTAAGGAGTCTACGCAAGAAGAATTTTTTCACACTTTTAATACTTTATATGAAGCTGGCAAGCAAGTTATTATAGCTTCCGACCGTCCCCCCAACCAAATTCCGCGCTTACAAGAACGTCTCTGTTCTCGTTTTTCGATGGGTTTAATTGCTGATATCCAAGCACCAGATTTAGAAACGAGAATGGCAATTTTGCAAAAAAAAGCGGAATACGAAAATATTATCTTGCCTAAAGATGTAATTGAATATATAGCTTTAAATTACACTTCTAATATTCGCGAGTTAGAAGGAGCGTTAATTCGGGCAGTGGCGTATATTTCGATTTGGGGTTTAGCCATGACTGTGGAAAATCTCGTACCAGTTTTACAACCAAAAACTGAAAAGTTGCCAGCCACTCCAGAAGCAATTTTATCGGTAGTAGCTGATGCTTTGAATGTCTCAATTGAAGACTTAAAAAGCAACTCGCGACGACGGGAAATAAGCTGGGCACGTCAAATTGGTATGTATTTAATGCGGCAGCACACAGATTTGAGTTTGCCGAGAATTGGAGAAGTTTTTGGGGGGAAAGACCACACAACGGTGATTTATAGTTGCGATAAAATAACCCAGCTACAAGAAAGCGATCGCACTTTGGTACAAACCTTACGTCAATTAAGCGATCGCATTAATATGACTAGTTCCCAAAAATAAACTTCAACTATCTGCCAAATTTTCTTGAGTATAATTACTCTGTGGAAAAACTATCGGGTTTTTCCACAACTTTTTCCACAGGTAATGGCTTGTGGAATTATCAGTGGAACAGAACTATCGAAACTTTTCCACATTTTCCACAGCCATTATTAAGAAATGTAATACGAATTCGCTCTCAGGCTACAAGCAATTATGCTAAATTAACTTCTGAAGCTCTCTAGATGATTCTCTGGCTACTTCTAGATATAAATTACTCTTTTTCCTGCTCAGTGATGGCATTTCTTGCCAGCATGTTCGGCAGAACCAGTAAACTTCATTCTTGCGAATATGAGCCAAAAGTCGGTGGGAGCAGCAAGGGCAAGTATTCATTGGTTTTTAAAGTTATGAGAAGGCAATACTAAAAGAAAGATTGTATAGTTCGTGACAAATATATTGCACAAAACTATCTAAATCATGCTATTTTTGCGGAAAAATACCCTCAGCGGTAGTACAGAAAATAAAAATAAAGTTCACTTCATAAACTTGATGTTTTCAGTATTACTACGTAATTATTTCGATTTGTTTTAATTTTTTCTGACAAATAATATTGTGTCCGTTTAATTAACAGTAAAGACGTTCCGCCGGAACGTCTCTACAGTACAATATGTGTGATTTGCCGGACATGGTATGATGCCTGCTGTGTTTGCAATTATTTACAAAAAATTATATTGTTCCCAATAAGGGCAATACCTTCTTCTTCAACAAGTTAATTAAGTAAGTCGGCGAGAAATATTCAATGTATGTAAACAAATGTAAAATGACTGTAGACTGTAGGGTGCGTAGTGCAAGAGCGCAACGCACCTTGCACAGTCGTTGGTGCGGAGCGCTAAAAGGATAACGCAACGCCAGATGCTACAACGTTCGTGACCTCCCTTCTCCTTCACCAGACGCTCCGCGAACGCTCCTCGCCACTACGAATAGACGGTACAGG
>NZ_JTCM02000127.1 GCF_000817785.2 Hassallia byssoidea VB512170 | reverse complement strand
CAGAAAAGCTTGGTAGTCAAATGTTGGTTTTGGGCTGTTGAGGGTTTGAGTTGTTGATTTTGTGGAAGTGCTAACAGCAGACATGCGAAAATCCTCCAAGTTGTTTTGTGGAGGGGGATTTTGGCTGCCCTGGCTTTTTAAACTAGTACCGGATTACTATTTGTATTTTGTCGTCGGGTAATTTAGAATAAAAAACAGGACGAACCTCCAACAATCCTTATAATTTTTTTTGGAGTGTAACTAGGCGGTCAAACTTTGTTAGCACCTGGAAAATTATTAGGATTATCGTCCCCCTATTGCAGAGAAACTTATCTATCAAAGCCTCCTGGGTTGTAACTAGGCGGTCAAACTTTGTTCGCACCCAGAAGAGAGTTTACGGCTTTACCTGTCTAGCAATATCTTGCTCTACGTCTGGTTCGTCCAGTTTTCGCACAAGATATTCAACCAAATCGCTTTTCGAGATTTGAAGCTTGGTAGCTTTTTCTCGAATAAGCTCGTAGCCATAAGGCGTTATTAAAGAACAGAACTGGATTTTGGCTTCACCCCAATGCATCCGCATCCGTCTAATAGGTTTAGAGGGTTTTTCGGGTGCTTTGTTTGTTAGTAGCTTGGTTCCCATAGTCCGTATTCCTAACATTACCTAATCATTGATATTAGATGCAAATTATTTTTTTGTCGAGTTATCAATCAGCCTTCTTGCAATTTTTTTAGCACAGAATAGTTAGGTGTCTGATTAATCAGACACCTGCCATTATCAATTAATATGTATACATCGAATTGAGTTTTTACCCATTAATTTATTATTTCTATAAGAAAGATATGCCCTATAATCATGCCTTCAGGTCATCTCCTTATTATAGAAATAAATGATTAAATTTTAATCATTTTAAAAGTAATGGCTAAAGAGACGACTTGCAAGACTTTAAATTAAGAATTGTTACAGACGCGATTCCGCTAATAAGATTCTCATTTTTTTCCCGCAAGCGGGAAAAATGCACTATCAAGTTGCAGCAATTTTATCAGCTTTTGGCTTCTTCTCGAACACCTGAATATTTGGCTCCAGCAACACAAATCCATTTTCAGTTGCTTCACCCATCTTGCCTGCGATCGCACCTACCCATTCCGGAAAGTTGGCTTGCGCGTCGGTGAGTTTCTTCCAAACTTTGGGCTTAACAGTGATGCTGATAATCCGCCCATCGCAATCAATATCAAAGCGTTGCCAACCATTTTCGACTGCGGTGGCGTTGGGCAGTTCGGCAATTTTGATGGTAATTTCTAGCTTGCCTTGGATCATAAAGCCTCCTAATTTAATTACTCGGTGGGGTGTTACCATTGCCACCTTGCTGTAGTAAATATTCCCAAATCCGCCTAATCTCGGATCTGAATTCTTGGCGGTCAACGGCTGCTTGCTGTCTGTCTTCTGCGGCTTGCGCTCGATCTTGTTCGGCTTGTATGGCTAAGATATCTACTCGGTTGGTTACGGCGTTAACGTTCTCGGTTAGTTGATTGATGTTCGCCACTAACACATCGATAGTGTCGCTTTGTGCAACTACCGTTTCACCAATATTCACAAAGATATTTTCTAGGCGGCTTAAGCGCTCTTCAATGGTTGGGGGTTGCCCTGCGTTGGTCATGATTTTTTGCCCTTGTCTTCTTTGGTCGCGATCGCCTGGGTATTGGCTCGTTGCTGGTTCGCACTTTCTAGCAAAATTGCCTCAATTCGATCTAGTCTGTCTGGTTGGTTTTGAGTCATTTTTATTTGTGTGTTTAGGTTCTCGCCTTTCAATCAAAGCTTTCTTGACGAGTACCGAAATAAGTTGAGGAATAGTCCTGAACTCACTTTCAGCCCACTCTTCTAACTCTCGGTACTCGTCTGGATCAAAACTGATTGTCGTTCTTGGTCGCTTGGTCGCCATTAATTGCACATAAGCCTACTAATTAGACATTATCTGCTAAACAACTCAAGCTGCCCTTAAATTAATCACTTGCTGTAATGCTTGACAAGTGATGTACCTGTTGTTATATTACCACTATAAGCAGTGAACGCAAGCTTAACTACCAACAGCGCGTAAACAAAAGCCCAAAGTATTAAAGAGTGGTATTTCTGGGTTACACCGAGCGTTTGTGCTAGTTACTGCGTTAGCCGCATGTTCACAGTTATTACTAAAACCATTGAGGCGTTAAGTGAGCATCCAGAAGATTAGTCTGGGTAAGCGTTTGCAGCTTGATGAGGTTTTTATCGATTTCAATCCAACTAAAAAAGATTTGGCTGCGGTGTTGCAGACATCTCGTACAACAGTTTGGAAGTGGGATGGTATTGCCTATGACTTTCTCAAAGAATATAGAGAAGATTACCCTAAGCGATCGCTTTCCGAAATAGTCAACCCACCTGAAAAGTACAAAGAACCAAAAGCGTTTGATACCGAAGCGGCATTGACTCAGTATCAAGCCTGGGTAATTTCAAAAGTCCAAAGTTTGTTCAAACAGTTGAAACGTGAGGTTCGAGTCAAAGCCTATATAGAGGCACGACCAGACGAGTTTTCTAAATCTAGATTCGATGCCAGACAGTCATTTGTAAATCCCCAATCCACCACAGCAGCATAAGGACAAATCAAGATGCGTACAATCAATGTTTCTGAGTTTTGTGTTCAGTCCGGTATCAACACAGATGTTTTTCGCGACACTATTGAAGCGATGAAATTAGATAGAAATATTGAGGAATTAGGATTAGATATTCTAGAAGCGATCGCACAAGAAATTGCACAACAGAACGGCACGCAACTATCGCTGCCAGCAGCAGATAAGAGTGTTAGTGAAAGTGACAAGATTGTTATCAAAGAAGCGGTGGGTCTTGCGTTTGAGTTTTACCCCGAATTGATGGCTCTTAACGACTTACAAGTTGTTCAAGTTGCAGCTTTTTTAACCGCAGAGCGCCAAGCCGATGCGTTTGAAACCATCCACAGCGCTGTAATTAACCAACGCTTAACCGCCTATCGTACCAAAACCAATGCAAGTCTATTGGCAAATATTACGGCAGTGCAAGGAGTAAGTGATGCGGATTTTTTGGCGGCGCGTGGTTTCCAGATGACGAAACCACAAACCGATTCTGCATTGAGCGAATTACTCAAAATGCAAAAGAATTAGAAAACATTTCCCATCAATTACAGAGGGACGTAAATATGCATCACTTAATCGACATCGCAGGTATTACAACGCTCGGCACTTTAGGAGCAATAACCACAGTAGCAGCCGCCGCAATCAACCCAATTGGTGCTGCCTTGCTGATAGCAGGCGCGGTGATGTGGGTGAAAAATAATCACAGTTAACTCCATGCGGGGACATTTTTCTTTTCTTGCGGGAATTAGGAGTGCGGTGATGTTGTCGGGTAGTTAATTACAGGAAATAAATCATGGACGAACTGACCGAAGTATTAGTCTTTGACGACACGACCGGCGCTGAAATCTTGCTTTATCTGGATGCTCTAGCGCAGCAACTAAACGACTTCAGATCCAAGCATCCGCACACTTACAGCTACTTGTGCGAAACTGCGACCGGAACCGGCGATATGAGTTTAGGTGATGGGATTTCGGCTTTGAATTGGGCAGCCAATTATGTGGCAGGAGACGAATAATGGGATATCCAACTGTCAACTTGAAAGCTGCCAACTACGTTTTTGAAGGTATCGGTATTGAAATCACCAAGCACGAACTTGGCTACTACCAAGCAATAGTACGAGGGGAGGAATTGAAAGAGCCACGATTAATTGACCTCACCCACAAGATATTGAGAACAATCTCTCAGCCACCATACAGAAACCCAAAGTTTGAGGCGAATATTCCAGATTAATTTAAGAGCGATCGCCCAACTCAGACAGAAAAGCGATCGCCACATCGAACACCTTCAAGTACTCGAATATGAAGATTTTAGCAGTTTCGTTAATTTTTGCGATGGCTGTACTGCAAGAACCAGAGCCAGAGCCACCACATCGAGGAGGAGGCAGGCGACTACAAGCTCCTCAAGTAACCATCCTTTACACCACTACCAAAGAATTTAACTATGTCTGAATACGTTTTTCAAGAAGAGGAAGAACCAGTTTACCCACCCTTCACTGGGACATGGTTTGTTGAGAACCACGAAACAATTGATACCCACCCCTATGCTGTTGCATTTGGTCAGTTTTTGGGTAACGGCATACACCCCGACCCCGCGAACGAACTAGCTTTTGGGTTGCATTCAGCTATTAGCCAAATCAGCGATGACCCCTTTGACCCACTGCGAGTTACTGCGGTAAACATCTTCGATCGGCTAAACGAGATGAACTATTGGGAGTTTTCGGCAGAAGAGGATGGCGATCGCGAACCCGACAACTTTGTTTTCGCTGACTAAACATTAGTGTTCTCTTTGGAGATTTTATGATTGACAACGATTTCACGCTGCTTGACGAGATGAAAGAATGCTGGGGACAGACTTTTGAGCAATTAAATAATTCTGAAAGACTCTGGCTGCTTTCGTCTGTAATCGGTATGATGACCGGCGGTGTAACAGAGAATTACAACCCACACGACGTAAGTGATGGTGTTGCCGATGCTACTGAAAGATTTGACGAATTAAGCTTTTACGAGCAAGTGGCATTGGCTGAGGCGCTAATCCATCAGATTAAGTATCACAGATACAACCGATAAACATTACCGGGGCGGGTACTTTCTGCCCCAAATCACTCGCCATGAGAAAAGACCTCAGCTTACAATTCCTGCCTTACACGTTGGTATCTGCACTGGGACTAGGCTTACTATTTCTTCCCCAATTTATAAGTGTGAGACAGAATTTAGTCCAAGCCGCTGCGGAATCTGAGATTTTAACAACTGAGAATATTAACCGCGACCGCATAAAACAACGTGCCCAAACAGCAGCATTAATGCGTAAGAGCGGACTACTACCAGAGGGAAAAACGCTCACAATTCTAGACTACGTGGACAACCCCAAGCGTCCCCCAGGAATAGCGAAGAAACGTTTAAACGCTTATTTGAGTGATGAAGTAGTCCACGTTTATGACGAAACCCGTACCTGCATCGGTGTCATCAAAAACCGTCAATTCTTATGGAAGCGAGAACATGCGGCAACTTGTGTAGATGCTCCAGTTATTAACACTGAGGAATAATTACCAACATGGCTACACCAGAAGCAAATCGCCCAGTCGGGGCAACAACAAACAGACCTTTTTCAAATAACAGACCCTCCGCAATCCAGACATTTGTTACTTGGCTCTGGATAATAATCGGATTTATCCCGCGCCTGCTTGCCTATATTTTTAGGGAACTCACCACACCCGGAACAGCAGCTGCAATAACAGTTGGGGGACTAATCTTTTTGTGCGGTGTATTGATGTCAGCCGACAATTATTGGCAGATGTGGAGTCAACAACCCGCATTATTTCACTTCTTTGAAAAGCAATGGTTGGGTTGGGGCTGGTTTCCTACTATCACCTTAAATCTTTCTCGTTGGTGGTTCCCCTTGAACTTCAAAATGGCACTGTTGACTAATGGCAATCTCATCTTTGCTTTGGTGATAAGTTGTGCCGTCCAAATGATTCAGAGTGCCGCTGTTCGTAACCTAGCTTTTAAATCAAAATCAATTGGCGGTATCAGTGCAAGAACCATTGGGTTGATATCGATTGGAAGTTGGGTTTTTGATTTTATTATGGCGTTCGCTAGTCGGTCAATATTTCAATTTGATGACCCAGGTATGCGGATAGGATGTTTCTTTTATAACCTTTTCAGCATATTCGCAGCAGAGCTTGGCTACATTATTTTTGAAATGATGAAAACTCCTAACAGTCCTACCAACGATTAATTAAGCTTTTAACCTGGGTGCAATTCCCAGGAATCGTATCGTTTTTTCTGTTTACTAAAACTTATGCAGAACCCCTTAACTAAGAAGCGGTATTCGCTTTTGACGCACTATCCTGACGAAGAACTATTAATAAATGGCAGCATTGCCAAATGGTTACGCGATCGCACTGAGGAATTATTAATTTGTGCAAACGAAGTAAAAAACGGTTCTGGCATTGCTAAATCTATTAGTCTTGGTGGATTAGCACTCTCAATCGTAATTAGTGGCATAAATCCCTTGGCTGGCTTGAGTGCAATACTTTGCGCTGTTGGATATTCTGGCGCGGTTTTAAAAGATAAATCAATCACCAACCAGGTGGCTTTACTCCCTTTTGTACGCGGTAACTTGTTGGATATTTTGGGCACTTTAGGACATGCTGACTTGCGATCGCAGTACAAAGCCCCCAGCGAGATTGAAGATTTACAGAATTATCTTGGATATAAAAACCGCCACGAGCTTATGCTATTAAGTCAGAATTTGCTGCCTTTAACAGAAAAGCTTCAAGAAATTGAACCGGATAAACGCTTTGATGCATACCTGTGGTTGGTGGATAAATTCGTAGAATCTTCAGCAGGGATTGCGCCACAGGATATTCGGAGCGAGTTAATTGCCGTCTTACCGGAACCCACAGCACTGCAACCGCCCTCTCCGAAATCTGAATCAAACGAAACACAATCTGTACCCACGACTCCTGAAACAGTTGACAAATTTCAATGGATTGATCAGGTATTAAAGATGCCTTTTCGTGTACTGACTGGTGATGCTGGATCGGGAAAGTCAACTCTTGAGCGGTTCATGATTTCTAAGCTAAAAGAAGCTGGCTATCATATCGTCTGCCTAAACACCGAAACTAACCCCGATGTTTGGAAAGGAGTCGAGGTTTTAACTACTAGTGACGAAATTAACGAGTTTCTTTCTGAGTTTGTTTCTGGCATCGAAAGTCGTCAGAAAGAATGCCGAAAACTAGGTTTAGATGAAGACCAGTTTTTGTCTGAAGTCGCAACTAATCGAAGTGGGCGTGATGGGCGCGTTGCGATATTTTTCATGGAGGCGAACACCTTTGAACTTTGCGGAGTTGATGCCGATTTGTGGGCTTCGGTGTTGCAAATGTGCCTGACCAATATTAGGAAGTGGGGGTACACAGCTTGTCTTACCGCCCAAAGTGACAACCAAACAAGTGTTAGCTCAAAGATGAAAGGATTCTCCTCTCGCTACGATGAGCAGCCGCGTGTAGAATGCATCGTTAAAACCGATGATATTACCGGGGAAGCTGTTAGCAGTGGACGAGCTTGGTTGAAGGTTAAAGGGAAAGCCGATAAGAATCCAAAGTCAATTAATTTAGCTAACTTCCCTAAGACTAAAGACTTTAGATCACAAGCTGAAAAAAATGCACCATCTGATAAAACTCCCCCATATCCTAAACCCACTTCTAAATCAGAAAGAAAGTTAAGCGACATCATCAATAGCTTAGAAAAGTCACTCTTAGTTAGCGAAAACTCGCTTACCAAAGAGTCAGAGGAATTATTAGACAAGAAGTTATCAGACCTTGCATCACGCCTTCTGGCTTTCTTTAATAATGCTAGGAATAAAACGCCTAAGAGTTTGGCTAACATCAAAAAGAAAGATGAACTTAGAGAGCAGGGCGATATCAAATTAATCATGGCTTTGACTGAATTAGTTAGCACAGGTCACTTAATTTTTGATGATAAAGATAGCTGGTTAAAGCCCGATTGGTAATTCGCCACGCTACACATATAAATACGAAAAAACTGGTGTGGTGAGCTATGGCGCTGTGGCGTGGCGGTGTGGCGATAACCTGTGGAATGCTTACCCAGTAACCGCCACAGCCGCACCACACTAAAAATAGAGCGCCACACCTGTCGGAAGCTATTCATGTTACCAAATGCGCCTTGATAGCTGTTAATTATTTCAAGGATAAAGTTTTTCACTTGGATCGCAATCAATACTTAAAGTATTAAAGTCAGGAGTAACAATGTCCAAAATTCCACCCCAGATAGAAGTTTTATCAGACTCTATCATTATCCAAAACTTAGAAATTCGTCTTTTTGATGCAGTTAAGTTTCTCCAACAGATTCCAGAGTCGGAACAGAAAGCTGCTTGCATTAACGCATTTGAGATTGGCTTTTTTTGCCTACAGCGTGTTCATCATTTCGATGATGTAGAATTCGTCAGACGAGAGTTTGATTATTTGCTTGCAGAACTACAAAAAGCAGTTGCAGTAATTCCTTCTTCACTGGAGAGAAATTTAGCTAGCAAAATCGGCACTGAAAATGGACAGCTTTTGGCTCCTATGCAAGCGCAAATTCATTTGACTAGAGCAGTTATCGCCGAACAATTAGAGGCAGTCAGAAATTTATTTATTTCGGAAATTGATATCTCAAAGGATACATCAACCCTTGGAGGAGTCATAAATAAAATTCAGAATTTATTAGACCCTAATCGTCTAGATTCTGTACAAGGTGTTTTTCTAGAAGCTCTCAAAAATGCAACTATCGAAAGTGGTGTTTTAGCTAAATCCGTGAAATCCGTTGTTGAGGAGGCAGTTAAACCCCTAGCTAACGAAGTAGATAAACTAGCTCAACAAATTAGGGAACAAGAGTTGGTGGAGTCTGTACTGGAACAAACTATTGCTAAAGGCGCGATTTATGAAGAATTAGTCCTAGCAGAATTACAGAAATGGTCAAAGACTTGTGGGGCAGAAATTTCTTATGTTGGTGATGAGAATCGCCCAGGAGACATTTTAATAAAACTCACTTCTAACTCAGTTGTCGGCGTAGACCTCACTATAATTCTGGAAGCAAGAAATCGTGAATCCCAACGCTGGGGTCGCACAAAAATATCTCGGCATTTAGAAACTGCGATGGCTAAATATGAAGCTAATTCTGCCATATTTCTGAGCCACAGTCTGAAGGGGCTGGGAAAAGATGTTGGTGAATTCGGGCAGGGAGAATGCCAATATGGATTTTGGATTGTAACTCATCACGAGATGCTAAATGTAGCTCTTCAGTTTTTGATACTCCGGCAACAACTTGCAAGTCAGCAAACCTTCAATTCGCAGATAGATGGTGCTGCTATAGAATTTCAAGTGCAGCAAATTGAGTCATCCCTAAAGCTTATTACTAAAATCAACACTTATCTAACTGACATGGAAAAAAGTACTGAAGGGATTCGAGAGCAAGCTAAGGCGTTGCGAAAGGAAATTCGGAGTTCGCTTTCTGAAATTATGGGGGCTATCAGCAAAAACAAATTACAGGGATAAATATTCAGCAGAATCAGTCGGAGCGCGTACATTTTGTCACCAAATTGCTACTTGTACGCGACTTTTTTGAGTTGCCTCGATTGGCACCTCTGTTTACTTCTACTAATTATCGCGCTTGCAATCCCTTTTGATCCATCTTAGGGCTAGGGCGTGTTTTCGCTCCTTGTTATATTCTAAAAAAAAGGCGATCACTGAGTTAACAAAAACATTCCCAATTTGAGTGAATAATTACATTTGTAAAGCATTACAGTACGATACTTTTTGCGAAATTGCTTCAATTCTTGTTGCCTGAAGTTTGTCGTTAGTAACCGTTTTATTTTGAATTAGAGCGATCGCCAAGTCAATCGGGTAATTCTCGATCTTTAATTTTAATAAGTTTTTTTCATCTGAATCTATTTTAATACTCCCGAAATTTTTTATTCTTTTATTTTGTTTCTTTACTTCCATTTGAATCTGATTGTTAGGAGATTTTTCTAAATCTAAAGAACCCTTTAGCAATATCCAAGCTGCTTTGTTTTCTTCTTTTAAGTTTTTAAGCCTCTCAATTAGTGGTAAGGGAGTTTGATTTGGCAGATTAAATTCAACTGATTCACTATTACTAACATACATGCATATCTTTCTTGGCTGGAAGTACAAGCACACTTCCCAAACTATCCCAGTCAATAATAGTGCTGTAATTGCAATTAAAACAAGTCTAAATAAACTTGTTTTGTTTATCACAGGTTTGCTGGGAGGGTATTTATAGTTTTTAAGTTCTTTTTTTCTTGGTGATTGATGCTCTGGTAATTGAGACCTTAGTGTAATCACCAATGGCTCTAGCACTTTAAAGTTGTTGCCTGACTCAGATGTAACTTTTACCAAATCAATCACATAGGAAATACTGAGCTTATCCTCATACCAAAACTCACGATACTTCTTTTGTAGATATCGATGTGCTTGATCGAGATGACTTTCTCCAATTTTATATTGCATTTCGTGCAAATTTTTCTGAAAAACGAGTCCCTCCACCCAATAAATTTCTCTCCCAACTGCATCTTTTAATACTTTATTTCCCTCCTCTCCTATGTCATTGTTTCTGGCTTTAACCGAACGAAAAACAACAGTAAAGTTGCCAACTTCAGATCCATTTACCTCGCGAATACTTATTTGCCCGCTTTCAGTAAAATCTTCTTCTGTAACTTTAGTGAGCAAACTGCGAATTTTAGCTTCAGAAATGAAATCAGGTGCGACTACAGTTTTGTAGTCAATTGACTGATTTCGGCTAATGAGAAAAGTCCAAGCTTGAATTGTCATAATATTTATTACCTAGATTTAAAAGAGGGTATTTTAGCAAGGTCAGAGTCAGGAAAGTCAGCATTGAATTGTTTCTTAATTTCCTGACATTTACTCAAAATTTGTTCAAATGCCTCTTCGCTCGATGAAATTTCATTTAATCTTTGCTTCTTGTTTCTCAATAGACGAAACCCAAAATAAACAATGGCAATAATCAGTACGAACCCATTGCTAGGTTGAATGAGAGCAATACAAAGTCCAATGACAATCCAATCCCATACTGTGGGTTTGAAAGGCTTTTGTTTCGATCTGCCTGGATTTGGTAGCTTATCCGTCAAAGCAAAAGCTAGGGGACACTCTACATTCATTGGATGTGGATTGACTGAAAGCTTCTTCATCTGTCCATCAGGTTGTAAAACTGCAAAACCCTTACCTAAAGAACTGACAGGAATCAAACGTACCGGACAACTTACTTTCCTCCTATTGTCAACTACGTTATAAAATTCAGGAACATTATTCAGCAAGCGTTTTTTTACATCTGGTAGAGAGTAGCTACCTTCAAGTAAGTCCCACTTGCTAATAATGAAATGAACGGGAATATATTTATTGCATTTATCGACCATTTGCATGAGGGCCGATAGGTCTTCATTTAACCATCTGAAAACAACCTTATTAGTTAAGTCGTGATCCTGCATCAAAGAAAGTAGCTTTTGACCATCCAAGATTACTAAAACTGCATCAGCTTCTTTAACGTAGGTTTCTAAATCATTGTAACCACCGTAATTTTCTTCATCTTTTGTTGATACGTCTGTGATTAGACCTCCTTTATAATCAACATAGGTGATTTTACAGGCTGGAACCTTAGATATTTCTGAGTTATTTACATAGGCAGTTAATGCCCATTCAGAAATATTTCTAGTGCCTAAAGGCCATTGTTCTCCTGTAGTCAAATCTGCGAATACCTTATTCATAACCATTCTTTTAGAACTGTCTTGAACATCTAAAGAAAAGCCAAATTTTCCTTGTATTGAAAATACTTTGAAAAGACTAGCCAAGAAAATGGTTTTACCAGACCCAGATGCTCCTAGAGTAATAATACTGTAGTTCTTCATTGCACTTTTAGAGGATTTATTGATATAGGGCTAAACTAATTTAGACTCTGGAAAACTATCTATTAAATCTTTCTCAAAATCATAAAATACGTTCATTGCGTGTATTAGAGCAGACTGTTCGTCTTTAACGGATTTGAGCGTAGTTTCTTTCTTTTTTCGAGATCCTTTACTTATTTTTTCATTAATTCCTTTTATTCCCCCTTTCACCAAAGAAGTAACCATTGAAGTTGCTTTAGTGAACAATCTAGCCATTTTGATTTCAGCCGTATCGTCTAACTCTAGCAGTAGTCCCAATCCCTCTAATCCAACCCCTAAAAAATCTAGACCACCAACTAATGCGCCAACCACAATATTGCCATCATCTATCTTCTGAATTTGTTGTTCAAGTTGTTTTTCTTGTGCTTGTTTTTGATTATGCAATTGTTGTAGTCTATCTGGCAAAACACAGGATATAGGTGCTTCAAGCAAAAAGGGAAATGGAATCTTACCTGGATTCTTTTTCATACTTCCATCTGGTTGCAGAGTAGCAAATTCTAAACCGATAGCACTAACTGGAATAATTCGGACAATATAACCTGCTTCACCTCGACTTTTGATTAATTGTGCAAAAGCAGGAATAGTGAGAAGTTTTTCACGTATCTGAGATAGGGTAAACTTCTGATCCAGAACATCCCACTTAGTAATAACAAAGTGAACTGGAACTGTAAGCTTCTGCATCCGTTTGAGAATATTGGGTAAATCCGTACTTAAAAATACATTGGCTCGTAGTTGATCGCTACCATTCAGCCAAGCATATATTTTCTGACCATCTAGTAATCCTAAAACTGTATCAGCTTGCTGTACGACGTTTTCCAAGTCCTCATCTTCCTCTATATCAGTTAGGCGACCTCCAGCGTAGTCAAAGTAAGTGAATTGACAAGCATTGTATTTATCAAAATCTTCTGTTTGAACTTGACAAGTAAATGTCCATTCGGAAATATTTTTTGTTCCAGGAGGCCAAGTATCGCCAGTCAGTATCTGTGTATAGGTGGAGTTTAGTAATTTTCGTTTGTCTGGCTCTTCAACATCAAGCTTAAAACTAGAGTTTTTCTGAGTTGATAATGCCTTAAACATACTAGCGAGGAATACAGTTTTTCCTGCGCCTGATGCCCCTAATGTAATAATTTTAAAGTTTTTCATGGTGCAATTACTCTATTAGTTCTCTTTGAAATGCTACAGTTTCGTTCAGGTGAATTTCGGAATTAAGTTCGCGTTCGCATTAAGTTCATATCTATAGATATCTCCAGAATGAGGTATCAACCCTGACTGCACAAGGCTTTTATATTCTTTTTCGGAGATGTCTTATACCGGTTCCCGCATGGGTGAGGCAAATGTTTACTAAAATTTTGTTGAACATTGGAGCACCTGCCTCAATCACCCCTAATTCGCCATAACGAGGGTGCGATTGTGATGAGACAATGACAGAAGAATTACACATAGGACTAGCCCTTTCAAGGTGAGCATATGTACTATCCAAATTTTTACCGTATTTCAGGCATCGGCTGCAATTGAAGAAAGAAATTATGGATTAAACTCCAAATTTTTGGACTGTAAATTAAGCGATCGCAATCGCCAAAATACCAAAATTGGGTGAAAAACATTATTTATTTCATAGTACAAACGTTCACCTTGAAAGGGCTACACATAGGACTTACGCCTTGACAGAAATTTTATTGTGTGTATAAAGCCTTACTTGATTTGCACAACAGAAGTTAAGCACTCATTTACCTTTCGTTCTGTATTCTTAATAGGCATAAGGAAAATCAATTTATGCAGTTTTGGGATTAATTATGTGGAAAAAATTGCCAGTATTCTAGTCAGTTCAACCAAGAAGACTGAGTGAGCGCGATCGCACAATTTCCCCACACCTGCACATCATCACGCCAAGACGAAGAAACTTTTTTCCCGCAAGCGGGAATTTTCGTGTGGTGGCGATCAATTCTTTTCGTGTAAAGAGATTGCGAGAATACCTCTTTCAACAAGCACTTTACCTGTACAATGCTTGATATATAAGCATTTCATCGATATGTCGGACATCATCACTCTTCGATCCATCACCGCTTTAAGCAATTATACTCAAGGCGACAGTAAGCGTGTGTTGGAGACGCTACTAACGCAAAAGCGATCGGAACATACTCGGCGTGCATACACTCACGATCTAAAAAACTTTTTTGGCATGATCGCACCCGGCAGAGAATTAAATTCCGACTTAGCACGCGAGTTTTTATGTCTCAGCAAAAATCAAGCAATTGCGGTAGTTACCGCCTACCGAAATCAATTATTTAAGCAAGGCTTGTCTCCCGCCACAGTCAACCGCAGGATTAGCGCTATTAAATCCCTAGTGGAGATGGGCAAGATTTTCGATATTTGTAGTTACGACTTAGAAATAATTAAAAATGAAAAAGTAAAACCATATAGAGATACTAAGGGCGTAGAAGTTTCGCAGATGGTTCAAATTTTTGAAGCCATTGACACTTCGACCTTAATAGGCAAGCGGGATGTAGCGATGATGCGATTGCTGTGGAGTAATGCATTACGGCGAGGTGAAATTTTTAGCTTGGATGTAAAGCATTTTCAATATACAAGCTTACAATTATCTGTAAGCGGTAAAGGTCGAAACTCAGAACGCGACTTGGTAACGATTTCGTTTAAAACTGCTTCTTCAATATTGGAATGGCTGCAAGCTTCTAATGCCACTGATAAACCCAATGAGCCTATTTTTATTTCCCTTGACCCCGTATATTTTGGTCGCAGATTATCTGGAGAATCAATTCGCCAAATCGTAGCGAAATACTGTAATTTAGCTGGTATTGAAAAGCGAATGTCCCCACATCGAATTCGGCATTCTGCAATTACTGAAGCGCTTAATCAAAATAATGGCAATATCCGCGCCACGCAAAAACTTAGTAGGCACGCCGACCCCAAAACTCTTCTGATTTACGACGATAATCGCATTGACCTTCAAGGAGCGTTAACTAATAAACTTGATGGGTTAATTTAATAAATATAAATTGATATTACTGCATTTTTTACTGCATTTTTTGCAGTAATTTTGTTGTCTCTTTAATCAAAGCCCTAATCAGCTTGGCTTGTGTCTTTCCTGTGTAATCGACCAGTTGCTTGAGTTCGGCATAAGTCTCAGGGTCTAAATCAATAGTTATGCGTGTGCGTTTTTCGATTTCCTCTTCTTTTATTTTATCAAGAATTGTTTGCGCTGGCGGTTCAACTTTAGGAGTACTTTTATTTTGTTGCCCTTGTTTTTTCGGTTGGATAGGTTTTACTTGTTTTGGCGAAATCTTTGCTTCTTTAAGATTCTCAATATCGACTTCTTGGAGCAAATCGGATAATGTATTGCGAGGCTTCTTTTTCATTTATTTAATCTCAAAATCTCGTTAAATAATTTCTGATAATCAGCAGATGCTTCTTTACCACCTGCCATATTCCAGACTGTTGCTTTTTGGAGAAAAGTATCTGCTATTAATTCGCGGCGGTAGATGATTTGTTTTAGTGGGGTGATGCCCTCTATCTCTTTTATTACATCTACAGCTTCCCTGGAAAGTTTAGAGTTTCTAGTTGCTCGATTTATAAATATTCCAGCTTTTGGGAACCCGCCTCTCGCTTTCTGATTTTGACGAACAACCTTAGCAGCAGACGCAGCCGACATCAAATCTAAACCGCTGGGAGAAATAGGAATTACTGCCGTTGTTGCTGTTAAGAGAGTGCTGCGAGTTGCTTCCCCCAAATTTCCCGCGTTGTCCACAATTACATAATCGAAGTTTTTTTCGATGGCTGGTAATTGGTCAGCCAATTCATCTGCGTCCGTAATTCGGCACAACCCAACGCCTAGTTCCATAGCTTCTAGCCAAGCCGAAGTACTGCCCTGCCCGTCTGCATCTACTACGGCTACACTCTTTTTTTTGATTACTGCTAGCCAGTAAATAAAATGCACGGCGGTGGTCGATTTTCCCACGCCACCTTTAACATTCGTAAACGAAATAATACTCATACTACAATTTTTACTGTATTTTTTTACTGCATAATACCGCTTGCTGTAACTGAATTTTACTGCAAGCAGTTTAATTATGGGGATTGTCGGAATTTCCCGCTCACAGGAAAAAATACAAGTGCGATCGCCCAAACTAAACACGCGCCCTCCTTCAACTTTTCCCGCTTGCGGGAAAAATCAAACCACCATAAGTGGGCATGGCGATGTTGATATTTTTCCCGTAAGTGGTGGGTGATGCGAGTTAAAGCTTTTTCAAAATCCAGTCGGAACAACCCCCAGGAATTGGACTTGTAATACTTTCACTAACCCAACCGCTTTCTTCTTTTTTGTAGAGCGTCCATTTTATAGTTGCCCCTGCAAACCATCCTTTCTTAGTTTCGATTTTTAGAACTGTGGCTTTAACCGCCTTCTCTCTGTTGAAGTAATCGACATGGGGGTAGCAGGAAATGCGATCTCCCACTTCAATTTGAACATCAAGTCCTTTTATCTCGGAAGAAGTGTCGGAGTTTGCCGGCGTTACCACTTCAAGCTCAAAATCAAGTACTTCAGCCCATAAGTCGCTTGTTAACGTATCGTCACTTAACGAAGTAGATGGCTCAAAATCAAGTACTTCAGCCCATAAGTCGCTTATTTCTGTATCGTCACTTAACGAAGTAGATGGCTCAAAATCAAGTATTTTAGCCCACAAGTCATTTGTTTCGGGTAAGGAGGAATTATGGGGCGAAATCGCTGGAACGCTTACACTGTCTAGGTGTCCACCCTGTCCACCCTCTTGTGGGGGGTCATTCTGAACCTGGACACCTTGAAACCCAGTCCCAGAGCGGGTGTCCAAACTGTCAAAATTGTCCCCACCTACTTTGGGGGTATAGTCATTTATTTTTTTTTCAAAAATTTCTTTTTTTGGATCTTGTTTTTCATTTGTGCCAAAACTTTGGGGGAGGACAGTTGGACACTTTGGACACCCTTGCTGTGACTGGGTTTCAGGGTGTCCAGGGTCGTTTTTGGCTGGTTTTTCACCTTGGACACCTTGGACACCCTTACCCTCACTGGGTTCTGGCGTTTTTGGCGGTTCTGGAGGGTTCCAAAAATCAGTAAATTGCTCTAAACCACCTTCGTGACACCCAGCTTTTATGCAAACCCAAATCGGATTTGAAGGTTGTGAGTTTTGGCTGCTACTGTGTTGCTCCTCGCCTCCAATTTTGGTAAAGGCTCCTGTCAAGGGGGCTAAATATTCCCAATGTGCTTGTACGCGAGAACGCACTTTGTCCCGCTGCGGCTCCCAATGCCTATCCACAAAATTTAGTGGCACAATTGTTTTCAGGTGGCTGGCGAACTTACTCATTCCCAATGGCGTGTATCCGTGTTCTTTGCAATACGCTACGTACCAAGTATGTAACTGGTGATTATCTACGTAGCCAGCATCGGATGAAGGTCGCAAGCACAAATCAACAAATGATTTTGTGGAGTCACCATACATAGAAGCATCCATCGCCGAATTAATCGCACGATCTACCGACGGGGGCGATGTTAGTATCCGATCCCGTTCGTCACGAGGCATTGCTAAAGCCCAGCTAATAACATCAGCCTTTACAGCTTCTAGTTTTTGCCCTAAATTTGGATCTGGTTGTACATTTCTGCTTAGAACCGGAATTGGATAAGCGCGTCGCGCCCACCCATCTCCTGCATTCTCTATCTGAAGGTGGTTTACCGAAGCCAACCAGAAATGAATATTCCACTGCTTGTTGTACGCTACTGGGTTAAATAATGCCCTACCGGTCATCGGACCATTGTCAACCAATTCGTAAAATGCCCGTACACCTTCGGCATAGCCACCCATATCAGGGAAGCCAAATATTCGCTTGCCTGTTAAATATTGATGGCGACCTTCAGGGGTGGAAATATCTGAAAAGTAGCTGGCATTTCCAGACCCGGATTGACCAAACAATAGGCTCCAGAATCTTCCTAATGTACCTTTCCCGCCACCACTTTGACCAATTAAATGTGGAAATCTACCATAAGGGGCAGTTGGGTCAAGAAACATACTAGTAAATGCGCGAATAACATCTACCATATCTGCACCAAAAGCTTGAGTGATAAATTGTAAAAAAACTTCTGGGCAGCTTTTACCTGGCTCGTAGTCGTAGGGGATAATATTCTGGAGGTAGTAAGCTTTATTGTGTGGCATCGTCTCACCGGTACGCATGTCTACAACACAATTTTTGAACGCTAGAAGGTGGTTGTTCGCAATGGATGATTCTTCCCGTTCCAGGCGGCTACGAGCATATTTAAATGCTGATTCTTTGTGGCTATTACATTCGTAAGGTCGTTTCGCGTACCAATCAAGCATCTTGGAATGAGTTAATTTATAGCTTTTCTCACTAGCTTTCGCTATAAAAGCTAAAATGCGGTTGTCCGTCTGGTGCTGCCAAATATTTATCTTCTCATCCCAGCGATAAAAAGAAGAATCACTAACCCACCAGTTCCCCTCGTCGCCCCCAAACTGCTGCCGATAAAACCAGCCGTCGAAGGCTTGATTGGTGACGCAATTATCGAAATTTAAATTTAATTTCTCACAGATTCCTCGATATAGTTCTTCAGGATGCCCATCCGAATTAATATCATCCTCATCATTCCCATCATCCCCGTTTCCTCCATTTCCCCCATTTCCTCCATTGCCGCCATTACCAGAATGGAAATCTTCTCTATTTATTCCCAGCCTTTCGCATATTTCTTTCCAAAAGAAAACTTCA